>CANPWL010000038.1 GCA_947584375.1 uncultured Clostridia bacterium | reverse complement strand
CCCCCCCCCATTTACATATAATGGAATTAGCAATTCTGCACACTATTGTCACGTCCTTTGATATTGTATTGTTATAATAACATATTTCGACAGAGGTGTCAATAGCAGATATATAAAAGATTAAAATGTAATCAAACTCTTGAAAAAAGATATTAACTGTGATATACTATAAAATATTGAGGTTCATTCAATCCGAGATATAGGTGTGCAGGTCCTGTGCAATGAAACGCTGTGAACCATGTCAGGCGGGGAACCGAGCAGCATTAAGCAGTTTGTTTTGTGTGACGCAGTTTCGCCTACACGCCTATATGTCGGATTGATTTTTTAATTATAAATTCAGGGAGGTAATTCTATGTATCATGCACTTTATAGAAAATGGCGTCCCCTAACCTTTGATGACGTTGTTTCTCAGCCCCATATTACCACAACCCTGAAAAATCAGATTCAAAGTAATAAAATTGCACATGCATATTTATTCACAGGCTCACGCGGAACGGGTAAAACAACCTGTGCCAGGATTTTTGCGAAAGCTGTAAACTGTGCAAATTCAAGCGGCGGAAATCCTTGTCTTAAATGTGAAATATGCCGATGTGCTGACAATGAGTCGCTTACTGATATAATTGAAATTGACGCTGCGTCAAACACAGGAGTTGATGATATCAGGGCATTAAAGGAATCCGCTGAGTATCTTCCTGAGCAATGTAGATATAAAGTTTATATAATAGATGAAGTTCATATGCTTTCGATCAATGCTTTCAATGCATTACTTAAAATTATGGAAGAGCCGCCTCAACACGTTATATTTATTCTTGCTACAACAGAAGTTCATAAAGTGCCTGCAACGATAATTTCACGCTGTCAGAGATTTGATTTCAGGCGAATCCGTACTGAAGATATCGTCTCAAGGCTTGAATTTATTGCTTACCAAGAAGGCATAAAGCTGGACAATGATGCGGCAACCCTTATAGCTAAAATTTCCGACGGCGGAATGAGAGACGCACTGTCCTTACTAGACCAATGCATAGCATATTCTGACATTGTGGATTTAAAAACAGTTTCAGATGCGGCAGGAATTGCAGGAAGGGATTATTTATTTAATATATTGGACGGCATTTTTTCTTCTGATATAACCGGAATCATGAAAACTGTTTCATCTCTTTACGATATGGCAAAGGATATGACAAGACTGTGTAATGAACTTTTAGAACAGATGAGAAATCTAATGCTCATAAAAGCTGTTCCGGGAAACGATATGGTGATGTGCCTTCCAGATGAATATAAAAGACTTGAGGCGATTGCCGAACAAACTGATATGATAAATATTCTTGATAAAATTGAAATTCTAAGTGAATGTAATGAAAATCTGACTAAAGCGACTTCCAAAAGAATTGAATTTGAAATGTGTATGGTTAAGCTTTGTGCTAAAAATAGCAATATTGCTAAGAGTCATTTCAATGCTTATACTTCTGATAATTCTAATCCTATTTCTAAAAATGTTGACGATAAATCAGAAATTTCATCAGTTAAATCACCTCAAAAGATCACTGAAAAAAACGAAGAAACATCTTCTGTTAAGAATTCTGATAATAAAAATAATCAATCAAATTCAAATGAACATACCTCAAACTCCTTGAAGAAGAAGGTTACTACAAAGGATTTCACTCCTCTCGACTGTTGGGACGAAATTGTCGACAGATTCAGAAATGAATGTCCATCCGCAGTAGGCTTTTTGTCGGCGTCTAAAGCATTTATATATGAAAATATGATATTGATTATTGTCAAGGACGCTTTTGATTTAAAAATGTTTAAGCTTCAGATTTCTGATGTGAACAGAATTATAACCGACTTTTTCGGAAGAAAGTTTACGGTTTCCGTAAAAGCTATGGATACAAGTGAAGATCCTGAAAAAAAGCTTAATGAGAATGACGGGAATAATCAGACTTTGAGTCCTGTTGATAAAATTATCGACAAGGCAAAGGAATTAAATATAGATTTGGAAATAAAATAATTATTTATGGAGGAATATTATGAAAGCAAGATTACCTGCCGGTATGGGCGGCGGACCGCAAAACATGAATCAAATGCTAAAACAGGCACAGAAAATGCAGGAGGACATTCAAAGAGTACAGACTGAGATTGATGAAAAGACTTTTAAGGCTTCTGTCGGCGGCGGAGCTGTTGAAATTGAGATATTGGGAAACAAAACCGTTCAGTCGCTAAAAATCAAGCCTGAAGTTGTTGATCCTGACGACGTAGAAATGCTTGAGGATTTAATTACAAGTGCTTTTAACGAGGCAATAAATAATATTGAAAAGGAAAGCGAAGAGGAAATGTCCAAGATAACAGGCGGAGTATCTCTTCCGGGGTTATTCTAATGGCAGAGACTAATGCACTCCCGTTGATAGAACTTGCTGAACAATTTGCAAAACTTCCGGGAATAGGTATGAAAACTGCACAAAGACTTGCATATTTCATTATGTCTATGAGTAAGGAAGAAGCACAGGAGTTTTCTGAAGCAATAATTCGTGCTCACAGTACAGTTCATATGTGTAAAGTTTGTCAGAACCTTACCGATAAAGATATTTGTCCTATTTGTGATGATCCTGAGCGTGATAGTAAAACCATCTGCGTTGTTGAAACACCTAAGGATATTACAGCCTTTGAACGTACAAGAGAATATAAAGGCGTATATCATGTTCTTCACGGTCTTATCTCCCCTATTAATAATGTCAGCCCCGATGACATTAAAATAAAAGAGCTTTTAGAGAGAGTAAATCAAAATGAGATTTCCGAGGTAATAATGGCAACCAATCCCACCGTTGAAGGAGAAGCAACTGCGATGTATATTTCCAAGCTTTTAAAACCGTTAGGAATAAAAGTTACACGTCTTGCATTTGGACTTCCAATCGGCGGTATTTTAGAATATGCCGATGAGGTTACTCTTTTTAAGGCACTTGAAAACAGAAGTGAAATATAATAATTTATTGAAACAGGTGTACATAAAAAAATTATGATGTGCATCTGTTTATTTTATGTCTTTACCATTATTATTTTTAAAACTGACAGATGTCATTATAATGCACAGACCGGATGCAACGTCACTTTTCAGAGGTCAGAAATTAGATGCTAGAGACAAGAAATTATCTTTATAGCTCAGTACTAACCTGCCGTTGTACAAAATTACCGCCTTCAGTTAATTTACCAAAGGCGGCAATGCGTGCAGGGGTCACCCCTGCTGGAAATACTTTGCTCAAAATATGTACCACTAACGCGAGATATAAACAAAAAAATCCACGCACTTACAAATGCACAGACCGGATGCAACGTCACCGTTGCTGGTCGGAGTAACAAGACTTGAACTTGCGACCTCTTGACCCCCAGTCAAGCGCGCTA
>CANPWL010000037.1 GCA_947584375.1 uncultured Clostridia bacterium | reverse complement strand
GCATGTCCAGACCATATACATATGCTAGTGAGTATACCACCATACATAAGTGTAGCACAATTTATGGGATATCTCAAGGGAAAAAGTAGTTTGATGATATTTGACAGACATGCAAATCTAAAATACAAATATGGCTCAAGAAATTTCTGGTGTAGAGGATATTATGTAGATACAAGTAGGACAGAACAAAAAAGCGATAGCTGAATACATAAGAAATCAATTGGAAGAAGATTATGCAAAAGACCAGATGAGTCTAAAAGAATATACAGACCCGTTTACGGGTAGTAAGAATAAGTAGGCAAAAAATAAACAGCCGCACGTGAGCGGCTGCCTGAAATGGTAATGCGTTGTTAAACTTTCAATGCCCCTTTTAGGGGTTAAGCCTGTAATAGCCCCTTATAGGGGCTGTGCAAGCCACCAGTTTACTGGTGGTCTTGACTATCTCGCGTTAGTGGTGCATATTTTGGGAAAAGTATTTACAGCAGATGTGATACCTGCACGCATTGCCACCTTTGACTAGTTTGCCAAAGGCGGTTATTTTTATGTAATGTCGGATTAATATTAAAAGGTAACATTGTCGCCGGAGCCTGTTCGCGTTTCACATTTTGTGGAGCGTGAATTTTTTATCATCATTGTACTTTATCAAAGCACAACCCGCCGTTGAACAAGCTTTGACCTTTATCTTATTTTCCAAAGGCGGCAAAGCCTACGGCGGCTCCCCAAAACGGTGACGTTGCATCCGGTCTGCGCATTTGTAAGTGCGTGGACATTTTTATGAACAATAAATTAACTTTTTTATGTAATAGATTTCAATGATTGACAAAAGTTGTTCTTTATGGTAAAATGTAAAAAATTTTAAAATAATAGGTATTTGGAGTGAAGTTTAATGAAAAAGAAATCAAGAATCATCAGTTTGCTGATAGTAATATCAATGTTTTTAACAGGAACATTTCCAAGAGCATTTGCTGAAGCCACAAAGGAAAATTCTTTGTCAGGTCAGGCAAGGTATACTGCTGAGTCTGATGAACTGACATCAGTGGAGAGTCCTAAATATATAACAGGTGAGATTGAGAATTTGAGAACAGAATACAGTAAAACGTATGAACAGTCCGACGGGAGCCGTGTGGCAGTTATGACGGCAGCACCTGTACATTTTTATGATGAGGGAAATAAGGAATGGAAGAGTTATGATAACCGTCTATCATATGATGATGAAACAGAAACATATGAAAGTAGCGAAACAGGCTCTGATATGAAAGTATCATTGCCAAAGAATATTGATGAGCAAAGTAATGTAGAAGTTGAGACAGATGGGTATAAAGTATCAGTTACACCGATTGATATGAAATTTTCTGCAACAAAAAAAGTAAATGATACGAAAAGAATAAAAAGTGAAAAGGTTAAAGATCTTAAAAAATATGATTTAGAAGATTATGTATCAGATGCAGTACTTGACGGAAGGGTAGAATATAGCAAGGATGATGATACAAATATAGAATATATATTCAGCGGAAGTAAGCTTAAGGAGAATATTGTTCTTTCAAAAGCACCTGAAAAGAAGCAAGGGTATGCATTCAGAATCAACGCCGGCGGATTAACACCAAAGCTGAATAAAGATAATTCAATTAAACTGCTTGATAAAGACAAAAAAGAAGTATTTACTATTCCTGCACCATATATGTATGATGAGAGCTATGAGTTTTCAGATAGTATAAAAACGGATCTAAAGAAAGACGGTTTAGAATATATTCTTACATATACTCCTGACCAGAAATGGTTATCAGACTCTGAGAGAAAATATCCTGTTGTTATTGATCCTACAATAAAAATCGGAAAGCAAACAACAGGTGTAAATATAATTGATACCTCAGTAATAAGCAGTGCACCACTTGAGTTATCAAATAATGCTCATCTGTATGCAGGAGCAGGTGCAAGCGGAAAAGTTAAAATTGACGCATATATAAAATTCACACGACTTTTAAATATTGAAGAATCATGGAGGATATCAAACGCTAAGCTTAACTTAAAAACAGCTTCAAATAAGGATAATAAAATCAATGCATATAGAATAACATCTGATTGGCAGGAAAGTAATGTTAAAGAAAATCCACCGACAATAGACAGCAAAATACTCGATGTATGTGATGTTTCTTCAAGTTCTGAAAAATGGGTATACTGGGATATAACAAACACAGTATATGACTGGTATAACGGAACAGCAAATTACGGGATAAAACTGTCGTCTCCATATGCTTTAAATAATCAGTCTGAGTTCTATTCAGCTGATGCAGATTCGATTGAAGATAAACCGTATTTATCAATAGAGTATAATACAATATCACAGGCTCAGTTAGAAAACAGCAGAACTTTAGACATAGGCAGAGCCGGAACAGCTACTATTAATGATTTTTCAGGTAATCTGGTACTGTCGAGAGAAGAAATGGGCATTGATGGAAATGTTATGCCTGTAAATATATCTATGATATATAATCTTCAAAATAAAGATTTTGCAATTCCTTTTAATGGTAATCGTCTTTTTGGATATGGATTTAAAACAAACTATTCTCAGACAATAACTTATAGAAATCAGTATAATCAAAATTATTACTATGAGTATGTATGCGAAGATGGAAGTACGGTTTATTTTGATTATGATGAAGAAACAGGAGATTATGTAGACAGAAGTGACAGAGGGTACTCTATTGATGTAAACGGTACATATCAAACAGAATATGAAAATGTAGTCATTACCGATGCAAATGATAATAAGTATTGCTTTGATAAGTATGGAAGATTAATAAAAATAAAGTCGTCAAATAATGCGGAAAGCTCAATCAATATTGTCTATAACGGAGATTATTATGAGTTCTACGAAATCGATTATATTACAGACGGCGTAGGTAGAAAGTACGATTTTAATTATACTAACGGTATGTTGACTGATATTTCGTACTATGGGAAAACATCTTTAGTTTTGAAAAATGTCTCATATCAGTATGACAGCAATTCAAATCTTATAAAAGTAACTTATTCTGACGGAAAATCTGTAAGCTATAATTGGAATAATCATAACTTGGTTTCTGCATATAATTCAGATGGATACAGAGTTTCATTTGAATATACAAATTACTCAACAAGTGTGATGCAGAGAATATCTTCTATAAAGGAGTACGGAAACAGCGGAACAAAGGGCGCAGATATAAGTGTGGAATATACTCCGTACGAAACAAAATATATAAATAATAACACCGGAGATACCGAAACTTTAGTGTTTAGCAGTGAAGGAGATTTGATATCTACATATAATTCAGAAGGGGATGTAACTGTTAATGAATACGCTAAGGATTCGAAAATTCATGGCGTAAACAGTCTTGTAAACACGTATGAACATAAGAAAAGTGAAACAAATCTTATTCAAAACGGAGAATTTCAAAAAGGATTGGATAGTTGGTCTGTTGACAGTGGAACAAATCTATCCTTGTATAGCATCGGTCACCCGGGAAATGATAAGTCGGTTAAATTAAGCGGTACACCGGGTAAAGGCTGTTCAATAACACAGGAAATAAGCATTACAGGTGAAAAAGGCGATACCTTTGACATAGGCGGATGGGCAAAAGGAAATCCTTCACCGCAAAATCAGTTTTGTATAATATTAGTATTTCTTAATAACGGAAATCTTTCTGATACTGAAACAATTAACTTCAACCCGTATTGCACCGATTGGCAGTATGCAATGAAAAATATACAGGCAAAGGGTCATTTTACATCTGTGAAAGTAGTCGTGAATTATTATTCTCAAATAAATGAAGCTTACTTTGACGGAATCACTATGTACAAGGGCGAAAAGATAGTTGAAGACAGCTCAGATTCAAGCTCAGATACAGATACAGAGACAGATACAGAGACAGAAGAAAATGTCACCGAGCCTACAACTTCAATAGGTTCTGACGGAAGCATTACCACAGTGGATGAAAACGACGGCGTTAAAACTATTACTGTCGACGATAAGTATGGTAATAATTTGTCAAATGAAACTGTCATTGGCGGCGTTACACTTTCGGATAGCAACACATATTC
>CANPWL010000036.1 GCA_947584375.1 uncultured Clostridia bacterium | reverse complement strand
CCCCCCCCCATTTACATATAATGGAATTAGTAATTCTGCACACTATTGTCACGTCCTTTGATATTGTATTGTTATAATAACATATTTCGACAGAGGTGTCAAGGTTTTTAAATATAAACATTTTAAACTATTAATAATCTGTCATTTATTAAATCATAACATTAGATACCTTCCAATAGCAACTGCGTTCAGTACCACAGCTGCTATAAATCCTGCAAATCCGCATTAGGAATATCATTTTCAAGATTGTCCCTTGCCAGATCGGTGTCAATCACAGGATAGACATCGGAAATCGGCTTGTCACCGCTGTGCTTATGAGGAGTGGAATGATATACCTTTTGTGCAGGAGGATTAGTACCTGCTATAATCGGACGCGCTTTTTCTTTACTGCTTTTAGCCTTTCCCTGAATTTCAGGAACAGCCGCCTGTTCATTTAGCGGACGAGTGTGTGTTCTGTCTGGACGCTTCATACCTTGCTTTGCCATAATATAACTGCCCCGTTAAGGGGCTTTCCTCCCTTCTTATTATAAGCGTTAAAGTAAAAATTAAATCTATCAAGTTTAGTTTGCCCGACAGTTGAAATTTATATCCGCACCATACGAAAAGAGAAAATAAAAAAATGAAATTATTCATACAAGCAGTCAAAGTTTTCAAATTCAGCCTTGCCGTTTACTGAATAGAGAGCCATAATAACGCCGGTAAAGCCTTCTGCTACCTCGCTGGAAAGATATTTTGAGTCTCCCCAACCAAGTTTAACCTCTTCACCCTCATTGACAGCATAGAAGTTATAACCATAATTGTCTGCTTTAACAATCAACTTTGAATTACCGTCTTTTAATCTTATTCTGTTCTGAATATGCTTTATTCCGCCGATATTAAGCTTTAGAATTAACTCATAACCGTTTTCAGTCTTGCAAACGGCAATGTCATAATGCTCATTCTCTGTCATATAGAAGGTTATTCCTCCCTCACCGTCATGAACATTTACGTCGCAGGAAAGAAGCAGATTAAAATCCTTTTGTCTTATACCAATAAATGTAGGCGAATCAACATCATCAAGGGTAACGCTTGTTCCTTTAAGAGCAAGCCTGTTATCAATAAGCTCATAGTTTTCCATATGAGGATGGCGGAGATAACACCAATCAATATTCCATTTTGTGTTCTCAAACGTATAATGCTTCTTTTCCTTCTGGATAAAGTCGCCCTGAATTTCATAGCTTTCGTCTGTTGTGCCGTTGTTACCAGCCGTGAACCAACCGTTTTCATCAAATTTAACCGGAGTGAGAAAAACCTCTCTTCCCAACTGATGATACGGTCTCCAAAGATCCATTTGTCTAAATCCCAAACTAATAATATACCAGTTTCCGTACTTATCATTTATCAAGTCGCCGTGACCGATACCCTGAATTATAAAAGGTGCTTTATTACGGTTAGTAAGAACAGGATTATGCAGATAGCTTTCAAACTCACCCCAAATGTCGTCCGATCTGGCATATGTAATCATATGACCGTACTCTGTTCCGCCCTCAGCAGCCATAAGATAATATTTTCCGTTGATTTTATACATATGCGGACTTTCAAGAAAGCGTCCGCCCGAACCCTGCCATATAGATTTACTATGAGAGAGCTTCTCTCCGGTTTCAATATTGATTTCGCACTGCACAACCCCGCCATTGCCGTAATCGTCAGTTCCATTACTTATAAAATACACTTTACCGTTTTCAAAATACAATGATGGATCTATACCGCCTTGATCCACATAAATCGGTTCAGACCACTCGCTATAAATATCATCTGTGTAAACATAAAAATTCTGATGCGTAGTATCGTTAGTCGTTACCATATAAAATCTGCCGTTGTTGCATCTTATAGTAGGAGCAAAAACACCGCCCGAGCTGTTTATTTTCTCAAGCATGATCTGACTTTTCCGGGTAAGAACATGTCCTATCTGCGTCCAGTTTACAAGATCTTCGCTTTCAAATAACGGTACTCCCGGAAAATACTGAAACGAGCTGCAAACCATATAGAATTTACCATTTTCAAAGCAAACGCTGGGGTCGGGATAAAAGCCCTTAACAACTGGATTAGTATATTTCATACATGCCTCCTAAATAATAATTTTTATAGTATTTTATCACGCACTTTATTGGATGTCAATTTGGATAAGTAATATATATTTTGCAATAATTATTTTTGTTTTAAATTTTTAATAATTAAGTCTTGACATCTTTTTTTGAATAGTGTATAATATTTAAGTAATTTGCAGCTGTGGCGGAATCGGCAGACGCGCTAGCTTGAGGGGCTAGTGGTGGTAACATCGTGTGAGTTCAAGTCTCATCGGCTGCACCAACATTTAAACATTGTAAAAAGGTTTTCTAAAAAACGCTTTTTGCAATTTTTTTGTCAAAATTCCCTTAATATTTTCTATTTCAACTTTATACTCATTGTAAAATATCTTTCTTATATACTTTGGTGCAAAGACTATATAATATTTGCAATTTCAGCTTGTATGTGCTAAACTGTTATTGTTATTCATTTAACAAAACTCCTTTTGATTTATTTTTGTACAGTGTGTCATACCGTACTTTTATTTTAATCAAAAGGAGTTTTATTTTCAATACACCGCTTAAGCTCTTCCGAACCCTCGGTACAACCGGGGGTTTTTTATACAGAAAACGGCTGTAAACATTTGTTTGCTTATAGCCTTTTTATATTTCAACTGCTTTTTCAAATTAAAATTATCTTTTGAAATTCTCCAGTTCATTCCTTTGGTATTACTATAATATATCCAACCGTTGATGATAGTTATAAGATTTTTGTTTTGTATTGGAATTTTTAAATCCTCAGCTTTTTTGGTTTCAAAATTTATTCTCCCAATTTTTTCAATTCCTTTAATATCATTGCATTAATAATACAAATGTTTTTCAGACACACCAATATAATTAATCGGATATTTCAAAAATTTTCTTTAATAGTAAAACAAATTGATTTTCAGAAATTTTATCGTCTCCCTCAATAGTATAGACGGCATTGCTACCCTCTACAATTGCACAAAAATTGCCATTGTTTATTTTACATATAGCAACTTCGCTGTTACCTATTAAAGTCTTCTTCAATCCTTTGAATGAACTGTCTAGCATTTCTTCATCATCAGCTATAATCTCTACCACTTTATTATTTGACAATTCAAGTTCCACAACTCCATATAAAATTTTATTAGCATCTGAAAAACTAAATTTATACTTTTTCTTGCGTGTCATCAAGAAGTCCTCTGTGCCATATTTTTTTTGCCATTGTATTTCGGACGCTTCTTTGAGTTCCCCACCAAATTTCTCATTTGAATACAATGATTCGATCTTGTTTATTATCACATTATCAACTGAACCTTTTTCTCTTTCTTTTCTTTGCAGAGTTTCTGTTGTTGTGTAATATACTATTTCATGCACTTGATTACCTTTATTATTTTGACGTATTTTCTCTTGATTAGAAAAAATACAAATAACTAACATTGCACATGCAGCTAACACTAAAACAGTATAAATTTTATTTTGTTTTTTATTTTTATATGATGAATTACATACTTCTTCTATAAGCTCATCTTCAATATCACCTATTGCTTCAAATAATTGATAACTTGTCATAAAGAATATCCCCTTTCCGCTAAAAACAATCTCAATTTTTTTCTGCAACGATACAATACTGATTCAACCTTTTTTTCTGTTGCATGATATTTTTCAGCTATCTCTTTTACAGATTTAGCATACCAATATCGCTCAATAAAATAATATCTATATTCTCTATTTTGTTCTTTAAGAAATACAGATATTGCATGAGACAGTTCTTTATACTCTACTTCTGTTTCTACATTATCATCTGAAATAATACAGTCTTCAAGTTCTGACAAAAGTAACGAAAAATTATCGTATTCTCTTTTTTTACTCGTTTTTTTCTTTAATTGATCAATAGATAAATTTCTTATGATTTTTCCAGTATACGCAAGTAATGAATTAGGTCGTGCTTTGGGAATTGAATTCCATGTGCGTAAATATGTTTCATTAACACATTCCTCTGCATCTGACATATTGTTTAAAATACGATATGATATATGAGTTAAATC
>CANPWL010000035.1 GCA_947584375.1 uncultured Clostridia bacterium | reverse complement strand
GTAAAAAAGCTTTCCCTAAAATTCCTAATATAAATTGTAAACCGCTCGGGCTTGGGATACCCGGGCGGTTTGCGCTGTTTATTAAAAACCTATAAATACAGTGAGAGATAAATTTTTATAAGAATAAAATGTCTATAAACTAAAAGTTTTCGGTCAAGCCTTTTTCAAAAGGCTTGCGAGTCAAGGTCGGAGTCCTGTTGCCGACCGCAGTCGGCGAAAATCTTTTACGGAGTACGCTCCGCAAAGGGGTGTAACCTAAAACTGCGAAGCAGTTTTAGCTAAAAAACAGTCCGGTGGACTGTTTTGAAATGGGCAAATAGACTTTATACACAGCCTGAACCACCTGAACAATAAAGTTCAGGTGGTTTTTATATGTATATGAAATTATAAAAATTGTTTATTAAATAAAACATGTTAAAAATACATAAAAATTTTGCAAATAATATCAAAATTTAGATAAAAATGTATTGTTTTTCTTGTATAAATTTGGTATAGTTAATGTGGTAGGTGATAATATGTATAGAATTGCTATTTGTGATGGTGATGAAAAAACGGTAACTATGATTTCCGAAATTGTATCAATTGTATCTGAAAAATTGGATGAAGATGTGCAGATATTTACATACACTGACGGAAAAGAGATGTACAACTCACATATCAGATTTAATCTAATGTTTCTTGATGTAGAACTGCCTGGAATAAACGGAATTGACATAGCAAGAAAGACAAGGTTAATAGACCATCGAGTACAAATAGTATTTGTAACTGATCATCAAAGCTATTGGAAAAAGGCATACAGAGTACACGCATTTGAATTTATACAGAAACCATTTAGGATTATTGACATACAGCATGTTATAACGGATTATTTTAAAATGATGAACAATCAGAAAAGCGATGTTCTTAAACTAAAGAAGCTTAACAACGTTGAATTACTGATACCGTCTGACGAGGTAATATACATATCATGCGGTGTAAAAAAACGGCAGGTAATAGTTATAACAAAGGACAATGAGTATGTATGCAAGGGAGTAATCAGTGAAATATATTGTGAACTGAATAATTTAGAATTTTTCATGCCTCACAGAAGTCATATAATAAATTTATCTAATATAAAGTCTTATAAAAGGAATGATAAAATATTAATGATTAATGATGATGAGATTCCGTTATCTAAAGGGCGGACAAGCGAATTTGAAGAAAAGTATATAAGGCTTTTGAGAGATAGAGTATCCATATAATTTAATAAAAATTTTAACATTTAATTTGGCATTTCGGGTCACAAATTGAAATTTCAGGACAAAACTGTTGACATTATGCTAATATTGTAATATTATGACACTAAACAAAGAAATTGTATAAATAGGTTAACCTAACAATTTTTGTTTAATCAATTGCGTTTGATGGTATTTTATGTATCTAGAGCATTTAATATCTTCAAACGAAAAAAATTTAATCAAGGAGGTTTTTAAAAATGCGTAAGTTTAAGAAGTTTATTTCTTGCGTAGCAGCAACTGCATTAGCAGTAACAAGTCTTGTAAGTGGAAGCTCGCTGGGGGCTAGTGCTGACACAACACTCATTACAAATGGTGGTCCTTATGAGGGAGATGCAACTTACATTGACACTTATATGAGTGGAGTTTTTTCCACTAAGAATTCATTAGAAATTCAATTTAAGTATGATTCCGTTGGAACACCTTCACAGCCTGTGGCAGGTGAAGATGGAACTATTGATCCATATTATGGATACAATGATACTTTTGAATTTCTCGCATTCGATACAGGTTGGGGCGGCTGGCAGAAAACAATAGTAGGACCTGCTGGAGTTGATATTACAACTAATCCGGATGAAAAACCTGTAGAAGGCGAAGTTTACACAGTAGAAGTACCTATTTCAAAAATTGCAAGTAAGCTGCCTGAAGGTTCTACACTTTATGGAATTAACCTTCAAACAGGCGGACAACTTGGTACATCAGTTGTATCAATTGTTTCATTAAAAGTAATTCCAAGTACTACTTATGTTCAGCCTGCGTTTACAATTGAAGGTAAGTGGAACAAGGGTACTGCAAGTGAAATGACTGTTACCCCTGAAGATGCAGCAACAGTTATTGCAAATGAGTGGAACATTCAAGTTAATGATGTTGATTTCACAAAATGGACAAACCCGACTATTGATGTTACTGTAACTTATGCAGCAGCACAAGAATATGTTCAGGCTGAAATTATGGTTCCTACAGGTGTAGATGAGAATGGATACCCGGTTTATGAGGCAATTGATCCTAACTATGTAAATGTAAATGCAGATACATATACGTTTACAACTGAAATTCCTAATATAACCACATCATTCATAGCAGCATATGATGCATGTACAGTTGAAAAGATTTATGTGTATGATAATACAGCTGGAAATGATGATACAATTTCAGTAACGGGACTCACAGCTAATGAGGTTGCTGAAAACATGGGTCTTGCTTGGAACCTAGGTAATGCACTCGATGTAGTTGACAAAAACGGAAATGTTAATGAAAAGGGTACCAGTAATGCAAAGACAACCAAGAAGCTTATTCAAGCTGTAAAGGCAGCAGGATTTAACACAATCAAAATACCTATTTCATTTATGAATATGATCGAGGATGATAATACTATCAATGATGATTATATGGCTAGAATTCAGCAGGTTGTTGACTATGCTTATGATATGGGTATGTACGCTATAGTAAGTTTACACAGTGATGGAATGTCGACTGTTCCAGGATACTGGCTGAATATTGACAAAACAGGTCAAGAGTTTAATCAGATAGTTAATAAGTACGCAGCTATATGGTCAGATATTGCTACTACATTTACGGGATATGATCAGAGATTAGTATTCCAGGCAGCTAACGAGCTTATGAATTCTGCTGGTAATTATGCTGTACCTCCAACACAAACGGAATACGACAACATAAATGCTCTTGATCAAGCATTTGTTAATGCTGTACGCAATGCAGGCGGAAATAATAATGCAGAACGTGTATTATCAGTTGTTGGTTATCTAAATAACATTGATTATACTATTGCTGGATTTAAAAAGCCTACGGATGAAACTGATAATAGATTAATGCTTTGTGTTAACTATTATGATCCAAGTAATTTTACATTAGGTGGCTATGAAGGCGGCAACAATGGTGTAACTGAATGGGATGAAGATGCCACATATGGTGGAAAGGTATATATGGAGGATCAATTTATTAACATAAGCGAATTTGCTAAAGAAATGGATATGCCTGTAATGATAGGTGAATATGGTCCTGCAGATAAAAATAATATTGCTCAAAGAGCTAATTATTGTTACTGGTTAAACTACTATGCAGCTTCATATGGAATAGTAACTGCATACTGGGATAATGGCGAAACAGGTTATTTAGGTACAGCGTTATTTGACAGAACAAATAATGTAATTACTACTAATGGTAGTACATTAGTTAAATTTATTAAAGCTGGTTATAGTGGAATAAATGAGCCAACATTACCATAACAAATAATGTTATATAGTATGCCATTAAGCAGTTAAAAGAATTATTCAGACTTGCATTGCAAGTCTGAATAATTTGGTTTTATTATTAAATTACTCATTCTTTCAGAATATTTTCTATATTTAACTGAAATGTTTTTTATTTGTATTTTAGTCTTTTATTGATAATTAATTTGTTTATTGTAATTTATTGTGAATATTTTTGTCTTGAAACTGTTAATACTGTAAGTTATAATTTAAATACAGTAATAATTATTATTGTAAAATTAAAATTTGCAAATTTGGTTTGTTTAATTAAATATAATCATATTTTAATTTTTATGATTATATCGGAAGGAGGATTTAATAATAAACAAAATAATATCTGGAGGATAAGCAATGCCAAAAATCAAAAAATTATCATTATTATCTTTATCATTTATTTATGTTGTTGTCTTTTTGTTTAATAGTGTTGTGGTTTATTCTGCCGATTATACAATGTCTGATTGTTTTACCTATACCTACAATAGTGCAACTGATGTTTATGATGCAACATTTAATACTGGCACTTATAAAATGGTTTTAAATGAATTGAATACTACAGAAATAATTATGCCTGAAGAATATGACGACGGTATTAATGGAAAGCATGATGTTGTATTGTCAAATTCAGGATTTAAAACTTCTTCACTAACTGACGATTTAATTACTAAAATTGTATTTAATAGTCATTCATCTCGTTTAACTGCTATAAGACCTTTTAGATATTTTTCTAAGTTGAATACTGTTATTTTTAAATATGCTGGAAGTGATTTAAATTTAGGTCAAGTTTTTTATAATTGTCAAGATACATTAAAAAGAGTTGATATTTATGCTACAGCTCTTTCTTCTTCGTTTGATGCTTCGGCATTTCGAACTTTTATTGATATTGATAATTCTGAAATCCACGTAGCAAGTGATTCTGTTCGAGATGCAATTGTAAATGCTACTAAGAATGGTTCTTATCCTGTTCCATCCGAAAAAATAATAGTTGACCCTGACCTAGCCAGCAGTCTACCAAAGCCGGTAATAACATTAAGTTGTGAAGATATTACTTACGGAACAGTTGGCGGATTTAAGCCATC
>CANPWL010000034.1 GCA_947584375.1 uncultured Clostridia bacterium | reverse complement strand
GTGCCTCCGGACGGAATCGAACCATCGACACGAGGATTTTCAGTCCTCTGCTCTACCGACTGAGCTACAGAGGCAAAATGGCGACCTGGATGGGAGTCGAACCCACGACCTCTAGCGTGACAGGCTAGCGTTCTAACCAACTGAACTACCAGGCCAAAACTTGCCTTTAGATAATATGCTAAAGGCTAAGCTAAACAACATAATGTTGTTGGTGGGAACAACAGGGCTCGAACCTGTGACCCTCTGCTTGTAAGGCAGATGCTCTCCCAGCTGAGCTATGCTCCCAAATGCCACTCTTAATCAGCGACTTGTATATTATACATCATCAGATATTATTTGTCAAGACTTTTTAAAAGATTTTTTATCTGCTCTGAAGAAAAGTTATATTTCTTATTGCAAAAATGACAGCAAACCTCAGTATTATCGTCATTTGACATACTTTCTAATTCTGTTTTTCCCAAGCTTATCAATGCCCTTTCTACCCTTTGTCTGCTGCAATCACACTTGTATAAAACCTCAAAATCATCCAAAACATTTGGATTTAACCCTTCAAGTGCCATCAATGAAATTTCTTCAGCTGTTTTTCCGTCGCTCAGCATTTTAGTAACCGAACTCATATCCTTTATATTTTTTTCAATGATGTCAATTGTCTCATCAGAAGCAAAAGGCAATATCTGAATAAGAAATCCTCCGGCACATTTGACAGATAAATCTGTATCTACCAGTACCCCTAAAGCACATACGCTCGGTGTCTGTTCGCTAACCGCAAGATAGTTTGTTATGTCCTCCGCTATCTCGCCCGAAACTATCGGCACTTGACCTGAGTATGGCTCTTTCAAACCTAAATCCTTTACAACGCTTATAAAACCGTCTCTGCCGACTGCCCCTGCAACATCAAGCTTTCCCTTGCTGTTTAAAGGTATTTCAACAATCGGATTTGCAACATAGGACTTTACATTTCCATAACTGTCAGATACAGCTATGAGATTACCCGCAGGCCCTTTACCATTTATTCTTATTGTAAGCGTATCACTTTTGCCTTTAAGTCCGAAACCAAGCAAAGAAGCTCCCATAGAAAGCCGTCCCAATGCCGCTGTGATTACAGCAGAAGTCTTATGAATCCTTTCAATTTCAGCAACTATGCCTTTCCCGTCGATTGCACTACATACTACCGATGCGTCGGCAGTTATCGACCTAACTATTCTACTCATTTTATCCCTCAATTATTACCTTTAAACTAAAATCATTTTCTGAAAACATATAAAATGCGTTCGCTTTTTTCATTCGCCTTGTTATCCGAAAATTCATCAAAGCTCTCTAAATATTCAAAACCTATTCCTTTGGCAAATTCCTTTACCGCATAGCTTTCACATGAAATTTCCGAGAATTCTTCATGAAACCTCTTATAATTATTATTATCAAACTTTTCAAAAAAGTCCAGAAAAATATCTACCCTGTTATCCTCACTGCTGTATTCATTCTGCCAAACACAATATACATTGTCCTCTTCAAAGACAAACGCATTGTCAGACAAAATATGCTCGTGTTTATAAGGAGTATTCATATCAAAAATAAACAATCCGCCGTCAATAAGACTGCTGTAAACATTCAAAAATGTTTCTTTTATTTCATTAAAACTTTTTAAATGATTTAGACTGTCAAGCGTACATACTATCACGTCAGCTTTGTTTTCTTCCATAGACCAGCTTGTCATATCTCCGTAAACATATTGTATACTCAATCCTGAGTTGATTTTTTTGTCCTGTGCAATGGAAAGCATTTCCCGGGAAACATCTACTCCCAGAACATTAAATCCAAGCTTTGCAAGCTCCTCGCTCAAAGAACCTGTTCCGCAGGCTAAGTCTATAAGAAAATCAGCTTCAGGAAAATATTCGTTTACTATATTGTTTATCTTCTGAGCTATCTCCTGATAATCAACGTCAGACATTAGATCATCATAGTATTTTGCAAATGCTGTATAATTATTTGTTGCCATTTTTCTTTTCCAATCTCTCAAATACTACCTTATATCCGTCACTGCCATAATTGATAGAACGGTTTACACGGCTTATTGTGGCAGTTGACGCCCCTGTTTCGTTTACAATATCACTATATACATAATGCTCGTTCAGCATCTTTGCCACCTGAAAACGCTGTGATAAGGATTTCAGTTCAAGAATAGTACATAAATCCTCAAAAAAAGCAAAGCATTCATCCTCAGTTTCCAGACACAGAATTGCTTTGAATAAGTCGTTCATATTTTTATCTCTGATGCCGTCCTTCATTATAATCCTCCGTTCTGCATATGACAATACGCATTTAAAACCTTTTCAGCACAGTTTTACGCTTTACAACATTAATAAGCTATATTCATATATTAACACATTAAAACGTAAAAGTAAAGTCCTTAAGGTGTATAATATTACGAAGTTCTAAATATAGCGCAAACCGCCCGGGTATCCCAAGCCCGAGCGGTTTACAATTTATATTAGGAATTTTAGGGAAAGCTTTTTTTACCTCCGCCTTTGATAAGCCTTAACTTTTTTAAAACTTCCCAAAGACGCAAAGCCTGCGACGGCTCACCGGCAACGTTGACGTTGCATCCACTCTGCCTTTGGATAATTTGATTAATGTTTAACTTTGATTAACGGCAGGTTGAATTGTCTAATAAATAATAACTTTAATCATAGTTAAATCCGCCGTTGCACTATCTTTAACCTTTATCTAGTTTTCCAAAGGCGGCAGAGCCTACGGCGGCTCGCCGTTGCTATTTTACTTTTACTTTCCTTATCTTCTTGACCCACTTGCTGTATATCTTCTTTGTGGCATTGTTTGCGTCTTTGTATGTAGCATATGCTCTTACCTTTACATAGTAGGTCTTTTTGCTCTTTATCTTTGAGCTCTTTATTGTCAGCTTGTTCTTTGTAAGGCTCTTATTGTAGATTACTTTCTTAAAGTTCTTCTTTGCCGATACCTGTACCTGATAGCCCTTTGCATTCTTGACCTTCTTCCAAGATACAGTTATCTTCTTCTTTGCCTTGCTCTTAGCCGTAAGCTTTGTTATCTTTGCCTGCTTCATTGCCTTCTTAGCCGCTGACTTGTCTTTCTTCACCTGAGCAGCACTTCTTGTTGCCTTAGTCGGTCTTGCTGTTGTAGGCGTCTGTGGTGTGGTCTTATTAGGTGTTTGCTGCTGTGAGTTTGATGGCGTATTTACAGGTGTGTTTACAGGCTTTTTCTCTAAGCCTTTTATTTCTGTCTCTAAATCTTCTGCCGCCCATTGCATTGGGAGTACACCTGTGTAGCTTTCATCAAACTTCTCTGCGTTGTCAATAGTAGTCTTTAATGCCGCATAGCTTTCCTCTGTATAATCGCTCTCTTTAACTGCTTTTGCCTCTTTCAGGCTTTGGTTGAGAGTATTCCTTGCGCTTGAAATATCTTCCTCGAGATTTGCTTTCCTATTTTCCGAAACAGAATCTGATTTATACAATGTAGAATCTGGATAGCAATGGAACTTTGAAATTTCATTTAATGCATTAACTCGTGCCGACATATATTCCATGCCGTGTAAATATATGTCTGTTAATTTGTTACAACCATAACACCATCGTGCATTAGTATAGGTAATATCAATACCCTCCGGTATCTCTATCTTTTTAAGGTTTTGGCAGTAGTAAAAGGCATTTTGAAAATTATTATTTCCATTCAATATCTGAACTCCATCTTCTATATATACTTCTTGTAATCCGGTGCAATATTCAAAGGACTGATGCATATCTGTTACAGATGCAGGTATAGATACTTTCGTTAATTTGGGACATCCCCAAAATACGTCTCTTCCAATTATTTTTAAACCATCTGAAAATGTCACTGATGAAAGCTTTTTACAGTTTGCAAATGCACTGCTTCTAATAGATGATAATGTATCACTTCCATTATTTGATTCAGTAGGCACAGATACATACGTATCTGTATTATTCCATGTTTGAATTGTTGACGGAATATCAACGCTCTCTACTCCGGTATCTTCAAATGCACTTCCACCAATAACAGTTAATTCCTCAGGAAGAGTTATATTTTTTAATGATGAACATCCAACAAATGAATATGGACCCCATCCGTAATTAGCCTTTAACTCTTTTTTATCATCATAATGATCTGTATCGCCATCAATGTAAACTTCAGGTAAAATTGTTGATGGAATTTTTACACTTTCTAAAGCAGTACATTTATAAAATGCATAACTGCCTATCGCTGTCATACCTTCGGTTAAAGTTATATTTTTAAGCTTTGTACACTCTGCAAATGCATAGCTTGCATAAGCACGAACATAGAAACTACCATGAGCATCAACATTATGTACTGCATTATCATATCCAATCCCTTTAAACTCTGAAATAGTTGACGGTAAAACCACTGTTTCAAGGTTTGGCATTTTATAAAATGCACAAAATCCAATTGTTGTTACTCCATCTCCAATTACTACCTCTTTTATATCTTCTTTGTGTTCTTTTTTATATGTATAGATTTCTGGATAGTCACCCAATTGGGATTCTACAGTATAATCACTAAACTGATTATTAATAACCCAATTCTTAACATCCGGCGAAGCCATTTCGCCCTTACCTGAAATCGTTAGCTTGCCATCTGAATCCAATGTCCATGTTATTCCGTCTCCACAAGTGCC
>CANPWL010000033.1 GCA_947584375.1 uncultured Clostridia bacterium | reverse complement strand
AAATACATAAGGTTTGGATATTTGACAGGCGGTAAGCCTTGAAAATACGGGCAATATAGAGGATTTGAATTTTTAATGATTATTGTAATTCCGAATTTCAACCTGCAAAGGTATTTGTTGATATTAATTTGAATAAAAAACCGCTGAGTTACAGCTCAGCGGTTTTTACATTTACTTAATTACAAAAAACTAAAGAATCATATCCTCGTCAATATCGTCATCAAGTTCTTCTCCGTTTAAGATTGCTTTGAGTGAGTCTATCTCCTCTTCAGAAAGGGTAATACCTTTTCCCATTCTTGTGTGGTCAGGACTCCATTCTCTCAAATCGTATTTGGGTTCTCTTTCGTTCCACGAAACCATATTTAGTTCTTTTGTCCAGCCTTTTGCATTTGTTGATAATACTCCAAGCTCTTTTGTAATTTCAAATTTCAGTTCTGCCATTTGTTTGACCTCCAATTTTTATTTAATGAAAGGTAAAAACCTTAAAACCTTTTCAGGCAATACGGTTTTTGCGACCTTGAAAAGACATTTATAGTTGAGTAAAAAAACTATCATAAATAATATAATAAGCAAAGTGTATTTAATATATATGCGCCCTATATAATTGGCAAGCATCATAAGAGCCAATAATATGCAGTTTGTAACAAGTTTTTTAATTCCGAGGTCGAAATGCTGATACTTTTGAGTGTCAGCCGCTCTGATAATAAAAACAGTCAGGTATGCTGCAAGCGTTGAAATAGCTGCTGCATAAATCCCTATTACCGGAATAAGTGTTATATTTATCAAAACATTTATCACACCTGCAATAAAGCTGGTTACAAGCGAACGAACAGATTTTTGCGCAACAGAATAAATTGTTCCGAAAAAAGTAACATAGCAAGTGAATATTGTTGCAAAAATCAGTATAGGTGCATAATTAATAGATTCTCTGAAAGAAGGTCCTATCCAGATATTTGTTATAGGTGTAACTAAGAGAAGTATAAATGCTGATACTATATATAGTACAGATTGGTTTGAATCAAATACGTTTGTATAAAACTGTTCCTGTTCTCCTGAATCCTTTTCAGTTATTGCTGACATATTCCATGCCATACCGAATATCATATATATTGTTGAAACTATATTAGGAATCTTATATGAAGTAGATAGTATTCCGTTTCTTGCTTTTCCCAAATAATAAGTTGTAAGGAAAGAGTCTGATGAATTTGTTATTAGCCATAATAACTGTGCAGGTATAAGTGGAATGCAGTAATTAAGCATTTGTTTTGCAAGCGACTTGTCCAGTTTTTTAAGATTAATAAACCTCCATAGCTTTGCGGCAAATATCAAAAATATTATTGAAGCAAAATCAGAAATAATAATTGCAAGAAGATATCCTGTAACTCCGATTTTAAATACTATTAAAAAAAGTACAGTAAATATAAGTGTGCTGAATGTTGTGAATATACTGCAAAAGGCATATAGTCTAACCATATCAAGAGCTCTGACAAAGTATGAATATAAAAGCTTTAAGCTTGAAGTTGCAACATAAATATATAGAAGTAAAGAATAATTATCAATAAACTTGTGAACAAAGCTTGTTCCGCTGACTAGCGGAATGATTATACCAAGCAGGATTAAACCGCATATATTTGCTATATTACCAATTGTAAAAACGCTTGTCTTATCATATTCCTTATCCAGTCCGTATCTTGTTATTGCCTCTGCAACAGAAAGAGATACAACAGGTACAAGCCAGTTTGCTATTTGAATTATTACATCTGTTATGCCGAGTTCTGCCTCTTTCATAGCATATGTGTAAATCGGAACTAAAAGAAGTACAAGAATTTTTGAACTGAATTGTCCTATGGCAAATATTATAGTGTTTGAAAACAGTTTTTTATAACTGCTCTTTGGAGTTTGTATTTGTTCAGACATAATCTTTTGCCTTCCTGAATTTAATCAATTATATTATACCATAATTCATCACCGAACAGGTGATGAGCGGCGACAGCCGCAGGGACGTCAGTCACAAAATTATGATACAATGTTCTCAATAGGGAAATCTTCGATTTCCTGCAATGCTTTAGCATTGTGTAGCTTTCAACGAAAGCCTATTGAGGTTATTATACCGTAATTCATCACCGAACAGGTGATGAGCGGCGACAGCCGCAGGGACGTCAGTCACAAAATTATGATACAATGTTCTCAATAGGGAAATCTTCGATTTCCTGCAATGCTTTAGCATTGTGTAGCTTTCAACGAAAGCCTATTGAGGTTATTATACCATATTATATTTTTTTTGCAATGCCAATGATATTTTAATATGCCTTTGCCTTTAAGTAAGTATGTTATTTGGAAGAAAATTAAGTTCTATGATTTGATATTGAAACTGAAATAAAATGATGATATACTATAAAATAAAGAGAAATATATAAAACATGTATACATAGAAAGGTGATTTTTATGAAAGGATCGTTCAGAGCATTATTAATTATAACTGCTGTTTTTGGGGGGCTTTTATCTATGAAGCTTGTAGCAGAGATATTGAAGCCGAATTTTATAAAGTATTATTATGTAGAAAGATAAAAATAATCTACTGAAAATAAATCTCCTTTCCGATTTTGGAAAGGATTTTTCTTTTTACAATAATAGAAAAAACTTCTTGACATTATCATAAAAATGTATTATAGTAAAATTATACAGAAGTTTTTTGTATAAATAATATAAAAATTGTAGAAAAGTCATGAAAAAATTTAAGGGGATTATTTCATTATTTAGCTATACATCCACAAATAACAAAAGCTATAATTATGGCTTCTTGTGATAGAAAAGGCACAGAAAGCTATAAAAAAGCATGGTATTATGGTATTAATGAAAAAGGGGGGAATAATATGAAAAAAGTTTTTAACTTAATATTTATATTAATTATGTTAGCTATATTTATAATGTCATTGGCAATGATTTCAACGGCAGAAGGCAAGACAATCAGTTATAAAAGCACGATTGCAAAAAATACTAAATATCCTACTTTGTCTGAATGTATTGAAAACAAATACCAGGGGAAAGAATTTTATTTCTATAAAAACTTCTATTTAATATTGGACAATTATGACATATATAAATACCTAGGATTTAATGATAAAAGTAAAAGCTTTTTTAAAGATAATTTGTTAATTGTAAACTATATTCGTGGAGGAAGTGTTCGAGGATACATAGGTATCAAATATAAAAATACGGGTGTTACCATAAAAAACGGTGTCATTAATGTTTCCTATACATATACTAGAGAACCTGTAAATCCAGCAGTAGTTGAGTATGGAGTTGATGTTATAGAACTTAAAAAGTCTGGTGTTAAGGGTGTAGATTTAACAAAACAAAAGGTTACTATAAGAACTGTACAATTGACTTCCAGACCTGAGGACGAACAAATCCCTGATAGTTATTATACAAATGGATTGACATATGTAGACGCAGAGAAATTAATTGAAAAACCGTCTAAAGTAGAAAAGGTAAAGGTAAAGCAAACAAAGAAAAAACAGCTAAAAGTAACATGGAAAAATATAAAAGGGGTTAAGTATGAAGTAAAATATTCATTAAAGAAAAGCATGAAAAAAGCTAAGACTAAAAAGAATATTAAGAATAATAAGGTAACCTTGAAGAAATTAGGATCAGGGAAGAAGTATTATATAAAGGTCAGGGCATATTTGAAGATCAGGGATAAAACCTATGTTGGAAAGTGGTCAAAGAAAGCGGTTAAAAAGGTTGGATAGAAAAGTCCCCCTCATGTTAATTGAGGGGGACAGTTTATAGGATCATAATTTTTATGAGCAGAATCTGTGTTTGCCGATAGTTGTAATAATAGGTCTTGAATGCATAAATGCATTACTTGTCTTAGCCGGGTTATAATAATATATTGCTCCGCCGGTAGGGTCCCAGCCATTTAAGCAATCTCTTGCGGCATTGTATGCAGTATCAGAGATTGGTTCGTTAAACTGACCATCTACGATAGCAGTGAATGCTCCGCCTTGATAAATTACTCCTGATAGAGTATCAGGGAATGACGGGTGTTTTATGCGGTTTAAAATGACAGCTCCCACAGCAACCTGACCTGTATAGGATTCGCCTCTTGCTTCAGCAGAAATAATTCTTGCAAGAAGATAGATATTAGATTCAGTTGCCGAAGGAATAGAACCTGCCGCAAGAGCAGTAGGAACCGCTGTGTTGTCAGAAACCTGAGCTGTAACAGTTCTTGAAATTCCGAATATTATAGTTACACAAAGTGCAAGTATAATCAAATAGGTTACAATCGCAGAAATAGTTTTTTTCATAATTTTTATGCCCCGTATGGAGCATCCTCCTTTCACGGTTTTGCACAAGCACAATTTAGGTGATGCTGAATGACAAAACTAACTTAAAATTATTTTTTAACTTACCTGTTATCTAGGCAATAAATATTTACTCTCGTATTTTACCCGAATGAATTGAATATTATACAAATCAATTCATAAAAATGAAAGTAATGCTTTTTTGTGGGATATATTTTGTCCATTTCGTATATAAATACAATAAAAAGACAATGGATATATATAATAATATACAAAGTTTTAAAACTAATTTTTTTTTGCAAAAACCCCTTGACAAAGGAAGAAGGAGTGTGATATAATAGTCAAGCACTCGAAAAGCGAGTGTAATAAGATGGCGTAGAATAACGCCCAAAAGCTAGCATCTTGAAAATTGAACAATGGAGCACAAGAAGACAAAGAGAGTACCTTGTAATTCTTGAGAGAAAATACTCAAGGTAGTGGGAAGCAGATACCACTAAAAAAAATAATGAACTGCAAGTCAGTGAAAGAAAATGAGCTGAGATTTTAAGTATTCTTTAAAAAGGAATAGTTAAGATACAAACAAATTAAGAGTTTGATCCTGGCTCAGGACGAACGCTGGCGGCACGCTTAACAC
>CANPWL010000032.1 GCA_947584375.1 uncultured Clostridia bacterium | reverse complement strand
AACAGAAACGCTAAAACGGACCCTGAGGTTATAGCACCTTTGTCAAAATTGAAAGGAATGCTTGATAACGGTTCTGACAGTGAAATAGTAAGTCTGCTCAAAGAGATTTTAGCATTCTTGAGAAATATGAATCCTGAGTTTGTAGGTATGGTTGATAGTGATGTACTGTTTAAGTGTATTGTCAAGAAAAATAAATCTAACACAAACAGAACGGGGGTGAACGCCTTAGCATAAGGGCGAAATATGAAGGTATCAGTAAAAGGAACACAGCTTCCAAGCCCTGATATAGATGGAAGCCGTCTTACTCACCTTAAAACGTGGACGGCAAGCTCTGGGCGTTCTGCTTCCGGCAAAATGACAGGACGTGTTCAGTATTACAAATACAAGCTGGAGCTTAAATGGGGCTGTTTGACAAACAGCGAATACAAAACGCTGAAAAATTTGTTTGAAACAGAGCCTCAGTGGTTTGCTGTAAAGGTTACAGACGGTACAGGTGTAACAAATTTCACAGGATATTCGGGAGATCTAAACTATGACCATTGCTCGGGTGATGAGAAATATTACTTTGGCGTAACCGTTGAGATTGTTGAAAGGTAGGCGATATTATGTACAATAACGTATCGAGTACATTCAGAAATCTTATGCTGTCAGGCTCTGGAATGATAAGCTCAAAGCTCGTTTTTGATGATTTTGAACTCAGCGGAGACGATATTCACAGTATAACCTACAAAGCAGGCTCGACAGACGGAAATTGCATTGCTCCAGGAACAGTTTATATACCTGAACTTGAAGCAGAGATATCAGCTAGTGATAAGTTTTTCAGAAACAAAAAGATGATTTGGTTTATCGGTCTTTCTGAGGACGGTGTGAAATATGAATATGCTAAGGTATGTACTGTTTGGATAAAGACTGTTGAAAAAAATACAGACACTATTAAGCTTACAGCATACAGCAATATTTACATCACCAATAAGCCTTATAAATCAACTCTTGTATATCCATCAACGGCGTATGAAGTTATTGCAGAAATTTCAAGTAAAACAGGATTAGTTATTGATACATCAGAAATACCAGCACCTCTATTATCAGCAAAAATCAACGAACAGCCGACAGGATATACATACAGACAGGTATTAGGTCAGATAGCAGGATTGTTCGGCCGTTTTGCGGTTCCCGACCGTGACGACACCAAACTGATGTTTAAATGGTATGAGGATAGTAAACTTACCATAAACGAAGATTTTGACGAACCTCAGCTTGAGGATTATAGCATAACAATTAAAGCGCTTGCTTGCAATGCAAACGGAAGATGGATAACGACAGCACTGAATACATGGATAATGCAATGGTCTTGTATGTATATGACAGATGACATTATTGAACAGCTTTTAACTAAAATATCAGGCTTAACGTATCGTGTAGGAAGTTTTAATCTGTTGAGCGGAAATATATTGATAGATCCGTGGGATATAGTAACAGTTTCATACAATGGTGAAAATTATAAAATGCCTGTAGGTTTATTGGAGCATAAGTATGACGGCGGTCTTAGCACATCAGTTCAAACACCCGGAGATACTGATGGTGAAACAACATTATCATCACCAAACACTTCACAACAGACAACTGAAAGGCTTATGTCTCAGATAATTGAGGCAAAGCAAATGTTAGTTGATAAGATCGATACTGTAGAACTTACAGCATTTAAGGCAGAAATTAATAACCTGATTGCTGATAAGGCAAGTATACAACAGCTTGAAGCTATGCAGGCGACTATTAATATTCTGACGGTCAATAAGGCTGATATTACCGATTTAGACGCTGTAAGAGCGGATATTGTTGAGCTAAATGCAAATAAAGCAAATATATCAGATCTTGAAGTTGCTGTAGGCAGTATCAGTAATCTTTCTGCAGTTGTGGCGAATATAACAACAATACTAAGCGGACAGGTCGGTACAGGTACTTTACAAGCTATCAATATAACGGCTGAAAATACTACGATAAGCAAGGCAGCCATAACGGAACTTATAGCAAAAAGAATAACTGTTGATGATTTGCTTGCAGGAAAGATAAGCACTGATAAATTTGAAATTTCCAGTGATGACGGCGGTCTTAGTTTCAGCGGTGCAACGGCACAGTGGAAAGACGAAAATGGAGTAGTTAGAGTACAGATAGGAAAAGACGCTCAGGGCAACTTTACTTTTACGCTGTTCGACGCTACAGGCAAAGGTGTTCTGTTAGATTCATCAGGAATACATGAAAATGCAGTGCCTGATGGTCTGATTGTTGACAGTATGGTAGCAGATAATGCTAATATTGCAGGAAAAAAGTTGGACATAGATAGTGTCATTGAAAGCATAAACGAAGATGGCAGCACTTCATTAAAGTCCAGTAAAATAGTTATAGATGCAACAGGACAAACTCTTGATATTGCATTTAAGACTGTTGAAACTAAAACTTCTGAGCTTGAGACAACAATAACATCACAGGGTGAAAGCATATCATTCATTGAAGGTCAGATAAAACAAAAGATATGGAAAAGTGACATTACTACAGCTTTAAAAGATACAGAGACAAAAATTTCAACGCTCAGCGATAAATATAATGATGTTTCAGATACGCTTGATTCACATACACAGGAAATAGCAGATATTCAAACTACTGTTGAAAAAAAGGCAGATGAAAGCGCTGTATTTGCAATTGAAAGCAGGGTAGCAACTTTTGAGCAGAACCTAAACGGGTTTAAATTATCTGTTTCAAATACTTATGCAACACAAGCTAGCCTGAATAGCACAAATGATAAATTAGCAAGTGCAGAAAGCAGTATTACTCAGCTTGCTGATAATATAGCTCTTAAGGTTGAAAAAAACGGAATTATATCTGCGATAAATCAATCGCCTGAAAAAATTACAATTAAAGCTGAAAGGGTAGATATAGACGGTGCAGTTGAGTTTATAAATAACGGATATACAACTAAGATAAACGGCAATGCTATTGAAACAGGCACTATTACTGCGGATAAGATAAACGTAGACAGCTTGCAGTCTATATCGGCAATAATAGGCGGCTTTACAATAGGTGAAGATTATATTGCAAATGGAACAGATCAATTTAATGGATTAGGGCCTGAAATAGTAGTTGAAAAAATAAGTATTTCTATTCCAGGCGGTGGAACAACTGTAACGGAATCTATTATCACAGGAAGTATTGCGCATATATTGTCTTCAAAATATCCAATTCGTATATACAATGCAGATACAAATATTTTATTAGGAACAATAATTACTGCTGAGACTTATGTTACTTTAATAGCTCCAAATGAAACTAATTCAGGATACAGTGTAAAAGCAACATATACAGGTGCTATTTCGGGAATTGGATTTATTGCAAGTTGCGGCGGTATTCCTAGAACTCTTAATCTCAAAGTAACATGGTATAAAGATAATACAAAAGGCTCTGTGTATCTGGGATTGAAGGGTATTTCATGCGGAGAAACCTTTTCTGTAAATTCTGACGGTGTTCTTAAAGCAGTATCGGGGAATATAGCAGGATTTGAAATATCTGAACAAACTATTTCACTTGAAACAGTTTCTGCAGGTGCACCCGTATATTGTTTTTTAAATACGATTGGTTTTACAGGAGAGGATATGAATCCGGCACCTTATTCCATAATGCTTGCAGCTGATGCGTATGGTATTTATCCTGACGCAAGAGACTCTGAACCGTCATTATTTATAACACAGGGCGGAGAGTTGGTTTCTCTTTATAATCATGATTATAATATTGATTTAAGGATTAAAGACGCTTCAATATATATGACCGCAGGACATTATATATGCTCGACCTATCCGGGTTTCCCTGAGAGATCATTATTAGGACAAAATCAAATGACCGGAGAGTTACAATTAGGTTCAAGAGATCAACCGTCTAATACAACTATTTATGCGTCTGTGAACAATCAAATTCGATTTGTAGTTGGTTCAACAGTAAAAGCATATATAAACTCATCAGGCTTAACAAATTCGTCTGATGAGAGACTTAAAAGTGATATTAAAGATATGGACGATAAATACGTTCAAATTGCAGATAAGCTCAAGCCTAAAACATTTAAGTATAAGGATGATAATTCGGCTAAAACCAATATGGGATTTATTGCTCAGGATTTGGAAGCAATAATATCCGAACTTGGCATTGAAAGTGAGGGCTTTGCTCCATTAGGAAAAGATAATGAAGATTATATGGGAATAAATTATATTCAGCTAATACCTATACTATGGGCTAAGGTTCAGCAGCTAAGCGAAGAAATTGAAAAGTTAAAATCGGAAAAGGAGGACTTAAAATGTCAATAAACTATGAAAAATCGCTAGGCAAGCGGTTGGCTAATTTTAATAGTAAGTATTACAAACCGCCGATAAACACCGCCTCAAGAGGTCAGTGCGTTTGGTATACACAAGGACGGGCTTATGAAAAGAAAGGTGTTTATATCGGTGCAAGAGGCAATGCAAAAGATGTTTGTTATAGTTGTAAAAAATCAGGCTTTCAGGTATCAAAATATCCTAAGCCTAATTCTATAGCTTGCTTTAACGGCGGTACATACGGTCATGTTAAGTACGTTGAGTATGTAATTGCCGATACGGTCTATTATACAGAGGCTAATTCAAATGCTGATAATGCAATATCAGCTGATGATGGCATACTTAAAAAAATGTCTCTTGATAATTGGATGAAAAAACTATTCTTGCAAGGCCATGTTGTAGTAAAGAAAGAGCAGCTTATCACATTTGATATTGTAACAAAGAAAGGAAAGCTTGGTCTTTACAAGTCAACTAGTATCAAAAAGAAAAACAAGGTCAAGACCATTAAGGCAAAAACGGTAAAGGTCGTTGCCGGAAGCGGAAGGAAAAAAGGCGGTCGAGAGCTTGTAAAGGTTCTGTATGACAACCGTTATTACTGGGCGATAAGGAAGACCAGAACAAAAAAACAGCAGTTGAGGAGGAAAGGATAATGAAGGAGTATTTTTTAATAGCTTGCGGAATAGTAGGCGGAACAATATCCGCTTTGTTCGGAGGTTGGAATCATTTGCTTACAACACTCTTGGTCGCTATGGGAGTTGATTTTGTTACAGGGCTTGTAGTAGCAGGAGTGTTTAAAAAGAGCCAAAAGACACCGAACGGAGCACTTGAAAGTAATATCGGCTGGAAAGGTATTGCCAAGAAAGGTGTAACGCTTTTGATAGTTTTAATAGCTCACAGGTTGGATTTAGCAATAGGTACAACAATAATTCGAGATGCAGTTGTAATAGCCTTTATAGTAAATGAGGTTATATCTATAACTGAAAATGCAGGACTTATGGGAGTACCTGTTCC
>CANPWL010000031.1 GCA_947584375.1 uncultured Clostridia bacterium | reverse complement strand
GTGCTTGTCTTAATTATACCGCAGGTAGCTACTCCTGCGAATATAATCAAAATTTTTAAGAAAGGAGACATAATTAAACCACCCCTTTCGAGATGGTTTAATTATACGTGCATTATGAAAAAGATACTATTAATAATATCTAGTATATCAATAGGGCTATTGTCAGCGATTTACCCAGTATCAGCAAATACTTATTATGAAGACAATGGGGATTTTAGATATGTCTATAATGATGATAAGAGTGATTATTGTGACGTGTTGTATAAAGCTCGAAGCCCAAAAAAGGAAATAAACATAACCTTCCCAGAAGAATACAAAGGGAAGAAAACAATTAGTATTAGTGTAACTGATAATTACAATGATCTTAAGGATTGTGGTACTTTTGATATAAATACAATATATATACCTAAAACGGTAAAAGATGTTTGGTTTGAATGTGTTAGATATCCTGAATATGAATCAGTAAATATAAGGTTAACTAATATAAGAAATATAGAGGTAGACAAAGATAATCCTTACCTATGCTCAAAAGACGGTGTTTTGTATTCAAAGGATATGAAAATATTGTATTTATACCCTAACAGGAACAATATGACAGTTTACAAAATGCCGAATACTATCGAAGATACTTTTTATTATAGGTATTTATTTAAAAGAAATAATCTTAGAAAGGTTTATCTTTCAGATAATTTAAAAAAAATAGATTTATCTTCTCTGCAAAATTGCAAAAATCTTGAGTATGTATATATTGGAACAAATACTAAAGAAATAGGAGAATCAGCTTTTTGCTCTGATGAAAAATTAAAGACAGTTAAAATAAAATCAAAAAAGTTAAAAACCATTGGTGAGTCATCATTTAATGGGTGTTCATCATTAAAAAATATTAATATACCATCAACTCTAAAAATAATTGAAGGCTCTGCATTTCGTGATTGCAAGTCTTTAAAGAAAATAAAATTACCAAAAAATTTAAAGAAAATAGGTAGTTTTGCATTTATGGATTGTAAAAAGTTATCAAAAGTTATAATAAGCAATACGAATAAAGCACCTGAAATTAAAAATAAAGTATATTGTTATTATAATTATAAAAAAAATAAAAAAGTATATCAAAAGACCTTTTCCGGCACCAAGAAAGGCATAAAATTTCATGTCAAAAACAAAAAAGTTGCAAAGAGCCTAAAAAAACAGCTAAAAGGCAGTGGAGTTAAAAATGCAAAAATTTTGATAGGTAAAAAGGTAGTTTATCAGAATATAAATGGGTAGCGTTAAAGCAGGTACAGAAATGTGCCTGCTTTTTTATAAACTTTAATAAATTAGTGAGACTTTTTGTATTTTGAAACGCTAGTATAAGCAGAAAGAGTTATTTAGGTAAATTAATTGAGAAATAATATTCAGGAGGAAATAATGAAAAAGCTACTAACAACCATAATAAGCATAACTATTTTAATGTCAATAATGATAAGTCCTGCTTCAGCAGAATTAAAAGACGGTTATATAGATCATGGTAGTTACAGAGATGAATTCAAATATGAAGATATAGGAGACTTCAGATATATATATAGATACGGAGGATCAATATTAGAAGTCTTGTATAAAAAGAGAAGTTCAAAGCAAGAAATAAAACGTATAGAGTTCCCGGCAGAACACAATGGACGGCAAGTTGATGAAATAGGATTTACAACTTATGAGGATGATGATAAAGTAAGAAATTTAAAAGTAAATACTATTTTTATACCAAAAACCTTTAAAATATCATTGCAGATCACAACTCTTGAATTTCATATACGTTGTGTTGATGATCCTGAATATGATGGTGATGAGAGATTAGTAAGTGTTAGAAATATAGAAGTAGATAAGGACAATCCTTTCCTATGCTCAAAAGACGGTATTCTATATTCAAAGGATATGAAAATAATGTGTTTTTTCCCAGACAGAAATAATGTGACTGTATATAGAATGCCAAATACCATAGAAAATTGTTGGGATACTTTTTATAAAAGAAATAGGCTAAAAAAAATTTATTTTTCTGATAATTTAAAAATAATGCGCTGTATTGCATCAAATTGCAAAAATCTTGAATATGTATATATTGGAAAAAACACTAAAGAAATGGGACCGGAATCGTTTAGTTATGATAATAAATTAAAAACCGTTAAAATAAAATCAAATAAGCTAAAAACCATTGGATATGGTGTATTTTTGGGTTGTACATCATTAAAAAAGATTAATATACCATCAACTGTCAAAACAATAGGAATGGCTGCATTCCGAGTATGTAAGTCTTTAAAAAAAGTTCAACTATCAAAAAATTTGAAGAAAATAGGTGATTCTGCTTTTAGAAGTTGCAAAAGTCTATCAAAAGTAACAATAAATAATAAAAATAACACTCCTAAAATCGGTAAAAACACTTTCAAAAACACCAAGAAAGGCATAAAATTTTATGTCAAAAACAAAAAAGTTGCAAATAGCCTAAAAAAACAGCTAAAAGGTAGCGGAGTTAAAAATGCAAAAATTTTGATAGGTAAAAAGGTAGTATACAAAAATATAAAAGGATAATAAAGAACTGCTCCCGATTTAAAAAACTAAGTCGGGAGTTTTACTGTTTCCCCATAAAATGTTTGACAAAATACCGTTTGATAGTGTACAATAAAAGGGTAATAAAATACAAATTTTCAAATCGGAGGAAAAATAAATGGCATATGTAATTGGTGTTGACTGCGGTACAAGCGGTACTAAAACCGTTCTCTTTGATGAGAGCGGAAATATTATTGCCTCTAAAACAATCGAGTACCCTATGTATCAGCCAAAGAACGGTTATGCGGAACAGGATCCTGCCGACTGGGCAAACGCTATGATTAATACGATCAAAGCTGTTATGGCTCAAAGCAGAGTTTCAAAGGACGATGTCAAGGGCGTCGGTATATCAGGACAAATGCACGGTCTTGTTATGCTCGACAAGGAAGGTAATGTTCTTAGAAAATCAATCATTTGGTGCGACCAAAGAACTGCTAAAGAAGTCGAGGAAATGAATAAAAAACTCGGCGAAAAAAAGCTTATTGAAATTACCGCCAACCCTGCCCTTACCGGATGGACCGCCGCAAAAATTCTTTGGGTCAAGAACAATGAGCCTGAAATCTATGAGAAATGCGCTCATATTCTACTGCCTAAGGACTATCTTAGATATATTCTTACAGGTGAGTTTGCAACTGAGGTTTCAGACGCTTCCGGAATGCAGCTTTTAAACGTCCCTAACAGATGCTGGTCAGATGAGGTCTTGTCGGCTTTGGAGATCGATAAGAGCCTTCTCGGAAAGGTTTACGAAAGCTGTGAAGTCACAGGCGAGATTACAGCTGAAATGGCTGAACTTACCGGTCTTAAAAAGGGAACGATCGTTGTCGGCGGTGCAGGTGATAATGCTGCCGCTGCAGTTGGCACAGGTGTTGTCGAGGACGGAAAAGCCTTTACGACAATCGGCACTTCGGGTGTTGTTTTTGCACATACTTCAAACATTTCTATCGACCCTAAGGGACGTGTTCACACCTGCTGTGCGGCTGTTCCTGATTCGTGGCACGTTATGGGTGTAACGCAAGGCGCAGGTCTTTCGCTGAAATGGTTCAGAGATAACTTCTGCAATGCTGAAAAAGAAACCGCTTCCCTTATGGGAGTTGACGAGTACTACCTTATGGACAAGGAGGCTGAAACCGTTCCTGTCGGAGCTAACAGGCTTCTTTATCTGCCTTATCTTATGGGTGAGAGAACTCCTCATCTCGACCCCGACGCAAGAGGCGTATTTTTCGGTCTTTCGGCTATGCACACTAAAAAAGATATGCTTCGTGCTGTTTTAGAGGGAGTATCATATTCGCTCCGTGACTGCGTTGAGGTTTTCAGAGAAATGAATATAAGCGTTTCGGATATGATGGCTTGCGGCGGCGGCGGAACATCTCCGTTATGGCGTTCAATGCTCGCTGATTTATATAACTGTCCTGTTAAAACTGTTGCTTCAAAAGAAGGTCCCGCACTGGGCGTTGCTCTTCTCGCAACTGTCGGAGCAGGCATATACAGCAGCGTTCCTGAAGCCTGCAAAGCGGTAATAAAAACTGATAAAACTCAGGAGCCTATTGTTGAAAACGTTCCAGAGTATGAAAAATACTATCAGCTTTACCGTGAAATATATCCTGCGCTTAAAGCAAGCTACAAAAAACTAAGCGTCTTATAAACTGTTATGAATAATACCTGATTTTTCAGGAAATATATAATTGAAAGGAATTTTATTATGAAATTATTTATTGACACAGCGAATGTAGATGACATCAGAGAAGCTAATGAACTCGGCGTTATCTGCGGAGTTACAACAAACCCTTCTTTAATTGCTAAAGAGGGAAGAGTTTTTCAGGATGTTGTAAAGGAAATTACAGAAATCGTGGACGGACCTATTTCAGCAGAAGTTATTTCTCTTGAAGCTGATAAAATGGTTGAAGAAGCTAAACCTCTTGCGGCTATGCACAAAAACATTGTAATCAAAATTCCTATGTGTGCAGAAGGTCTAAAAGCAACTAAAAAGCTTACAGAACTCGGAATTAAAACAAATGTAACTCTTATCTTTTCTGCCGCTCAGGCACTTTTGGCTGCAAAAGCTGGCGCTACCTATGTATCTCCATTCTTAGGAAGATTAGACGACATTGGAATGGAAGGCATGAACCTGATAGAAGAAATTGTTGACATCTTCGACGCACAGGCAATTGAAACAGAAATCATTGCAGCTTCAATAAGAAATCCTATTCACGTTACTGCGGCTGCAAGACTTGGTTGTGACATAGCTACAATCCCAATGAGCGTAATAAAGCAAATGATTCACCATCCTCTTACTGACAACGGAATAGAAAGATTTCTTAAAGACTGGGAAGGCGTTGAAACTAAGTAATTGCATCTTATATATATCACATAGAAAACAGAGTCTGAAATATTCAGGCTCTGTTTTTTTAACTTTTTTCAATCTTAAAGCTTATTATGCAATTGTACAAAAAACCGCTTTCGGGAAAATCCCGAAAGCGGCAATGTGAGTGATGTAATATCACTATTTAGCTTTTACTTTTCTAACCTTCTTGCTCCACTTACTATATACCTTCTGAGCCTTGCCGTTCTTATCCTTGTATGTAGCATATGCTCTTGCTCTTACGTAGTAAGTCTTCTTGCTCTTGATCTTTGAGCTCTTAACTGTCAGCTTTGTCTTATTTGTGAACTTCTTTAATATTGACTTCTTAAAGTTCTTCTTAGCAGCTACCTGTACTTGATATCCCTTAGCATTCTTTACTTTCTTCCAGCTTACGGTTATCTTCTTCTTAGCCTTGCTCTTTGCTGTCAGCTTTGTGATCTTTGCCTGCTTCATTGCCTTCGTAGCCTTATCCTTTGCCTTCTTAACAGCTGCAGGACTTATTGTTGTCTTCTTTGCAGGTACAACCTTTGAAGGAGTTGTTTTTGCAGGAGTGTTATTGTTGTTATTGTTATTGTTGTTATTATTGTTATTATTGTTATTGTTGTTATTACCTGGATCAACTTTCTTAGCAAAGTCTGTAACCTTGATCTTTACAGTCATTGTATCGCCATACTCAAAGTAAATATCTAATGGGTCAATTGGTGGATTTTCCTTTGTTTCTCCGTATGTATTGTAGATCTCTAAACGAAGATTTTCATTCTTAGGATACTCAATATCGCCAAAGATTGTCTTTGATTTGTCAAAAGTAACCTCTTTTGGCTCTTTATTATTTTTGTAATCAGGCACTGTAATTGATAATAACTCAGCCTTCATACCAGGATGTGTTTTTCTAGCGTCAAGAAAATCAACTACAAAAACATCAACATCGCTAACATTTCCCCTCCACTTATCTGTTTCAAGTGAAGTTACGTTAAAAGTATATTCTCCGTCTTTGTCTATTGTTAAAGGAACACCAACAGTTCCGCCGTTCTCATCAGTTCCGTTAGGCTGAACTTCAAAGTCTTTTGATGCAAAATAGAGATTTGCTGTTAAAGATTCTGTGGTTGAACCACCTTGATTATCATCAGATGTATCCGATGTATCCGGTACACCTGGCAACGCAGGGAACTCGCTTTCATCAGGCTTTGTGAGATAAGCACCGATGAACTTTGCTCCTGAAAAATTATAAGCACCAGTTTTTCCATCACTTTCCTTAAACTGTACTGCCATATACACCATTGTTGATGTAAAGGTTCCAGATTTAGGTGAAGCTTCTACAATGTAGTTACCATCTTTTGTAATATCAATCAGTGGAGCTTGATCACATGTATCCCACACTTGATTTGCACTACCATCAGAGTAAGCCAAATATGATTTCATTGGTGCTGTAACACCTACAACACTGAAAGCTACATAAATCTTAGATTGACCTTTCAAAGCTTTAAAATTATCCGTTGAACTCCAGTCCTGAATAATCTTCACCTCAGCACCTGAAACCTGTGGAAATTCCGGATCTTTACCTTCGCCTGCAAACCATCCGCTATCCGGTTGAATTTGATCAGTAGCAGATACAGATGTAAATGATGCAACAGCAACAGCTGACAAAGCCATAATTGCCGCAGTTACACCAGACAGAAGTCTCTTTAACTTCATTTTTTATTCCTCCTTGAGTAAAATATAGTATATCTTTATTGATACAAATATATTTTAGCATTAATTCAGTCAAATATCAATAGTTTTAAACGTATTTATTAATTTTTGTATGCTTAATCAAAAAAGAGTATATTTTTTTGTGCAAAATGGAAAATGATTTATTAAATTATTTTACATAATATTCATTATTGCTATATTAAAGCAGCTTAGTTGTACAACATTAATAAAATACTATATATAAATAATCATCTTCTTGTTTTAATTTTACTATTTCAGAAGTAAACTAGCATAAAAAACTCTCCAATTTAAGTTCTATTCACATCAAAATTATGGAGGATTTTATTCACCTTAAAAAAGAAAAAACGGCAGAGCCGTACGAGGCTCGCCGTTGCTGGAGCGGGCAACGAGGCTCGAACTCGCTACCTCCACCTTGGCAAGGTGGCGCTCTACCAGATGAGCTATGCCCG
>CANPWL010000030.1 GCA_947584375.1 uncultured Clostridia bacterium | reverse complement strand
GGCTCAACTGCTCCGCTCATAGCGTCCATTCCATACATAAGAATTGTAAAGCCAAGCAAGATAACTCCTATATTCTTGTGTTTTTCAGCTTTCATAAACATAAAGAATATTATGCCAATCAATGCTAAGATAGGTGTGAACGACGATGGCTTAAGCATTTCAAGCCAGACATTTCCACCCTCTATCCCTGTGAGCGACAAAATCCACGCAGTAACAGCAGTTCCTATATTAGCACCCATTATAATTCCAATGGTCTGCTTAAGTTTCATAATTCCTGAGTTTACAAAGCCGACAAGCATTACTGTTGTTGCAGAAGACGATTGAATTATCGCCGTAACAACAAAGCCTAACAAAAATCCCTTGAAAGGATTTGATGTAAGCTTATCAAAAAGTTTTTCAAGCTTTCCGCCTGCAAGCTTTTCAAGACCGGACCCCATTACATTCATTCCATATAGGAACATAACAAGTCCGCCTATTAAAGTCAAAACTGCAAAAATGTCCATATTTTACCTCTTGCTTTTTATAATAATATAAATTCCATTGATATTATACACTATTATAAGTCTTTTTGCTAGTCCTCCTTGAATAAAATTTAGTTAAAATTTCAGGAGTGAAATTTACATAATAGTGTGCAATTTGTACACTTGTTTTCAAAATAACACCAACAAAAAACAACCCTTAAAAGCTTTAAGAGTTGTTTGTTTAATTCAAATAAATTATACCAACTGAATAATTGCCATTTCAGCAGCGTCTCCGCGGCGAGGTCCGATTTTGATGATTTTCGTATAACCGCCGTTACGCTCAGCGTACTTAGGTGAAATTTCATCAAATAATCTTTTTGCAACGCTCTCCTTCGTAACATATGAAAGAACTTGACGCTTATTGTGCAGCTCAGGAGTTTTACCTAGTGTTATCATCTTTTCGGCCATAGCCTGAACTTCTTTAGCTCTTGATACAGTTGTTTCTATCTTACCGTTTTCCAAAAGATAAGTAACCATAGCTCTAAGCATTGCTCTTCTTTGGTCACTTGTTCTACCTAACTTTCTTGAACCTGGCATGATATTCACTCCTTATATTAATTTTCAATGAAATGATTAGCTGTCTTCCTCCGAGCTCAGGTCATATCCAAGGCTTCTGAGCTTTTCCTTAACCTCATCAAAGGATTTCTTTCCAAGGTTTCTTACCTTCATCATTTCTTCTTCTGACTTTTCAACCAAGTCATTAACAGTATTTATTCCTGCTCTCTTCAGGCAGTTAAATGAACGCACGGATAAGTCAAGTTCCTCAATGGTCATCTCAAGCGCTTTTTCTTTTCCCTTATCATCCTTTTCTACCATTATCTCGACAACACTTGTCTCTTCAGATAAATCAACGAAAAGGTTCAGATGCTCGTTGAGGAGTTTGGCTGCTAACGATACAGCTTCCTTCGCAGAGATCGTTCCATCTGTCCAAACCTCAAGGATAAGCTTATCAAAGTCGGTAATCTGTCCTACACGAGTATTCTCTACTGTGTAATTTACCTTTAACACCGGCGTATAGATACTGTCGACAGCAATAACACCAATAGGTGCATTGGGCATATAGCTTTTATTCTTTTCAGCAGAAACGTATCCGCGTCCTCTGTCTATTACGATTTCCATATAAAGCTTTGCACCTTCGCCCAGTGTGGCAATGTGCATATCCGGAACAAGTATATCTACCTCAGAATCTGTCTTGATGTCACCTGCGGTAACCTCACATTCTCCCTCAGCTTCAACATAAATAGTCTTTGGTCCTTCGCCATATAATTTTGCTGTCAGTCCCTTTAAGTTAAGAATTATTTCCGTTACATCTTCCTTAACACCGGGAACAGTTGATAACTCATGATGCACACCGTCGATCTTTACTGAATTAACGGCAACACCGGGTAATGAGGAGAGTAATACCCTTCTTAGGCTGTTACCCAGGGTAGTACCATAGCCGCGCTCCAATGGTTCAAGAACAAATTTTCCATATGTTCCGTCACCCTTTTGCTCTGCTATTTCAATGTCTGGCTTTTCAATTTTTTCAAGCATTAAAAACCCTCCTGTTAATAATAACGACTATTGTTTAAACGAATGCAAACAAGTTTTGTTTTGATGACTTCAACCAATTCGATGAAGCCACAAACAAAAGCTTATTATTTTGAGTATAACTCGACGATAAGATGCTCTTCAATTTCGTAGTCGAGGTCTTCCTTCTCAGGAGCTCTTACTACTGTTGCAGAGAGTGTGTTATTGTCCTTATCAAGCCATGAAGGAACTGTTCTGCCTTTTGTAGCTTCAATAATTTCATTAAACTTAACGCTCTTTTTACTTTTCTCTCTTAGAGAAATAACATCTCCGGGTTTTACTCTGTATGAAGGGATATCAACTTTCTTTCCATTGACTTCAAAATGTCCGTGACCTACAAGCTGTCTTGCTTCTCTTCTTGTCATTGAAAGACCCATTCTGAAAACAATGTTGTCAAGTCTTGACTCAAGCATAGTCAACAGGTTAGTACCTGCTTGACCTTCCTGCTTTTCAGCCAATTCATAATAGTGATAGAACTGCTTTTCCAAAACGCCATAAATAAATTTAAGCTTTTGCTTTTCTTTTAATTGAAGTCCGTATTCTGATATTTTTTTTCTTGAATTTCTGTTAGGATCTCTTTTGGTTTCTTTACCAACACCCATAACCATAGGACTTATACCTAAAGATTTACATTTCTTTAAAATTGGTTCTCTACTTACTGCCATAAGTTGTTACCTCCGTTTTTTAATTAATATCCAATCTTGATTATTGGACGCTAAGCAAACTTTTAAACTTAGCTTTGTTATTATACACGTCTCCTCTTAGGAGGACGGCAACCGTTGTGAGGAATTGGAGTTACATCCTTGATAAGTCTTACCTCAAGCTCCTCTGTCTGAAGCGCTCTGATAGCAGCCTCACGTCCTGCCCCCGGTCCTTTAACATAAACCTCAACAGTTTTAAGACCGTGCTCCTTTGCAGCCCTTGCAGCGGTTTCGGCAGCAGTCTGTGCAGCGAACGGAGTTGATTTCTTTGAACCTCTGAATCCAAGTCCGCCTGCGCTTGCCCACGAAATAGCATTACCCTGCAAGTCAGTTATAGTAACTATTGTGTTATTGAAAGTAGACTGGATATGAACCTGTCCCTGTTCAATATTTTTCCTTTCACGTCTGCGGCGAATAGGTTTTTTCTGAGCCATTGTTCATACCCTCCTTTACTTCTTCTTATTAGCGATTGTTTTAACAGGACCTTTACGTGTTCTTGCATTGGTCTTTGTTCTCTGACCTCTTACAGGAAGTCCCCGACGATGGCGAAGTCCTCTGTAACAACCGATTTCAGTTAATCTCTTGATGTTCAAAGCAACATTTCTTCTGAGGTCACCTTCAACTGTCAGATTCTTATCAATATAGTCACGAATCTTTGCTTCGTCACTATCTGTTAAGTCCTTAACTCTTGTATCAGGATTAATTCCTGTTGCCTCAAGAATTTTTGTTGCAGTCTTTTGACCTATTCCGTAAATATAAGTAAGTCCTATTTCAACTCTCTTATTCTTCGGAAGGTCGATTCCAGCAATACGAGCCATTATTTAGCTGCACCTCCATTATTCATTCGTTAACCTTGTCTCTGTTTATGCTTTGGATTTTCGCAAATAACCATTACCTTGCCCTTGCGCTTGATAACCTTGCATTTTTCACAGATTGGCTTAACTGAAGGTCTTACTTTCATGTGAATACCTCCTTGTAATTACCGAAAGCTTTTACACTTTCTAAACCGAGTGACCTTAGAAAAGCAAAATTATTTTGCTCTCCAAGTAATTCTTCCCTTTGTTAAATCATAAGGTGACATCTCAACCGTTACCTTATCTCCCGGAATAATACGAATGTAGTTAAGTCTTAGTTTGCCTGATACATGAGCAAGAATCTGATGTCCGTTTGCAAGCTCAACTTTGAACGTTGCATTCGGCAGCGCTTCCAAAACTGTACCTTCAACCTCAATTACACCATCTTTAGACATAAATGTTTACACCCTTCCTTTCCTTAATAAGCTACGGCTGTATGAGTCCTTGGGTCGAGAACTCATTCAACACCTTTCTAAGTTTTTTATTTGTTAAGGCTTCTGTTGAAATTACTGTGTTGGTAGGTGAAATGTGCTTTATGTTTTTTCGCTTGGGCTTTTCAAGTCTACGCACTTTGCCGTCAGCGATTTCCACAAAGCCGCCGCTGATTCCTACTGCAACGAAAAAGGAATTTTTATCGCGACCTGCACAACTCTTAACAACAGAGCCAACCTTTATATCCACAACGCTACCCCCTAGTCGGCTTTGGTAAGAATAACCGAACCGTTATCAGTAATAGCGATTGTATGCTCAAAGTGAGCTGACAGCGAACCGTCTGTTGTTTTTACAGTCCAATCATTAGGCATTACCATCACGTTCTCTGTTCCTATATTTATCATAGGCTCTATTGCTATAACCATACCTGGAACTAAACGTAATCCATGTCCCTCCCTGCCGAAATTCGGCACTTCGGGATCTTCGTGAAGGTTTTTACCCACACCATGACCTACAAACTGCTTTACAATACTGTATCCGTTGTCCTCATTATGCTTTTGGATTGCATAACCGATGTCGCCGAGCCTTACCCCCGGTTTAGCCATATCTATTGCAAGATATAAGCTCTCCTCAGTCGATTTCATAAGCGCCTTTGCATCATCCGAAATTTCTCCTACGGCAAAGGTCTTTGCACTGTCGCCGTGAAATCCTCCGATGTAAGCTCCCACATCAACAGATACTATATCGCCGTTTTGGATCTTCCTGCTATCCGGAATACCGTGAATTACTTCGTCATTTACAGATATACAAGCCGACGCGGGAAATCCTCCATATCCCAAAAACGACGGAACAGCCCCATGCGATGTTATATATCTGTGAATGATCTTATCAAGCTCTTTAGTAGTCATTCCGGGTCTTAAAGATTCACCGGCAATTTTCAATGCTCCGGCAGTTATTTTTCCTGCCTTCTTCATTTTTTCAATATCGCTTTCAGATTTAATATACAACATTGATTACGCCTCAATTGCAGCAAGAGTGAGCTTAGAAGTTTCAGCAACCTCTTCCTGTCCCTCAACAGTAACAAGCTTTCCCTGCTTTTCATAATAGCCCTTAAGAGGAGCTGTCTGCTCATGATAAATTGCAAGCCTGTTATTTACAGTTTCGGGTTCATCGTCCTTACGGATAACAGTCTTACCGCCGCAAGCGTCGCAAATACCTGCTACCTTTGTAGGGTTAAAATCAACGTGATAAGAATTTCCGCAGCTCTCACAAACTCTTCTGCCTGAAAGCCTCTGCTTTATCTTCTCATCGGGAACATAAATCTCAACAACCTTGTCAATTGCAACTCCCATATTGTCAAGAGCCTCTGCCTGCAAAACTGTTCTCGGAAAACCGTCAAGTATAAAACCGTTTTTGCAGTCGTCCTCAGCAATTCTGTCTTTTAGAATTCCAATAACAATCTCATCAGGAACCAGCTTTCCGCTGTCCATAAAGCTCTTTGCTTCAAGACCGCTTTTTGTCCCATTTTTAACGGCTTCTCTGAGCATATTTCCCGTTGAAATAGTGGGGATATTCAAAGCCTTGCATATGACCTCTGCCTGCGTACCCTTACCTGCTCCCGGAGCTCCCAATAAAATCAAATTCATAGTTAATCATCACTCCTGATACTAAATCAATTTCCGCATTTACCTGTTATTCTAAGAATCCCTTGTGATGACGCATCATCATCTGTGACTCCAGTGTACGAACAGTTTCAAGTGCAACAGAAACAACGATCAAGATAGATGTACCGCCCATAGCAATACTGTTTGCACCTGAGAATTTAGCAAAGAAAATTGGGAAGATAGCGATAATTCCTAAGAATACAGCTCCTACCAAAGTAATCTTTGATAATACTCTCTTTATGAATGTAGTCGTTGGCTTACCAGGTCTGATACCCGGAATACCGCCGTTGTTCTGTCTTAAATTGTTTGCAATTTCAACAGGATTGTACTGCATTGATACATAGAAGTAGTTAAATCCGATGATCAACAAGAAGTAAATTACAGCATAAACCATACTGTCATAGCTAAAGTACTGGAGCAATTTGTCATAGAAATTCTCCCAGAAACCTGTCGGATTTGTCGGTCTTGCTATGAACAGTTCAAGCGTTGACGGCAATGACATAAACGACATTGCAAATATGATAGGAAGAACTCCCGACATAGCAACCTTGATAGGTATAAACGAGCTTTGTCCTCCGTACATTTTTCTTCCGACAACACGTTTTGCATATTGTATCGGAATACGTCTTTCTGCATTATCCATAAATATAATAAATGCAATCATCAGGATGAAAATCACAATTATTATAGGCACAAGAACCATAAATTTAACTTCTCCGGTCTTGAGGTATCCAATCAACGTACCTACCGCAGCAGGACCTCTTGCAACGATACCGGCAAAAAGAATCATTGAAATACCGTTTCCGATACCCTTTTCGTTGATTTCATCTCCAAGCCAGATAATGAGCGATGCACCCGCTGTAAAGCATCCGATAATAATGATTTCTGAGAATATCTTCTGCCATCCTGTTGTATATACCAAAGCATTTGCTGAGTTCTTAAGAGTAAGGTAATAAGCCCAGCCCTGGAATACTGCAATTCCAAATGAAGTATATCTCGTTATCTTGTTGATTTTCTTTCTTCCTTCTTCGCCTTCCTTAGACAACCTCTCAAGGGGAGGAATAGCATAAGTCAAAAGTTGAATTATGATCTGTGCATTAATGTAAGGTGAAATAGACAATGCAAGCAAGGTAGCCTTTGAGAAGTTACCTCCGGATAAAATATTCAAATAGTTGAAAAAGTTACCGCTTTGATTGATATCGCTAAACCACGAAGCCAATGCGGCCTGATCCAAAAAAGGAACAGGAATTGATCCGCCTATTCTGTAAATTATGATGATGAAAAGAGTAAACAGAATTTTCTTTCTCAAATCAGTTACTTTCCAGGCGTTTCGTAAAACCTCTAACACCTTACATCACCTCAGCCTTTCCGCCGGCTTTTTCGATTTTTTCTTTAGCACTAGCTGAAAAAGCGTTTGCCTTAACGGTTAAGTTTTTAGTAAGCTCACCGTTTCCGAGAATCTTAATAGAATCATACTTGCCTTTTACAAGTCCGGCTGCTTTAAGAATCTCGGCGTCTACCGTAATTCCATCATTAAATCTTTCTAAATCAGAAACATTTAATGCAATTACTTTATCTGCAAATATATTATTGAACCCACGCTTAGGAATTCTTTGGGTCAACGGCATTTGACCGCCCTCAAAGCCCGGTCTAACACCGCCGCCTGAACGAGC
>CANPWL010000029.1 GCA_947584375.1 uncultured Clostridia bacterium | reverse complement strand
TAGTAATTCTGCACACTATTGTCACATCCTTTGATATTGTATTGTTATAATAACATATTTCGACAGAGGTGTCAAGAAATTATTTTGTTGATTTACAAAGTTTTAAATATTTGTTGTTCTTGATTTTATTACTTAGATATGTTAAAGTATTAATACCAAAAACGCAGAAAGGAATAAATAACAATGGTTGTATTTGAATTAGAAAACGGGAAAAAAATAAAAGCAGAGCTTTATCCTGAGATAGCTCCGATAACTGTTGCAAACTTTGAAAAATTGATAAAAGAAGGTTTCTATGACGGACTTATATTCCACAGAGTTATACCTGGCTTTATGATTCAGGGCGGTTGTCCTGAGGGTACCGGAATGGGCGGTCCAAAAGAAAGAATAAAGGGTGAATTTCAGGCAAACGGTATTCCTAACGATTTAAAACACACCCGAGGTGTTCTTTCTATGGCAAGGACTGCCGACCCGAACTCAGCAGGCTCACAGTTTTTTATAATGCACGCTGACGCCCCTCACCTTGACGGACAGTATGCGGCATTCGGAAAAGTAGTTGAAGGTATGGACGCAGTAGACGAGATAGCTGAAACTCCAACTGATTACAATGACAGACCGCTGAAAGAACAAAAAATCAAAAAGGTCACAATTGAATAAATTTAGGTAATATAAAAGACGCAGTTAGATGCTGCGTCTTATTTTTTATATCTTTTATATAATATGATTCCAAATAAAGATAACAGTATTTGAAAATACACTGTCTGCTTTATGTAATTCCTTTTGTGCATTGAATATTGAAAATTTCGTTGCACCTCCAATGCCCAACATAAGACCGCTTCCGTGAACAAAGCTGTATATTGGTATGGCTAAGTTAAGAGTTGTCAGACCGTTGGCACCAAGTCCTTTTGAAATAAAATAAGTATATGAAAGTATGTATGCTGACATACCTATCATACCCAAAACGTTTAAAGAAGTATATCTTACAAATTCCTTTAAAGACGATCTGTTTATCTTTAACGCCTACAAAACAAAAAGGTCAGAGCTTCCTATCTGCTAAGACCTAACGATAGAAAGTCCTGACGCTTACTCCTCTACCCGGTGGAAGAGGAACGTCCTGATATTTTTATTATGCTAACATATAATATATCAAATTTCAATACTAAACTAAATCCGAAAATCCATAAATACCAACGCAACTATTATAACTATTGCCAAAAGAACCGCCGCTAAAATCGAACCGATGATAACCTTAACTATTGTTGATTCACCCATTTCGCCGTTATCATTACGAGCGTTCTTTTTAGTCTGCTTGCTATACCCAGCGTTTTTATATTGATTTTCTATTGAATTATTTTTATAAGAGCTTCGACCTTGATACGTTCTGTTACCTGAATTAGGCGTTCTATATGAATATTTGTTCGTTCCTGATGAAGCTTTATACTTAACAGTCGGACCGTATAGATCCTTATTGGCAAAGCCCTGACTCTTACTTGCATTTTTAATCCTGCTTGTACTTCTGCCTTTGGGAATATCCGATTGAAAATTTTGTCTGTTATTATTTAAACTCATTATTAACACCATACCTTTCTCATAACTTATAAGCCGGCAAATCAGCAGAACTTTCGTGCTGCTTTATTAAATAGTTTTATTAATTTTTTGAAATCATAATTATTGCTTGAATAAAGTAATCAGCTTTAGGAAAAACTAGCTTTAAAATAATTATGTAGTGCTAAAGAAAGGAAGTTGAATGTTTAAATGTCCCAAAAGCTGAGTAAATGCACCTATATATTAAATAATTGCCCGAATATAAAAACTTATGCCTGTGTAGGCGGAAAAAAAGAGGGTGAAGGACCTATGGGTGAGTATTTCGATAAAATAAATAACGATCCTTATTTCACCACCGATACATTTGAAAAGGCAGAAAGTGAAATGCAAAAGCAGGCAATTCTTATTGCACTGAGAAAAGGCGAACTTAAACCCAATGATATTGACTTTATGTTCGGAGGAGATTTGCTTAACCAGTGTGTAGGAACGACATACGGCATAAGAGATATAAATATCCCTTTTTTAGGTATATATGGTGCCTGTTCAACAATGGCAGAAGGAATTCTGCTGTCATCAGTTATGGTTGATAACAATGTAGGGGGTAATGTTCTTGCAGTTACATCTTCACACTTCTGTACAGCAGAAAGGCAGTACAGATTTCCGGTTGAATACGGAGGTCAGAGAACTCCGACATCACAATGGACAGCTACCGCAAGCGGTGCCGTTGTGGTTTCCGACGAGGACTCAGCCCCTTATGTACGAGCTGTCACAATCGGAACAATTCAGGATATGGGAGTAACTGACGCCAACAATATGGGAGCGGCAATGGCTCCTGCCGCTTATGAAACTATTAAGCAGTTTCTAACCGACACAGGTAAAAAAGCGTCCGACTTTGATAAAATCATCACCGGTGACTTAGGAAAGGTCGGAACAAGGCTGCTTCTAAAACTTCTAGGTGATGATGGTATTGATATATCTAAACAGCATAACGACTGCGGCCTTATGATATTTGACTGCGATGATCAGGACGTCCATGCAGGAGGAAGCGGCTGCGGCTGTGCTGCAAGTATGTTATGCGGTTATTTCCTTCCTTGTCTGAAATCGGGCGAACTCAGAAATATTTTATTTCTCGCAACAGGAGCGCTGATGTCTCCCACACTAAGCCAGCAGGGTGAAAGTATTCCGAGCATTGCACACGCAGTTTGGATTTCTCATGATAAACAATAGAGTTTTTATTCGGGTTCTCTTTAAATAACCCTTAAATCTATTATACTAGGAGAATTATTTATGGATTATTTAACAGCATTTTTGGTAGGAGGATTATTCTGCGCAATAGGACAAGTTCTTATTGATTACACAAAGCTCACACCCGCTAGAATACTTGTTGCGTACGTTGTAGCCGGAGTAGTTCTCGGCGGAATAAATGTATATAAGCGTCTGATAGATTTTGCAGGGGGCGGTGCAACAGTGCCACTGACCGGTTTCGGATACCTGCTGAGCAAGGGAGTTCGTGAAGACATTGACAAAAACGGAATACTAGGTATCTTCACAGGAGGTCTTACCGCCGCTGCCGCAGGGATAAGTGCAGCACTTCTCTTTGGTTTTATAACCGCGCTTATTTTCAGAAGTGCAAACAAAAATGCAAACTAACAGCAGCTTAAATACTTCTTTCTATAAAATTCAAAAAAGAATTAACCGAATTACTTCTCAATTTAGGTATCGGATATGCAAGTCCGATAGTACGTTTATTCATAGGGGTTTCAAGTTTAAGTTGTGTTATACTGCCGTTTTTCAAATCTTCTTCTACAAACTGCCTTATAACGCATGAGATTCCCATTCCTATTTTTGCAAGGTCTATCAGCAGATCCATGCTTGTAACCTCTATGATTCCTTTTGCCTCAATTTTGTTTTCTCTCAAATACTTATCTACAAAAACTCTGGATAAGTTTTCTTCGTCAAGAAGCATAAGATTTCCTGCTTTTAATATTTCATTGGTCGAAAGTTCTCTTTTCTCTCTAAGCTTTAAGTTGTCAATATATGTTTTATTTGCAATAAAAATATCTTCAAATTCACCCAAAGCTAAAAAATCCGACTTAATATTATTTTCAGGATTGACAACAAGAGCTATATCAAGCTTGCCGTTTTCCAAAAGCTCCAGGCTCTTTGCAGACGACTGACATTCGATCACTACCTTTATATGAGGATTTTCCTCTATATATTTTTTTAAAAACGGTAAAAGAATATACTTGCACAAGCTTGAAGAAGCACCTATCTTTATCTTTCCAAGTCCCAGATTTTTTATGTTTTTTATTTTCTGCTCACCTATATCAATAGCGCTAAATGCAACTTCAAGCTGTTCATAAAGCATTTTTCCCTCATAAGTAAGTGAAACTCCTCTTGCAGAGCGTTTGAGAAGTTTAACTTCAAGGCTTTCCTCAAGCTTAGCTAATGCCATACTTATCGCAGGCTGGGAAATAAACAGCTTTTTTGCAGCAGAGGAAATATTACTTTCCGAAGCAACTGTATAGAAAATCTTCAATTGATTAAGATTATGATTCATTTTACCAAAACCCTTTTTTAAATTTTATCATATAATATACAAGAAAGTAATATACAGAAAGCCGCATACAAAATTTATATCCTAAAATTAATAAAATTTAATTATTTTTAATCCTTATCAAAAATACCGGCAATCAGTAGATCCTTTATATTATTTTACTTTATTTCTACTGATTTTACAAGTATACATAGAAAATAAATCATAAGTACGTTTATAAAAAATAAATGATAAATATCCATATAATACAGCTGTATATTTTAAGTAAAATATATAATAAATGAATAACAATGCATTGATAACTTTTTACGAATAATTGAATATTTGCCAAAAAAACTTGCAAGGTACAAAAAATATGTTATAATATCAAGTATGTGTATTATTATGTGCTTGACAAGCGACTTTTGAGGAATTATGCCTTAACAGCAGTTTGTATAAAAATGAAATGATGTATTTAGGTATAAAAGTAATTATGAGGTGATTTTGTGACAATTCAAGAATTATATACATTATGGTGTGAAAAAGCAGTTGATGATCCGGACTTAATTCCTGAACTTAAAAGTATTAAAGGAAACAATTCTGAAATAGAGGATAGATTTGCGGTTTCACTTAAATTCGGTACTGCCGGTTTAAGAGGCGTTATCGGAGCAGGTACAAACAGAATGAACATTTATACTGTCCGTCAGGCTACTCAGGGCTTGGCTGATTACGTAAATCAGGAATTTGAAAGCGGATCGGTTGCAATCGCTTATGATTCAAGAATAAAATCTGATATTTTTGCAAAAGAAGCGGCAAGCGTTCTTGCTGCTAACGGAATTAAAGTATATATTTACCCTGAGCTTATGCCGACTCCGATGCTCTCGTTTGCAGTTAGAGAGCTTAAATGTGATTCGGGAATTGTGATCACCGCTTCACATAACCCTGCTAAATATAACGGTTATAAGGTTTATGGTTCAGACGGATGTCAGATGCCTCCTCAGGCAGCAGATATTGTTTTAGAAAAGATTTCTCACGTTGACGTTCTTGACGGAGCCGATATTATTGATTTTGATGAAGGTCTTAAAAGCGGTAAAATTGAATACATATCCCAAACAGTTATTGATAAGTATCTTGAAAAAGTAAAGGAACAGAGTATACATCCTGATATTATTGCGGAAAGCGGATTAAAGGTAGTATTTACGCCTCTTAACGGCACGGGAAATAAGCCTATAAGACAGATTCTTAAAAATATAGGCGTTAAGGACGTTATTGTAGTTCCCGAACAGGAAAACCCTGACGGCAACTTCCCTACCTGTCCTTTTCCTAACCCCGAAATCAAGGAGGCGCTTGAAAAAGGACTTGAACTTTCAAAAGAAGTAAAACCTGATTTGCTTTTGGCTTCTGACCCTGACGCCGACAGAATGGGAATTGCAGTTCCCGACAAAAACGGAGATTTTGTTTTGTTTTCAGGAAATGAAGTCGGCGCGCTTCTTTTAGAATACATCTGCCATGAAAGAACTGCTTTAGGAACAATGCCGAAAAATCCTATTACAGTTAAAACCATAGTTTCAACTGACATCATAGCAAAAATCGCCGACGCTTATAATGTTCAAATGCTAGAAGTTTTGACCGGATTCAAGTTCATCGGCGAGCAAATTGGTATATTAGAAGAAAAGGGCGAGGAAAACAGATTTATATTCGGTTTTGAAGAAAGTTACGGTTATCTTGCCGGCTCATATGTAAGAGATAAAGATGCCGTTGTAGCCTCGATGCTTGTATGTGAAATGACGGCATTCTATCGCACTAAGGGTATCTCTCTTATTCAGGCAAGAGAAAATCTTTATACTAAGTACGGTAACTTTGTACACACACAAAAGAGCTTTATATGCGAAGGTCTTTCAGGTATGGACAGAATGTCTGAAATAATGACTGATTTAAGAGAAAATCCGCCTTGCCAAATTGGCGGATTGAAGGTTCTTGCACTTGCAGACTACAAGGAAAGCAAACAAAAAAATATGATAAACGGCAAAGAAAAAACTATAAATTTACCTAAATCTGATGTAATATCTTTTATTTTAGACAAAAATGCAAAGGTAATCATTCGTCCGTCAGGTACTGAACCAAAGATAAAAGCATATTACACAACAACTGACAGCGACAGACAAAAAGCAATACAGCTTGAGAAGATTATTTCTGATGATTTCAAAAGAATTATAGGTTTTTAATCAAAACTAAAATTACCATCGGTATTAAGTAATTCTATTATATAGTATAAATATTGCTTTGTATGATTTTGTAATACTAAAATGGGCAGATTTAATTCTGCTTTTTTAGTATATGTCAAATTGAATAAAATTTCACATTTTATTTTAGCTAAATAACCAATATTATTTGTAATTATAATTTGATATAATTAATATGATATAATCGTATTTGATATATTAGGAATATTTATTTTAAAGAAAAGGATTGATTTATATGAAGTTAAAGAGAATATTTGCCTGTGTATTAGCAACATGTACAATTATCTGTTCCCTTTCATTTCAGGGCATTACTTCTGCGAGCGGTGCTTCTGAATATGATGACGGAACTATTAGAGATTTAACCTCTGTTGAACTTGTTAAAAAAATGGGCGTAGGTTGGAATCTCGGAAACACATTGGACTCCTGCACATCAAACAAGCACTGCAGCGAGTCTGAAAGCAAAAACTTTGAAACATCTTGGGGAAACCCAAAAGCGACTCAGCAGTTGTTTGATACTCTCAAGGAAAGCGGAATTACCGCTGTAAGAATACCCGTTACATGGTTCAACCATATGGGTTCTGCCCCTGATTACAAAATTAATACCTCCTGGATGGACAGAGTTGAGGAAGTTGTAAATTATGCAAGAAAAGCCGGTATGTACGTTATATTAAATATTCACCACGACGGCGGCGGAACTTCAAACGGTTCATGGATTTCCAGTTCATCAAGCGAAAATGCTGCTAATGACTGGGACAAATTCATTACACGTTATAGAGCAGTATGGTCGCAAATTGCTGAAAGATTTAAAGATTATTCCGACTACCTTGTATTAGAGTCTATGAATGAAGTCGGCTTTGATAATGTAAGCAAGACTGAGGGATTTTCAATTCTCAACAAAATTAATCAGGAATTTGTAAATATTATCAGAAATTCAGGCGGAAAAAATGATAAACGTCATCTTTTGATTGCCGGTTACTGGACTGATATAACAGAATCCTGTCAGGGTGTTGTTATGCCTGATGATCCTGCTAACAGATGTATTTTATCGGTTCATTATTATACCCCATGGAATTTCTGCGGAGAAGGAAAAGGAACTTGGGGAAGCGACTCAGACATTAATCAGTTGAAAAACCTGTTTAACAATTTGAAAACTACCTTTGTTGACAAAGGAACTCCTGTTATTGTCGGCGAATACGGAGTAAATTCCAAAGCAAATAAAGAAGACAGAATAAATTGGTTCAAAACTGTTGTCCAAACCTGTGAGGATATAGGCGTTGCAACATACATTTGGGATAACGGTGAGGAATTTAACAGACAAACCAATGAGTGGCGTACTCCGGAATTAATTAAAGCATTGGTAGAAATTGCAGGTAAAAAAGATGATTCTGCTTCAACTTCTAATTTAACTACATCTAAAACAACATCTAATACTTCTAATTCTATAATAGATTCACAGAAGCCTAAAACTTCAAATACAACATCTTTTATCAGTAATTCAACAGTGCCGGCACAGAAGTCAACTAGTGTTGTCGTACCTAAAGTAGCAAAAATAAAGAAGGTTACTGTTACGAGCAAAGCCAAAAAGAAAATCAATGTAAAGTGGAAAAAGGTAAAAGGTGCTAAGGGATACGAAGTTCAGGTTTCTAAATCTAAGAAGTTCAAGAAAATTTTAATCAAAAAAAATACTTCCAAAACAAACATAGTAATTAAGAGTAAATATTTCAAGCATAAAAAGATTTTTTATGTAAGAGTACGTGCATATACTACTTATAAAGATAAGAACGGAGTTAAAATAAAAGTAAAGAGTAAGTGGAATAAAGTTCCTAGAAAGATAAAGATAAAATAGTCTTACAAAGTAATTTCATTAACATATTTATTATAATATGTCCAAATATAAATGTTAATTAAAATGATTAATATAAGAAATGAGGTAAAAAAATGAAAGCAAAAAGAATTTTGTCCGGACTGATAGGAGCCGTTATGGCAATATCAGCCACAATGAGTATGATCTCTGTCACAGCAAATGCTGTCGACGCTTTTGATGATCAAAGTCAGTCAGAAATAACTGAGGCAATGGGCGCAGGCTGGAACTTAGGAAATCAATTTGAAGCCGTAAGCAACACAGGAATGCCTGATGAAACGGCATATGGAAATCCTATAATCAGGAAAGAGCTTATTCAGGCAGTAAAAAAAGCAGGATTCAAATCAATAAGAATTCCTATTTCCTATCTGAAAAAAATAGGTTCTGCACCTGATTACACAATAGACGCCAACTGGCTTAACAGAATTCAGGAGGTTGTTGATTACGCTATTGAAGAAGGACTTTATGTAATTATCAATATGCACGGCGACGGCTATAATTCTGTACAGGGCGGATGGTTATTATGTAACGCTTCTGATGATAAGCAACCGGAAATAAAAGCAAAATATAAAGCTTGTTGGGAGCAGATTTCAAATAAATTCGCTGACTACGACGAACATCTTATCTTTGAAGCTATGAACGAAGAGTTTAACGGCAGCTATGCAACGCCTAATGTTAAACAGTATTCAAACATCAACCAATATACGCAGATTTTCGTTGATACTGTTCGTCAGACAGGCGGTAATAATGCTAAAAGATGGCTGCTTATCTGCGGATGGAATACTAATATCGACTACGCTTTTGGAAATTATGGATTTGAGTTCCCTACCGATACTTATAGAGATCCATCTATCACTGAAAACAGAATTATGATGTCAGTTCACTACTATGATCCATGGGATTTTAACGGTGACGGCACAAGCGGAAGTTATTCACAATGGGGCAACAACGC
>CANPWL010000028.1 GCA_947584375.1 uncultured Clostridia bacterium | reverse complement strand
GTGTCTATTGCATCTGCCTTATCTATTGCATCATTTAGAGCTGTAAAATCAGTTAAATATTCAGTGTTATCATCTGTTAGATATCCTGCGTTTTTTAAGGTTTGTTCTGTTTTGCTGCCTTTTACAACATGGAATTTGGGATCCTTGGATGTGTCAATAGAGTCACTATAATTGTCGCCTCCTCCAAGGTATGAATTCTTTGCAGTAATTGTTTTTAAACCTGTATTATAAAAGTAAATGTCAGTAAGAGCAGAACAATTCCCAAATGCTTTTGTTGATATATAATCAACATTGCCCCTTATTATTACTGTGTTTAGTAAGGTACAGCCATCAAAAATTAACCCTGGAATTCCGTTTTCTGATAGTATAGTTCCAAATGCTTCAGTTATTCTACATCCGTCTTCAATGATTACCTTTTCAACTCCTGTACAATTTGAAAAGGTGGCAGGCGGACGAGCCATACCTGCCGCGTTAAATGTTGTCATATTAAATTTGACATCCTTAGGTATTCTTATTTCCTTAAGTGAGTTACAGCCAGAAAATGCAGTTCCGCCAATTGTCATTCCCTCATGAAGATTTATTGATTTAATCTTTGCATTTTCAAACGCGTTTTCTCCAATTATTTTTAAATTCTTGGAAAATGTAATTTCTTCTATATTTGCATTGGAAAAGGTTATTTTTCCAATTTCCTCAAGACTTTCAGGTAATTTAATACTGGTTAGTGGAGTTTCATAAAAAGAAGCATCTCCTATATATGTTAAGGTATTGGGTAATTGAATATCTTTAAGTTGTTTAAATCCGTAGAATGCACCACTATTATAATCCCGTAAGTTTGCAACCGTTGATGTTTTAATTTGAGTAATTCCTTCTTCAATTACTATATGCTCTGTTTCTTCTGAATAATTTTTATAATCGTTGCCTATTGAAATAGTACCTTTTCCGCTAAAGGTCAAAGTGTTACTTGAATTATTCCATTCCCATTTTGAGAATAATCCGGCAGGTCCTGATGTATCATTTAACGGTTCCAATTTAACTGTTTCTCTATTAGTTACTGATGGCATTTGTTCGCCATCTGGTATATACTCTATATCTTCATCTGTCAGTTTCAAATCATTTCTTAATGATTTATCTGTTTCGCTGTCTTTAAATACATGCCAGATTTTGCCGCTACCTGCCCAAGGATTGCTCATATATGAATCGTAAAATGATGAAGCATCAGATACATTTCTAGAATAAACATAAATGTCTTTTAGGCATGGATAATTATCACCAGCACCTGGATCAAAACATCTATTAAATTTTGTTAAGCTAGGTGGTAATGTAATTTTTGAAACATTAGGCATAAATAAGCTTGAAAAAATAGAACTTACAGTATTGCAAGCTGCAGTAATACCATCTTCAACAACTACCTCATTTATATCATTTTTCAATTTGTACCAGCCCCAACCATCGGAGGGTTTTGCAATATCACCAGTACCACTTATCACTAAAACACCGTCTGAATTGATAAACCATTCAGCATTTTCTCCGATACTGCCTGATGTAGGATATACATCGTTTGCAAAAGTAGTTGACGCAAAATTTGTAGAAAAAGATGTTATTAACATAGAGATAGCTAAAGCACTTGACACTGCCTTCTTAATACTTATGTGCATTAATGTTCACTCCCAAAATAAAATATTAAAGAAAATTATACCTAATAAATGGGAAATGTCAACATTATTTGGATTAAAATACTGATAATTTTATATAAACATAATTTTAATTGATTTCTATATTTGTCGAATTATTACTTTTATTGACGAATTTTTCATTTGTAATATCTTTCCTTTTTGAAGATAATTGAAATCAATTATAAAATGTAAATAAAATATAAATAATTAATTAAGAAGTTGCAAAGCTATTTGACATAGGCGGTTATATGTGTTAAAATAAACAAGCCGCATATTTTCGGTAGTATTAAGTAAACAGTACAGTACACGCTGTTTCACCGAACATAGCGAGTTCTATTTAAAGGTAGGTGCATTTTAGAATGTACGCAGTTATTGAAACAGGCGGAAAGCAATATCAGGTACACGAGGGCGATGTTGTTTTCGTAGAAAAGCTTGACGTTAACGCTGATGATACGGTTACCTTCGATAAGGTCGTTGCAGTTAATGCGGATAACGGTATTACGGTGGGTGCTCCTTATGTTGAGGGTGCAATGGTCGAGGCTAAGGTTTTAAAGAACGGAAAAGCTAGAAAGATCACAGTTTTCACTTATAAGCCAAAGAAAGGTGAAAGCAGAAAGATGGGTCACAGACAACCGTACACTCAGGTTAGAATCGAATCTATCAAGGCATAATGATTATTGCAAATTTTTTCAAAAATGCGAATGACAAACTGCTGGGTTTTCAGATAAGCGGTCATGCGATGCAGGACGTTTACGGAGAGGATATAGCTTGTGCGAGTGTTTCTTCGGCGGTTATGCTGACCTGTAATACGATTACTGAGGCGTTTAAGTCGAATGCCAAGGTGAACGTTGAGGAAAATGAAGTTATGCTGAAGCTTGTTGGTTCAGATGATAATGCGGAAAAGGTTTTATTGGGGCTTTTGACGCATATGTACTTTTTATCAGATGAATTTTCAGGCAGGATTTTAGTTAAGGTTATTGAGAAATAGCTTTGTATTGAGCTTGCTTATGCGGGCGGAAAGGAAAGGTTACCTATTATGATTAGAATTTCAATGCAGTTTTTTGCACATAAAAAAGGAATGGGTTCTACAAAGAACGGACGTGATTCAGAGTCAAAGAGGCTCGGTGCTAAAAGAGCAGACGGTCAATTTGTTCTTTCGGGAAACATTTTGGTTCGCCAGAGGGGAACGCACATTCATGCAGGTATGAATGTCGGACGCGGTAAGGATGATACATTGTTTGCAAAAGCAGACGGCGTTGTAAAGTTTGAAAGACTTGGAAGAGATAAGAAAAAGGTTTCTGTTTATCCTCAAGCGTAAAAGAGTTATTTGATCCCTGAGCAGGTTTGCTTGGGGATTTTTTGTTTTTGTAACTATTTTGTGATATACTATATATAAGTTATTAATATTATTACAACTTCAACTTCAAGGAGTGAAATAGATGTTCGTAGATAAGGCTAAAATTTTTATAAAAGCAGGCGACGGCGGAGACGGAGCAGTATCCTTTCACCGTGAAAAATATGTAGCCGCAGGAGGTCCCGACGGCGGAGACGGCGGTAAGGGCGGAGATATTGTTTTTGTTGCTGATAAAAGCCTGTCTAATTTGATTAACTTTAAATATAAGAAAAAGTATGAGGCAGGCAAGGGCGAGAACGGAAGTAAGAAAAACCGTTCGGGAAAGAACGCTCAGGATTTGATAGTAAAAGTCCCTGTTGGAACGGTTGTAAAGGATTTAGACAGCGGACGAATTCTTGCTGATATTTCAGATGATGAACCTGTTGTTATCGCCAAGGGCGGTAAGGGCGGCAGGGGAAACGCACATTTTGCGACTGCCACAAGACAGATTCCTAAGTTCGCAAAGCCCGGCTTTAAGGGGGATTCTTACAATGTTCAGCTTGAGCTGAAATTGATTGCAGATGTCGGGCTGGTTGGTTTCCCGAATGTCGGTAAATCAACTCTTATCTCTGTTGTTTCGGCGGCAAAGCCTAAAATCGCAAACTATCACTTTACTACTCTTACCCCTGTTCTCGGAGTTGTTTCAATGGGCGATTCGGAGAGCTTTGTTATGGCGGATATCCCCGGACTTATTGAGGGCGCAAGCGAAGGAGTGGGTCTTGGGCATGAGTTTTTGAGACACGTTGAAAGGTGCAGGCTTATTGTTCATATGGTCGACGTTTCAGGTGTTGAGGGTAGAGATCCGAAAGAGGATTTTTTGTCTATAAACAAGGAGATTTTCAATTTCAGTGAGGAGCTAAGCCGTGTACCACAGATAGTTGCGGGGAATAAATGCGATATGGCTAGTGAGGAGCAGATTGAGGAGTTTAAGAGCTTTGTCGAGGATAAGGGTTATGTGTTTGTACCAATTTCAGCGGTTACAACAAAAGGTACAAGAGAACTTTGCAACGCAATTTGGGAGGAGCTTAAAGAATTGCCTCCTGTTAAGCATTACGAGGCAGAGCCTTTAACGCAGGCTGAGCTTGAGGAAAAGCTAACTGTAAACCGAGATTTCAAAGTCACAAAAGAGGACGGTATATACTTTGTAGAGGCAGAGTGGCTTTGGGATATACTTCGTGTTGCGAATATGGACGACTACTCATCACTTCAGTATTTTCAGAGGGTGCTGAAATCTTCTGGTGTAATAGATAAGCTGATTGAAATGGGAATACAAGAGGGAGATACGGTTTCGATCTTTGACTTTGAATTTGACTATATGGAATAAATGACGGTGATATTATGACTGAAAAAGATGCAAGACAATACAGTCCTTTGGCACTTGCGTTTTTGGGCGACGCAGTTTATGAAAGGCTGGTACGCAAAAACTTATTGATGTCGGCTAATATGCCAGCAGGGAAACTGCATGAGCTGACTATTCAAAAGGTGTGTGCGGAATATCAGGCAAAAGCGATAGACAGGATTTTAGATATATTGACCGAGACTGAGGCTGAAATCGTAAAGCGTGGGCGAAATGCAAGCGGAATGACAGTTCCAAAGCACGCAAGCGTTGCTGAATATAGAAAGGCAACAAGCCTTGAGTGCTTGTTCGGGTATTTGGAGCTGATAGGCGACAAGCAGAGAATAGGGGAGTTATTTGAATTAATTATTGAGTTTGATTAGACAATGTATAAAAAAACATAGCGTAAGCTATCAAAAGTTTTCGGTCAAGCCTTTTTCAAAAGACTTGCAGGTCAAGGGCGGAGCCTTGTCGCCGACGGGTGTCGGCGAAATATACTTTACGGAGTGCGCTCCGCAAGAGGTGAATTTTAAAATAGTCCGGTGGACTGTTTTAAAAGAGGGGAAGCCCTGCAAGAGAGGGCTTCCCCTAGAAAATACTTCAACCATACTTTAACTAGATATTTACAATCGTATTAATGACCGTGACGAGATAATTAAGCTAGCATTATATAGTAATATTAAAAATAAAGAACCGATTGCCCCTATTGATGAAAAGCTGCTAGAGTATTATTGATAGCCTTAATTGGAGGGTTTAAAATGAATGTAAACTGGTCTAAGTATATTCAGACGACAGAGGAGCTTTACCGAAGCCGAGATATGAGATTCAATGAACAGAATAAAGATATCTGGCTGAACGCTATCGGTGCAAAATCCGGTGATAATATTCTTGAGATAGGGTGTGCAGGCGGAGTTTTCTGTCATAAGCTGAAACAATATGTTCCGAATATTAGTATAACAGGAGTTGACTTGGATTCTGCACATATTGAGTATGCAAAGGCAAAATCTAAAGAAACCGGAGTGCAGTTTATAAATGCTGATGCGACATCTTTACCGTTTGGAGATAATTTATTTGACTTATGTTATTCGTATACGGTTTCCGAGCATATTCCACACAAGCCGTTTTTTAAAGAGCAGTACCGTGTCTTGAAAAACGGCGGCAGAATTGTTGTTTTGTCAGTACGCAAAAATCTGGGCGTTAAAAATATTGCAACAAATATAAGCGAAACAGAACAAAAACTTATTGAAAAGGCGTGGAGCAAAGCAGGAAAAAATCCCATAGTTTCAAATGTCGGTATTTATGAAATGGACGAGCATGATTACCCCAAAAAGCTTGAAAAATACGGTTTTAAAGACGTCAATGTAAATATGTTTACAATAGTTGATTACGCACCTGACAATTATTTGGTTTCTGACAAAATGGCTGTTGAGCAGATAAATATTCAGAGAATGCACAGCATATGCTCGGTACAAAAGGCGTTGAATATAAATTCAAGCGCTCTTTCTAAGTGTGAATACGATACGCTGATTGACCTTATAAATAAGCGGTTTGACAAGCGTATCAATCAGTATAAACGCGGCGAAAAGCTGTGGGATTTTTCAAGCTCGACAGTTTTGTCTGTCAGCGGAGTGAAATTAGTTTAATTAATGTGTTGTATTGGAGGGTTTGCGATGTATAAGTCAATTATTTTTGATGTGTATGGAACATTGATTTCTACTGGAGACGCTTCAATTCGTGCTGTTAAAAAAATATTGAACAAATATGATAAAGACATAATCCCGGAGGTTTTTTATAGCAAGTGGAAAGAGAAAAACAGCCATTACAAAAGAAACTGCAATGAATTTTTATTGGAAAAAGATATATTTGAAAAAAGTCTGGGCGAATTATATAACGAGTATGGAATTTTTGGTGATTATCATAAAGATGTAAACATTATGCTGGACACTATGAAAAACAGATATTTTTTTCCAGAAGTGATTGATACTTTACATATACTTCAAAGTAAATATAATTTGATAATAGGTTCGACTTCCGATGATGAACCGCTGTTTCAAAATCTAAAATTTAATAATGTAGACATTTTTAATTCTGAACATATTTTCACATCTGAGCGTTTGAAATGCTACAAGCCCGATAAAGCTTTTTATGAGGGAATTTTGCAGTAATGTAATTTGAAACCTGATGAAGTAGTATTTGTGGGGGACTCTTTAGTTGATGATGTATGGGGATCAAAGCAGCTAGGTATTTGTTCAATACTTATTGATAGAAATAATTTATATAAGAAAAACTCAATACAACCGAATTATGTTATAAATAAGCTGTCAGACTTAACGGTTTTGCTTGAAAATATTTAGAGGAGTTATAAGTAGGTGAGAAAAGCTGTGAGCAAGTATTTACTGTTTGATATTGATAATACTTTGTGTGATTTTAATAGTGTAGAGAAAAAAGCAAGAGATATAATATCTTCATTACTTAATGAAAATAACATAGACAGCTTTAAGTTTTGGGAAAGATATAAAAATATTGAACCTATTCTATATAAAGAGTTTTCTTTGGGAAAGATTACAGTAGATGAGTATAGAATAAGAAGATACAGTGATGTTTTGGTCTCAATGAATTACACAAAAAACATTGCCCTGTCTGAAAAATTTAATGAGTTATTTATGTATCAGATCAATAATAAAATAGAGCTTTTTTATGATGTTATTCCAACGCTGTTGCAACTCCAAGAACAAGATGTGATTTTGGCGATTTTGACAAACGGTCCTTCAGATGGACAAAAGCAGAAAATTGCAAGCACTGGATTAGATAAATATTTTCCTTACATATTTATTGGTGAAGATATAGGTTTCTTTAAGCCTCAGAAAGAAGCGTTTGAGTATGTACTTAACTGTTTTAGGTGTACACCTGATGAAATAACAATGATTGGCGATTCATTAATTGACGATATTTGGGGACCAAAGCAGTTAGGAATTTGTACGATACTTATTGACAGAAATAATTTATATAAGAAAAACAAAATACGACCGAATTATATTATAAATAAGCTATCAGATTTGACGAAACTACTTGAAAATATTTAGAGTATACTTTATGAATATATTAATTTAAGGAGAAATGCAGTATGAGACTATTATATCCCGATTACAATAACTGCATTGCTAATCTTGCCTGTTCGGTGCTAAAATATTTCGGTGCGAAAGCCCCGAATAAAACGCTTGCAATGGCAGATGAGTTTTTGAAAAAACAGTATAAAAATATAGTTGTTCTTCTGTTAGACGGAATGGGCAGAAATATAATTAAGAAAAACCTTGATTCAGACGGTTTTTTCAGAAGTAATTTAAAGGGAATATATACGTCTGTTTTCCCTCCAACGACAGTTTCTGCTACTACATCTATTGACAGCGGGCTGTTCCCGAACCAGCATAGCTGGCTCGGCTGGGAATGTTACTACAAAGAGCTTGACAAGAATGTGACGGTATTCAACAACACAGATATCAACGGCAATCAAGTAGCTGAATTCAATGCAGCTTGGACATATTGCCCGTATTTGCGTGTTGCGGACAGGATAAAAGAGGCAGGAGGTATGTCGTATGAGGTAACTCCGTTTAGTGAGCCTTATCCGCAGAGCTTCAGTGATATATGTATGAGAATAAAACGTCTTTGCAGTTTGGATGGCAGGAAATATATCTATGCGTACTGGAACGAACCTGACAGCATAATGCACAGAACAGGTTGTTTTTCAAAAAAGAGCAAGAGCGTTTTGCGTGAGTTAGAACGTCAGACAAAGGAGCTGTCAAAAGATTTAAGTGATACTCTTCTAATTATCACGGCAGATCACGGACTTATAGATTCTGACGGTGTAGTTATAACTGATTACTCTGATGTTATGGAATGTCTCTTGCGAATGCCGTCAATTGAGCCAAGAGCATTGAATTTATTTGTGAAAAAGGGAATGGAAAAGCAGTTTGAAGCAGTTTTCAATATGCATTTCGGAGACAAGTTTATTCTGCTTTGCAAAGAAGATGTAATTGCTAAAGAGCTGTTTGGATGTGGCGAAAATCACAAGCGATTAAATGAAATGTTAGGAGATTACATTGCTATTGCGACGAGTGATCTAACCATTTATAATAAAGACAACAAGTTTATAGGTGTTCACGCAGGATTGACAAAAGACGAGATGGAGATACCCTTTATAGCTATTGAGAAGTAAGTTGGAATAATCAATTTAATAATTTTGTAGATCAATTGGGCTGAAAAAATTCCATTTTTGTATGTGCTAAAAAGATAAGAACCAAATGGGTCACATCTGTTTTCTGTTTTTCAAAAATGTTTTTGCAAACCCAGCATTTGTAAAGAAGAGGGGGCATTAAGCCTAACCTTTATTTGTTGTGCACAAAATAGTTCTTTAGAATTTAATATTGTTAATAGGGCGTAGTATCAGCATAGATTAAGTATTAAATAAATATATCGTGCATATTTATACGCTGATAAAAATTGATTTGCAAAAAAAATTAAAAATTTCAAATATTCAGTCCTTCAGCTTTTTAGCGTGCTTCTTTCCGAATATTATAACCGACGCCCCATATGCGACTGTTAAAACTCCCCCGATTATATAACTTGCTATCCACGGCAAATTGAATCCGATCTCGGCGTTCAATATAAAGCTTGATATAACGAACATATAAAACATTCCAGGGATAAGCGACAAAATAAACGGTAGCTTGTGCTTTATCATATAAATTGCAATCATGGCGAACGCAAATACGGCAATAGTCTGATTTGCCCATGCAAAATAC
>CANPWL010000027.1 GCA_947584375.1 uncultured Clostridia bacterium | reverse complement strand
GAGTAATCCGAACAGCGGAGCGACCTTGCCTGAAACAAAAACAGCAACAGTAAAGGGCAGCGGAAACGCAAGCTTTGAAAAGATCACTTTCACAAAGGCAGGAACATATACGTTCGAGATAAAGGAAACGCAGGGCGATGAGCCGGGATACAGCTATGACGGAAGTGTATGGACGCTTACAGTCGAGGTGGAAGATGTAGATTCTATACTTACGGTAAAGAGCCATAAATACACAAAGGAGGGCGGAACATCAAGTAACGATGAGGCTGAATTTAATAATGTTTACAGTGTAACCTCCGCAGATTACACACCAAAGGTAAAGAAAACAGTAACAGGCAATACGCCAAACGACAAGACGTTTACCTTTAATATAAGCGAAAAGAGTAATCCGAACAGCGGAGCGACCTTGCCTGAAACAAAAACAGCAACAGTAAAGGGCAGCGGAAACGCAAGCTTTGGAAAGATCACTTTCACAAAGACAGGAACATATACGTTCGAGATAAAGGAAACGCAGGGCAATGAGCCGGGATACAGCTATGACGGAAGTGTATGGACGCTTACAGTCGAGGTGGAAGATGTAGATTCAAAACTTACGATAAAGAGCCATAAATACACAAAAGAAGGCGGAACATCAAGTAACGACGAGGCTGCATTTAATAATGTTTACAGTGTCACGGAGGTTTTCTTTGCACCGCAGGTGACAAAGGAAATCGCAGGAGATGTAACGCCAAACGATAAGACGTTTACCTTTAATATAAGCGAAAAGAGTAATCCGAACAGCGGAGCGACATTACCTGAAACAAAAACAACAACAGTAGAGGGCAGCGGAAGCGCAAGCTTTGGAAAGATTACTTTCACAAAGACAGGAACATATACGTTCGAGATAAAGGAAACGCAGGGCAATGAGCCGGGATACAGCTATGATGAAAGCGTATGGACGCTTACAGTCGAGGTGGAAGATGTAGATTCAAAGCTTACGGTAAAGAGCCATAAATACGAAAAGGCTGATGGAGAAACAAGCAATGACGGAGCTACCTTCACAAACAGCTATAAGGTAACTCAGACAGAGTATGCACCGCAGATTGAAAAGACGGTGACGGGCAGCACACCTAAGGACGAAAGCTTTACGTTTGAAATTTCTGTGAGAGAGGATAATCCGGACGGAGCAGCTTTGCCTGAAACAAAAACAACAACAGTAGAGGGCAGCGGAAACGCAAGCTTTGGAGATATTACGTTCACAAAGGCAGGAACTTATTCGTTTGAAATAAGAGAAAAAGCAGGAAACGCTCTGGGATACAGCTATGATGAAAGCGTATGGACGCTTACAGTCGAGGTGGAAGATGTAGATTCTATACTTACGGTAAAGAGCAGTAAATACGCAAAGTCAGATGAAACAACAGATAAAGACAAGGCTGTATTTGAGAACATCTACAATTCAGGAAGCTTGACGATCAGCAAGACAGTAACGGGTGATGCCGGTGACAAGAACAAAGAATTCAGCTTTACTGTAACGCTTACAGATAGTGACGGCAATCCGATTGAAGGAGAGTACAACTACACAGGCTCAAAGGATGGAGCAATCCAAAGCGGAGGAGAAGTTAAGCTTAAACACGGAGAAAGCATAACGATAAGCGGACTTCCTGTGGGAGCTAAGTATGAAGTAACTGAAGCTGAGGCAAATAAAGACGGCTATACAACAAAGTCAACAGGTGAAAGCGGAACAGTTACGGAGAACGGAGAGCAACTGAAAGCAGAGTTTACAAACAGCAAAAGCTCACCGATTAAACCTAATGAGCGAAATCAAGACACAACAAATTCTTCAGAATCAACAAACCCTGAAAAACCTACGAAACCTTCAGACTCTGAAACGCCTGAAGAACCTACAACGATAAACCAAACAAAGCAGAAAGAAAATAATACTGACAAAAATGCAAACGGTTTTATAAATAAAAAGACAAACAGTACAAAAGACAACAAAGGAAACACACCAAACACCGGAAGTGAAGATAACAAGAAATTACCGACAGCATTTATAGTTACGTTTGTACTTTGCATAAACACAGTATATTTCTCTTTCAGAAAACGCAGGCTTAGAGGAAAAAGGTTAAATAGATAAAAAGCTATATTTTGTTCTGAATAAGCATTTATCACAGCTTATAAATACTTAACAGATTATAAAAGGAGATAAGAGATTTTTCTTGTCTCCTTTTCTTTTCGGACTTAATATGAAATTTACTTGAAAACCAACATAAATTATGTTACACTTTCATTAACTCGATTAATTGTGAAACTCAGAAAGGATGATAAAATATGCCTAAAGTATGCAAAAGCTGTGGAAAAGAGTATACTGGGGAATACTGCGAACACTGCGGATACGGAAATCCCAATATAAAGATAAAGGCAGCCAAAAAGTATGAAACTAAAATTCCAGAAAGGTTTTTGCCGCCTGAGGAACAAGAACGTATTGCAAAGGAACGCTTAGCTCAGGGGAAAAAACCTAACACAAAAACTTATAGGCAAAAACGAAATCAAAAAATTCTGCTTATACTTCTTATAATTGCAGCTGCAGGAATCATATTATATGTATTATACAGTCAGGGAATGTTTTCAAGAAATAACCCTGAAGAACTGGTAAATCAATATTTCAAATCAATTAGTGCTATGGATTATGATAAATATAACGATTGCTTTTCTAAAGACCTTGCAGACTCTAATGACAAAGCAATAAAATCTCAGAAGCTTGATAAGGATAAAGCAATGGAGACTTTATATTCCGACTATATAAATGTTTTCGGGAAGAACTTTAAAACCAATATAAAAATTGATGAAACTGCTAAAATGAATAAAGGAGATATTATTGAACAAGAGGTCAATTATCAAAAACAGTTTGGTAAAAGCATAAGCATTGATGAAGGCAAAATAATAAAAACTACTGTTAAGTTTGAAGGTTCAAAATCAGCCGAAAATGTAAAATTTAACGTATTCATTGCAAAGCTTGGAGCAAAATGGTGTATTTTAAATGTAGAGGAAATTGATGATAAACAATTAGACAATAATACAACTGTGTCAAGTTCAACAACTTCAAAGACCGCATAAAAATTAGCTTGAAAGGAACCATTATGAATAATAAACTTGAAATCACTCCCAGATACCCAAAGCTTCTTCATGGAGCGGATTACAATCCCGAACAATGGCTGAAAGCCGATGGAATTATTGAAAAAGATATTGAATATATGAAAAAGGCAGGTTTCAACTGTGTAACTCTTGGCGTATTCGCTTGGTCAATGTTAGAGCTTGACGACGGAGTGTATGATTTTTCGTGGATGGACAAGGTAATAAATTCTTTATATGAAAACGGTATCTACACTATTCTTGCAACGCCAACCGGTGCAAGACCTGTATGGCTTACTCACAAATACCCCGAGGTTTCTAGGGTTGAAAAAAACAGAATAAGAAATCTTCACGGAGGAAGGCATAATCACTGCTACACCTCTCCTGTTTACAGAAGAAAAACCAGAGAAATCAATACACGCTTAGCAAAAAGATACGCAAACAATCCCGCTGTGATTATGTGGCATATCTCAAATGAAATTGCCGGTCAATGCTATTGCGATAAATGTCAGTCAGCCTTCAGAGAATGGCTGAAGAAGAAATATAACAATGACCTTGAAACGCTGAACGACGCTTGGTATACGATCTTTTGGAGCCAAAAATACACCGACTGGGAACAAATCGAGGCTCCTGCCGACCACGGTATGCCCGTTCTTCACGGACTGAACCTCGACTGGAACAGATTCTGCACAGAGCAAACTCTCGACTTTTACCGAGAGGAGGTCAAGGCAGTAAAGTCTGTCGATCCTGATATTCCATGCACAATCAATATGATGGGAATGTTTACAGGAATTGATTATACTAAATTTTTAGAAGATGTCGATGTTATCTCGTGGGATTCATACCCATCGTGGCACGAGGGCGACGATTACTGGAACGCAATGTCTACTGCATTTACTCATGACCTTATGCGTTCATACAAGAATCAGCCGTTTATGCTGATGGAGAATACTCCGTCAACTGCCAACTGGTGCGGAGTTTCACGCCTGCGCCACCCAAATTTGCTTGAACTTACCTCATTGCAGGCATTGGCTCACGGTTCAAATACCGTCCAATATTTTCAGTGGAGACAATCTAACGGCTCGTGTGAAAAGTGGCACGGTGCGGTTATTTCACATCGTGGAAAAGACGATACTATGGTTTTCAAAAATGTAGCCAAGGTCGGAGAAATCCTTAAAAAACTGAATGACGACCTATACAACGCCGACATAAACCCGAAGGTAGCAATAATTTTCGATACCGAAAACAAATGGGCAATAGACGATGGTAAAGGTCCAAGAAATATTGGAATGAAATATAACGAAGCTTGTCTTTGCCACTATGCACCTTTCTGGGAGATTGGTATTCCCTGCGACATTATAGACTCAACTGCAAGCTTTGAAAGATATGATCTGCTTATTGCTCCTATGCTTTATATGCTTAAAAACGGCGTAGCAGACCGCCTCAAATCCTTTGTTAAAAACGGCGGAACTTTGGTCGGTACATACTTCACAGGTCTTGTAAATGAAACCGACCTCTGCTTTAACGGAGAAATCCCCGCTCAAGGTTTATCAGAATTATTTGGTCTTTGGCAGGAGGATTTCGACGCTCTTTACGACCATCAGGAAAATCAAATAGCCGTTGACGAACAAAAGGCAGGGTTCAAGGGCACATTCAAGACTTCAATTTTATGCGATCTTGTTCACCCCACCACAGCGAGTGTGCTGGGCAAATTCACTAAAGATTGGTATGCCGGATGGCCCGCTTTACTAAAAAACAAATACGGTAAAGGTTCTGCTTTCTATATTTCCTCGTTTGCAGATATTACTTTCTTAAAAGAACTTTATTCCGTCATTTGCAAAAGAATAGGCATTAAAAGAAATCTTGATATTGAGCTTCCTAAAAACGTCACTGTCGGAAAGCGTGGAGATGTATATTTCTTTGAGAATTTCAACGACCATGAGGAAACTGTAACTCTTTCAAATAAAATGCAGTTTATAAACGCTCTGACAGGAGAAATGGTAAAAAACCGTGTAGTTATTCCGCCATATGGAGCGGTTGTGGTTAAGTAATAACATAGCAGGCACAGAAATGTGCCTGCTTTTTTATAAACTTTAATAAATTAGTGAGACTTTTTTTATTTTAAAACGCTAGTATAAGTAGAAAGTAATTAGATTCTACGGCAAAAATTTAACATAATAAAAAGGGGAGAATTATATGAAAATCAAAAAGTTACTTTGTTTATTAACCACGGCAGTAATAACAGTTAGTGCATTTGCGAGCAATGCATTTACATACTATGATGGAACCACTCCATATGATTATGCACCTAGAACAAAAATAGGTAGTTTTACTTATATCTTAAAGGAAAATGTTAAGTATGGTTCGGTTAAGATACCTTATTCTGCAACTGTCACTGGTATACCAAACATTAAAAAAGTAGAGATACCTTCAAAGATTACTTATAACGGATTAGTATTTTCAGTAACAGATGTGGATTTAGAAGATTTCTATTTATCATCTCACAAAAAGTTTAGCAACGTAGAAGAAATGGTTTTGCCAGAAACCATATATAATATAACAAGCTTTGTCGGCTTTCCAACCTTAAAGAAATTGAATATTCCCCAAAACACAATGATAGGAAGAGCAGAAGAATTTATTTATTATGATGTTCCATACACATATGAACATTTGAATTATAATAATCAAGGCTTTTCACACTTTTATTGTGATACATTTTATTTTCTTAATTGTCCAAATCTAATACTTTCTGTTGATTCAAGAAATCCATATTACAGCTATAAAAATTATATGCTGCTTTCAAAAGACGGAAAAGATTTTTATATGAATTTTAACAGAAGCACCGATATTATAATTCCTGACGGTGTAGAAAACATTTGGGATGCGGGTGCTTTTAGCGATAGTAAGATCCATGGATATGGCTTTTCTCACGTTAAAAGTATAAGGCTGCCTAACACTTTAAAGTCAATAGGATGGGGCGCTTTTTACAATTCAAAAATCACCGAAATCACTTTGCCGGACAGCCTTAAAGAAGTTTACGGAGATGTATTTTCTTATTCGACTGTTAATTCTGTGACATTCGGGAAAAACACAACTTTGATTGGAAAAAGGGCATTTAAGAATTGTAAAAATCTAAAAAGTGTGACTATTCCCGAAACAGTAAAAGAAATTTGTTATAGCGCATTTCAAAACTGCAAGGGTCTTAAGAATGTGAATATATTATCAAAAAATGTTGAAATCAATTATTCGGCTTTTAAGAATTGCACAAATCTTAAAAGTGTAACTATAAATGGAGTTAGAAGAATCGATGCGGATATATTTTGTAACTGCAAAAAGCTTTCTAAAATTACCATCAACAATAAAAAGAAAGCTCCAAAATTATCTTATTATGCTTTTGATAAGGTCAAAAAAGGTATAAAACTTGTTGTTAAAAACAAGAAGATAGCTAAAGAACTGAAAAAACAATTGAAGAAAAGCGAAAGCAGCGTTAAAAACGCAAAGATAATGGTAGGTAAAAAAGTGATTTATAAAGTTACTAAAAAAACAGCTTGAAACTAAATAATTATAAATATTTACTTGCAAATTCTGTTTTTAAAGGAGATTTTTTATGAGAAAATTAAAAAGTTTATTTTCCTCTTCAATATCTATTGTAATTATGATGGTGCTATGTATCTCAAATATCAGTTCTTCAGCTGATTACTATGATTTTTTATACTATAATAATGATATAATTAATGTTGATACCGGCAGCTTTAAGTATACGATTGATACGAATACTTTAACAGTAACTATTACTGATATTAAACAGGGAACTAAAACATTCACCATTCCTGAAACTGTTATTTTTGATAAAGCTTATCGTGTAGAACATTTAAGTATTGGAGAAAGCGAAGACGAAGATATGTACTACTCCAATTTTGCAGAAACATTAAAAACAATTAATGTCGGAAAAAATACAAAAAGCATAAATTTCTATAATTGCGAACTTACTGCCCTAAAAAATATTAATGTTCCGTCTGGTTCAAAGCTGCAACACCTTTCTTTAGATTCATGCCGGAAATTAAGAAGAATAAATCTACCTTCTAATTCTGTATTAAGTGAAATAAGTATCTCTGGCTGTCCGAAAATGACGGACATATCATTACCAAAAACAATAGAATATTTACGTTTTTCGGACGCTCCAAAACTTAAAGTGAAAATTGCAAAGGATAATAAACATTTTAAGATCAAAGGAAATCAAATACTTTCAAAAAACGGGAAAAAATTGATTGGAATAGTTGGTAGCAAACGTAACGTAAAGGTTTATAAAACGGTAAAGGTACTTAATGATTCTTGTATTAACAACAAATATCTGAGAAAGCTTATTATAGGAAAGAATGTTACTAAATTTGAATTAGATTCTTTCGCTTCGTGTCCAAAGATTAAAATAGTAATAAAAAATAAAAAGAAAGCACCGGAAATAAAAAACTATGCTTTCCGATTTGCTAAGAAAGGAATAAAGTTTTATGTACCAAATCAGAAGGTTGCTAATGATTTAAAAATTAATCTAAAAGGAAGTAAAATTAAGAATGCAAAGATTTTAATAGGTAAAAAGGTTGTATACAAAATATAAAAGGATAATATCAAAGCAGACACAGAAATGTGTCTGCTTTTTTTATGATAATAAGCCTTACAAAAAATATGTATATTTTTTGTGCAAAATTATCCTTTAATTTTCTTGAAAGCATCACAAATATCGGCTATAATAAAATTGTAGTTAAGCTATAACTAAAAAATAAAGGAGTTTTAAACTATGGCAAACAGAATGATTTTAAACGAAACCTCATATTTCGGTGCAGGAGCTATTTCAGAGATAGTTACCGAAGCAACAGCAAGAGGCTTTAAAAAGGCTCTTATTGTAACAGACAAAGACCTGATAAAGTTCAATGTTGTAAAGAAAGTAACAGATTTACTGGACAAAGCGTCTTTGGCTTATGAAATTTTTGACAAGGTTAAGGCAAACCCAACGGTAGATATTGTAAAAAGCGGAGTTGATACCTTTAAAAACGCAGGCGCTGATTATTTGATTGCAATCGGCGGAGGCTCGCCTATTGACACAGCAAAGGGCATTGGAATTATCATAAACAACCCTGAGTTTTCTGATGTTGTTTCTCTGGAGGGAGTTGCTGAAACTAAAAAGCCATGCGTACCGATTATTGCAGTTCCAACAACAGCAGGAACAGCCGCTGAGGTAACGATAAACTACGTTATCACTGACACCGAGAAGAAGAGAAAGTTCGTATGCGTTGATCCGCATGATATCCCAGTAGTAGCAATAGTTGACAGCGATATGATGTCATCAATGCCTAAAGGGTTGACAGCGTCAACGGGTATGGACGCTCTCACCCACGCAATAGAAGGCTACACAACTCTCGCCGCTTGGGAGCTTACCGATATGATGCACCTTAAAGCAATTGAGATCATTTCACGCTCACTGAGAGCCGCTTGCGATAACGATCCAAAGGGACGTGAAGATATGGCACTCGGTCAATATGTTGCAGGTATGGGCTTCTCAAACGTAGGACTTGGCGTAGTTCACGGTATGGCACACCCTCTGGGAGCTTTCTACGACACACCTCACGGTATAGCAAACGCTGTACTGCTCCCATATGTAATGGAATACAACGCAGAATACACAGGCGAGAAGTTCAGAGACATTGCAAAGGCAATGGGCGTTGAGGGAACAGAGTCGATGTCTCAGGAGGAATACAGAAAAGCTGCAGTTGACGCTGTTAAGCAGCTTTCAAAAGACGTTGGCATTCCTGCTAAACTTCACGAGATTGGAGTTAAGGAAGAAGATTTGCAGGCACTTGCAGAATCTGCATTTGCAGACGTTTGCACAGGCGGCAACCCAAGGCCTTGCACAGTTGAGTCAATTCTTGAGCTTTACAAAACAGCATTTTAATATATTTTTCCTATAAAAGCAAAAGACCGTTTCTTATGAGACGGTCTTTTTATTTTATTATGTTAAACAAGAAAGAAATATTACAAAAAGTATAATTCTAAGGATTTATTACAAATCGTATTATAATATATAATCTGTAATACAGTCATACCAATGCACGTAGGTTTCGCCGTTTACCGTTAAACGCTCATTTTCAGGCAGCAGCTCAGTCCATTTCTTTTTGTAACGGTCAATTGCCCAATCATTGCGGTTAAATCTTCGCCAAAGAATTGTTTTTCCGTTCTTATCAAGAAACTGCTCTGAAACAACGCCTCCATTATAGGTTTCTATATCCATAACGCAAACTGTGTCAAAGCTCTTGCCGTTGATTATAACCGTATAACGACCGACAATGTCCAACAGAAAATTCTTATCTAAACTGGTGATAACATCTCCGTTTCTTTTAATTTCACCTTTTGGCGAGAGGTTTGTTTCGTTTCCGCAATTATCCTCACCAAAACCCCAGTTGGGCAGAAAAGCATCACCGTCAAGAAAGGTAATATAATTCTTTACATCACCGTCATTTCTCAGAGTTGCAAGATAACGGCAATGTGTGTCGGTTAGCTGAGCGACAAAAGTTCTGTCGGTTACCTTTTCTTCGCCGGAACACGGCGTTTCCCTTGCGGTCAGTTCAACGCCCTCAATACCATGAACCATTGCTTTTCCGGTAACCTTCATATCATAAATACGGTCACATTTTCTTGACGGAATATCATACATACCCCAAGTCAGCTTTTCACCGAGCTTTGGTACAAGAAACCAACCCATCAGCTCCTCCCATTTAACAGAAAATGGCTCTTTACTGCTCAATTCAATTTTGTATTCAGGTAAAAATTCGGGTAACTTTTTCATTGCAATTTCTCCTTTTAATATGTCAGAGCGATATGGATATTTGCTTTTGAAATTCTTTTTAGCTGTGTAAAGACGGCTCTTTACTGTTCCCAGCGGAATATTTAAGAGCTTTGCAATTTTTGACTGAGGCAATTCACGCCAAAAGTACAAGTAAAGAATTTGTTTGTCCTTATCTCCCAGTAAACTCAAAGTCTCAGATACGGTAGTTGTTTCTGAAACACCGTATCTGCTGTAAGATAATTCATTTTCTGTTATTCCGTCTATTGGGATTTCTAACCGACTTGCTTTTTTTCTAAAGTAGTCATTGCATTTATTTCGTGCAATACTGATTATCCAAGCCTTAAATGAATTCGTATTCTTTAATTGCCCAAACTTCTGATATGCCGTCAGATAAACCTCTTGTAAAACATCGTCTGCGTCTGCCTTTTCAGACAATCGAAATCGCACAAAACGCTCAACAGAGCTTTTATTTTTTTCTAACAAATCTTCAAAACTATCCATAATATCACTTCTTTAGATTTGATTGCTTATCTAAAACCGGTTTCACTTATATAGAC
>CANPWL010000026.1 GCA_947584375.1 uncultured Clostridia bacterium | reverse complement strand
CCCTGAACAAGATAGTCAACCGTGCCGATTTTCTTAGCCTCCGCCTCGAAACAGCGAATAAACTCCTCGCCTATGATTTTTCTCTTGGTTTCAGGATCGGATACGCCTGTCAGCTTTGACATAAATCGGTCTTTTGCATTCACTCTTACAAAGTTTATATCCCAATCCTTGAAAGCCTCTTCAACCTCGTCACCCTCGTTTTTTCTCATAAAACCGTGGTCGACAAAAATGCAGGTAAGCTGACTTCCCACAGCTTTTGATAAAAGTGCTGCTGCAACAGATGAATCCACTCCGCCCGAAAGCCCCAAAAGAACCTTTCCGCTGCCTACTCTTTCTCTGATTTCCTTTATCTGAGTTTCAGCAAAGTTTTCCATAGTCCAATCGCCAACACAGCCGCAGATGTTGTAAAGAAAATTGTGAAGAATTTTACTTCCGTTCTGTGTGTGATTAACCTCTGGGTGTAGCTGTATACCGTACAGCTTTTTGTCTGTGTTTTCAAATGCCGCGTTAGGACAGTTATTTGTGTGCGCGGTATTTTTAAATCCCTGAGGAATCCCACTTACATAATCAGTATGGCTCATCCATGAAACAGCCTTTTTGTCAATACCCTTGAACAGCAGCGAGCTTGTATCGTACTCGGTCTCAGTCTTTCCGTACTCGCTTGTAACGCAGGTCTCAACCTTACCGCCGAGTGTATGCGCCATAAGCTGACAGCCATAGCAAATTCCCAAAACAGGAATACCCAACTCAAAAATCTCACCTGAGATGTTAGGTGCACCATCTCCGTAAACGCTCTGAGGACCTCCCGTAAAAATAATTCCAACAGGATTCAGTTCCTTTATATCCTCTATTGACATTTTGTTATACGGCTTGACCTCGCAATAAACTCCGCATTCACGAACACGTCTTGCGATAAGCTGATTATACTGTCCTCCGAAATCGAGGATCAACACATATTGATGAGTCATATAATTTCTCCTTAAATTTTGATACAAATATTTTATCATATACGACATTCTTTTTCAAGACAAATTTACAATACATCTGAGTAGAAAGCAAAAACCGCCGTTATGGTGTTACCCATAACAGCGATATATTTTATGGTCTTATTTCCTCTAGCAAATCAATCATTTCACCCCATTCACGGATATGAAGATGTTCACATTTAGGTATCTGTATGTTGGAACGATCTTTGTAGTTTTTTTCGGTATCGTTGTCATACCAAACAGGGTAAATTCCGACCTGTGCCGCTCCTTCAATATCTGCTTGAGGATTGTCACCGCAATACCAAACTTCCTCTGCACGCAAGTTAGCTTTTTTCAACGCAATATCAAATAAAATCCTATTTGGTTTTCTAACCAAATAATCACTTGAGGTCATAACATATTCAAATCGGTTTTTTGGAAGCAATCGGTTGAGCCGTTCGGTTAAGGCATCCCCTGACCATAGAAGATTGCTTATAACGGCACTTCTTATGCCTTTTTCATTTATGTAATCGAGCATTTTATCGGTATCAGGCATAATTGCACCCGAAGAAGCACCGTTCCAAAACACAATTTCCATTTCAAGTGGCGTCAGCGAGAATTCAATTCCAAGATATTCGTATAATACTTTATCGCCAACTTGACCGCAAACATCATAACCAATTTCCCTAATACTTTCGATGTGCTTATCAAAAATCAACTCTGCTCCCTTTCTTACATCCTCAAGAGTGCAGTTGTTAGGATTCTTTATGGCGTACTTCAACAATTCAGCGTTGCCTTTGACAGAATCCCAACCGGGTTCATACAAAAGAGTATGTCCGTAATCAAATAAAATCATTTTAGGATATTTCATTTGAATTCTCCTTCTTAGAATTAAACATATAATAATCTATTATTTACTACCATATTGATTTTATAAAAGATATAATTCCTTTATTTGTTTGAAATATTTTTCTTTATCAACAATAGAATCAGAAATAGAGGATACACCGCCAATCTGACTTAATGAACCGATTAGAGGTGTATTTTCAAATACAGTGCCTACTAACTGCTGTGCCGTTGCTTCTGCAAACTTATCTGCAAAAATAACTTTAATTTCCCTGCCAAAATAGTTTTCTATTTGATAGTCAACAAATTGCGTAAGCCCGCTAGCATTGTGTAAATCCGCAACTAAAGCCTGTGCTTTAACTATTCTTTTCTCTCGCTCTGACAAATTGTTAGCAGATAATGCACCATATATTTCTTGCTTAATTCTGTCGTCAATATCAAGTTTGCTAAAAGCAGTTCCAAACCACTTACTGTATGGAGCATATGTATCTCGATACAGAAAACATAATCTCATTAGCCGTTCACAAATTCTTGAACAGATAATTCTTGAACCAATTTCATCTCCACATTCTCCACAGCGTTTGACAAATGCCTGTTCTGATGATATGTTTTCCCAATTTGAAGAAATCAAATACAACTTAACATCTCTAGGATAGTACTTGATTTTAGAGATAATCTCAGTGCAATGCAATCGGTCAACAAAAAATTGCCCTGACACCAACGAAAGAAGTCTATGTTCAGAAATAGCAAGCCACTCATAAGGTTTAATATGGTTCAAATCAGATGTGCCAAGCTGATCATTCAAATAATCATCGAATGTCTGAATAAATATCAAAGGATTTACCGTTCCCGCTTTAATAAATTCAGGGTGTTGAACGCTGCAGTCGTTAGGATCAGGTTCAGTAAAATTAACACTGTAACCTTTATATGTATAAGGAAGATTTTCTGACAATACAGAAAAAATATAATTCTTTTCTGAAATATCTTCCTTGTTTAAAAACAAATAAAACCGAGGTCCCCACATATGGTCTGTCGATACAGCATCATCATATCCTAAAACATCAGAGCCATATCCAATCAAACCGGCGGAATACTTTAAATCAGGAAATTCATCTTCAATGATTGCTTTTGCACAATCATTAAAAAAATTTCTGCAAAGCTCCATTCCCTTTACAAATTGATTCATTTTTATAACTCCTTTAACTAATCATTTTGACACCTTCGTAAATTATTCATTTGTCTCTTTTATAACTTTCTTGCTTTGAATATAACCGAAATAGGAAGCATTTTATAGCTTTATCCGACATTCTTTTGCAAGACAAATTGAAGTCGCATTTCTTAGACACAAAACCGCCGCTATGGTTTTACCATATGCGATGGAAAATTTTAATCACTCTATTCTCTGCTAATAAAATGCTTTGGACATTCTCCAAGCCTATGAATTTCCTTTTTTAAAAATTGAGGATAAATGTTTATATCCTTTAACTCTTCAATTGATACCCAGCCAAAAACCACATTACAATTATCTTTCAGAGGAGTAAATCCATCGGGAATAATAGTACCTTCATATAGATCAATCAAATAATAGAAACTAATATTGTGTGCATCCTTACCATTCCACTTCCAAAAATTCTCCTCCGTCCACAATAAGCGCTTGCATATTATCTTTGCGCCAATTTCCTCTTGATATTCCCGAACAAGAGCTTCTTCCGTTGTTTCACCGAATTTTAAGTGCCCGCCGGGTATGGCATATTCATTTTTATTTTTTATTTTTTGTACTAAAACTTTATTGCCTCTTAACAATAACCCCGCTATACGTACATGACAAATATTGTTATCCATTTCAAACAACCAGTCCATATTAAAAATCCTCCACTTATCCATGAATTACTTAATCTATTTTATAAGCATCTGTGCAGCAAAGACTGCAAGCACGCCCAAGATAATACTTACAGCAATATAGCAAAAAGCAACAGTTAAACTGCCGTTTTTCATCAAATCTACTGACTCATATGCAAATGTAGAAAATGTAGTAAATCCTCCGCAGACCCCAACTTTTAGCATTAGAGCAATTTGCGGATTGATTGATTTGCTCTTTACCGCCGCTGCGGTAATAAGTCCCAGCAGAAACGCCCCTGCAAAATTTATAGCCAAAGTTTTTATCGGAAAACCATTTTCCAGTTTTAATGGCAATAGTCCAACTAAGTATCTGCAAACTGTTCCAATAAAACCGCCTATTCCAACGATAATACAATTTAACACTACAATTCACCTCTGTATTCATCTTTATATCAGCCATTTAATTAGATCTCTATTTACTATTCAAAAACGCAACAAAATATGTTATAATATGATTATAATTGATTGCATATTAAAAATCAATTACTTATATTCTGCTTAATGTAAATAAAAATCGGAGGAAAAAATGATTTACACAGTAACCTTTAACCCGGCATGGGATTATATAATAAATGCTGACAACCTGAAAGTTGGTAAGGTAAACAGGACAAGCTCAGAAGAATTACTGCTAGGCGGTAAAGGAATAAACGTATCTATTGTATTAAAAAATCTGGGAATTGAAAACACAGCACTCGGGTTTATTGCAGGGTTTACAGGAAAAGCCCTTGAGCAAAGTCTGAAAGAAAGAGGTATCAACACTGATTTTATAGAACTTGACAAGGGAATGACCAGAATAAACATAAAGCTGAAAACGGATGTTGAAACTGAAATAAACAGCATAGGACCTGAAATCACAGACAGTGCAATAGACAAGCTATTTGATAAGCTTGATAATATTCAAGGAGGAGATATTCTCGTGCTTGCGGGCAGTGTTCCGAACACTCTTTCAAGCGATATATATGAAAGAATTATGGAAAGGCTTCAAAACAGAGGTATAAAAATTGTTGTTGACGCAACAGAGGACTTGCTTTCAAATGTACTGAAATACAGACCTTTTCTGATAAAGCCCAATCATCACGAGCTGGGCGAGCTTTTCTCGAAGACATTAGAAACAGATGATGATATAATCAACTGTGCAAAAGAGCTTCAGAAAAAGGGAGCATTAAATGTTCTTGTTTCTATGGGCGGTAATGGTGCAATACTAATTACTGAAAATGGTAAGATTTATAAAACAGGCACTCTGGCAGGTAAAGTGATAAGTGCTGTCGGTGCAGGAGATTCAATGGTTGCAGGCTTTATTGCAGGGTATTCAAAAACAAACAACTATGAGCAAGCACTGAAACTAGGTACTGCCGCCGCAAACGCAACTGCATTATCCAAAGGTCTTGCTGAAAAAGAAAAGGTAAACGAACTTTTTAAATTATTATAATCAATACTCATTAATCTTTCCGCCAATAAAATACCTAAATTTCAGAAAACATATAAATATACTTTCCTTCGATATATTATACTAAGTATCATAGCTATGACGCTTTAATATGTTATTTGTGAAAAATTAAACCCGACAGCAATGCTATCGGGTTTATTTGTCTATTTTACTCTTTTTAACTGCTTGGTTTTTGCCTTAGTGGTTCTAATTGCCCAGTAATAACGATTGTCGTATAATACCTTTACAATATCCCTGCCGTTTTTAACTCTTCCGCTTCCTGCAACCACCTTTACAGTTCCTGTTTTAATGCTTTTATATTTGTTCTTTCTTTTAATATTAACAGATTTATAAAGGCTGATTTTCTTATTTGCAGTAATCACCTTAAAGTTTACTAATTTTTCTTTTTTAATAACAACGTGACCCTGAAGATACGGCTGATTGACCCAATTTGTAACTGACATTTTTTTCAGCACACCGTCACTGGCTGTAAGTCTGTTATCATTATTTTCATTTGCCTCGGTATAATATACTGTATCACCGATCACATACTCAACATACTTTACATGACCGTATGTGCCGCCGTTAAAGCAAGCAATAGAATTTGGCTTAGGATATTTTGATACCTGAAAGCCGTCTTTTTTACAGTTTTGATATACATCCTTTCCATTTCCTCTTGCACCGATAAAAACGCCCTTCTTTTCATATGCACGTCCCTGAGTATACCACACGCATTGACCAATAGACGAATTATTAATCGGTGGCTTATAATATTTTGTATCAAAATTGGCAAGTCTTCTGCCAAGCGATTTATTATAATTTATCCCCATTATCTTCTTACTCCTTTTGGAAGTATTCCTCCTTTCTGAATAATTCTTGTTTTATATTTAACTTCCCATTTATTTTATGCCAAAATTTCTCGTTGGGTGAAATCGACTAAATAAATCAAAAGCTTGTTTTCAATGTGATTCGTTAACTTCACACATTTATGTTTGATTTATGAATAAATAATTTCTTTCTGTAAAAAATAACAACAGCAAAGGAGTTGGCGTAAAAATACTTTTTACGCACGTTTTTGAGTACTTTCTGAAAAAATATACGGTAATACCGTAGCAGAAAATGGCTCAAACTCCGAAAAAAGGAGCCTTTGCACAGCAAAGGAGGTTTAAAAAATGTCTAAAAAAACTGAGAACAAAAACAAAAAGTCCGCCGAAAACAATCAGTGGACTAATACTAATCAGAAAAACACGCAAGATAAGCGTGAAAGACAAGACGGCCCCGGAGGCAACTAATCATATCCTCGCTTAAGCGGGGATTTTTTTGTTGGTTATAATGTGAAAAATAATTGAATATCAAACATAGGAAAAACCGCACTTTCACGGCGAAGTCCGTAACAATGCGGTTTTATCTATTGGCGGAGAAAGAGGGATTTGAACCCTCGCGCCAGTTTCCCGACCTACTCCCTTAGCAGGGGAGCCCCTTCACCACTTGGGTATTTCTCCATGTGAAATATTTATGATCAAATAACAGTAAAAAGTATACCATAAAAAAAATGTGATGTCAATATTTTTAGATAAATTATTTTATATCGGTGTAATAAATTATTGACTAAAATTTATGCTGTTAATATTATCACCTAAATTATATAGTCTTTGATGTTGGATTTATATATGTAAAACGTAATAATAATAATTTTCAATACTGATATTATTTTTAGTGGCAAAATTCTAGTTTTTTCTGATTGACAAACCTTGTTTACTTATTATATAATATAATACTGCACTAAGACAGAAACGAGGTGGATTTATGGCAGCAGGAAAATCAGCAACAAAGTTAATTGCCGATAACAGAAAAGCAAGACACGATTATTTTGTTCTTGACACAATTGAAGCGGGAATTGAGCTTGTCGGAACTGAGGTAAAGTCACTTCGTGCGGGAAATGTAAATTTAAAGGATTCCTGGTGTTCAATAGATCACGGTGAAATGTTTATCAAAGGTATGCATATTTCTCCGTATGAGCACGGAAATATATTTAATCGGAATCCTATAAGGGAAAGAAAACTTCTTCTTCATAAGAAAGAAATTTTGAAATTGTTCAGTCAGATCAGGCAGGAAGGACTGACTCTCATTCCTTTATCCATTTATTTTAAGAACTCCAGAGCTAAAGTCGCTGTGGGAGTATGCAGAGGTAAAAAGCTTTATGACAAGCGTGAGGATATTGCTAAAAAAACGGCACAGAGAGATATTGAACGTGCTATTAAGAACAGAATAAAATAATTACTGTTTTAATAATTTATGATATGTTATGGGGGCGTAAAGGCTTCGACGGAGATTATGAAACAGAATAAGCGAGTAGAGTTGTGCAAACTCTTTAAACGGTACGCGTTTAAAATTAAACGACAAAAATAATTCACAATTAGCAGCTGCTTAATTGCTGCTCGCCACCTCATTGCAGCCTACGGCTTTGAGCTTTGGCGTCGACTTAGTAGGAACGGCTTTTTCGCATTGCCTTTGGCGAAAAAATCTATTTTAAAGGCTGCCCGTGCATAGGCGTGTTTGTTTGCCGATTTGCGGGGAGATTTTATAACAAACTACACTCGTAGAAACTTCTGTGAATTGATTTTCGGACACGGGTTCAATTCCCGTCGCCTCCACCAAATAATGCAACAACTCACAAAACTATTATTGTTTTGTGGTTTTTTTATAAAGAACTTAATAAATAATCGGTCTGTGCTTTATGATTAACAAAGAACATTTTTAACAATAAGAAAAGACTGTAAACACTGCGAAAGAGTTTATTTTACTATAACGGTAATAACTAATTACATTTATTTTATATGATTTGTAAAAAGTGCTTGAATTTATGCTTTAATTGTGATATAATTTAGCTAAATTAAACTAACGGAGGGTTAATTATGGAAAGCAGAATGAAAGAAATATCAGCACGCCATAACAGACATATCAAAATAGGATATATTCCCGGGCATTTTGCAACAAACCACTCTCATGTAAATAATTATATGGATATGACGAGGCTTAAAACGCAGCATAAAATGGCTAAAGAAACTGCCAAAGAATTATCTACAAAGCTGATGTCTGTTCATATAGATACAATAATATGCTTGGAAGGTACTGAGATGATTGGCGCTTTTCTTGCCAGCGAATTATCAGGCGGAGGAATGAATATAGGTTTGGATATAAATGTGCTGACGCCGGAACTCAATTCAAACAATCAGATGGTTTTTAGAGATAATACTCAGAAAGCTGTTTGGGGTAAAAATATTATGCTGTTAATTTCATCTGTTTCAACAGGAAAAACGATAAACAGAATGGTTGAGTGCCTGCAATATTATAACGGAAATTTGACCGCTATTTCGTCGATTTTCTCGGCAAGAAAAGAAAGTCATGGATTTGAGATCAATTGTATTTTCTCAGCAGACGATATACCTAACTACGATACTTATCCTGCTGGTGATTGTCCTCTGTGCAAAGCAGGTCAGAAAGTTGACGCAATTATAAACAGCTTCGGATATTCAAAGATTTAGATACGTTTAATACAAAAATAAGAGCAAGGCTTATATTAAAGCTTTGCTCTTTTGTTTTATTTTTATATGCTTGATTTTTTATTTTATTTTGCCCCGTATTTTTCAATATAAGCCAACATATCGTCAAGGTATTCCTGACCGCCGATTATTCCTTTTTTAATACAGTCGATAATATCAAATATGTTTACGATAGAATATACAGGAATACCAAAATCATCAGCGGTTTGCTGTACTGCTGATTTTTCACCCGTACCTTTTTCCATACGGTCAACTGAAATAAACATAGCAGTAACATTTACGTCAGCCTGAGCTTTTAATTTCGGCAGAGTTTCGCGCAGTGCTTTTCCGGATGTCATAACGTCCTCAATATAAATAACTTTTTCGCCGTCTTCAAGTTTTTTTCCAACAAACATTCCGCCTTCACCGTGATCCTTGACTTCCTTTCTGTCAAAGCAATAGTTAGCGTTAATTCCAAAATCGTTTGAAAGGGCAATTGCTGCCGAGCAGGCAAGTGGCATTCCCTTATATGCAGGTCCGAACAGAGTATCAAACTCAACATTATGCTCTTTTATACATTGTGCATAGTAGTGTCCAAGCTTAACAAGCTGTTCACCTGTGCAATAGCTTCCCGCATTTAAAAAGTACGGAGCTATTCTTCCGCTTTTCAAGGTGAATTTTCCAAAATTTAAAACTCCGCTGTCCTCCATAAACTTAATAAAATCTTCTTTATAGGTCATTAAATTTCATTCCCTTTCCTTCGATTCAATTTGTTTTAATATTTTATCATATGAAAAAAACACTGTCAAGCAATTACTGAACCAGAAATGGTGACGCAGTATTCATTTTGTATTTATTCATTTTGATTGTTTTTTGTTTCAAAAGTTCCCGGCTTGATTGTTACGAATATTCTTTCAAGTCTCTGATCGTTGACCTCAATAGCTTTAAGAGCAAATCTATCAATTTGTATTGTATCACCATACTCAGGAATTTTATTTAGTGTATCCATAAACCAGCCCCCAACTGATGTGCAGTCACTTTCAATTGCATTCTCTGGCAGATCAAGCCTGTCGAGAAAATCGTTTATAGATATATCGGCTGATACTTCATAACTGTTAGATGAAAGTTTAATAAACGAAGTATCTTCTTCGTCGCTTTCATCATATATCTCGCCTACAAGTTCTTCTATAATATCTTCAAGTGTAACTATACCTTTTGTTCCTCCATACTCATCAATAACAACGGCCATATGAACCTTTTGTTTTTGCATCAGATTCAGCGTTAACGATATTTTTTGATGCTCGGGAATATATATAGGTTTTTTAATAATAGATCTGATATCTTTATTGTCGTTTGTTATATTGTTAAAGTATAATGCGAAAAAATCGCTTTGATGAATAATACCTATAATATTATCAATAGAGTCTTTATATATAGGGAACCTTGAGTAATGCTCGCTTAAAAAAGCGTGTTTTATTTGTTCGTAATCACTTTCAATATCAATTGCAGCTACATTAACTCTGGGAATAAGGATTTCATTTATTGTTATCTCATCGAAATCAAGAGCGGAACGAACAAGATCTGATTCCTGTTCTTCCAACACACCCTCGCCCTCAATTTCGTCTATTAGATATTTTAGCTCTTCTTCGGTAACTAACGGTTCTTCCTTATTTGACCCGAAAAGCTTTGACGCTCCGTTTTTAAGTTTTAAAATCAAGAAAATAACAGGTTTTAGAATTGTCATAAAAGCAGTAAGAAAAGGAGCTATCAAAAGCGACATTTTTTCTGAATTTTCACTGGCTAAGCTTTTAGGTATAATTTCGCCGAATAAAAGAACTGCAACGGTCATAACAAGAGTTGCCATTCCTACGCTCCCCGCACCGAAATACTCGGTAAACACAACTGTTGCTAATGATGCTGACAAGATATTTACAATATTATTTCCTATTAATATTGCTGTAAGAGCCTTATCAAAATTATCGATTATGTTAAGTGCTTTTTTAGCTTTCTTATTTCCATCGCTCGCATATGATTTTATTCTTATTCTGTTGACTGAGGCAAATGCAGTTTCTGTTGAAGAAAAAACAGCGGAAAGCGCAACCAGAACAACGATAATTGCAATATACATTTTTTATCCTTTCAATATTTTAGAAGTTTGTATCAGTCTTTCAAGAACTTTACCAATAAGTATATCATAATTTTTTGATAAATGCAATTATTGGTTTTTAATATGTCAGACTGAAATTTTTGGTTTGTCAATGTCTGAATATGAAGTTAAGTATACAAAACAAAAGCAACAGATGATTGGCGATGTACTGCCAAATCCTATTCTGATGGTAATGTTTAAGAATATATATTTATTAATGTCAATAACCATTAAGCGGCTTAAACGCAATGTTTAAGCCGCTTAATTATATATTCATGCGGGATATAAAAAACCACGCAAAAATTGATGCGTGGACTGGATGCAACGTCAACGTTGCTGGCTGGGGTAGAAGGATTCGAACCTTCGGAATGACGGAGTCAGAGTCCGTTGCCTTACCACTTGGCGATA
>CANPWL010000025.1 GCA_947584375.1 uncultured Clostridia bacterium | reverse complement strand
CTTGCACAGAATTTTGATCAGCCAAAACCGAATATGGTTTGGGTATGCGATTTTACATATGTAAGAGTTTCAAACAGGTTTTACTATGTCTGTGTAATATTGGATTTATATTCAAGAAAGGTCATTGCATGCAGAATTTCAAATAAAATTGACCGCATTTTAGCAATTGATACACTTCGTGACGCAGTTAAAATGAGGAAAGCTTTGTCCGGAGTTATGTTTCACTCTGACAGAGGGGCACAGTTCACATCTGATGATTTCCGTAAAGAAATTGACAGGCTGAATATGATTCAGTCCTTTTCCGCAAAGGGTCATCCTTATGACAATGCCGTTATGGAGTGCTTTTTCAAGTACTTGAAAAAGGAAGAACTGAACAGGCGTCATTTCACAACAGTTGAACAGCTTAAGCAAAGCTTACTTTCATACATCAAAGGTTTTTATAATCCTTACAGACCACATTCACATAATCATGGTCTTTCTCCAGACCAATTTGAAAATATTTATTTTTTGTGATTTCTCTTGTCCACTTTATTGACTATAATCCACAATATTTTACATAAATGCTTTATTATAATAAAAGGCTCCCTTTGATGAGAAATTCCCCTGCAAGGGGAAATGTCGCAAAGCGACAAAAGGGTTGCCGTTTTCGCAGAAAAAGCTGTTAACGCGTTAGCTTTGACTGAGGGAGAGATATTCAATAAATTAAATTTTTTTGAAACAGAGTAATCTAATTCTATCGTTTTCTCTCCCTCCGTCTGCGGCTTCGCCGCAGCCACCTCCCTAATCAGAGGGAGGCAATATTTTATATAAATGCTTTAGTTTAAATAAATGCTCCCCTTAAGGGGAGCTGTCAGCGAAGCTGACTGAGGGGTATATAGCTGAACATTTCTACCCTTCCGTCACGACTCCGTCGTGCCACCTTCCCTGATAGGGAAGGCTTTTTCTCTCAAACGTTTTGCTTTAATCTAACCTTTTCATAAGTTGATGACATTGCCTGCAAGGGGAATTTCTCATCAGAGGGAAGCTTATGTTACAGAAGTGTTTCTAAAAAATATACCTCCCCGATGAGGGAGGTAATATTTTACATAAATGTTTTACTTTATTTTTATATCAATAAAAGATAAAAAAGTATAATTATTAACTGACTGCACCGATTTTTTCTTCAATAAAAGGCACAACATTCTGAGGTTCAATATGAAAAATAAATGCTATTTCATCGAATAGTAGTTTTTCTGCTTCTTTTAAAACATACTCATCGGCAGAATGAAGCTTTTTTCCTGCCTGCTGCTGTTTTGTGCGATGCTGACGAAGGGTTTTTATAACTCTTGAAAGATTATTCCTGTTGCCTTCTATCATAACCTTTTTATATTGCTCTTTTCTTTCTATATCATTTTCAAACCAAAGCAGTTCTTCATTTGGAATATTGTCAATTAAAACTGTCATTTCAGCTTCGGTCAAAACGCTGTATAGTCTTGAATTAAGCAGTGGATTATCAAGCGGAACAAAAATTGTATCTTTGTCATCATAAACAGGTTTCAGAACAAAATACTTTTTTATTTCTCTGTTAAACTTTTTTTCATCAATAGCCGTTATTCTGCAAACTCCCTGTGACCCGTAAACTACTACGTCGCCGATTCCAAACATTTTGACATCTCCTTTCAACCGACTTTGGATTTATTTTCAATATAATTATAACATTTTTTTAAAATTTTTGACATAGTCAAAATTTACAAATTAGTAGAATAATACATTGTTTTAAATGATTTATTTTTGTCAAAGATTTTCAAAACAGCCCCGTAAAATCACATTAACTAAGAATATTATTGACATATTTTGTAAAATATATTCGTCCTGATATATTATAATATTACTTTTTCATATCATATACTAAAACAACCCCCAACAATTTCTTTGCTGTTGGGGGTGTATGTTATTTTAATAGTTTTATCGTTGATATTTTATTTATCAACAACAGGAATTTCTGTTTTATCGTGTTCAGCAAGACGGTTTCCGTAAAGATAATATTTTGTTTCTTTTACGACTACATCTGATAAAATCAATACTCCAAAAAGGTTAGGTATAGCCATTAATGCATTTAGAATATCCGCAATGTTCCAAACAACAGAAAGAGAAATTACGGGACCTATTAATATAACAAGCAAAATTAGCAATCTATACGGTATTAAAAGCTTTGTTCCAAACAAATATTCAACACATCTTTCGCCGTAATAAGACCAGCCTAAAATTGTTGAATAAGCAAATGCTAAAATACCAATTACAAGAATCGGTGTGCCTATGTACGGAATTTGCTCAAATGCAAGAGATGTCAAAACGCCGCCGTCCTCTAAGCCGCTGAGGCTGATATTTGGATTTTTAAGCACTGAGCTTACAAGCACGAGACCTGTCATTAAACATACAACTACCGTATCCCAGAATGTTCCTGTTGAAGAAATAAGTGCCTGCCTTACAGGGTTTCTTGTCTGAGCCGCCGATGCAACGATAGGTGCAGAACCCATACCTGATTCATTAGAAAAAAGTCCTCTTGCAATACCGTAGCGTGCCGCCATCATAATTCCTGCGCCGAGAAGTCCGCCCGAAGCCGCAGTAGGAACGAATGCTGATTTAACGATAAGAACTACGGTTTCTCCCAGAACATCAAAATTGAATATTAAAACTATAATACATCCCAAAACATAGAAAGCCGCCATCAATGGAACAAGCTTTGAACATACATTGGAAATTGCCTTTACTCCGCCGAAAATTACAGCCGCAGTCAATGCTGTAGTTACAACGCCCACAATAATTGCAATAAGAGAAATTTCGTTTCCGAAAAGATTAACCGTTATATTATTATTCGGGTCAAAAGTAGATATCATAATATCGGATATTGCATTAACCTGAACCCCGCCGCCGATACCGAATGTTGCTAAAGCCGCAAATACGGCAAACAATATTCCAAGCCATTTAAAATGCAGACCTCTTTCAAGCACATACATAGCTCCGCCCAACATTCTTCCGTCTTTTGTTTTTACCCTGTATTTTACAGCAAGCAAAGATTCTGCATACTTTGTTGCAATTCCTAAAATACCTGCAATCCAACACCAGAAAACGGCTCCCGGACCGCCTAAGGCAATAGCTGTACCAACGCCTATTATGTTACCGGTACCGATTGTTGACGCAAGAGCTGTAGTAAGAGCCTCAAAAGGACTTATATCTCCGTCTGTTTCAGGGTCTGCGGTAACAGACAGCTTAATAGCCTGCAATGTTCTTCTTTGCATAAATTTCGTTCTTATTGTAATAAACAGATGAGTTCCGAATAAAAGGATTATCATCGGCCATCCCCATAAAGCGTCATGAAAGCTCTGAACAAAATTACTTATTGCCTCCACTTTATCACCTTTTTCCATAAATTTTTTGCGTACTACATTTATTTAACTTTATTAAAAATTTAATAACATTTCCTTTAATTCGCTCAGGTTATTTAATACCTTATATGTATTTTTCTTTGTGTTTTCATCAGGCAGGTCAAGGTCGGGTATCATAACGGTTATACAGCCTGCTCTGCTTGCAGATTTTATTCCGTTTGGGGAGTCCTCAACCGCTATACATTCATCAGGGTTTAAATCTAAAAGCTCTGAGGCTTTTAAATAGATATCAGGCTCAGGTTTGCCCTTTAATACCATAGACGCACATACTATTTCATTAAAATATTTATATAAATCCTTTTGCTTTAAATATGTTTGCGTTTTTTCAATTCCCGTTGCAGTTGCAAGTGCGATTTTATAACCCTTTTCCTTTAGAAACTGCAAGGTTTCTTTTGCATAAGGCTTTGTTTCAATACCGTTTTCCTCAATATATTTATCCATAAGTTCAATACGTTTTTTATGTACCTTATAATAATCAAATTCTTCGCCGAAATAACCTTTTAACTTTTCTATCGCAAATGGGCGTGCCATGCTTCTTATTGATAAAGCGTGAGTTTCATTCATTTTATATCCGTAAAAATTTGCACCCTCACACCAAAATCTTACATAGAGCTTTTCTGTGTCAAGCAAGACTCCGTCCATATCAAAAATTATGCCTTTAATATTCATAAAATCACTTGTCTTGTTTTCATTTATTAAATTATGTATGTAATATTATATTGGGCTCCCTCGTCAGAAGGAGCCTTTTCTCACTTTCACCTCGCAGGGGAATTTCTCATCAGAGGGGGCTTTTTTCTAATTTTCTCAACTTTCTGATATTGCCCTTACAGGGAAGTCTTTTTCAAAAATTCAATCACTCAAAATTACCCGTTTGGAACATAATTATTGAAAGCGCCGCAAGAGGTGCGGTTTCTGCTCTTAAAATTCGTTTGCCTAATGTTGCTTTGCTTCCGCCCTTTTCAAGCACCTTTTCTACTTCTTCTTTTTCAAAGCCACCTTCACTGCCGATAAATATTCCGATAGTTTTTGCTTTTTCCGAAAGTAGAGTTTTTACGCTTTCACCGCCGCATTCATAAAATATGATTTTCCTTTCTTCATCTGCTTCTTTAACTGCGTTATCAAAGCTTTTTGCCTCCACAATTTGCGGAATAATTCCTCTTCTTGACTGCATAGCTGCCTGAAGTGCAATTTTCTGCCATCGGATGATTTTCTTTTTCAACGATTTTTCATCAGGTCTTGAAACACATCTTGCGGATATTACCGGCACGATTTTGCTTACTCCCAACTCAACGCATTTTTGAACGATATAGTCCATTTTGTCGCCCTTTGGAAGTGCCTGATAAAGAGTTATCAGGGTATCAGGTTCATTTTCACAGGGTGCTTTTTCTTTAATATTTACATAAACCTGACCGGGCATAATCTGCTGAATTACACAGTTGCACTGAGTTTTATCAGGAGTACAAAGGATAATTTCCTCGCCCTTTTTCATTCTTAAGCTTTTTTCTATATGCACGGCATTTTCGCCCGTTATAATATAATTATCAGATTGTATATTTTCTTCCGTAAAAAACCAAGGCATAAAAACACCGCTTTATTGTAGTAAATAATTAATATATAATAATATAACAAAAAATGTTAAATATTGCAACAAATAATAAGAAATGTTAAAATAAAAATATTATTATAATTATTTTATGGAGGATAATATGCAAGTTATTACAGACATCTCCTTTGCAGATATTTTAAAAAATGAAAATTTGGATAAATCAAAGCTTCAAGCCCTTGTTGTTGAAAGGCTAAGACAAAAATCTCTCCACCTTGCAACTGCAGAAAGCTGTACGGGAGGTCTTATTTCTAAAAAAATAACAGAAGTTTCAGGTTCTTCCGAGGTTTTTGACTGCGGAGTATGCTCTTATGCAAATTTTATCAAACATAGGGTTTTAGGAGTTAAAAATGAAACACTTGAAAAGCACGGCGCTGTATCAGCTGAATGTGCTTTAGAAATGGCAAAGGGCGTCGCTCTGCTTTCAAATGCAGATATCGGCATATCAACAACAGGCATTGCCGGTCCCGGCGGAGGAACTCACGAAAAGCCTGTCGGACTTGTTTACATCGGAATTTACACCAAACACAAATCTTATGCAATCAAAACATTGCTTAATGAAAGTGGAAATAATGATCGGGAAGAGGTAAGAGAACTTGCTTCATGTATTGCCTTATATATAATTTTGATAGAAAGTGTAAATTTTATGTAAAATAAACTATTGCCAATCAAATATAAATATGGTAGAATGAATTGTATATTATGAAAAGTGTGTAATATTTTAATTTAAAAATTTTTTCGTTGAAATATATTAAAGATTAAAAAATTTAATAATAAAAACGGAGTTGATATTATGCCTCGTGTTGCAGGCATTCTTATGCCTATAACCGCTCTGCCGTCTCCTTACGGTATAGGAACGATCGGCAAAGAAGCAAGAAAATTTGCGGATTTTCTGAAAAAATCGGGACAGAAAATCTGGCAGATCCTTCCCGTTGGCCCGACAAGCTACGGTGACTCCCCCTACCAGTCTTTTTCTACATATGCGGGAAATCCCTATATGATTGATTTAGACGCTCTTTGTGAAGAAGGATTGCTTACAAAAACTCAAATTAAAAAATTTGATTGGGGAGACAACCAATTTGAAGTTGATTATGAGAAGATTTATAACAGCCGTTTTAAGGTTTTGCAGATAGCTTATGACAACTTTAAAAAGAAAGACGACCAAAAGGCCTTTTTAAGCTTTAAAAGAAAAAACAGCAAGTGGCTTAAAAATTATGCACTTTATATGGCTGTTAAAAAACAAAACGATATGAAAGCCTGGACTGAATGGGAAGACGAAGAAATTCGTATGCACGAAGAAAAGGCGGTAAAACGATATGAGCGCAAGCTGAAAGATGACATTGATTTCTGGAAGTTTTTACAATTCAAATTCTATGAGCAGTGGGAAAGTTTCCGAGCTTATGTAAACGGCTTAGGTATCAAAATTTTGGGAGATATGCCTATTTACGTTGCAATGGACAGTGCGGACACTTGGGCTAATCCTGAGGTGTTCTGGCTTTATGATGACGGCGATCCGGTATGCGTTGCAGGCTGTCCGCCCGATTACTTCTCAGCAACGGGACAGCTATGGGGCAATCCGCTTTATGACTGGGAATATTTAAAGGCTACCGATTATGAATGGTGGTTTGAGCGCATTAAGGCCGCTTCCAAGCTGTTTGACATAACAAGAATTGACCATTTCAGAGCATTTGACAGCTACTATGCTATTCCTTATCCTGCTGAAAATGCAATAGGCGGCGAATGGAAAGAAGGTCCCGGCATTGAGTTCTTTAATTTAATGCGTGAAACTATCGGAGATATTCCTATTGTAGCGGAGGATTTAGGTACTTTGACGCCGGGCGTAATACAGCTTTTAAAAGACAGCGGTTATCCGGGAATGAAGGTTCTTGAATTTGCCTTTGACAGCGGTGAGGGAAACGATTATCTTCCCCATAATTACACGGAAAACTGTGTTGTATATACCGGAACTCACGACAATGACACGATTATGGGCTGGGTTGAAACGGCTAAACCGAGCGATGTAGCTTATGCAAGATCATACTGTAAGATGGGTCTTGACGAACCATTCAACTGGGGGCTTATCAGAACAGCTTATGAAAGCAAGGCTAATTATGCAATTATTCAGATTCAGGATATATTAGGTCTTGGTACCGAAGCAAGATTCAATGTTCCGTCAACCTTAGGCGGAAACTGGGTTTGGAGAATTAATAAAAAAGCTCTCACTAAAGAGCTTGCAAATAAATTAAAAAGTATGTCCAAAAAATACGGACGTATGGAGGATTGATTATATGGGTAACATTATGGAAAATCTCAAACTTACAGCAAAACAGATGTACTGTGAAAAGGTAGAAAATCTTACTCCATCACAGCTTCATTTAGCTTTAGGCAAAGCTGTAATGGGCGAAATTGCAGACAATTGGGCAAAAAGCAAAAAAAATCATGCTGCTTCAAGAAGAGCTTACTATTTTTCAGCTGAGTTTCTTATGGGACGCATGATTTACAACAATTTATACTGCATTGGCGCTTTGGATGAAACAAAAAGTTTATTAAAAAGAAAAGGCATTGATATCAATGTTTTTGAAGATATCGACGACGCCGCTTTAGGCAACGGCGGTCTCGGACGTCTTGCGGCGTGTTATCTTGACAGTGCCGCTACACAGGAAGTTCCTCTTGACGGTTACGGAATCCGTTATAAATACGGTCTTTTTAAACAGCTTATTAAAGACGGTTATCAGGTAGAAGTAGCTGATGACTGGCAGCGTTTTGAAGATCCATGGTGCATCAGGAGAGAAGATCAGGCTGTTACCGTATCTTTCAGAACACAAACCGTAAAGGCTGTTCCTTATGATATGGCTGTTATCGGTTACGGCACAAAAAATATTAATACACTTCGTTTATGGCAGGCAGAAGCCGTTAATGAATTTGATTTTGATGAATTTAACAACAGCAACTATGACTGTGCCGTTAAAGCTAAAAATGACGCTGAAAATATTTCTAAGGTTCTTTATCCAAACGATAATTCACATGAGGGTAAGGTACTTCGTTTAAAACAGCAGTATTTCTTCTGCTCAGCTTCTCTTAAGGATATCTTGAACCGTTACAAATCTAAATACGGTACTGATTTCAGCCACTTTGCAGAGGAAAATACAATTCAGTTAAACGATACTCACCCTGTTGTATGTATTCCTGAACTTATCCGTTTATTCCAGCTTGAGGGATTAAACTTTGATCAGGCATTTGAAATTGTAAGAAAAACATTTAACTATACAAATCACACAGTTCTTGGCGAAGCTCTTGAAAAATGGAGTATTGACCTTATGCGTGATGTAATTCCTGAGGTTTACTCAATCATTGAGCAGATCAACGACAGAGAATACCACGAGCTTAAGGGCAAAGGCGTTCCTGACGATAAAATCGCAGGTATGCGTCTTATTGCAGACGGTGTTGTTCATATGGCAAGACTTGCAACATTTGCTTCTGTATATGTAAACGGTGTTGCTAAATTACACACAGAAATTCTTAAAAATGACGTTCTTAAAGACTGGTATGAAGTCTATCCTGAAAGATTCCAGAACAAGACAAACGGTATCACTCAGAGAAGATGGCTTGGTCTTTGTAACCCTGAGCTTTCAAAATTCATCACAGAGCGTGTAGGCAAAGGCTGGGAAACAGATTTATCTAAGCTCTCTAAACTAAACAATCAGCTTGATGACGCAACTGTCAAAGAATTTAACAAAATCAAAAAGACAAAGAAAAAACAGCTTGCTGCATACATGAAGAAAATGGATAACTTCGATGTTAATCCAAATACAATTTTTGATATTCAAGTTAAACGTCTCCATGAATATAAGAGACAGCTCCTTAATGCTTTCTCAATTATGGACATTTACTATAAGTTAAAAGACGGCAAACTTCCTAACTGGAATCCGACGACATTTATTTTCGGTGCTAAAGCCGCTCCGGGTTATGCAAGAGCTAAGGCAATAATTAAGTATATTAATGAAGTTGCAAATCTTGTAAATAATGACCCTGATACTAAGGACAAGTTGCAGGTTTACTTTATCTCTAACTATAATGTATCTTATGCTGAAAAGCTGGTTGTTGCCGCTGATATTTCAGAACAGACATCTACCGCAGGTCTTGAGGCTTCAGGTACAGGCAATATGAAGTTTATGCTTAACGGTGCAGTTACACTTGGAACTTACGACGGCGCAAACATTGAAATTGCCGAGCAGGCAGGCGAAGAAAACGAATACATCTTCGGCGCAAGAGTTGAAGATATTGAAAGATTAAAGAGAGAGGGCTACAATCCAAGAGCTATTTATGAAGCTAACCCTGATATCAAGAGAGTTGTTGATACCCTTGTTAACGGCACTTTCAGTGATAACGGCGCTCACGGCGAGGGCAGCTTTGGAGAGCTTTATAATGCACTCCTTAACGGTACTCACTGGCATGCTCCCGACCACTATTTTGTAATTTATGATCTTCCGCTTTATGTTGATGCTAAAATCAAAGCAAACGCTGATTATTCAAAGAGAGTAGAGTTTGGCAGAAAATGCTTAAAGAATGTTGCAAATGCAGGCGAATTCAGTTCAGACAGAGCAATCCTCCAGTATGCACAGGAAATCTGGCACACAAACTATAAAGGTAAAAAGAACTGATTAAATAAAAATATTAAACCGGAAGGCATTTTCCTTCCGGTTTTTGTTATGCAACACCCGATATAATAGTAGATTAAAAATAATCTTAAATAAATTTCATATTTTCGTAGAGTATTTCCTCTACGAAAATATATATTATAAATTGAATTTGTTCTTAAACCAATAAAAATAAAATGTTTATACAGTTAAAAAATTTTTGTGCGTTTATTATAGATTCTTAAAAATTTTTATTTTAGAGAGTGGACGGCATTATTATGAAAATTAGACAAATAAATCTTTGTACCTTTTTTAGCATTTTTTGTGCGGGAATTTTTTTAGTAAGTTTAATTCCTATATTATATGTTTCCTTTTATTCTCATCCTTTACAAGATGATTTTGGATTTTCAAGCGGAGTACATAATACAGTTTTAAACGGAGGTAACTTTTTAGATGTTATGTTGTCAAGTCTTTCACAAGTAAAGACGTCTTATTTTAATTGGCAAGGAACATTTTCAGCTATATTTATTTTTTCTTTACAACCTGCCGCTTATTCTGAAAATCTTTATTTTTTAACTACTTTTATAATGGTTTTTTTCTCTTTGTTTTTCAACCTTTTTCCTTATTGAAACTATAATTGTAAGATGGTTTAAAAGCAAAATATCATATGCTGTTATAATTTCTTCACTTGTCTTATTTTGTTCTATTCAATTTGTAGTAGATAAGCATCAAGGTTTCTATTGGTTTAATGGCAGCAGTTATTACACCCTCTTTTATTCATTTTCATTAGTTTTCTTTTCATTAATTATCCGCATGTATCTTGCACAAACAAAGAAAAGGCGTATTGTTTTTTGTATTTTAGCTTCATTTCTTGCAATAATTATCGGAGGCGGAAATTATACCACCGCACTAATTACGACAATAATGATGGCTTTGATTCTAATTTATATAATTAAAAATAAAATAACTTATAAATCTCTTTATATAACTATTATGCTGTTTCTGCTTATTTCATTTGTAATTAGTATAATTGCTCCTGGAAACAGTGTCAGAGCAGCTCAAGAAATGCCCGGAAGACCTGCAATATTAGCAATTATTTTATCAATGTATCATGCATTTGTAAGCTTAGGAATTTGGACAAAGCTCCCTCAGATTATTCTATTCATATCTGTTACTCCACTTTTATTTTTTATTTCAAAAAATGTTCAGTTTAGTTTTAAATATCCCTTCGCAGCAATTGTTTTTTCTTTCCTATGTTTTTCTGCTCAACTTACCCCTCCGCTATTTGCAATGAGCACAATTGGTTCAGGCAGACAGATTAATATCTATTATTATTCTTATTATTTACTTATGTTATTTAATATTTTTTATATTTGCGGTTGGCTAAATCACAAAAAAATAATAGACATAAGCTCTGCAAAAAAATTAATAACAAAAAATATAGTTCCAATTTCTGTTACATTATTATTGTTATTTGTCGCCGGTTGTTTTCAATATGGTATTAATACTTTAACTTCTGCTGACACTGCATTATCTATTTTAAACGGTTCAGTTTATGAATATGATAAGGAGTATTATGCTTCTGTAGAGCAAATCACCTCCGGTAATACTAGTATTAAGGATATTGATACCGTACCAGATTTTTTGAACAAATTATGGATAGAACGGGACTCAGAATTTTGGATAAATCGTAAATTAGCTGAGTATTTTAATGTAGATAAAATTGAATTAAAAGAATAGACCGGAAGGCATTTTCCTTCCGGTTTTTTCATTGTTGCTTTCATTTGCTTAAATTTTTGATAATTTGCTATTCTTTAATATTTTATATCACCTCAATCAACTGTCAGAAACTTATTAAATTGGTTTATAATAACATATTTTCTTACAACAGGCAAACTGGAGTTACCATATAACAAAAACACCTTGTGCAAAATTGCATAAGGTGTTTATCGTCAAATTTTGATTCCATTTTCCATATAACTGACGTTGTATCTTTCAGGCAAAGCCCCATTTTGGGTTAGTCTGTTACAAACCAATATAATATTAATTACAATAAATTAGCTAAATACAACTGAATATATGTTGCATCTTTTACAGTTAAATTACCATCTTTATCATAATCAGCTGCTATTTTACCTTCATCAGTCAAACTTCCAAGATTTGCTAAATGTAGCTGAATATATGTTACATCTTTTACTGCTACTATGCCATCTCCATCTACATCGCCTAACGAATATTTAGGTACATTATCTCCTGTTTTTATTACATATGTTCCTAACTTTGATACTGTAAATTTATAACATCCATCTTCATATACAGAATTTACTTTTGTATATTCATTATTCTCGTATCTATAAACAAAATTTGTTGCATCAGCACATGGGATACTGATATCTACACTATCAAATTCTGCATTAAGACTTAATGTATATGCTGCATTTACTCCTTCTATAAATTCATCTAATCCTGGTTTTTCTATTGTAAGCTTAGTATTTTTATCAAATTGGCCTTCTACTTTTATTCCCGTTGCTTCATCTTCAATACATCTATACACATATGGTATATTTTTTTCAATCGCATACTGTTCTGCTGTACTTCCTTTGTATACATGTAATGTCACATTTGGGCAATCTCTTATATCAAAAATTCCTTTAGGGACATTTTTACCAATGTATGCATTAGCTAACTTTGGACAATCAACAATCTGAACTCCATCCATATTTTCAGGGAAAACAATTCTTTCAAGACTTTGCATATGTCTTATCATAGTTGCTCCAAATGATATAGAATCTCCTCCAAAATCAATACTTTTTAAGTTTTGATTTTTATCAAAAGCCATTGAGATTATAAAAGAAACAGTTTGTGAGATAGTATATTTTTCTAATTCACTTGCTTGAGGAAATGATAATAATGATGTACCTTCTTTATTAAATAATATGCCATCTTGTGAAGAATAATTTTGGTTATTAGCATCTACTTCAAACTCTTTTAAATTAGTACATTTCTCAAACATGATACATATGTCGCTAAAATCTTCTCCCAATAATACGCCTGATGGTATAAAAATTTTTTCAATATTTTCAGCATGAGCTTTGTCTTGAAAACATGCTCTAAATACATTCTTTACTTTATATCCGTCTATTTCATTTGGTATAATAACTTTCTTTTCATTTCCAATATATTTTTCAAGTGTTATAGTATTATCTTCATTAATTATTGTTGAATATTCTCCCATCGTTACAAGTACCGAAGCTGATATTTGTATACTTGATAACATAAGTATAAATACCAACATGCTTACTAAAATCCGTTTAAAAATTTTCATATTTTTATCTCCTTTATAAATTTTTGTTAAACTTATTTTTTGTACTTTTTATAACTAATTTTGCGTATAGTCTTTACAACTACTGCAAAAACTATTATCATAGGCAATAATAAAAATTAAACTATTTCTTTTCGTTAAATATACTATTTAACGAAA
>CANPWL010000024.1 GCA_947584375.1 uncultured Clostridia bacterium | reverse complement strand
CCGCCTTTGAGCAGTTGCAGGATTTTAATTCGGTTCTCGTCGCAAAGCGCCTTGAATACCCCCGCCATCTGCTTCTCTTTTGTCTGCAAGCTCGTCACCTCCCATAGACAATTTTCAATCTATCTATATTATACACGACGCATTGACGTTTGTCAATGGGTTTTTGAAAAAAGCTGGAGCAATTAAAAACAGTGCCCCAGCTTTTGATCCAAATCAAATCATTCTAAAATGCTTCAGCGCCTCCCTGATCGCCGCCTCTTTCTCCGGCGGGCATTGTGGCTGTTTGGCGTTCTCCGACTTGGGCTTATTATAATTCTCCCGTTCAATAATCCCGCACTTTTGTTTCACTTGCGCGATGTAGAGGGAAGAAACCGTGAGCCCGGTATGCTCTTTCACATAAGCCTTGATCTCTCCATAGGTCGCGCCTTTCTGGAAGCCGGACATATCCATATCCTCCAGAGAGAAGTCAACCCTGATTTTCTTTGACTGGATTTCTCCCTTGGAAAGTTGAACAACCGTCTCGACATGCGCCGTCCTCGGGAACATATCAACAGCTTGTCCTTTAACTGCCTTATAACCGTTATCACATAGATACCTTACATCTCTAGCCGCTGTCGATGGATTGCAGGAAACCATTATAATTTTGTCGGGCGACATTTTAATCATTGCATCAAGTGAAATGCCGTCACAGCCTTTTCTTGCAGGGTCAGCTATAATTATGTCTGGCGTTTCTCCCCTCTCAATAAGCATATTAGCGACTTTTCCCGCATCACCGCAGATAAATTCAACGTTTTTAATTCCGTTTAATTGGGCATTTATCTTTGCATTTTCAACAGCGTCGGGAATAATCTCTACTCCTATCAGCTTTTTTATGTTTTTTACTAATGAAAATCCTATCGTTCCTATTCCGCAGTATAAATCAAGAATAGTCTCGTTTCCCTGTAAATCAGCATAATCCTTTACAATCGCATAAAGTTTCTCAGCCTGTGGGGTGTTTATTTGATAAAATGATTGCGGCGAAATCCTTACTTTATTTCCGCACATAATATCGGTAATGTATCCTTTTCCAAAAAGAACCTCGTTGCGCTTTCCGAGAATAACATTGGTCTTGTCAGGATTGATGTTCAGAATGATGCTCTTTATTTCCGAAAATTCTTTTGTTATTTCCTCGGAAATATTTTTAAATCCGTCATCACGCTTAGTAACTACAATACAAAGCATTATTTCTTTTGTATGAAAACCCTGCCTTATATAAATATGACGGATCTGACCCATTCCTGTTTCCTCATTGTATGCCCTAAAGCCGTTCTTTCCTAACAGCTTTACCGTAAAATTCGCGATGCCATTGAAAATGTCAGGCTGCAAAAGACAGTCTTTGTTATCAACTACCCTGTGCGAACGCTTAGAGTAAAAACCGCACTCTAACCTGCCGTCTTTCTCACATACCGGGTACTGTGCCTTATTACGATAATGCAGAGTTTCATCACAGCCGAGTATATTATCAAAGTCAATCGACAGCTTTCCTATACGCTCAAACGAATCCTTTACAAAGCTCTGCTTAGCTTTAAGCTCGGCTTCGTATTTTATATGCCGGAATGAACATCCTCCGCACTTTCTATATGTTTTACATTCAGCCTGAATCCTGTCACTTGACGGAGTGAGTATTCTCTCTATGATGCCGTAAGCATAGGTTTTTTTCAACTTGACAATTCGGCAATCTATCTCATCACCGATTGCGGTAAACGGAACAAAAACTGCCATTCCCTCATATCTGCCTACTCCGCTGCCTTCATTTGTTATACTGTCTATTTTAAGTTTAATTATATCGTTTTTCTTCATATCACCACTCTGCAATCATAAAATATTCTGCTCTATAAATTCCCTTGCCTCGTTTTTCTTTCTTAACATAATATCAAAATGCTTGATGTACTCAAGCGGAAATTTGTAGTTGAAAATTCTCTTTAAATGTCCATCTCCTGCAACCAGCTTTGTAGACGCCCCCGCACCTAAGGCTATAATAGATTGATTTTCCTCCATAATATAAATATTATACAGACTTTCCTTACCTGGCTTTGACCAGCCTATATTCTCCAAATTTTCAAGCATATTTTTCTGTCTGTATAAATAATACGGATCGTACCCACTCTCCATAAGCCTTTTAGACGCATAGTCAACCATCTGCTCGGCAGGATTATCAATAACCGTATAGCTCTTGCGATTAAGGTCAGCAGCTCGCTTGATAGAGAGCGTATGGACCGTTATATTTTCAGGTTCAAGGGATATTATCTCATCTACCGTTTTCATAAAGCTTTGAACAGTATCGGTCGGCAAGCCTGCAATCAAATCGGTGTTGATGCTTTCAAAACCGATTTCCTTTGCCAGTTTGTAACTATCAATAAACTGCTTTACAGTATGCCGTCTGTCTATCGCTTTTAAAACACTGTCATTCATTGTTTGAGGGTTGATAGACACCCTGTCCGCACCACAGGACTTAATTACCTCAAGCTTTTCTTTAGTTATAGTGTCTGCTCTTCCTGCTTCAACCGTGTATTCCCTCAAAGCTGATAAATCAAAGTGTCGGGAAATAGCCTTCATTATCTTTTCAAGCTGATTTGCCTCAAGTGATGTCGGAGTTCCCCCACCGAAATATATTGTGTCAAGCTTTAGACCTTTACATAAAATCATATTTGCAGTATAAACGATCTCATCACAAAGCCGGTCTACGTACTCGGGAATAAGCCCTATACTGCTCTCTACCGACTGTGAAACAAATGAGCAGTACGAACATCTCGAAGGACAAAAAGGTATGGAAATATATAAACTGAAAGAATTCCTACTCATATTTTCAAGAGCTCTTTTTTGCGTAACAGCCGTTTTGTATGCAATTTCTATTTTTGATTTATCACATAGAAAAATATTAGAAAGCTCATGCTCTATACTGTTTTTTGACATACCCTCATCTAGCAATTTGTTTATGCGTTTAACAGGACGTATACCTGTTAATATCCCCCATTTTGCCGATTTCCCAGTCAATTCAGTTAGGCACATAAACAGCAGTCTGGCAAGAATAATTTCACAACTACCTTCATAGTTATCTGTTGAATTTAAAATACTCTGCGCTCTTACAACACTTTTACCGTTAATTCTGCAAATGGCATAAAGATATGTTTTTTCTTTTCCTCTTTTACGTCTTAAAAAGCAAAAATCGCCGTTGAAATATTCAGTCTTTACATTATGACAAATATCAAAAAGCGTAGCAGGAATAAACAGCTTAACTACGCTTTCAAGCTCGTATTTAAAATCATTACCGCTGAAAATCAATGTCATTTTACATTGTCCTCATATAAGGATTAAACGCTTTTTCATCTGCTAGGCTCGTGGGTTCGCCATGCCCGGAGTATACAGTGTAGTCATAATTAATTTCTTTCAGCTTGATAAGCGACTTGATAAGCGTTTCAGAATCTCCGTCAATCATATCCGTTCTTCCAACTGACCTGTAAAAAAGAGTATCTCCCGAGAACATAACATCACCGCACACATAGCAAACAGAGCCGCTTGTATGTCCCGGAGTTGAGATGACCTCAAACTTAAGTTCGTCTTGAATAATAATATCTCCATCTGATAAAACGTCTGCGTCTCTGTATGGCTTTAAAGGGATATTTAGATAATCTGACAGACTTATTTCATCATCATACAGCTTGATATTATCTGCTGAATGAATATATACCTGACAACCTGTTTTTTCAACTAAATCATATACTGCTCCGGTATGATCAATATGTCCATGAGTAAGCAATATCTTTTTAAGATTCAATCCGTTTTCATTTAACTGAGAAATAATATACTCAGCATCAGCAGGCGCATCAATTAAGACCGCATTCTTTTTATCCGTTTCAACAATATAAGAGTTAGTGCCAATATCACTCAGCGGTTTAAGTTTTGTTATTTTCATTAGCCAAACTTTCTCCTTTTTTCTTATTAATTATAATATCAATTTTTAAAACGCAGCAGTAAAACTATAACCAATACTCAAAAACTCTCGGTAAATCTTTGAAACTCTTAGCTTTGATAAAGCCTGCCGTTATGCTATGTTTCACATTAATAAAAATTATAATAGGCAGCAAAGGATGCAACATCACTGTTGCTATTTTCCTGTTCTGTCAACTGAAATAACGCTGTCAATTTTCTTTAGGCGAGCTATTACGTTTTCAAGCTGCTCTTTACCCGCAACACTTATTGTAACAATCACATTTGCATTTCCGTTTTTAAGTTCTCTTGCAACAGCTTCATGCATAGGTGTTTTAATAGCAGCTAAAACATTAGAAATATCAGCGAGTAAACCTATTCTGTTATATGCTACTAAATCAAGCGTCGCCCTAAAATACGAGGTGTTTCTTTCCTCTGCCCAATGTACTGTAACCCATCTTTGCTTGTTTTCCTCAGACTTAGTCTGATTTATAAAATTTATACAATCTCTTTTATGAACAGAAATTCCATGCCCCTTAGTAATAAAACCTACTATATCATCACCGGGCAGTGGTGAGCAGCAAGCTGCAAATTTGACCAGACAATCCCCTATTCCGTCTACAATTATTCCTGATGAATTGCTTTTTTCCGTATTTGACTGAACATTAACATCCGTCTTTTCAATATCAAGATTATTTTCGTATTTTTTTGTATATGCGTCCTTTAATCTTCTTATAACCTTGTGGAGCTGAACACCGCCATATCCGATTGCCGCATAAAAACTGTCCAGACTGTCGCAGTTATGACGTTTCATATCTGACGCAAGAAATTCCTCCAAATCCTTTTCGGGGACATGGATAAAATTGCGTTTAAATTCACGTTCAAGCTCTGCTTTTCCCTCTGCTATATTTTCCTCACGGCGTTCTTTCTTAAACCACGAACGTATTTTTGATCTAGCCTCATTTGTCTTAGCTATATCAAGCCAAGACCTGCTGGGACCATGGTTTTCATTATTTGACGTTAGTATCTCTATAATTTCACCTGTCTGAATTTTATGGTCAATAGACACCATTTTGTTATCAGCCTTAGCACCTATCATTTTGTGTCCGACCTGTGTGTGAATAGCGTAAGCAAAGTCGATTACCGTAGAATCAATAGGAAGTGAAATCATATCGCCCTTAGGAGTATATGCAAAAACGTCCTCAGGAGCAAGATCGTTTTTTATTGTTCTTACAATTTCTTCAACATCATCTGCTTCCTTCTGTGTCTCAAGAATCTTTCTTATCCATGCAAGACGTTCGTCATTTTTGTCCTTTTTGGTTATTCCCTCTTTATACTTCCAGTGGGCGGCAATTCCATACTCAGCAGTATGATGCATTTCCCATGTTCTTATCTGCACCTCGAACGGAATACCTTCACGTCCGATAACAGTTGTATGCAGCGACTGATACATATTAGGCTTTGGAGTTGAAATATAATCCTTAAACCTATTAGGAATAGGATTAAACATCTCGTGTATTATACCTAAGATGGCATAACACTCAGTAACAGTGTTTACAATAACTCTTACCGCATATTTATCATAAATTTGGTCTATATCCTTTCCGTCACGAAAAATCTTTTTGTAAATACCATAGTTGCTTTTTACTCTTCCTTCAATTGCAGGAACAGGATCAAACTCGTATTTAAGTCTTTCTCTTATCCTGTCCTTGATTTTTTCAATAAGCTCTACACGCTTTTCCTTACGCATATTCATCTGCTTATCAATTTCCTCATATGCATAAGGATCAAGATATTGAAATGATAAGTCTTCTATTTCCTCTTTGATTGACTGTATACCAAGTCTATGTGCAATTGGCGCATATATATTCATAGTTTCAAGCGCAGTAGTTCTTCTCTTGGCGTCTGTTCTGTAATGCAGAGTTCTCATATTATGAAGCCTGTCGCACAGCTTTATAATAATAACTCTTATATCCTGACTGGTTGCAAGAATAATCTTTCTTACATTTTCAGCCTGCTGCTCCTCTTTGGTAGCAAGCGGAATTTTCCTAAGCTTCGTCAAGCCGTCAACAAGCATAGCTACATCAGGTCCCAGTTCATTTCTAACCTGTTGTATGGTGAAATCCGTGTCTTCAACAACATCGTGCAAAAGTGCCGCAGAAATTGAATCAGTATCCATTCCTAAGTCAATAGCTATAAGTGCAACTGCAACAGGATGTGTTATATAAGGCTCACCTGAATCACGAGTCTGACCCTCATGACTTTTCTCAGCAAGCTCATATGCACGCGTGATTTTATCTAGATCATATTTTCTATCCTCGCTTGTGATTTTTTCTATCAGCAGGTCAATAGAATAGTTTTTTGAATTTGCCATAAATCTATCAGTCCTTGTATATCATATAAAATTAAATAGAATATATTTTATTCAATACCGTCGATTGGCTGAGATCAACCCTCTTTGAAACCTCAACCATATGTACCTCTTGCCTTGATGCTATAAGCCTTATCAAGCCTAACTCATTAAAAGCGTCTAAAGCTATACGCAGTTTAAAGTAATTCATCGACTGTGTATTGAATTTCATAAACAGCTTATCAATTGATACACGTTTTACCGCCATAATATATTTGTATATTTTTACAAGTTCATCTCTTGAAGGCTTTATACGGTGGATAACATTCTGAGGTATCGGCTCACCTCGCTTATAAGCCTCATAACAAGATTTAGCGGCGAAATATTGCTTTGCCGAGATACCGTGATTCCTAATATCCACTACTTTTATACACAGCTCTTTGCGTCCGTTATACTCTGAAACCTCCATATTGACAAGCATATCTATCTTATCACCAACATTAAATGGAAGCGACATCGTGTTTCTTGAAAACAGAAGAGCATTTTGAACAACTTCGTCATATAAAAACCGAATCTTTGAGTGCTTTCCCTGAGATAGCGGAATAATTTTTGTTACAACAGCCCCTATTATGGCAAATACAGGAGTTTTGTTGCCCTCTCCGAAAGGCTCAAGTATACTTAAACTCTCTGCCATATTTACATCAAAATCCTTGGCGCTGAGCATCTTGTCGGCAGTTATTACCATACCGCCCAGACCGTCGCATTTTGCTGCAAAATCAGAAACCTTTTTTATAAACTGCGGAATTTTGTCAGCCTTTATTGTAAATCCTCCTGCAAATTTATGTCCTCCGTATCTCATTAAAACATCTTCACATTCTTTAAGACATTTATAAATGTTAAAGCCGTCAAAACTTCTTGCAGAACCCCTGCATATTCCGTTATCATCTACTGAGATTATAAAATTAGGTTTTCCATAAAGCTCCATTATTTTTGCTGATACTATTCCTATAACTCCGTGATGCCAACCTTTTCCGCTTATCACCAGTACCTTTTCATCTAATATTTCAGGATTTAAGTCTATATATTCAAAAATATCTCTTAATATCAAAAGCTCGGTTTCTTTTCTCTGATTGTTAAGCATAATAAGATTGTCTATCCCGAACTTAGCACTTTCATCTTCGGAAATAAAAGCTTCTACGGCAGTTGATGCCGAGCCGAATCTGCCAGCTGCATTAATCCTTGGAGCAATTACGAATGCAACTGAATTTGATGTTACCCTACTTTTATTTATTCCGCACTTTTCAAGTAAATACAGCAGACCGTAATTCTCACTGTTTTCAAACATTTTTAGCCCATTCTTAACAATGCTCCTGTTTTCACCTTTAAGCGGAACTATATCAGCAATAGTTCCAATGGCTGCAAGATCAGAAAACTGCTCTGAAATTATAGAATAATCTCCGTCAAGAGCAGCGCAAAGCTTGAATGCTACTCCTACGCCCGCAAGATCCTTAAACACCGACGGACAATCCTCGCGATGAGGATTTACAACTGCGTCAGCCTCGGGCAGCTCATCTCCCGGTTGGTGATGATCAGTTATTACCAGCTTTATTCCAAGCTCCTTTATATATTTAGCTTCCTCAATAGCTGAAATTCCATTATCAACTGTAATTATGAGGGACACTCCCCTATCTTTAAGCTTGTCAACAGCACCCTTATTAATTCCATATCCTTCTTCACGATGCGGAATGTAATAAATCACGTTTGCTCCGCTGAAATCAAGATATTTAACTAAAATTGTTGTAGAAGTAACGCCATCACAATCATAATCGCCATAAACACAGATAAGCTCACCGTTATATATTGCCTGGGAAATAACCTCAACAGCCTGAGGCATATCTTTTAACATCATAGGATCAGACAGCTCATCATTATTAAAAAAATCAACAAGCATATCCATATTATCATATCCTCTTGAAACCAATACCTCAGCGCAAAGTGATGTTAAATCACTTTTTTTCAAAATTTCGTTAACCTTTTGAGGATCAGGTTTTTTTATTTCCCAACGCTTCATATAACTTTCCTCTCATAGCTATTAATAATTTATTATATCACTATTTTTCCTCTTTTGCAACAGAAGAGCCATCGGTTGCTATCTGCCTTTGGATAATTTGCGAAATGTGTTTACTTTGTAAAACGGCAGACTAGTACCAAAGTAAGAGGTTAGGTGCAAAAAGCAATATCAGCGAGCCGGCAGGGGTTACCCAATGTACGCACTGCCGTTCAATTTGGCTCTTAAAATGTTAAACATTTATAGACATTAGAATTTACACAAATATAAAACCGCCCGAGTATCCAAACCGAGCGGTTTTAATGAAACAATATACTGTTTTAATAATATTCTGTCGTTTTGCAGATAAAACACACTCCGCAGCTTTCAAAAGTCAGGAATCCTCCGGCAATTCACGGAATTAAAGTTCTATCGGCTCAAACCTAATTCTGATTTTCGGAAGCTTATTTATAGTTGTGTACGAATTCATAAGACCGTCCTCAATTGACAAATCATTTTCACCGCTTGCCGGCGGAGCAAAAATTTTAAGCGTCATATCGCAAGGACCGTCCAAAGGCTTTTCAAAGAAAGCGCTCATCATATCAATAGTCTTAGCCTCAGGAGATTTATAGAACCATTTCCCGTTGATCTCAAACATCAGATTTGATTGGTCGTCCTCGTCAAATGCGAGCTCGCAGAAGTGAGGATTCTTTTCAAAATGTATAGGGATAGCAATTCCGTCAGCATCTTCAGAGCCACCCCAACGGAGCGTGCAAGGAAGTGTAAGCTCTTCTCCTTTAGTCATTTCAGGATAGAAATAATCATCGTGGATAATATTTTTATAAGTCTGCATACAAGGCTGCTCAATTCCTACATCAGCATTATTAGGGTCTTGAATTTCCAAGCCTAAACGTCCCCTGTCACGGAACTGATAGAAAGTAAATCCGCTGAACCATGTTGCATTTTCACTTTTAAGCCTGTCGCAGAACTCCTTTACCATTTTCGCCTGATCATAAGGACCTGTAACATCTCCGTCGGCATTAAACTCACTCATAACCATTGGTTTTTCAACGCCGCCGTTCAAGTATTTGAACCTCTCAAAAGACAGCTTAGTGAGGTCGTATGTACCGTCAACCGTATATCTCTTATGAGTATTTCCGCCTTTTTCGGCTACATCATAAGGCCAACCCCAGTGCAGTGCCATATACTTATCCACTGACCAGACATCTGTTTCCTTAACTGCTTGGGTAAATTCAGTTTCTTTCTCTATTTCGTTCTTAGCAGGATCTTCTATTCCCCCTATGCACAGAATAGTCTGAACATTAGGAGCGTGTTCTTTGAGAATACTGTTAAATCTGCAATAGAAATCTGCTACTTCCTGATAAGTACATCTCTTGTTAAAACTGAACCAGTTACCTGTCGCCTCGTGATTTATTCTCAAAAACATTCTTCCGAAAGGCTTTAAATCCTCAGCTATTGCAATCAAATGCTCATCAGAAACATTAGGATCGATAGTCAGTGTTAATGTAACGTCTTGCCCATGACGGCGAACATCTCTCATATAAGTGAAAGGTTCATCGTCAGTAGTACCGTTAAGTCCGCCCTTGTATGTAAAATAATCATCGTATGGATAATCCCACTGAAATGAAATATCTGCGTCCTTCATGACCTCTGAAATTCTTCCCGGCCATTCCTTATCAAGAGGATAATAGCAATACATCAAGCTTATGCTTCTGTGAGGTCTTCCCATCTTATTAAGAATATAATCCTGGTTTACATATTCTCCTCTTTCAGAACCGTCACCCAAATCGACAGCACATTTTGCCTTTCCCATATGAATTGAATACATTTTGATATCTTCCATTATACAACCTCCGAATCATTTAATATATATAACATTATTTATTCTGTCAATAATGTTAGCAATTTCTTTAAATACCCTGTCGCTCTGATCTGTCTCAGGATACTGATTAGTAAAAATACAAAGCACAAAAGGTGAATCTGCATAAACAATAGCACAATCATGATACTGCTTTTCGCTCCAATCGGAGCCGTATTTTTGCGATACTTTATATTTGCTGTCAAGTACTTTACCTATCTGTCTGTTTACATCAGTGTCTGTCATAAGCTCAGTCAGCCACTCACCTCTGTCGGTATGTTCTCCGTACTTATAGATCTCCTTATAACATTTGAGCATATCTGAACTTGTACAGTATGTAAATATCCACGAGTTACCCAGTGTATAATTCGCCCCTATTGAATATAAATCACTGTTAAACTGACTATAACCGAAATGCTTAACCAAATTATAATAAGCGGTATTGTCGCTTCGCTGAATGGTGTATTTTATAAGCTGTCTTGCCGTAAATTCTGTACCCGTTTTTGCCCGTGCCGTAATACCATAATCACCTGACCAGTTGACGGTTTTTTCAACTTTTTCGCTGAGGTCTATTCCCGACTTTAAAAGGGACGCTACAAAAGGAGTTTTTATTGTACTGCAAGTGGCAAATCTCGCGGTATCATTATAGCTTATTGATGAACCTGTATCCATATTCTCATAACTTAATGACATATTAAAATTACAATTTGAGATAACTTTCTGAAGTTCATCCAAATAATCATAAAAATCCTGAATGCTCGTAACTTTTTCAAAGCCCTGCATTTTAAAGCTGTAACCGCTTAAATTGTATATATTAACTTCTTTGGGGTTATATTCCCTCGTTCCGGTCGTGGTAGTTGTTACGGACTTTTTAACTTTTTTAGTTGAAACTTTGGTTGTTTTCTGTTTATCAGTCTTATCGGTTTTAACTTCAGAAGAAGCAGAAGTATTTATACTGTTTTCACTTTTTTTCTCAGTATGTTTTTTATCACACCCAAATAAAGCAATACTAAATATAAATACCATAATAAAACAAATAAATTGAAATTTCATATATTGATTTCCTCACTTTTATATGAAATAATAAGTCTTCAAATATTAACGGATAACAACTGACGAGCATATTCCTGCCCCGAAATTCCTGCTTTTTATAATTACTGTTATCTCTCTTTCACCGACAAAATCTCTTAAATCTGCGTCCAGTTCGCAGGGCCACTCGTAATTACATTCAGCAATCTTAACACCATCTATGTAAACTTCACAAATTCCCCATATACTATTAAAATGCAGAGTAGGGATCTTTCCGTTGATTTTATCCGGAACATTAACCATCGTTCTGTAAAGAGCATATTTGCCCTCTTTGTTTGAAAACTTCTCCTGAGCGCCGTTTACAACGCTTATGGGCTCAAGAGAGTTCATATCCGTTACAGAAAAAACAATCTCAGGATCAGGTTTTTCATCCAGAAGTTCAGCTGTCATTTTCCAGTCAGATAGATATAATTCCTTAATATTTTCAACATAAGGAACACACTTTCGGTTAATAATCTTTATATCATTACAAACAACATTAATTATATCAGCAGAAGCTGTCAATGTCAAGGAGTCTGAACCCTCATCCAGCTTAACGATAGCCTGACAGCAGCCGTTGAACAAAGATCTCTTATTAGACGTAAATTCTTCATGACAGTTTGGATTTCCGTTTGCCATTCCGAGAATTTTTCCTCCCGCAGCAGAAAAATCAATTTCAAAATCCGCATCGGGAACAAACTCTCCGTTTTTATCAACAGCATATATATTTACAGGTATTGCGTCGTTTCCGTCATTATACATATAATTACGGTACGGCTTTATCAGCAGATCACAAGCAGCTCCTGATGTGTTTTTTACGTCAACTGCTACGGACTTATTGCCGTTATAACCTACAAGCTTCAGTTCACCGCTCTCAAACGGAACATTCCAAATAGCCTGTTTTAGCTTGTCGATCACCTTTTTACCCTTCGACTTTCCGTTCACAAAGAGCTCTGCCTCCTCGCAGTTTGTCATTGACATTACCTTGATAACAGAACCCTCTTTACCCTGCCAATTCCAGTGAGGAGCAACATAGCATATCGGTTCTTTTGAAAATATCGCCTTAGAAAGATAATAAGCATCCTTAGGAAAACCGCAAATATCCATCATTCCGAAAAAACTTGAAACAGACGGCCATTCATACGGCGACGGCTCTCCCATATAATCAAATCCCGTCCACATAAACGCCCCGCTTACAAAATCACGCTTTAAAACATATTCCCACGTTTCACGAATAGTATTTCCCCAATCGGAGGCATCCTCATCATAGCTTGCAATCATATGTGACTCGTCATCGGTTTTATAGCACCCTCTGACAGAAAAAGCAGAAGTCGTTTCGCTTCCCACTATCGGAATTGTCGGATATTTCTCGTGAAAAGCGTCATAGCTTTGAGGCTGATAGTTTACTCCGCAAACATCAAACACACTTCCTGCACCGTTGTTTTCCAAAATTCCTCCGTGCATAGCGCCAGTAATGTATCTTGTGCTGTCCAGTTTTCGTATCTCAGTCTTCATACGTTCTGTCATTTTTCTGCCTTCAAGCGCCGACTGCAAAGGTTCTTCATTAAAAACAGAATACATTATTACAGACGGATGATTTCTGTCACGCTTAACCATTGTTCTTATATTTTCTAAATTATCATCGCTTGTTTCAAATCCCCTGTTTTCGTCCATAACCAACATTCCCAGCCTGTCACAGACATCTAAAAGCTCGCTCGACGGCATTCCATGTGCACATCTGTAAGCATTAGAACCCATTTCTTTCAATTTCTTTATCCGATATTCGTTTATACTATCAGGAACAGCAACTCCTATTCCTCCGTGATCCTGATGATTGCATGTTCCGAAAAGCTTTAACGGTCTTTCATTTAAGAAAAAGCCCTTATCCGAATCGAAATTTATTGTTCTGAATCCAAATACAGTTTCACATTCGTCAACCTGTTCACCATTTACAAAAACCATCGATACAGCCTTATAAAGATTTGGTGAGTCAACATCCCAAAGCTTCGGTTCTTTAACAGAAATATTTTGTAGAAATTCCCTCTTTGAATAATCATACACCATCATCTCTGTATTTCCGCTCGCAACAGCATCACCGACTGCTTTAAGTTCGCTGTCAAGCTCATAAATCTCAGTTTCCAGTGAAACAACTTCATTCCTGTAATATCCATTATTTATAACTGTTTCTATTTCAACATTCCAATTAACCTCAGAAAGTTTCTTAGGATTTACAAAAACCCCGTATTTATCAATATTGACCTTGTTTTTTACATTTAACCAAGCGTGACGGTAGATTCCTGCACCCTCGTACCACCAGCCTTCCCACTCGTCTGCGTCAACAAAAACAGCAAGAGTGTTCGGCGCACCGCCTAAAACTGCTCTATCGGTAACATCTACACTGAAAGGCACATATCCTGTAAAGCTTCTCTTCAGAATAGAACCATTGAAATATACAACAGCATTCTTTTCAATACCGTCAAAATCTATTGTGATCTGTTTACCCTCGTAGTCAGCGTCAAGGGCAAACGACTTTCTGTACCAAGCTTTGCCCTTTGGTTTATATCCCCACGAAGGAGAACCCGACTTGTCAAACTTACGCATTATTGACCAATCATGAGGTAGGTCAACAACCTCCCAGTTTCTTGTATCATAATCGCTTTGAGGAACTCCCTTTGCCGAGCCTGCCTTTGAAGTATTATATATACTTCCGTGGTCTGTTCCAATTTCGGGTTTTATATCGCCCAAATGAAAAGACCAACCACGATCTAACGATTTAACAACTCTCTTTTTATTCATATATCCGACCTCAATTCTTAAAAAGAAAATATTTTCTATAACTATATAAACATAATATAAAATTAAAGTCAAGTAAAAAAATATTAATGGATATGAACAATTGCAAGATACAACAAAAGCGCTCGGATCTCTCCGAACTCTTATCGTTAATCATCATTGAACCTCTGCCTTTGAATAATTTGATTAATGTTTAACTTAGTACAACGGTAGACAAGTACATTGAAGAAAAAAGTAAAAGATTTAATAAAAAGCACAAACCGCCCGGGTATCCCAAGCCCGAGCGGTTTACAATTTATATTAGGAATTTTAGGGAAAGCTTTTTTACCTCCGCCTTTGATAAGCATTAACCTTTTTTTAAACTTCCCAAAGACGCAAAGCCTGCGGTGGCTCGCCAGTGCAACCTTACCATAGTCACCATTGCACTTTATCAAAATACGACCCGCCGTTACACCATCTTTAACCTTTATCTCATTTTCCAAAGGCGGCAGAGCCCACGGCGGTTCGCCGTTGCTATTTAGCTTTTACTTTCCTTATCTTCTTGACCCACTTGCTGTATATCTTCTTTGTTGCATTGTTTGCGTCTTTGTATGTAGCATATGCTCTTACTCTTACATAGTAGGTCTTTTTGCTCTTTATCTTTGAGCTCTTTATTGTCAGCTTGTTCTTTGTAAGGCTCTTATTGTAGATTACTTTCTTAAAGTTCTTCTTTGCCGATACCTGTACCTGATAGCCCTTTGCATTCTTGACCTTCTTCCAAGATACAGTTATCTTCTTCTTTGCCTTGCTCTTAGCCGTAAGCTTTGTTATCTTTGCCTGCTTCATTGCCTTCTTAGCCGCTGACTTGTCTTTCTTCACCTGAGCCGCACTTCTTGTTGACTTAGTCGGTCTTGCTGTTGTAGGCGTCTGTGGTGTGGTTTTATTAGGTGTTTGCTGCTGTGAATTTGATGAATCAGACTCTTTACCTGATGTATTATCTTCAGGCGGCTTTTTCTCTAAGCCTTTTATTGCCGTATATATATCTTCTGTCAGATACGTTAAACCTAAAACGTGTGATTCATTATTCTTTGTTGCAGCTTCATCAAGCAATGTCTTTAGTTTTCCATAGCTCTCTGCTGTGTAGTCCTTTTCAGGATATTTTTCTGCCTCTGCTACTGCTGTATTTAATTCTTCAAGCTTGCTTGATATCACACTGCTGATGTCAATAGGTGTAATATTTTTAGATACTAACTCATTATATACTGTTGAATCAGGATAGCAATAAACTTTTGCGTTTTCATATTTTAATGTATATAATATGGTTGCTGTTTTAGAGTAGCAATATATATTATCAATTGTATTACCTTTATTATCATTCATAATATTTGTAACATTTTCAGGTATCTCTAATATTTTAATGTGCGTACCGGCAGCAAGTGCACCCACCCCTATTTCTGTTAGTTGAGAATTATCTTCAAATGCTATTTCATCAAATTCCGAGTTGCTTCTGTCACCCATATATGCACCACTAGCAAATGCATAAGAAATATCTGTCACCGAAGCAGGTATTATTATTCTTTTTAAAGATGGACATTGAATGAACGGTGAATTGTTAATGCATTTAATTCCCTCTTTAAATGTAACTGATGATAGCTTTGCACATTTTGCAAATGCACAATTTTGAAAAGAGTTTCCATTGTTGCCGGACATTTGTTCCCACTTCTCGATTGTTGACGGGATCACTATGCTTTCAACGCCTGTATTTTGAAACGCTGCTATTCCAATAAAAGTTAATCCTTCAGGAAGTGTTATGTTCTTTAATGATGTGCAATTTCTAAATGTATAATCTCCCCAATCGTATTCACTATTACCAGCATACTTTTCACTATTAGTATCACGAATAAGAGTTGACGGTATTCTTACACTTTCAAGCGAAGTACAACCCTCAAATGCCGCACCTCCTAATGCTGTCATACCTTCTGTTAACGTAAGATTTCTAAGAGATGTACATTCTGCAAAAGCATAAGAATAACAAATTCCATCATTAAAGCGTCCCTCAACAGAACCATTAAATTTTCTTATTGTAGATGGTAAAACAACAGTTTCAAGATTAGGCATTTTATAGAACGCACAGTATCCTATTGATGTTACGCCTTCTTCAATTACCACCTCTTTGATATCCTCTTTATGCTCTTTTTTATATGTGTATACATCCTCGTAATCTTCTATAACAGGTGCTTTAACTCCACCATTACCATCATAAGTTGGTGCTGATGCCATTTCGCCCTTACCTGAAATCGTTAGCTTGCCATCTGAATCCAATGTCCATGTTATTCCGTCTCCACAAGTGCCGTTGGCAACTTCACTTGCCGAAGCGGTCATTGCGCCAGTGATTGCTGTTACAGTCATTGTTGTAGCTGCCAACAATGACAATATTTTTTTAACCTTCATTTTTTCTTTCCTCCTAAATATTTTCCTGATTTTAAGTTTTTTGCAGACTTGGGATGTTAATCTAGACAAAGCGTCTGCTATGCTCTGCCGTAGAATAATTTGCTTACCACCTCCATAAACGCAAAAAAGACGCAGTACGCCTTATAAGCATACTACGCCCTATATTCAATATTACATTTCAAAGAATCATTTTGTGCAAAGTTAATAAAGGTTAAGCTTTTAAGCCCCCCCCC
>CANPWL010000023.1 GCA_947584375.1 uncultured Clostridia bacterium | reverse complement strand
ATAGGGCTTGTTTTAGTGCGTCTGTTTTCAATTTCTTAAAAAATTTTTAAAAGTACTTGACTTTTAATAGTTAGTCACCTCGGAATAATTATATTATAACCTGAAACAGGGTATTGACATTTAACCTGAAACAGGTTATAATACTATTGTTATTTTACTATTTATGAATATGAATGGTAAAAAATAAATATTTTTAGGAAGGTCTATTATGACAAAAAGAATATTAAATTTATTAACAGTATTGGTAATGACAGTTAGTTTAGCAGGGGTTTTGCCTGCGGCGACGGTGAGTGCGAGTGTAGGAGAGCCAATAGAAGGTTATGTTTGCACGTATTTTGAAAACAGCGAAGGTATGCAGTATAAGGATACATATGATAAAAACGGAAATATAATTTATCGATTGTACGATGATGATGAGTTATATACTTATACATATACTTATTATAATAATGGGAAAGTAAAAACGAAGTATGAAAATTGCGATAGTAATGGTTCTTGGGAAAAATATGAATATGATTTAAACGGCAATGAAACATATTTTGAAGATAACTACGGTAACTGGGTAAAGTATAAATATGATTCAAAAGGTAATGAAACATATTTTGAAGATAGTAATGGTGATTGGGAAAAGTGTACATACGATTTAAATGGAAATTGTACATATAGAGAATATAATATGTACGGCGATTTGGGTTGGGAAAAAAATGAATATGATTCAAATGGAAATTGTATATACTCTGAAGACAACTACGGTAATTGGGGTAAACATACCTATAATTCTAATGGACTTTGTACTTATTCTGAATATACTGACGTTTGGTTAAAGTATACCTACGATACAAGTTGGAATATGATTTTTCAAGAATCTAGTAATGGTTTTTGGGGTAAATATACCTATGATACAAATGGATATAAAACATATTATGAAGATAGTTATGGTAATTGGGAGAAATACATATATGATACAAATGGGAGAATAATATACTCTGAAGACAACTACGGTGTAAAGTTTAAATATACATATGATTCAAATGGTAATATGACTTATTATGAACATTATGAGGATGATTATTTGTATTGGTATTGGGAAAAAGCAACCTATGCAAAAATAGGCAGCAAGGAATCTATGGAGCTATATAACCCATCACAAAACTCAAGCAATAAACCAAACAACAACCCAACCAAACCAAATCAAACCGTCAGCCCAATAAACAAGGCAAAGACACCAAGTACAACAAAAGTTACCGTCCCCAAACCCGCCAAAGTAAAATCAGTTAAGCTGACCGCCAAGAAAAAGAAACTGAATGTAAAGTGGAAAAAGATTAGCGGAGCAACAGGCTATGAGGTAATGTATGCTAAAAATAATAAATTCAAAGGCAAGAAAACGGTTAAGGTAAAGAAAAACAAGGTAACATTAAAGAGACTGAAATCAAAGAAAAAGTATTTTGTAAAGGTCAGAGCATATAAGACTGTAAACGGCAATACAAGTTGCGGCAAATGGAGCAAGGTTGTTAAGAAAAAAGTTAAGTAATAAAAAATATAAAAACGGCTGGCACATTATTCTGTGTCAGCTGTTTTTGCTCTGTTTTAAGAAATAATTGACTATAAATATTTTTAATATAAAAAGTAAAAAGACATATTATACTTATAAGAACCAAAATGTAATAAAAAAAGAATTTCGGAGAAGTAATATGAAAAAATTATTAAGTATAGCTTTATCTGTTTCAATGATGTTTTCATTAGCTTTCGGACTTAATATAACTGCCAAAGCAAGTGAAATATACAACATTCAGGTAAAGGGCGTATGCGATTATACCAAAGCAAACGAAATATTAAATATTGTAAATCAGAGAAGAAGTGAAAACGGTCTAAGTGCTTTAACAATGGATACCGAACTGCTTAATGCGGCAATGGACAGAGCTATGGAAACGGGTATATACTATTCGCACACTCGTCCAAACGGAGACTCTTGCTTTACGATTTTAAGTAAGCTGAACGGTGAAAATATTGCTGTAAATTATCAGTCATCAGATTCTGTTATGACCGGCTGGATGAATTCATCGGGTCATAGAGCCAATATTTTGAGTACAAATTTTAAATCAATAGGCATCGGTTGCTTTAAAAGCAATTCTGTTTATTACTGGGTTCAGTCTTTTAGTAATAGATCAGCTGAAAGTGTTCCCAACAAATCGGGAACCGTTGAAAAAACTAACACAGTCGCTATTCAAAAGTCATTAGTTACGTTATATGCCCGCACGGTTAAAAGCAGAGCAAACGCAGGTTATATGAGAGTAAATGAAACAGGATATTTTAATTATGGTATTGTCAATCAGGGTTGGTCTTCGACTTATTGCCCGGGTGTTGCAAGCGACTATAAATTTTCCTCAAGTGATACTTCTGTAATAAGTATAGATTCTAATGGCAAGTTTACAGCGGTCGGCGAGGGAACAGCAAAAGTAAGCGTTCAGTTAAAAGCCGATCAAAGCAAAAGCTATAGTGAAGAAATAGCTGTCAGAAGTGGTAATTCAGTGACAAATACACCTAGTAATCAAACCAAGACAACAAATAATCAAACTAAGACAACTGCTTCATATACTATCCAAACAAAAACAAAATCACCCACTAACCCGACCCATTCAACAATATCATTTACATTTCCGACTAAGTCAACAAGACCGTCTAACAATTTATCAACAAATATAACAAAGGCAACAAAGGCAACAGAGCCATCTAAAAGTCCAAACCAAATAGTAAAACCATCTACAAAACCAGCACAAGTCACAAAATTAACCGTAAAAGCAAAAGGAAAGAAATTAATTATAAAGTGGAAAAAAGTTGATAATGCTAAAGGATATAAGGTACAGGTATCAAAAAATAAGAAGTTCAAAAAGAAGATAATATTTAATAAGCTTACAAAAAAGACTAAGGTAATCGTCAAGGGAAAGAAGATAAAGAGAGGAAAGACTTATTATGTACGTGTGAGAGCCTACAATACTGCAAACGGTAATAATAACTATGGCAAATGGTCTAAAGTTGTAAAGAAAAAGGTAAAGAAAAAATAAAACTGCTCAAGCATACTAGAATATATTAAGTTTGATAAATAACGGCTGGCACATTAATCTGTGTCAGCTTTTTATATATTTTCAGTTAATATTATTTATAGGTGTTAAGGCATTATTTAGCATAAAATTATTCAATGAAATTATTTGTTGACAAAAAGGCAAAAAATATTTATTATATAGGTAACGGATTATTGATTTTGCATATTAATTTTTTATAATACTATAAATTTTAATAAGGAATGTATAATTCTAAAGTGAGTTGCAGAATTATCGGCTGAAAATTTAATTCTGATAGTTTTATGAACGCCGAAATTGATTCTATGTTTTACAGTGCCGAATTAATAGCCGTGTTAAGGTTTATAACTTATGATTTTAGGAGGTTGCTATGAACGTATTAAAGAAGTTTACCGGATTTTTAATTGCCGTTGTAATGGCTGTTACGGCGGTAGGATTCTCGTCCTTTGTAACAAGCGCTGATTCTGCAGACATTGTTATAAACGAGGTTTGTCTTGGAAATAAGGGAGAAAACGGAAATCTAACCGATGTTAAAGCTGTATATGAGAAAAAGGGCGCTACTGTAACAGAGCTTTGCGACTGGATAGAGTTATATAATCCGACTGATTCGGCAGTTGACATATCAGATTATCAACTGAAAAAGATCGATTTGGATACCACAGACAAAACTGAAGCTGTTAACGGTACTGCCGTTGTTCCGGCTAAGGGTTATCTTGTTTTGTATTGTCATAAGGAATTAAATGATACTATGGCAGGTTCAAAACCGTATATTGCAATGAATCTTTCAGGAGACGGACTTGACCTGGATTTTCAGACAGGAGGTTCAGTCAGCGTTAATAAATTAACTGTGCCTGCGCTTGAGGATGATACGACCTATGCAAGAGTTCCCGATGGAAGCGATACCTGCAAGGTAATAAAGCCTACGCCCGGCGAAAGCAATGACAATGCTAAGCCTGCAATACAGGCTCCTGAGTTTTCTAAGGAAAGCGGAGCGTTTAAAGACAGCTTCTCTCTTGAACTGACTGCTGAAGATGGTACAGAAATATATTACACTACGGACGGAAGCACACCTACAAGTGAATCTGAAAAGTATTCTGGAGAAATAAATGTTGTTGACAAATCTAATGATGACAATGTTCTTTCTGCAATCAGCAAGGATAAGCTGACTGATTCCGATCATAGAGGCGGAGGAGGAAAAGCTCCTGCTGTAAAGGTTGATAAGGCAACAGTTATCAGAGCGATTGCAGTAAAAAATGGCGTGTCAAGTGATGTTGTTACAAAAACATACTTTGTGGGAAAAACTAACGAAACATACGCAGGAGTTCCTATAATGTCCATAGTAACGGATGCAGATAACCTTTTTGGTGAAGAAAAGGGAATATATCTTCAGAAGAACTGCACCAACAAGGGCAAGGAATGGGAAAGACCTATACATATTGATTATATAAAAAATAACGAAGCGGTATTTTCTCAGGAATGTGGTTTAAGAATCCAGGGAGGATATTCAAGAGGCGAATACCAAAAGAGCCTGAGACTTTATGCAAGAAGCGATTATGGAGAAAAAAGCTTTAAATACGATTTCTTTGACGGAAAAGCTAAGGACGCTGATGGGAACACTATAAAATCGTTTAAAAAGATAACCCTTAGAAACGGAGGTAATGACGCTAATTATGTAAAGTATAAGGACTCGCTCCTTCAAACCTGTGTGCTTGACAGGAATTTTTCAACACAGGCAAGCGTTCCTTGTATTGCATTCATAAACGGCGAGTACTGGGGAATTTATACTATGCAGGAGGATTATAACGATGACTATGCAGAAAGTCACTTCGGCGTAGATAAAAATAATGTTGTAATGGTCAAGCCGGATACAGAAAACAATAATGCACCAAAGATTGAAGAAGGCAACGATGAGGACGTAGAGCTTTGGAATGACTTTGTAAAATATATTAAAAACTCGTCAACCGATTTTTCTAAGAAAGCAGATTATGAAAAAGTTTCTACAATGGTTGATTTAGATAGTTTTGCTGATTATGTTGCCACACAAACCTATATTTCCAATGAGGACTGGTCGGGAAAGAACTGGGAGGTTTGGAGAACAAGAACTGTTGACACCCAAAACGGCGGAAGATACAGCGACGGCAAATGGAGATTTATGGTTTACGATGTTGAGATGGGTGCTTTTCTTTGGGGAAATGACGGAGAAAGCTCGGTGAATGATAAGCTTTATCAGATATACAGCGGAGGGAAAAATTTATACGATCCCATTCAGGTAATGGTTTATAAATTAATGCATAACCCGGATTTTGCCCAAAAGGTTTTTGATAACATTGAAGATCTTGCTAAAAACAGTTATGAGCCTAGCTGTGTAAAGACCATAATGGATCAGCTTCATAACTTGTATTACCCTAACCTGACAAAATATTATCAGAGGTTTCCAACAGGTGCAGGAATAAGTTCTGCCGATCAATGCGAAGATTGGATCAAAGTGTTCTTTAACGGAGGAAACAGCAAAGGTCAATATTATGCACCAAGAAATGTTTATGCATTGGATATGATAAAATACAATCAAGCGGTTGTAAAATGTGAGGCGTTAAATTCAAGCGACTGCGTAAGCGGATATAGTGCAATGAGTTCAAAGCTGAAGACTTTACAATCAATGCTTGAAAATACAAGGTCTACATATGATAGCAAGGAAAACGCATATAATAATTTTATAAATGCTTATAAATATATGGTTTTAAATAAGAGCGGAGAGGTTAAGGAACTCTTATTTGATTCAACTTCTATCAAGAGGCAGAATAATTACAGTGATAATCAATGGTCGTATTTTAAAGCGGCATATGATAAGTTAGTTGATGTTTATAACGATTCGTCTGCTAATGATAATCTGAGAGCAACAGCTATTAATAACCTGAAAGCAGCTATTAGTTATTTAGGAAGCTCTGTTGATCCCAGTAAGATTGTATCTAAAAATCCATCTACTACAAACACTCCAAAGCCTACAACCAAGACGCCAACTAAGACGACCAGAGATCCTAAGCTTGTAAAGAAGGATAAAACGGCTGCAAAGAAAGCTATGAAGCAGGCAAAAATAACAAAACTGACAGCAAAGAGCAAGGCTAAGAAGAAGATAACTGTATCGTGGAAGAAAGTAAAGAAAGCAACAGGATATCAGGTACAGGTAGCTGCAAAGAAGAACTTCAAGAAGATAGTTTTCAAGAAGTTTATAAATAAGACAAAGCTGACAGTTAAGAGCTCAAAGATAAAGAGCAAAAAGACCTACTATATAAGAGTAAGAGCATACAAAACTTACAAGGATAAGAACGGCAAGGCTCAGAAGGTATACAGCAAGTGGGTCAAAAAGATAAGAAAGGTTAAAGTTAAATAAGCTGAAATATCTTATATGAAAAACCGCTCAGGCATATTTGCTTGAGCGGTTATTGCATTGATAAAGGCTAGGTGCTGACAATGAAACCATGATTTCACTTAGGGTGAAAACCCCTAGTTATAATAACTGTTAAGTTTGATTTACAGCCGGTTACCTACTTAAATGCGAAAATCGGATATTAAAAGGATTTTTACGTTTTTCAATCTGTTCGGCTTATGAAGCAATTGTTAAATCAATTGGAATCCCTAAAATAATACTCCATATAATCAGCCTGTTCAAATCCTATATGCTTGTAGAAATCAGGAGCAGGTGTTTTATTACTAGTCAGCAGAGTTATTCCCTCAAGACCGTTTTCCTGAACGTGTTTTTCAAGGGCTGCAATAAGCTGTTTTCCGATGCCTTTATTGTGATGATTATTTGAAACATAAAGCTCATAGATATAAAGCTCATCCCCAGACCACCATACTTGTTCGTTTGCAAAAACAGCTCCGAGGATTTCATCACCTTCCTCAAAAACAAATCCTACAAAGCGCTGAAGGTTTGATATTTCGTCTAAATATCTTGTACCGCTTTCTTCGGTCCATTTATGATTCCATGGGTCATTATAATAAACGTCTATTAAAAGATTGACACATTTTTTTAAATCAGTTTTTTTAAAACTTCTTATCATTTTAGTTTCCCCGAAATCATATATTGATATTTTATTGACGTATATAGTATAATTACATTATAGATAAATATATAATATGTGTCAATAATATTATATAAGTCCTTCTTTTCCCTTTTTTGTCACTGGGTTTACACAATTAAGTGATAATGTTATAATAGAACAAACAGGTTTCAAGCGATAGTTTACAGACTTTAGAGTCATACAGGAATTTTGCAATTCTAGTTTTAAAATCATATGACTTTGTAAAAGGAGCAGGATTTATTATGTCAAAAATGCTGATAGTTGACGATGAAAAAAAGATAAGAGATGTTGTGCGTGAGTACGCTGAATTTGAGGGCTTTGAGGTAATGGAAGCTGAGAACGGTATGGACGCTGTGAAAAAAGTTTCTGATAATGAAGATGTCAACATAATAATTATGGATATTATGATGCCGAAACTTGACGGATATTCGGCTGTTCGTGAAATAAGAAAAACAAGCTCTGTTCCGGTTATTATGCTTTCGGCAAGGGGCGAGGAGTATGATAAGTTATTTGGTTTTGAACTTGGCATTGACGATTATGTTGTAAAACCGTTTTCCCCTAAGGAGCTTATGGCAAGAGTACGTGCAGTAATGAACAGAGTTAGTCTGGTAAATAATAAAGAGGATATAATCAGATATAAAGGTCTTACGATTAATTTTACCGCGCGAGAGGTTTTGATAGACGGCGAAAGGGTCTCAATGACGCCAAAGGAATATGATCTCTTGTTTTATCTGGTTAAAAATATGAATATTGCGTTGTCCAGGGATAAGCTGTTAGAAGAAGTATGGGGGTATGATTTCTACGGAGATGACAGAACGGTAGATACTCATATTAAAATGTTAAGAAATAGTTTGGGAGAGTATAGAAATCTTATCGTAACTTTGAGAGGAATGGGATATAAGTTTGAAAAAATTGTTTAACAGGGAAAACGCTGATAACCGAATTAATCCGGGTAAAAAACAAAAAAGTCTGGTAACATATATCTGGATATGTTTTATGCTTTTTACTATAATAATATTGTTTTTACTTTGGTTTTTCCAGTACTTTTTTATTGAGATGTATTATCAGTCGATGAAGGTAAGAGATTTGAAATCATGTGCCAAGCAAATTTCAGAAAGTGCTGACACATACGATTTAGACAGTCTTATCAACAGCTTGGCTTTTCAGCACAGTGCGACTATTTTGGTTACTGATACTCTTGGTAATGTTGAGCATAATGCAAATTATTTAGGAAGATTTTCATATTTCAACGCGGATGTTGAGAAAAAATTCGGGCAGTATATATATAAATTCAGAAATAAGCTGTTAAACAGTGGCAAAAACAGTGTCTCTGAAATTTATAAAAACAAGGAAACAGGAAGCAAAGAACTCTTTTATGCAACTCAAATAGAAATTAATAATTCTCCTAAGCTGCTGTTTTTAGAAAGCTCGATTGATCCTGTTGATTCAACTACCAGAATTATAAAAGAGCAGCTTATATTTATTACATTTATTTTGTTTGAACTTGCGTTTATTATTGCTTTATTTATATCTAAAAAGATAGCAAAGCCGATTGTGAAAATAACAGAATCGGCAGAAAAATTTGCAGAAGGCAATTACGATGTTAAGTTTGACGGAAAAGGTTACGAGGAGGTTCAGGAGCTTTCAAGTGTTCTTAATCATGCAGGGCAGGAGGTCAAAAAAGTAACTGATTTAAGACGTGACCTTATAGCTAACGTATCACATGATTTAAGAACTCCGCTGACTATGATCAAGGCATATGCCGAGATGATAAGGGATTTGTCCGGAGATAACCCTGAAAAGCGTGCTGAACATATTCAGGTTATCATTGATGAGTCCGACAGGCTTGCATTGCTTGTAAATGATATTCTTGAGCTTTCTAAGTTGGAAAGTTCAAATTCAGAACTGGATATTTCTGAATTTTCAATTACAGAAAAAATACAAAAGGTGCTGTCAAGATATCAGATTTTAATTGAACGGGACGGCTATATTATAAAGTATTATAAAGATAAGGACATAATTTGTTTTGCTGATGAATCTAAAATAGAGCAGGTATTGTATAATCTCATTAACAACGCTGTCAATTATTGCGGGGATGACAAAACTGTTATAATCCGTCAGATAAATAAAAATAACAGTGTAAGAATAGAAGTTATAGACCACGGAGAGGGTATTTCCAAAGAACTTATGCCTCTTGTATTTGACAGGTATTACAGAGATAAAAAGGTTGCACGTGATAAGGTCGGAACAGGAATCGGATTATCTATTGTCAAGGGTATTCTCAATTCTCATGAGTTTCCTTTCGGCGTTTCAAGTGAAGAGGGAAAAGGTTCAATGTTCTGGTTTGAGATGACAAATACTAAGCCGGCTGATGACGGTTTATCTGCATTTAAAGATAAAAGTACAGAAAAGAATTAAAGATATTATATGATAATTAGAGATTTTGTCAGATAGGCAGGTATAATATATGAGGTTGATGTTTATAGGTGATGTTGTTTCTAAGCAGGGATGTGAGTTTTTAGCAAAGCACATCTATAATTTGAAAAATGAATTTAAAGCTGATATTATTGCAGTTAACGGTGAAAATTCAGCGAGTGGGAACGGTATAACAAAAGCGTCGCTGGATATGCTTTTAAATTGCGGTGCGGATGTTATAACAACCGGTAATCATTCATTTAAGAGGAGGGACTCTGTTCATATATTCGATGAGTATGATTTTTTGCTCAGACCTATTAACTATCCTGACGGCGTTATAGGAAAGGGAATGTATATTCTTGATGTCGGAAGAACGCAGATTGCTTTTATTAATGCCATGGGCGTTGTTTATCTTGAACCTATTGACAATCCTTTTGCTGCGATAGACAAGGCATTATCTGAAATCTCAACGCCTAATATTTTTATTGATTTTCACGCTGAGGCGACGGCTGAGAAAAAGTGTATAGGACATTATTTCACAGGTCGGGTAACGGGTATTTTAGGAACGCATACTCATGTCCAAACGGCTGATGAAATGATTCTCGGCGGACATACGGCTTATATTACCGATGTAGGTATGACAGGACCTGAGCGTTCCGTTCTTGGGGTAGACAGCGACATTGCAACTGCTAAAATGCGGCTTCACTATCCTGTTATGTTCAAAGAAAGCAAAGAGCCTTGCTTTATAAACGGAGTAGTTGTAGATTTTGATGAACAAACCGGAAAAGCAAGGGATATACAAAGAATTATAAGGAGATAAAAATAAAAAAACCTGTTCCGTAAAATGGTTCAGGTTTTTTGCTTTCTATGAGTGGAATACTCCTGCCGGATGTATTTCATTTTGTATTTTAGTTGAGAAGTTTGCAAACCCCTTATCACTAATTACGATAGCCCGTTTGATACAGGTGTAACCATATTTTTTTCTTAGGTTGTCAACGGCTTTATTCAGATTTTCTTGTTTTTTATTTTTACACGAATTTTCAAAGATAGAAATCTGATAGTCAGAGTAGATATCGGTCAGTTCGGATACGCAAATTGATACGGCGCGGATAGGATTGTCTGCTGCCCAGTTGTAAGACTCTTTGTAAAGCGAAAGTGCAATCTCAGCTATTTCGTAAGCGTCATTTGTGGGAATGTTAAGTTTTTTCTGTCTCGAATAAGTGTATAGTTGTTTATTTTTTATAAAAATGGAAACTGTTCCACATTTAGAATGAATAGCTCTAAGTCTTGAAGCGATGCTCTCAGATAGTGCAAATGTAATTATTTTTACATCATTGTCATTCTCAAGGTCGCGGTATGAGGTGGTCCCGTTGCTTATCGATTTAACTAAAGGATTATGACCTTCGTTTTCTACTGGAGTCATATCAAGCCCGTTTGCATAAACCCAAAGGTATTGCCCCCATTTGCCAAGCCAGCTTTGAAGCTTTGAAACAGGAGTTTGTGCCAGTTCACCGATAGTAAAAATTCCTTTTTGATTGAGCCTTTTTTTAGTTGCTTTTCCTACATACAAAAGTTCTCCCACATCAAGAGGAAAAACCTTATCCTTAAAGCAATCTTTGCCTGAGGATGATATAATTGTAGTAGCGTCAGGCTTTTTCATATCAGAACCCAGCTTGGCAAAGATTTTATTAAAGCTTACCCCAATTGATACAGTAATGCCCAGCTCTGATTTAATTCTTTTCCTTATTTCATCTGCAATGATTTTGCCGTCTGCCTGTTTTCCGTGTTTATAGTATCCGGTTATATCAATCCAACACTCATCTATTCCGAAAGGTTCTATTTTGTCTGTATAGCTTGAATATATTTTTCTAGCTGCTTTTGAATGCTTTAAATATTCTTCATAATGCGGTGGGACAATAACAAGCATTGGGCATTTTTTCATTGCCTGCCATATAGGCTCTCCTGTTTGGACGCCATAGCTTTTGGCAAGTTCGTTTTTTGCAAGAATAATTCCGTGACGCTCCTCTCGGTTCCCGGCAACAGCTACGCATTTTCCTTTGAGTTTGGGGTTTAGCTTACATTCAATTGCTGCATAGCAATTATTCATATCAATGTGGAGAATAACCCTTTCTGAAATAGAATTCATAATTTACTCATTCCTTTTTACAATATTTTAGATCACTCTAAGTAATAGTTTAATACCTTAAGCGTTAAAGAACATAAGTTCTTTAATTATTATAGAACATTTGTTTTCATTTGTCAAGAACAAATGTTTGATTTTTAGTAAATAAAAAATACAAAATAAAAATTACAATTATTTTGTTAGAAAAAGAAAATAGCAGAGGCCATAAAAAGCCTCTGCTATAAATATTCTGTACAATAAATTTAACTCAAATCACCATAATTAAAGTCCTTATATGTTTGGGTTTGCTCAACTTTCATATTATCGTAAACCTTATATAATACTTTATTGATAGCACTGTCGTTGTAGGTCTGAGCAAAGTATTCTACATTCTTTTCAATATATTTCTTATTCAGGGGAACACGCATAATAATATGATAGCCTGAACTTGATTTGATGACCTTGCTCATCTCATTTTCCTTCAATTTCAAAGCTGCTTTAAGAAAAGCCTCATCATACTCATAATCTTTGCCTATCAAAATACCCTTTGAATAGTTTTCATATAATGAATCATAAGTGTTGTTTTTCATAAGCTTGTCAAAATCCGCGCCCGACTGAAGTTCTTTGTAAAGATTGTCTGCAACCTTTTTAGAAGCTTTTTCAGCCTTGTTTTTCTTATCATCACTTAGAGAATCATAATTTGAAAGAATTACAGACGCTTTTTCCGGATTTGAAAGCTTGTCATAATCCTCAATGCTGTTAGAAGACAAAACATCATCAGATATTTTTTCCTCAGAGCCGAACGGAATAAATATTTGCTTTATTTGATAAAGCTCCTTTTGAGCTGTTTTGTAAAAATCCTTTTCGGGAACGGAGAGAGCCTTATTAACCTTATCTGCTAAAACATTATTCTTCATAGCTATATTAAGAAATTTTTCCGTCATATAATTCTGTTTTAGATACGATTTATAATTATCGCCCTGTTCTTCCTTTAGCGACTGAATTTTTTCTTCAACTGTTTTTTGGTCTTTTTCATCTAGGGTAATATTATTCTGTTTCGCATAGCTTGCATGAACATAACCACCCTTTATATACTCTGCCAGGCTGTCTTTAAATGTTTTGAACATATCTTCAAGTTCTTCGCCGCTTGCGTTTTTGAATGTATCATCAGATATTCCATAGTAAGGTCCGTAGTTATATAGAAATTGATAATAACAATTTCTAAGTTCATCAAAACCGACCTCGGCACCGTCGATTTTTAAAAATACCAAATCATTGGTGTCAACCTTTTTTCCGTCGATTTTAAACGACGCTTCCGGAACATCAGCACCGGAGCTTGCCAAAGCAGAACTTGAAGCAGACGTTTTAGCTGTATTTATTTTCGATTTATTTAATATAAGCAGCAGTACTGCAACAAGCAATGCTGCAATAATAACAATTACAGGTATTAAGATTTTTAGAGACGTATTTGATTTTTTTACATCAGCGATTTCATCATCGTATGAAAAATTTATTTCAGAGTTTTCATCTGAGTAATAATCATCTGTTTCTGAAATGCCTGTTTGTTCTGATGATGACTGTTCTTCATTTTCTTTCAAAATTTTATCATATAAGCCTTCATCAATTTGATTTTCATTATTCAGAAATTCGTCCGGATTTTTATTCTCGTCCATATTAATTCTCCATTTCTTAAATTAAATTTTACGAGTAATTAATTTCATTAATAGTTTTCACAACACATAGTGTATCATATCAATGTGACAGCAGCGTGATAGTGATAACTATGGAAGCAATCTGTTTAAATCCCTCGGGAACATAGAGGTTTCACGAATATTTGAGTAATTTAAAAGTTTCATCAAAAGACGCTCAAGACCTATTCCCAATCCGCCGTGAGGGGGAAGTCCGTACTTATGAGATTCCAAGTAGTTTTCAAAGTCGGCAGGGTCAAGTCCCTGACGTTTCATTTTTGCTACCTGCTCGTCATAATCGTGAATTCTCTGTCCGCCGGATGTAATTTCCAGCCCTCTGAATATAAGATCAAACTTATAAGCAGCTTTAGGGTCATCTCTGTCATCCATTGCATAGAACGGAGGCTTAGAGCTTGGAAAATGGGTTATGAATATGAAATCACTGTCATATTTTTCTTTTGCGTATTTGCAAAGATTAACTTCGTCCTCAGGGTCTAAATCGAATTTAGTAGAAACATTTTTGCCACGCAAAAGTTCAATAGCGTCAGAAAACCTTATTGACGGTATATCAGTAATATGCGGAACATCAGCTTTGAGAAGTTTTATTTCCTTAGAGTAGTTTTTCTCGATATACGCAAAAATATGTTTAAGCATTGCTGTTTCCATATTCATAACATCATACATACTGTCTATATAACCCATTTCAAAGTCAAGACCGATGTACTCGTTTATATGACGTGATGTCGCGTGCTTTTCGGCTCTGTAAACGGGAGCGATCTCATACACTCTGTCATAGAAGGCGATAGCCGCCTGTTTATAAAACTGAGGAGATTGATTCAAAAACGCAGGGTGTCCGAAATAATCGATTTTGAATATATTTGCTCCGCCCTCTGCGCCCTGGGCAACAATCTTAGGAGTGTGGATTTCAGTAAAGTTGTTCATTCTCATAAATTCGTGCATTCCCTGAACAAGACCTTCCTGAAGCTTAAAAATAGCACGCTGATAAGGGTTTCTCAAAGAAACGCTTCTATTATCAAGATTAACATCAAGGGTACATTTAAGCTCTCCCTGAGAAATTTTAAGAGGATATTCCTCTTTAGGACTTGATATAAGCTTGATTTCACTCAGAATTATCTCAATGCCGTTTTGGTCACGCTTGTTTTCATTTACAGTACCCTTTATATGAACAAAATAACCTTCATGCAGACCGTCTATACTGTCTTTGCAGTTGTCCTTGCTGTATACAGTTTGAATAACGTCTCTTGCTGTTCTTATAACCACAAACGAGATACTTCCCATTGATTTGACCTTATGAACACAGCCTGAGAATTCAACATCCGAACCGATATTGTTTTGTACAGTCTCGACTTTAAATTCCTGTATTGTATTTTCGCCGTTTATAACTAACAGCTTGTCGTTATCTGCTTCAGTTTCAGGTATGAATTTATTCGGATTTTCATATTTAGTAAGCTTTGAAGTATCAAGCCTTGAATTGTTTTCAAACTTTTCACTTTCCTTAGAGGTTTGTGTTTGAGGTTCTTTCTCGTTGGATTTCAGTTTACTTTCAAGAATTTCTTTTATTATTTTAGGCGTACCGACTCCTTTAAGCGCCTTTGTACATTTACCCATAAAGAAACCGAATACTTTTGTCTCACCGTTTCTGTATTGTTCAACCTGCTCTGGGTTAGCTCTTAAAATCTCTTCAATGCCTGATTCAAGCTTTGAACTGTCAAACTCGATCATATATCCGTTTTCATTTATGATTTCAGAACAAGATTTTCCTGTTTCGACCATCTCTCTGAATGTTTTGTTTGCGTCGTTTAAAGAAATTTTTTCCTCGTCGGAAAGCTTGACCAACTCGGCAAAATCCTCAGCTGTGAAGTTAAGGTTGTCTAAATCAATCTCTCCGAGATTGAGTCTTCTCATAAATTCGCGCAGAATAAATGCGGCTATGCTCTTTGGATTATTATATTTCTTTACTGCGTTGTCAAAGAAATCAGAAACGACCTTAGACTGAATCAATATTTTAGCGTCTGTTTCGCTCAAGCCGAATTTCTCAACATATCTCTTGATTCTTTTGTCGGGCATTTCAGGCAGTTTTGCTTTTATGTCGTCAAGCATTTCGTCAGTGAAGTTTACCTGCAAAATATCCGGCTCGGGGAAGTACCTGTAATCGTGAGCGTTCTCCTTGTTTCTCATTGAGGTCGTAACGTCTCGGTTTTCATTGTATCTTCTTGTTTCCTGAATAACACGCTTTCCTGCGTCAAGCAAGAGTGCCTGACGTCTTTCCTCATATTTTATTGCTCTGCCGATAGACTTGATAGAGTTTAAGTTTTTGATTTCCGCACGGGTGCCGAATTCCTTATCGCCGGGTCTCATAAGAGAGATGTTTACATCGCACCTTAAAGAACCCTGCTCCATTTTGCAGTCGCTGACGCCTGCATATTTAAGCAATAGAGCAATCTGCGACACAAACGCCTGAGCCTCTTCAGCAGATGAAATATCAGGCTCGGTAACTATCTCGATAAGAGGTATTCCGCATCTGTTATAGTCGGCAAGCGAAACGCCGTTGAAATCATCGTGTATAAGCTTTCCCGCGTCCTCTTCGAGATGTATACGGTTGATTCTGATATTCTTCTTTTTGCCGTCGACCTCAATGGGAACAAGACCGTCTAAGCAGAGGGGTCTTTGAAGCTGTGAGATTTGATATGCTTTAGGCAGGTCGGGGTAGAAGTAGTTTTTTCTGTCGAACACAGAAAACTTGCTGATGTTACAACCTAGCGCAAATCCTGCTTTTACTGCGTATTCAACGGCAGTCTGATTGATAACAGGCAGTGTTCCCGGCATACCTGTACACACAGGACAGCACCTTGTGTTTTGGTCGCCTCCGAACTCGGCGTTGCATGTGCAGAAAACCTTTGATTTTGTAAGCAGCTCGGAGTGAATTTCAAGACCGATGACTGTTATATATTTATTTTCCATTTGTCTGTTCCTCCGTTTCTTAATCAATGGTTGGCAAAACTCTTGTGAAGTTCTTTTCAAAAGCGTCCGCTGTTTGAATTACCGTCTGCTCGTCAAAAGGCTTTCCTATAATCGACATTCCGATAGGCAGTCCCTTATTGTCATATCCGCACGGAGTTGAGATGGCAGGAAGACCTGCAATATTTACCGTTACCGTGCAAATATCAGCCTGATACATTTTTACAGGGTCGGATATATTTTCATCACAGCGATATGCGGTAGTTGGCGTTGTAGGTGTTAAAATAACATCGCACTTATCAAAAATATCGTTATATTCTTTTCTTATAAGCTGTCTTAAAGCCATTGCTTTTCCGTAGTAAGCGTCGTAGTAACCGCTTGAAAGAGCGTAATTGCCTAAGAGTATTCTTCTTTTAACCTCGTCGCCGAAGCCCTCACGCCTTGACGCTTTTATAAGCTCGTCATATGACTCGCACTTCTTATCAGTTCTGTGCCCGTACTTTATACCGTCATATCTTGAAAGGTTTGAAGCCGCCTCAGCAGATGCAATAAGATAGTATGCAGGAATTGCATATTTAAGCGACGGCATAGAACATTCAACAAGCTCTGCGCCCATAGCCTTGTATTCGTCAGCGGCTTTCAAGACCGCAGTTTTTATAACATCATCTATTCCCTCAGCAAAAAACTCTTTAGGCAGGGCGATTTTCATTCCCTTTATATCCTTGCCTATTCTTGCGTTAAAGTCAGGAACATCTACTTTAGCTGATGTTCCGTCGTGAATATCAAATCCGCAAATAGCATTTAGTATAGTTCCGCAGTCCTGAGCGTTTTTAGCGACAGGTCCTATCTGGTCGAGAGATGATGCGAACGCCACCAAACCGTATCTTGAAACACGGCTGTATGTCGGTTTCATACCTGTTACTCCGCAGAAAGATGATGGCTGACGTATCGAGCCTCCTGTATCTGAGCCGAGAGCCGCTGTGCAAAGGTCTGCTGAAACGGCGCTTGCCGAGCCGCCAGATGAACCGCCCGGTACTCTGGCAGTATCATATGGATTCTTGGTTTTCTTTAATGCCGCAGTCTGGGTCGAACCTCCCATTGCAAACTCGTCCATAGAAACCTTTCCGAGCATTACTATGCCCTCGTTTTCCAGCTTATCCATAACCGTTGC
>CANPWL010000022.1 GCA_947584375.1 uncultured Clostridia bacterium | reverse complement strand
AGGCTCTTATTGTAGATTACCTTCTTAAAGTTCTTCTTTGCCGATACCTGTACCTGATAGCCCTTTGCGTTCTTGACTTTCTTCCAAGATACCGTTATCTTATTCTTTGCCTTGCTCTTAGCCGTAAGCTTTGTTATCTTTGCTTGTTTCATTGCCTTCTTAGCCGCTGACTTATCTTTCTTCACCTGAGCAGCACTTCTTGTTGACTTCTGTGGTCTTGCTGAATTAGAGCTATCTGATTTGCTAATTAATTCAGTTACCGTCACATTGCATGTTGCCGATATATCGCTTCCATCAAGGCTTCTAACTGTTATTACTGCATTTCCCGCTTTATTCGCTGTCAGAACCCCATCTTCAACCGATACAGTATCTTCATCTGACGATTTCCATAAAAGAGACTTATCTAGCGTATCATCAGGTTTCACATTCGCTGTAATTTTTTGGCTTTCTCCCTCTTTTAAAGTTATTTCGGTATCACTCAGTTCAATGCTCTCTGCCTTAATAGGAGTAAAAAATGCTTCAATAGTATGTAAACTGCTCACTGATGAAAACTTATATTCCGATACATTACCAACGCTTTCTCCGTCAACAACTACATTTTCTATCTTGTAACCGTTATCAGCATTGATTTTGAATATCTGGTCTTGACCTTCTGCTACACTAACTTCTCCGGACGGCATTATACTTCCTCCCGACTTAGCGTTAGCTATAATGCTATAGTTTTCTGATCCTTTAATCTCAAACTTCTTTATAATACTGCCAGTGTAATTTCCTATTCCAGTAATATTAATTGTTCCTGTTCCCGGGTTTACGTTCTCTCCATAAGAAACGGTATAGTCGGTTCCGCTTACCAAAGTATTTTTGTCTAGCATTAAAGTTACATTTGGTTTTATACTCTGTCCAGTGTATGTCTGAGGTTCTATGTCACTCATCATAGATTCAGTCAGTTTACATGGAAGAATATTAAATGTTTTTGATATATCACCTGTATAATTATTTTTTCCAACTATCGTTATAATTCCTCTGCCTACGTTTTTATTGTTGGAACAAGTAACTGCATAATCTATATTTCGAATTAAAGTTTTTTCACCGTGTATTACTTTAACATTCGGGTAAATATTACTTGCATTATAAACCTGATCTTCTATATCGCATATCATTTCATTTGTTAATATTAACCTATCGATTGTAAAATGAACCATCTTAATGCCTTTGTAATTATTGGTTCCATAAACTTTGGCAATAGCTTCTCCTGCATCTATATTATTTATATATTTCACTTTATAATCTAAATCAGTGAGCTTTTTTCCATTAATGTTAACACTAACTTTCGGTTTACATTCATTTCCCGAATAGTTAACTGAAGTATTTTCAAAAGTAATATTTCCATCACTGATTGACTTTCTCTCATCCTGAGTTTCGCTATCTCCAAGAACTGTCAAAGCCTTGACACTGGCACAACGATACCTTCCCTGATATCCATGCAAATCATTCCAGTTATTAGGATCTGACGATGTGCTTATAAAACTCTGATGTGGTTCTGTATATTCTTCTGTTTTTAACCAATAGTACTCCGTACTCTCAGAAGCATAAATTCGAGAAAATCCTCTTTCAGTTTCTAATTTTACAACTACACTAAACTTTGTTCCTTTTTCTATCTTAATAAGTTTTTTAAGCGGAATCGTATAAACACCTGCAAATTCTACGTAAGCACTTACCGGTGTTGAAAGCATAGGTGTTCCGCTAGTAGGGTTTGAAGTATCTTTGATATTTGTATAAACCTGTACTTCACAGTTAGTATTATCGCTTGCCACATTTACCGATACGCCTTTTATGTATTCACTTAAGTTACTTGTTCCATTTTTTGCTTCATATATATTTGCAGCACTTACGGATCTTCCATAAATATTTGTCGTAGGAAAAGAGCCATCATAATAATAGTTATAATCATATTCTTCGTTTTTCATATAATCATATGCAGTTACATCAAACAACTTTTGTGATTGAGACATTTGAAAATATCCGTCACGTAGTGCCCCATATTTTCCCCAACTGTTCTTAACAATCCAAACACCGTCTTCAGGTGGTATATTTTTCTCAAATGTTTCCTTACTTACTGTATCATCCCAGCCCACAATAGTAACTGCATGAGTAGAATCAAAGGTTCCGGGCAGATAATATGGATAATCGGCTGAAAAAACTTTTGTGTCACAATAAAATGTAACATTTACCGCACCATATTTCATAATGTAAGATTTAATTATATCTACCGAAAACGGAATAAATATAGCATTCTCAAGCTTATACTCTGGCTGATCGTATTCTATATCCCCACTGGGAATTTTAGATCTAGAATAGGGAACTTCCTCTTCAGACAATGGATTATTCCACTGTGCTAAATGCATTGCTGTTAACAGTGTATTACATCCACCGTACATCCAACCTTTATTTTCTAATGAAATATTTTTGTCTTTACCTGTGTTATTCAGTGGATCGTTTTTACGATTAAAACTTGAATATGCAAGATACATTTCTGATAGATCAAGTTCTTTTTGGTCACTGTATAGCCCTTCTTTTATAATACTGGCTTCAGAAGAAGCCATAGTAGCAAATGCCCAACAGGTACCGTAAGGATACTGATCTTTTACACTTGTTATATATCCGTTTTTTCTTGAGTCATATTTCTCGGGTAGGCTTAAACCTTCTAATGTTGCTTTAGGAGTATTTGTTATGACAGGAGTTGGTCTTAATCCTTCAATATAATGATAAGAATTATTAAATTGTGAAACATCAACAAACTCTGATTCTGTTTCTACCTGTTGTTTAGCTAACCGTATTTCAGCTCCTGCATAAATCGGTATCTGAATAAACATACAAAGAACCAATAAAACACTAAACAGTTTTCTCTTAATCATAATACACCAATTCCTTCTAAACTTCCTAAAAATTAACAACAATTAAAGTTACTTTTTGTATATTATATCATATTAAATTTAAAAAGTCAAAAAAATAGCGAATATTAAAGATATCTGCGTTTTAAATAAATGTTACCCTTTTGAGTCTTATCTTTTTAGTAAATACCAAAATAATGGACAATTGAATATATAAGACAAAAGCGTACAGGTTTTCCTGTACGCTCTTTCTTTTATATCATCTTCGCTTACTTTACCTTAACTTTCCTTATCTTCTTGACCCACTTGCTGTATATCTTCTTTGTGGCATTGTTTGCGTCTTTGTATGTAGCATATGCTCTTACCTTTACATAGTAGGTCTTTTTGCTCTTTATCTTTGAGCTCTTTATTGTCAGCTTGTTCTTTGTAAGGCTCTTATTGTAGATTACTTTCTTAAAGTTCTTCTTTGCCGATACCTGTACCTGATAGCCCTTTGCATTCTTGACCTTCTTCCAAGATACAGTTATCTTCTTCTTTGCCTTGCTCTTAGCCGTAAGCTTTGTTATCTTTGCCTGCTTCATTGCCTTCTTAGCCGCTGACTTATCTTTCTTCACCTGAGCCGCACTTCTTGTTGACTTCTGTGGTCTTGCTGTTGTAGGCGTCTGTGGTGTGGTCTTATTAGGTGTTTGCTGCTGTGAGTTTGATGAATTATTCAGCTTAAGTGCTTTAATTGCTGTTTCAATTGCAGTTGCCGCTTTGTCAACCTCTTCTTGAGTTGCGTCTAAATTCTCTAAAACAGCTTTTGCATTTTCAACTGCCGTTGTCAGAGCGGATACCGTTTCATCTGTATATTTGCTTGTATCTATTGCATCTGCATCTGCTATTGCTGTTTCTAGGGCGGTTGTATCTGCTAGATATACAGTGTTATCGTCTGTTAGATATCCTGCGTTTTTTAGGGTTTGTTCTGTTTTGCTGCCTTTAATAACATGGAAAGTTGGGTTGTTTGTTGTGTCGATAGAATCATTGTAACCGTTATTTGCACCTTTTGCTGTAATTGTCTTTAAATCTGTATTGTATAAATAAATATCGGTAAGTGAAGTGCAGCCTTTAAATGCCATCTGAGCTATATATTCAACATTACCTTTAATAATCACTATCTTTAATGAAGTACAATTAGGACATAAAGCATATGGGATAGCTTTTTCTGCTGCAAGCACACCTCCACCCATTATAGGCATTGATCCTCCTCCTTCAATTACAACTTTTTCTAGTCCTAAACAACTACTAAATGGTGAACATGAAGAACCGTTCCCATTAGGACTACCAGTCTTTCCATAAACAATATTTTGCGGAATTGTTATTTCAGTAAGTAAATTACATTTTTGAAAAGCAAATGCTCCGATTGTCATTCCTGGTTTAAGAGAATTTATTGATGTAATATTTGTTTCTTCAAATGCATACATACCTATTTTTTTTAACGAAGAAGGCAAACTAAGCTCGCCTTCTAACGGAAGTTTAGAAAACGATTTGTCACCAATTTGCACTAAAGTATCAGGTAGTTGTACATCCTTAAACGCTGTAAATCCTTCAAATGCACCCGATGCGGTATAAGCACCTTGTCTAGTAACTTTCCCAATTCTTGTGATTCCTGAATTTATTATTATGTGCTCTGTTATTTCAGCGTACTTTCTAAAATCATCCAACATTGATATAGCACCTTTTCCACTGAATGTAAGAGTTTTACTTGACTCATTCCATTCCCACTTTGATGTAAGTCCTGCCGGTCCTGATGTCTCAGTTAACGGTTCAACTTGTGCCGGAGTTTTATCAACCGTTGGCATTTTTTCATTATCAGGTATATATTCTATATCTTCATCAGTAAGACCTAAATCATTTCTCAATGATTTATCTGTTTCACTGTCCTTATATACGTGCCAAGTTATTCCACTGGGATAATTATTAGATTGATAAGCTGTGTCTGTAATATTTGTAGAATATATATAAATATCTGTTAGACCACTAATTATACTTAAATTGTCAATACATCCACTTAACTTTTTAAAGCTTGGAGGCATTGTAATCTTATAAATATTAGCACAACCACTTACACTAACAAGCTGTTGGTTAGCCGATGCAGTAACAGAAGTAATGCCATCTTCAATTACTACTTCATCTATATCATGTCCATTCCAACGCCAGCCATCAGAAGGTCTTGCAATATCGCCAGTACCGCTTACAACTAAAACGCCATCAGTGTTTATAACCCAGCTGGCATTTTCTCCGATTTTACCTGATGTAACATAACTATCAGCCGCACTAACGACTGACACCGTCATTGCGCCAGTAACCGCAGTTACTGCCATTGCCAATGACGCAAGCAATGATAAAATCTTTTTTATCTTCATTTTCTCTTTCCTCCTAAATATTTTCCTGATTTTAAGTTTTTTATTTGCAGACTTGGAATGTAAATCTAAGCAAAGCGTCTGCTATGCTCTGCCAAAAGAATAATTTGCTTACCACCTCCATAAACGCAAAAAAGACGCAGTACGCCTTATAAGCATACTACGCCCTATATTCAATATTATATTTCAAAGAATCATTTTGTGCAAAGTTAATAAAGGTTAGGCTTTTAAGCCCCCCCCCATTTACATATAATGGAATTAGTAATTCTGCACACTATTGTCACATCCTTTGATATTGTATTGTTATAATAACATATTTCGACAGAGGTGTCAAGGATATTTAAGATAATACGATTCTTTTAAATATTATATAATTAATCACTTAAAGAGGATGTACCTTTGTCTCTGAGTTAGAGTGAACCATATCTATGCCAAGCTTTTTGTCACGCCTTTCCTCAAAGAATTTAGGAGCAACCTTCGGAAACTGTGCATAGCTAAGAACGTCCTCGTCCTGCTCAATCCATTCTGCACACTCTTTTCTCAGTTTTTCAAGCTCCGGCTCAATTAAATCAGCAGGACGGCAGGTAATAGGTTTTTCATCACCTAAAATCTTCTTTTGAAATTCAGGAGAAATCTCAACAGGTGTTTTACCGTATTCACCTTTTACTAGTCCTTTGAACTCTTTTGTGACAGTCTTGTATCTCTCGCCCATTATAACATTAAATACAGCCTGTGTTCCAACGATTTGAGAGGTAGGCGTTACAAGCGGCGGATAACCCGAGTCCTTTCTAACCCTAGGCACTTCTTTTAAAACCTCTGTAAGTTGATCCTCCTTACCTGCCTGCTTTAGCTGTGAAAGCAGATTTGAAAGCATTCCTCCCGGAACCTGATAGATAAGTGCATTAGCGTCAGTAGCAAGCATTTTAGGGTCAAGCAGACCGTTATCAAGATACTTCTGTCGAAGCGTCATAAAGTATTCCCTTACTTCATTGAGTTTTACGAGATCAAGACCTGTGTCATATTCAGTTCCCTGCAAAGCCGCAACCATTGATTCAGTAGGAGCATGGGAAGTTCCCAAAGCAAGCGGTGACATAGCAGTGTCGATAGCGTCAACACCTGCTTCAACTCCCTTAAGTAAACACATTGAAGCCAAGCCAGAAGTATAGTGTGTATGAAGCTGAAGAGGTATCTTGACAGCTGATTTTATTGCTTTTACAAGCTTTTCGGTAGCATAAGGAGTGAGCAGAGCTGCCATATCCTTTATGCAAATTGAGTCGGCACCGATTGCTTCAATTCTCTTTGCATAATCAACATAATACTCGTCTGTAAATACATCACCCAAAGTATAAGAAATAGCAATTTGTGCGTGAGCGCCCTCTTTCTTTGCTGCCTTTACAGCAGTTTCAAGGTTTCTTATATCATTCAGAGCGTCAAAAATTCTGATAATGTCAATACCGTTTGCAACAGTTTTTTGAACAAAATACTCCAACACATCGTCAGCATAATGGCGGTAACCGAGCATATTCTGTCCTCTGAAAAGCATCTGAAGCTTTGTATTGGGCATTTCCTTTCTTATTGTACGAAGTCTGTCCCAAGGATCCTCGTGAAGAAATCTCAAACAGGAGTCAAATGTAGCGCCTCCCCAGACCTCGCATGAGTAAAAACCTATCTTATCCATTGCAGATAAAACAGGAAGCATTTCGTCAAGTGACATTCTTGTTGCAATAAGCGATTGATGAGCATCTCTTAAAACTGTTTCAGTAATATTTACCTTAGACATAAAATTTTTCCTTCCATGTTAGATTATAAAAAACCAGTTGCAAGAAATTTTTTCAACCAATTAAAACTGTTCATAATTTTGTTTCTTGCCTCTGGTTTAATGCTTCTGACGGTAATACAGATTTAACCTTGTATTACTGCCAGCACCGTTCCTGTTTCAACAGTAGAACCTTTAGTAGTGTTAATGCTTGCAACCTTACCTGAACAAGGAGCATTAACATCATTCTCCATCTTCATAGCTTCAAGAACAAATAAAGGCGCTCCCTCTGTAACAGTATCTCCAACTGAAACCTTAATGTCAAGTATAGTTCCTGGCATTGGTGCGGAAACCTTTGTTCCGTTTGCAACAGGAGCGGTCGGAGCAGATGCTGAAGGTGCTGTTTGAACAGGTGCTGACGTAGATACGGAAGAATCATTGCCAGCCTCTTCTACGGCAACGTCATATGTTTTTCCATTTACAGTAATGTTATATCTTTTCATATAAAAACCACCTATCTGATTTATTTTATTTAAAACGGACTGTTACTATGCTTCTTAGGAAGCCTTGAAACTCGCTTGCCAGCCATAATTTCAATGGCACCAATAAGAGCCTTTCTTATCTCTCCGACAGAAACAACTCCATCAACGCACATCTTTTCAGCAGCAACCTTTGCAGAAGCTTGCTCTTCAATATATTTATTGATAAGAGCCTCTCTTGATTTAGCTAAATCGTCTGTTCCCTTAAGTTTATCATGACTTAAAAATTCAACTGCTGCTAAAGGCTCCAAAGCTGAAATAACTGCATTTTCAACCGCAAAAACCAAATCTGCGTTTGAACCTTTTCCTGCAAGTGTTAAAAAGCTCGGTCCGTATGCCTTTCCGGTGACAACTGAAATTTTTATCGTAGTTGCTTCTGCATATGCAGAGGCTAACTTTGACATCTGCAAAACAGCTCCCGATTTGTTTGAACTTTCGCTGTTATCAAAGCCCTCTGTGTCAACAAATGTGATTATAGGAATCGCAAAAGCATCACAGGTTCTAACAAACCTTGCCAGCTTTGAGCAGTCATTAGAAGTAAGCTTATCAGATGTTTTATTAGTAGCACATATTCCCACAGTTGCTCCGCCTATTGAAGCTAAAGCAGTATACCCTGCTGTTCCGAAATCCTTTGAAAGCTCTAAAATACTTTCCTCATCACAGACGGCTTTTGCAATACACTCTGCATTGTCTGAATAAGCACTTTCAGGCTCACTGAATTCAAACATAGGAACAGGAGATAAGTTGTTCTGCGGAAGCTTTATCAATAACTCCTTAACCATTTCTATTGCGTTCTCGTCATTTTCGGCAATAAGTGAAGCTGTACCGTTTTCAGCAGCATTCTTAGCTAAATCCTCAACCTCTGTGTTAGGCGTGATGAATAGCTCGGCATTCTTTGACATTATTACAAAATCAGCAGATACAGCCAAAATTGCACTTGCTCCTGCACAAGTTCCTACGACAACTGATATCTGCGGAACAACTCCCGAAAGATTTGAAGCTTTAAGTATAAGCTCTCCGTATGAAGTCATTGCAGAAATTCCGTCGTTTAAATCAGCCCCGAATGAATCATAAATACCAATAACAGGAAGTCCCGTTTTTGCAGCCATATCGTAAATCTTAGAGATCTTATCAGCCTGAACCCTTGTCAAAGCACCGTCATTAACAGATGAATCCTGTACAAAGACATATACGGGATTAGAGTCAACATATCCGTAAGCTGTTATTACTCCCGACAATTTATCCGAAACTTTAGCATAAGCATCAAGCTCAGTAAACTCGCCGCCGTCAAATAAATGTGCCAGCCTATCTCTTGCTGAAAGTGAGATAGAATCCTTAGTCATTGAATTTCCTCCAATCATATATTAAATGAATTATAAGCCAAAAGGCAAATTTTTCACAATTAATATTGTACTACAAAATCTCTTGTTTGACAAGAATATATCAATTAGTTTTTGCAACTTTTACATTTAGACAAGAATTTAGTAATAGAGTCTAGACAATTATAATTATTTTGCACAAAGCCAAGCTTAATAAGTTTATCCGTTTGAGTAAGATTAAACTTTGCCTTATCTATTCCTTTCATCATAGCAAGAAACAATATCGAGCGTATTATTCCGTCAAACAGCATAATATCTGAATTATCCTGCACAAAGTCTATCTCAACTGTGGGATTGTAATCCTCATCAATGCCGAAATGATATATCCCGAACCCGACAGAACTCCCCTCATCGGTTGCGTCTACAACAAAGGTCGTATCGAAATCAAGACCCAACTCTGTTATTTTGTTTCTGTAATTCTCTTTATTTTTTGTTTGTAAAATTTCTAACATTTCTCTGATTCCTTAAATTGAAAATTAATTTTCTTCTTCGTCAACATATTCCATAATATCTCCGGGCTGACAATTTAAAACTTTACATAGCTTTTCTATTGTTCTAGTGTCAATATCTCCACCCTCAAAAATTTTTTTGTAAGTTGCCTGACCTATTATTTTATCACGCTTTGCAGTATAGCTTGTAATTCCTGCTTTATGTAATCGCTTTATAAGCTTATCATATTTAATTGGCACAATTATCACCTCATTTTAGATTAATTATATTACTAATTTTTATCACTATATAAAGTGACAAATTCCACAAAATTATCACTTATATTTGTGACAATTGCCAATTGAACGTCACTATATCTTGTGATAAAATAATAACAAATAAAAAGGAAGTGACATCAATGAGCAAAATGGTTAAAGAAATACCATTGTCAGATATTGTAGAAATTCAGGCAAAATCCGAAATAATAGCGGGGCTTTCGTCCATATTTGTTGAATTTCTTGACTACACAGATGGAGATAGCAGATTTAAGGGAGCGTTTGCGTGTCTTGCAGATGAAGCTTACAGTCTAAAAAAGATATGCGGTTCTCTATGCGGAAGTATATTCGACTGCCGTCAAAGCGATATATAGATGCAGAAACTATCAATTTTAGCAAGTTGTAATCGTTAGTATCTTGCCTCTTTCGTTTATCAAATTAATAACATTTTACAAACTCACAAAAGTCAGACCGGATGCAACGTCACCATTGACGCCGTCTCAACTGTTTATTGCTGTTCTAATAGCTCTAAGTTCATCAGGCTCCAACTCTCTGTAATCGCCAGGCTTTAACATTCCCAGTTTAAGAGGTCCGATAGCCGTTCTTTTAAGCCTTGCTACCTCCAATCCGACAGCCTCACACATTTTTCTTATCTGTCTGTTTCTTCCCTCGCGGATAACCATTTGTATAACTACCCTGCCCGGTTCTTTAGCCAGTACGTTGATCGTGCATGGCAAAGTCACCTTACCGTCTATTTCAACGCCTTCTGAAAGCCTTACCAACTGCTCATCTGTAATGGAAGGACGCACCGTAACACGATAGGTTTTTGTAACATGCTTTGACGGGTGCATAATATCATTTGCAAAAGCACCGTCGTTTGTAAATAGAAGCATACCCTCAGAATTCTTATCCAGTCTTCCAACAGGATAAACACGCTCGGGAATTCCAATAAGCAAATCGGAAACATTTTTCCTGTCAAACTCATCGCTCATCGTAGTGACATACCCTCTTGGCTTATTGAGCATTATATAGTACAGCTTTCTCTTTCTCGGAGTGTATAGCTTTTCCCCGTCGACAGTTATTAAATCTTTGCCTGAAAATGCCTTATCACCAATCTTACAAGGTCTTCCGTTGACTTTCACCCTGCCCTGAGAGATAAGCTCCTCCGCTTTTCTTCTAGAACAGTAGCCTGCGTCGGCAATAATTTTCTGTATTCTTATTTTTTCCATTTATTTGCCTCTCATTATGTATAGAACAGGTTTAGCCTGTTCTTATTAAATTAATCTCCAAACTTTTGTTATAAATCTATCAAATGCCGTTCTTTCTGAATCCTTGGCATTAACGCTCTTATTTACTTTGATTTTAACTTGACCTACGCACCTATTATTGAGATAATATTTCACATATCCAAGTATCTCTCCTTCTGAAATAGGAGCGTAATTTATTTTATTTAAAATAACTTTTTGAGATATTTTATCTTCATCATCCTTGTATACTCTTAATTTTATCTCGTTCTCACAACTTGCCGTGACCGTATCATTTTCCGCCCCGACTAACGGTGCTTTGAATAATTTTGTTTCAGGGGAAAGAGTAACGCTCTTATACTGAGAAAATCCAAAATCGTATAGATCGGAATGGTCCGCCCAATCGTTTCTGTCATTAAGAGTTACACATATAAGTGTTGTACCGTTACGTCTGCAAGCCGAAACAAGACATCTTCTTGCCTTATCTGTAAACCCTGTTTTAACTCCAATTACTCCCTCACATGACGCCATAAGCTTATTTGTGTTAGCAAGCCACCTTTCATAAGGAGGATTTCCGTATTTAAGCTTGGCACTTCTTGTTGAGCATATCTCAGCAAAAATACTGTTTTTTAAGGCATAAGCTGTAAGCTTTGCCATATCAGATGCAGTAGAATAGTGATCGTCGGTATAATCATCAAGTCCTGACGGTGTAACAAAGTGAGTAGATTTAAGTCCTAACTCATTTGCCCTTTTGTTCATCATAGCAACGAACTTCTCAATACTACCTGCGATCCTGACGGCAGTTGCATTTGCGGCGTCGTTTCCGCTGGGAAGCATCATACCAAAGCACAATGCTCTCAATGTTACCAAATCTCCGCTTTTAAGTCCCATAGACGAACCCTCAACCTTTATAGCATTGTCGTCCACTTTAAACTGCTTATCAAGATTGCCTCTTTCAACTGCCAGCAAAGTTGTCATAATTTTTGTAGTGCTTGCCATAGGCAGTTTAGTATAAGCATTGTGTTCATATAATACCCTTCCGCTTTCAGCATCTATTAAGATTGCAGCCTTTGCAGAAGTTGATACGGCTTCTCCTGTGATAAAAAATCCAAAACAACTGAACGTAATCGTTAATATAGTAAAAAGACTAATTACTTTTTTCATTAAGCGTGTAACCTCCTTTAAGAAGTTTTAAAATAACCTTAAAACTCTAATATTTTGCACACTTAATAAAAAATAATACATAAGTATTTGTTTTTCAGAATTGATAGCAAATAATTATAAATTGTCTTTTTCCGTATCTTTATCTTTCTTTATAAATCCTGTGATCTTATCAACAACATCAGGAATCATATTTATAAAAGCATTTTCCTTGCTTGCATTAACAGACATCTGGAGAAGTTTTACTTCTCCGTTTGTAATAGTAATAAAAGCAATAGGCTGTAATGATAAACCGCCCGCTGTTCCGCCTCCGAACAGATCCTTTGAACCCTTTGTCGGCAAATCAGAACCACCCGATGTAAATCCAACTGATACCTTTGATATAGGAATTATTGTTGTTCCGTCTGCTGTTATTGGTTTTCCGACAACAGTTTCACAGTCGGCAAGCTCATGAATTTTCTGCATTGCTGTATCAACAAGCTTTTCTAAATTATTATCCTTCATTAACTGACAACTCCTTATTGTTTAACATTAGTTTACGCTTTAATTTTAATTGCTTTTTTGCTTTGTGACGCTTTTTCAAAAACAAGTATAAAAACTTTATTCCGAACAATATTATTATTCCCAAAATTGTGCTTGGTCTACACTTTACTATTCCCGAAATTTCATACTCAAACACCTTTTTATCAAATACGCACTTTACCTCTGCCCTTTTTGGCTTATAAAGCGAAAATACCGTTCCTACAATACCTAATCCGTGAAAGAGTGCCATATTTATCCTTCCGTACTGCATTGCAGCTTCATAAGCGTCATCCTTTCCTGCGGTAATTTCAATCTCGGTATCATAAAATCGAATTTGTTTTAAAAGCTTTTTGAAATGCTTCCATGTCATCGGAATAAAGTCTTTGTATCTTTTCCACCTCTGACGAATATTATTAGTTTTAGATTTAAGTCCGCTATTATTTTTATTGTCCTTTTGTGACTTCTTTATGTGCTTATTCTTCTGTTTTATATTTAGCTCTTTATCAATCCCATCAGAGTAAGATTTGTTATCCGTCTTTGGAATTTCATTTGTCTGCTTTACATTTTGCTCTTGTCTCTCAATCTCCTTTTCTAAAGACTTTATCTTATCATCCAGATCGTCCTCGGAGATTTCAACAAATTCTTCTTCAATCTCATTTATATTTTCCTTAAATTCCCGTTTGGACTTTTTAGATTTCTTTGACTCTTTATTTTTATTGATCTTGTTTTTCTTAATCTTCTTGTAGGGTCTGGGATATATTTTAAAACACAACCACTTTACAGACAGCTTGATCTCATCTGTTTTACTGTTTGCATAATATGACACTGTAACTGAAATACGAAGGATAATATATACGGCTAATATAATTCCTACAATTATATACAAAGCTATAATACTACCAACCCCTTTCAATCAACGGAAAAATCGATAAAAGATAATTAATTATCCTTTATTTTTATCTCTCTCCATAGTTTCATCAACTGCTCGGTTTAGAAACTTGTTCAGAGAACCGTCATAATCTTTTGCGTGTTCCGAAATTATTTCCCTTTTACCTTTTGGAACTCTTATAAGCATACTATCATAATGATTTTTATTATATTTTGCATTTGCTTTAATCTTTGCATCACTAGCAGGCATATTTACCTCCATTATAGCGTTAATTTATTTTTAAAATATATCATATTTGTATATAATAGTCAATATACACAAACGCTATTGCTTAATATTTATTTAATTTGACGATTGAATATACCATGATATCATGGTATATTATTAATACAATCTAAAAAAAGGAAGTGACATCAATGAGCAAAATGGTTAAGGAAATACCATTGTCAGACATTATAGAAATTCAGGCGAAATCCGAAATGATAGCAGGGCTTTCGTCAATATTTGTTGAGTTTCTTGACTACACTGATGAAGATAACAGATTTAAAGGGGCTTTTGCGTGTCTTGCTGACGAGGCTTACAGTCTTAAAAAGCTATGCGGTTCTCTGTGCGGAAGTATATTTGACTGCCGTCAAAGCAATAGCTAGATGTTCATTTGCAAATTAACAATTATTAGTCATCAATTGTAAACTGTTCATTAACCATTGTTTCCTGATTCGGCAGCTTGGGAAGATCATCAAGTGATTTCAATTTAAAGCACCGTAAAAAATTTGCGGTTGTTTTAAATGATATAGGACGTCCCGGAACGTCAATTCTTCCCGCTTCTTCGAGCAATCCCTTCTCGACGAGCGAGTTTACAACACTTGAACTGTCAACTCCCCTGACATGTTCGACAAAACCTTTTGTAACGGGCTGATTATAGGCTATAATCGTTAGCACCTCAAGCGCCGCCTGTGAGAGCTTAGAGTTATTTTTTGTCTCCATAGCTTTTTTTATGTATGGAGCATAATACTCCCTTGTTCCCAACTGGTATGAATCATTAAGTAAATAAACACACAATGCACTTGAACAATTCTTATATCTGTCGTTTAATAATTCAATCAGCTTATTCAAAGTTGATTTATCAACTTCAATTACTTCCTCAAGCTTTGAGCTTTCAATTGGCTCTCCGCTTGAAAAAAGTATTGCTTCCAGAACCGAAATTTTTTCATCTATCTTCATTTATATTTTAGATTCCTTTCCTTAGTTTGAAAGACTGAAATTTGAAATATTATTACTTCTGCAACTTTTATTTATCGCGTCCTTTAAAATATAACTCTGAATTATCATCACTCAGTAAGATCCTGCCCGACTTTGTAAGCTCTAAAACTGCAAGAAAGGTAGCGACACGTTCGGATTTTTCAGTAATCCCCTGATAAAGCATGTCCATATTGCAACTGCCTGTTGTGTAGAGTTTTTTCAGAACGAAAATAATCTTTGACGTGACAGAAACTATTTTTTTAGAAACAATAGGCTTAAAAATCGAAGCGTCCAGTGGGGGCGCTTTTTTCGCCCTTACTGATATACCCATATATGCCTCAACAAGTATTAAAGGGTCATGTTCTCTGTTATAGGTTTTATCTATCTCAACAGGTGCAGGCAGACGAACAAAAATCTCACCGCCTACATAGCAATTTTTTAGTAATTCAGCAGTCTGCTTGCAAAGCGAATATTCAATAAGACGTCCTTCAAGTTCTTTTTTTAGTTCTTTAGCCTCATTAGACTTAGGAAGCAGCGACACTGTCTTTATATATATGAGTCTTGCCGCCATCTCCAGAAAATCGCCTGCTATCTCGAAATCCTGTTCTTTCAAACCGTCAATATATTCAAGATACTGTTCAAGCAACAATGAAATTTCAATATCATTGATATTAAGTTTATGCTTTGAAATCAAATGAAGAAGCAGATCAAGCGGGCCTTCAAAGACTTCCAGTTTAAATTGAAGTTTGTTCATTTATATAGATACCTTTCGATTACAGATTAAAATTTAAAGTATAATTGCTCTCATAATTATATCAACCCATCCGGTCAAAAAATAGAAAAGATTATATATCTTGTCACCTATCCAGTTAATAGGTCCGGAAAGAAAATTAAATAGAACTACAAACACTATAAACAAAATATAAATTATATGTTCATACTGAGCAAGCTTATATTCAAAGCTGTCCGGAAGGAAATAGCATAAAATTCTTGAGCCATCCAAAGGAGGTATCGGAATTAGATTAAAGACAGCTAAGAATATATTTAAAATTATAAAGTATTGAAATATCAGGTTTATATAATAATAGGTATTTGAATAAAAGAAATCAACGCCGCCAAAAGAAATCCAAGATATAACTTTAAAAATAATCATTGCGACATATGCGGCAATAAGATTTGATAGCGGTCCTGCAAGAGCGGTGAGCGCCGTACCCGCCTTTCTGTTTTTAAAATTAAGAGGATTTATGGGAACAGGTTTTGCCCAGCCAAACCCTGTAAGAAGTAGACATATCGAGCCTAAAATATCAATATGTGAAAAAGGATTAAATGTTAATCTTCCTGAGTAGCGTGCCGTATTGTCACCCAGTTTATATGCCACCCAAGCATGCGCTAACTCGTGAATAGGCAAAATCATAAAAATAATAAGTATCCTGACGCCATATTGTAATATTGTTTGAACATTCATAGCATAACACCTGCATAATTGATATATTTATTTAATTATACAACAAACAAACGTAAAATTCAAGAAAAATCACAGGAAAAATATGTGGACTAATTGACCATAGATCAAGTAATTTATAAACAATATAAAAGACACATAGTTATTTTCCTATGTGCCTGAATTTTAACCATTGCAAAAATTAATACTGATTTGTCTCTGTTACCTTACTTTCTGTTATAACACCTTTCTTTAGAATACCCGATACGATCACCACAGTTCCTGTCGCCGGTGTTGTATCTGTTGTTGAAAACTCCTGTGTCCAGACGCTATCATAATAAGGATGCTGTATGCTTGTAGGTGAGTAAACTCTACCGTAAACGTATATTTTATCACCCTCGAATTTTTCAGGGTGCTGCTGTATATTTATAAGCTGTACCCGCTCAAGCGTTCCTCCCATTGAGGTAAGGTCTACATCACATTCAGGTCCGTTATATTCTGTTTTAACGGTAAGTTTAGCGTCATCTATCCAATAACCGTCCAAAGAATTTTCATCAGCAGTAAATGTTCCGACAGCCTCAACTAATGAACCGTTAGCAGGAAGCTTTGGTGTTTCCTTAAAATGAAGTTCCCATTGCCAGTCGCAGCACTTTGTCTGATCGTTATATCCCCATACATAATAACGTGTCACATTGTTAAATTCGTCACGTATTGTGGTAAATGTACCTTTTTTGGTAACAGCCTTACCTTCATAGTCCGAACCCATTTCGTTCATAAATATATTTTGATACAAAACATATTCAGTCGTATCTATAATTGTAGGAAGCGTCTTTGCGGCAGCGGTACTTTTCTTCTGTTGTCCGCAGGCACACATACCAAAAGCAAGAACAATTGAAATAAAAATAGCTAAAGTTTTTTTCATCTTCGTTTACCTCCAAAAATGCCTAAAATATAGAATATAACAAATCCTATTATATCAACTGCAACTATAGTAGAGCCGACAGGTGTTCCATATAATACAGAAATTAGAATACCTAATACCGCGCATACAACAGAAAACACAGCAGAACAAATAGTTACAGCTTTAAAGCTTTTAAACAATCGCATTGACGACAATGCAGGAAATATAATAAGAGCAGAAATAAGCAAAGAACCAACTAAATTCATAGCAAGAACAATTATAACCGCAATAATTACGGCAATTAAAAAGTTATAAGCAGACGCTTTTATTCCTGTTGCTCTTGCAAAATTCTCATCAAATGTAACCGCAAAAATCTTGTTATAAAACAAAACAAATACAATAACAACAATAATTGATAAAACTGCACAAAATATAACCTCAGTAACGTCTAATGTCAAAATAGAAGTAGAGCCGAAAAGTGTACTGCAAACATCTCCTGAAAGGTTCGAAGATGTAGAAAACAGATTCATTAATAGGTATCCGATAGCAAGCGAGCCAACAGAAATCATTGCCACAGACGCATCACCTTTGATTTTTCTGTTCTGACCTCCCATAAGAAGCAATATTGCACATCCTACCGTTATCGGAAGCATAAAGAGCATATTGTTAGTAAAGTTAAGAACTGCCGCTATTGCCATTGCTCCGAACGCCACATGAGACAGTCCGTCTCCGATAAAGGAAAATCTTTTAAGCACTAAGGTCACTCCCAGAAGCGAAGAACAAAGAGCAATTAACACTCCGGCTATCAACGCATATCTCACAAATGGAAATTCAAAATACATAGAAAGTTTTTCAAACATTGCCGACATTATTCTTCACCATCCTTTGTATTTAAAAAGAGTCTGCCCTTTACGCTGTTTATATACTCTTCCTTTGTTCCGAAGAAAATGTCATCGTCTATATGCAGAATATGACTTGCATATTTTACAGTTGCCTGAATATCGTGGGATATCATTACAATAGTAATCCCCTGCTTGTTGAGGTCATATATAAGCGAATACATTTCTGACGTTGCCTTTGGATCAAGTCCCGAAACAGGCTCGTCAAGCAACAGTATTTTCTCAGTTGCACAAAGTGATCTTGCAAGAAGCACTCTCTGTTGCTGTCCTCCTGATAATTCACGGTAACACTGTTTAGAAAGAGATGTTATATTCATTCTCTCCATATTTTCTTTTGCTCGTTTTTTGTTTTCCTTTGAGTAAAAAGGTGAAAATCCGCTTTTATTCAGACAGCCGGAAAGCACTATTTCCCAAACTGATGCAGGAAAATCTCTTTGAACTACTGTTTGCTGCGGAAGGTAACCTATTTCATTTTGTTTCAAGCCGTCCCCCATTGAAATTTTTCCGCTCAAAGGCATTTTTAAACCCAAAATAGTTTTCATCAGCGTACTTTTACCCGAACCGTTTTCACCGACTATACAAAGGTAGTCGCCGCTGTTTACAAAGAAACTTAAATCAGATAAGACCACTTTAGAATCGTATCCGAGAGATACGTTTTCACACAATAATAAAGACATTTTTGCACCTCCGTTTTTCTATACCAAAGCCTTTTTCAAAACAGTCAAGTTATCACGCATTATAGCAAGATAATCTGCCCCGTTTTTAACATCATCAGATGTAATAGACTGCATTGAATCAAGTGTCAAGACACTCTGACTTTTGGTTTTTGTGTTTTTTATTATGGTTTCAGCAACGCTGTGATCTGTTCCCTCAATTGTTAAAACACTTTTCAAACCGAGTTCATCAACCTTTCCTGCCAGAAAAGATATTGTTTCAAAGCTTGCCTCTGTTTCTGCAGAGCATCCCGAAAATGCAGCATAATACTTCAAGCCGTAATCATCAGCCAAATATCTGAAAGGAAAACGATCTCCGAATAATATTGCCTTTTGCTTTGCACCTTCAACCGCTGACTGATACTCTTCGTCTAGAGCTTTTAACTTTCCGATATAATTTTCTGCATTTGTTTTATAAGACTCTGCAATATCTGAATCAACTTCAGATAGCCTGTCCGCAATGTATTTGCAAAGAGTTTCAGCGTTTTTAAGTGAGAGCCAAACGTGTTCGTCATATTCAACTTCTTCCTCGTACTCGTTATCTTCACCACCGGCATCATCATGGTCGTGTTCCTCATCTTCCATACCCTCTGCCAATTCTTCCTCCTTGACTGTATCGCCAAGAACGTCAAGCAGATTAATCACAACCATATTCTCATTGTTTTTTTCTTTAAGAGCATCCTCAACCCATTTATCAGATTTACCGCCTACACAGATAAACATATCACAGGAAGAAATCTTGATAATATCATTAGCAGAGGGCTGAAAATTATGAAGATCAACACCGCTGTCCAACAACATTGTTAGTTCAGTATTTTTAATTTTATCCCCAAGTATTTGACGTACCCAATCATACTCAGGAAAAATAGTTGTGACAATAGAAAGTGCAGAATTTTCTTTCTTCTTATATGAATCAAAACTGCACGATGTAAAACAAGCTAATGAAAATACAGCAGCAAAAATAGTACAAAAAATACGTTTCATAATTTATAAAAACCTCCGATATTTTTAAATTTAGGCATAAAAAGACAAGGGTACTGCTATATTCAATCAAAAATGGGTATAGCAATCCCTTGTACTATAACTGTCTTAATTATTTAGCCTTACTTTATTACCTATCAGTGTTTTTATACAAATCTCAGAAAATATACTACAAAGAGATAAAACAAGAAAGCCAATTACTGCTGTTAAAGCTAATGAAGTTATCTTTCCTGTTCCCAGATTATCAAGAATATGTTCTGCCGCAGAAATAGAAGTACATACAGAACAATTCTCGCCTGTGCAATCGTGCTCGATGTGACTGATTACATATGCAGAGGAAACAAACGATACTAATATGATAACAAAACAAGTCAAAAATGATAATATTCTGATTTTCTTACCAGTCATCATTTTTCCTCCTTCACTAATATGCTTTATTATATCATTCATATCAAAGTGTGTCAATACAATAACTTTTACATTACCGCTAACGAGTTATATCTAATAATCCACGTTCTATATTAGTACCGAAATGAATACAACATCACTGTTGCATTTTTAATTATTATTTAATATAAGTATGCAATATTTTAAATTAGATTGTAATTGACTAAATCCGACAACTATGATATATTTTAATATACAAACTTCGTTAGTATTAGATAAAAGTATCAGATAAATTACGGCATAGCATTAAAGTGATTGGAGATTAGAAATATGAGATTTAAAAGCATTGATGAATTTCATGGAAAAATAAAACGCATAATTATTTCCGAAGAAGAAATAAAGTCAGAAGTAAAAAAAGCGGGAGAAATGATAAACTCGTCATATGACGGCAGACCTATACTGCTTGTAAGTATACTGAAAGGTTCATTTATATTTCTATCAGACTTGTGTAGAGAGATAAACGTACCATGCGAGATAGGTTTTATGGCAGCTAAGAGCTATTATGAAGGAACTCAATCATCTGGAATTGTCAAGATAACAATGGATATACAGCAGGACGTAAGCAAATATCATGTAATCATTGTAGAAGATATTGTTGACACAGGAAGGACGCTAAATTATGTAGCCAAGCTTATAAACTCAAAAAATCCAATTTCACTTAAGGTAATTACTTTGCTGGACAAACCCGACAGAAGGATCGTAGATTTTAAGGTTGACTATTCTCTGTTCACAATTCCAGACCTGTTTGTAATAGGTTACGGTTTAGATTGCGGTGAATATTTTAGAAATCTTCCGTACATAGCAGAATTTTCGGAAAATGAGATTTAAAAAATGTTAGATAATTATTTAAGTTAAAGCAGAACAATACAAACGTCAAGACGGAAATTGCCGCAGGTATTACTACTTTTATGACAATGGCGTATATTCCGGCAGTTACCCAAGGTTTTATCCGATGCAGGAATGGACAGTACAGCAGTACTTATTGCAACGTGTTTGGCATCATTTATCGGTACAACATTTATGGCACTTATGGCAAATCTACCGTTTGCCATATCGGCAGGTATGGGTTTTAATGCATTTCTAACCTATACGGTTGTAAAGGGATCGGTTACTCATGGCAGGTCGCACTTTTTGCGGTATTTATATCGAGGGTATAATTTTTATTATTCTTTCACTTACCAGAGTAAGAGAAGCTATATTTGATTCTATTCCGCAAAGGTTCAATTCTTATAAGAATTCTTGTAACATGGATTTTGGATATGATTTGCCAAACTGTTGGAATTTATGTCCCCAACCCCTCCGAAGAATACTACTCACTGTTCCCGTCATTTCATATGACCGATTTCTCTAAACTCGGTGAAACTATTTAATTAAAAACATGCTATCTTTGCAAAATATTGAACTTCCAATTTTGTGCAAACAACACACCCTATGGTAAATAATTTTTTAACCCTTGGTATATCCGAGTTTTTTTATACAAAAAGTTACACAGATTTTTAGTTTCAATATACCTAAAAATTAAATTATTCCACTCAGATCGCAGGAGTAACTATATTTATTGCTACTTTATCATACACCCGATAAAAATGAAAAAAGCACCCGTAAAGGTGCTTAAATAAAGGGTTAAACATAAAAACAGAGGTCGTATTCGAACGCTTATGGTTCAGATTACGACCTCTGTTCAGGTGTAAATACTTTTCCCAAAATATGCACCACTAACGCGATATATAAAAAATTCACGTTCCACAAAATGTGAAACGCGAACAAACTCCGGCGGCTCGCCGGTGGCTCCCCAAGCTGGACTTGAACCAGCGACATCGTGATTAACAGTCACGCGCTCTACCGACTGAGCTATTGAGGAA
>CANPWL010000021.1 GCA_947584375.1 uncultured Clostridia bacterium | reverse complement strand
CTTTTGACGCTTTAGCACGATATAGTTATTCTATCATAAAATTTTCCTTTTTGCAAGTGAAAAATAAAAAATTGCAATTTTATTTAATTAGTAAGATAGATAATGTTGAATTTTGCATATATTTCTTATAATTTTAAAAGATTATAAGCTATTGACCAAAAGTTTTCGGTCAAGCCTTTTTCAAAAGGCTTGCGGGTCAAGGGCGGAGCCCTGTCGCCGACAAGCTGTCGGCGAAATCCTTTTACGGAGTGCGCTCCGAAAGAGGTGAATTTAAAAATAGTCCGATGGACTATTTTTAAAGAGGGGAAGCCCTGCAAGAGAGGGCTTCCCCTAAAAAGTTTTTATTTCAATCTAATATAAATTTTGCATAATTCGCATTAAAAAATTTCAATTATTTTTTGCAAAAGGGGGTTGACAATGGTAAAATAATAGTGTATTATTGTATTATATCAATAATACAATTTATTGCAGGTCAGCTTAAACTGTATATTATGCAAAGTATCTATAATAACAAAGTTCATTAAATAGAAATGGAGGTTTAATTATGGCTTGGGAAATTAAAAACGACAGACCGGTTTACATTCAGCTTGTGGAAGAGCTTGAACTTAGGATACTAAACGGAACATACACGTCGGGAACAAAGCTCTTGTCTGTAAGAGATTTAGCAAGCGAAGCCCAGGTCAATCCTAACACTATGCAGAAGGCTCTAAGCGAGCTTGAGAAAAAAGGTCTTATTTCATCCAGGCGAACATCGGGCAACTATATAACAGACGATGAAAAGCTGATAAGTGATTTAAGAACGGAGCTTGCGTCTTTTGAAGTAGGAGAGTTTTGCGGAAAGATAAAAAAGCTTGGGATTACTAAAGAGGAAACAATAGAACTTATAAATAGGGAGGAGTTTTGAAAATGAATGAAGTTTTAAAATGCACCGGGCTTACAAAAAAATACGGCAAGCTAGTTGCTCTTGATAATATTGACTTGTCAGTGAATAAAGGACAGATAATAGGGCTGTTAGGTCCTAACGGAAGCGGTAAAACAACTCTTATTAAGCTGATAGCAGGTCTGCTTAAGCAAAATTCGGGAGAGTTGACAGTAGACGGAAAGAAAATAGGAATAGAAACAAAAGGTATAGTATCATATCTTCCTGAGAGGACTTATATTCCAAACTGGATGAGAGTTAAAGACATAATAAAAATGTTTGAGGATTTTTATAAGGACTTTAATCTTGAAAAAGCAAAGACAATGCTTGATAATTTGGGAATTCAGTTTAACCAAAGAATAAAGGCTATGTCAAAGGGAACCAAGGAAAAGCTTCAGCTAATACTTGTTATGAGCAGGGAGGCTCAGCTGTATTTGCTCGACGAGCCAATTGCAGGAGTAGATCCTGCTGCAAGAGATTATATTCTTCGCACTATCATTACAAACTACAATCCTGAGGCTGCTGTAATAATTTCCACACACTTGATTCAGGATATTGAAACAGTGCTTGACGACGTTATTATGATACATAACGGCAGTTTAAAAATTCACAAGACGGTAGACGAGATCCGCGAGGAAACCGGGAAATCGGTTGACGAACTGTTCAGGGAGGTATTCAGATGTTAGGAAAATTAATCAAAACAGAATTCAAAGCGTCAGGAAGACTTTATCTTCCGCTGTTTATAGGTGTTATATTCTTTGCAGTAGTAGAAAGAATTTTACTTGAGATTATGGAGGTAGAACAATTAAATTCAATTGCCTTTAATATACTATTTATAGCTATAACTGTAATCTTTGTTATTGTTATAGTCAGCGTATGCGTATCCGGACAGTTTATCTCTATTTATCGTTTTTACAAAAGTGTATTTACAGACGAGGGATATTTGACAAATACTCTTCCTGTAAAGTCCAGTTCAATAATTATATCAAAGCTGTTGGTAGGGGTATTTTATACGGTGTTCAGTTATATTGTTCTGTTTATTTCCGGATTAATAATTGTAGCCGGAGATTTGCTTAACAGTGCCCTAGACAACTTAAGAATTGACCTGGGTATAGAAAACACTCAGATAGGACTGTTGGATTTTATCTTAGACAGCGTAATTAACTTGAAATTGACTTTCTCACTTCTTGCAGCATTGATTATAGGTTCTTTGTTTTTTAATATTCTTGTATTTTTCGTTTCGTTTGCCATAGGCAATATGGCAAACAGAAAAAAGGTTTTACTTTCCGTTATAATATACATAGGCATTGTCAATGTGCTGTCGTTTATCAGCGCAGGCATAGCACTATTCGTAAATAAATTATCAATCAAAAACTATAATATGTTAGGCGTTGACTTATTAAATATAACATTGTCTATAATACTTGCTGTTATGGTTGTCATTTGTTTAGCAAGCTATTTTGCTACAAATAAGATAATTAAATCTAGGCTTAATCTGGAATAAGGAGGCAGGAAGATGAAAAAGATTGTTAAAAGGCTTTTGGCGATATTGTGCATTTGTTCAATGATTTTCAGCATTTCAGGATGCGTTTCGACAGCAAATATAGATAATGCAAAATCACTTAGTACAAACAGCTCGTATAACATTGACGAACATAACGAAGAAAGCGTTGTAATAGACCTAAATACAAGTATGTCATTTTCTGAAAAGGGTACAGTCAGATTTGAGGGAGGAGCAGTTGAGTTAGTTGATTTCTGTGAATACGGAAACAACAAAAGTAATACTGTTTATTTCGAAGGATTGGAAAAGGATTTATTTGATTCTTATGGTGAAAACTGGCGCATAGAATTTGCATTTGAATATAAGGATATGATTTATTTCTTAAAGCGTAACTTTGAATTTGAAAAGTACAATTACACGCTTTACAGAACAACTCTAAAGGGTGAAGATATTACAAAAATTTCAACAATTACATTGAATATAAATACGAAGAGAGAGATTATATCATATTGTGAAGTATCAGATGTTTATGTTCAGAATAATTCTCTTTTATTTAGAATTGAATATTATAATGAATATAGTTCAGATACTGAATCATCTAAAAGCAAAATATACAAAATAGATTTGAAAACAGGAATATCTCAAAAGCTTTTAGAGGAAAATAACATCTGGCTTGTAGGTGTAACATACGATAATGACTATACATATTTGTATACTGATGATTTCAACGAAAGCAGAAAAGAAAAGAAAATCACAATCGACAATAAAACAGGTAAAATCATTGTAAAAGAGTATAAACATGGCAAAGGCGAGTATTATGTGTCGTGTATGTATAAGGATATGATGGTTTGCATTGATGAAACAAGCGAAAATGTTTTTATGCTAAGTACTGACAAAGAACCCAAGACTATATTTACGGCAAATAGCAGTCTTGAAATAAGCTCAATACAATTATTAGGTGACACGCTTTTAATAAGATGCAGCAGATTTATTTTCTATACATATAATTTTAAAACGGGTAAGGTTGCAGAGCAAAATATTAAAGACGATTTAAATAAAGCCATTTATAAAGTAGGGGATAAATATATCTTATATATTGAAGATGAGAAAATAGCTAAGGCAGCAAATGGTTATACTGATGAATACTATACATATAATTCCTATGTTAATGATTTTTATTTAGGTCAATGGTATTGCGAATGTCTGTATTGGTCGGGCGACAAAGATGTTGAATTTAACAAAGGCAAATTTAAGAAGATCAAAAATCAGCGCATTATGGATTATTTTGAATATCCGTACTCATATTATGGCGATGATGATTACAGCGGATAACAGTAGCAATATTAAAACACCGGAGCAGCTTAGGCTGCTCCGATGTTTTTGGTGTTTAAACGGACTTTTTCGTCAAAGTAATTATAAGCCTATAAAAAAGCTGTTGCAAAGTAGCGATCTGTATGTTAAAATAACATAAGATAAAAATGCTTTATTTTTGTCAAAAAGGAAAAGGACGGGTATTTTTATGAAAGAAACAATATTGGTAACAGGCGGAGCAGGTTTTATAGGGAGTCATACGGTTGTTGAACTTTTAGAAAATGACTATAATGTAGTTATTGTAGATAACTTCTGTAATTCAAAGCCTGAGGTGCTGGATAAAATAAGACAGATAACAGGTAAGGATTTCAGATTTTATGAAGATGACTTACTGAACTTAGACGGCATTTTAAAAATATTCGATGAGAATACGATTGACGCAGTTATTCATTTTGCAGGACTGAAAGCGGTAGGAGAATCGGTTGAAAAGCCTGTTGAATATTATCATAATAATATAACGGGAAGTCTTATGCTTATTAAGGCTATGAAAAAGTATGGATGCAAAAAGATAGTTTTTTCTTCCTCTGCTACCGTATACGGACTGAATAACCCCGTGCCGTTTGTTGAGGATATGCCGACGTCTGCTACAAATCCTTATGGTTATACAAAGGTTATGATCGAGCAGATCTTGCGCGATGTTTATGTTTCTGACAATGAGTGGAGCGTTTCTCTGCTGAGATATTTCAATCCGATAGGCGCCCACAAGAGCGGTCTTATCGGCGAAGATCCGAACGGAATCCCTAACAATCTTCTTCCGTATATCGGAAAGGTAGCAGTAGGTCAGCTTCCACAGTTAAATGTATTCGGAGATGATTACGATACCCCTGACGGTACGGGCGTACGTGATTATATCCATGTCTGCGACTTAGCGTCCGGTCATCTGTGTGCTTTAAAGTATGTTCTTGAAAACAAGGGAGTGGAGGCTGTAAACTTAGGAACAGGAAAAGGCTCAAGCGTTCTTGATGTTTTGCACAGCTTTGAAAAAGCCTGCGGAAAAGAACTGCCGTATGAAATCAAGCCGAGACGCGCAGGAGATATTGCTACCTGTTATGCGAATACGGAAAAGGCGAAAAGGCTGTTCGGCTGGAAGGCTGAGTACACTCTTGATGAAATGACAGCCGACGGGTGGAAGTTTATAAAAAATAATTTTTAATCTGATTGTATGGACTGGTTTCGGTTTTAAGATTAGTTTTAAAATAAGTAAGACCGCTTGGTATTTACGAAAGTAAGTTTCAAACGGTCTTTTTTATTTGCAAAAGTTTATATTAAAATTGACGGACATCAGCTTTGTTCAAATTGACTGTAATACAGCTTTGAATAAAAACCGTTTTTTGAAAGCAGTTCATTGTGATTGCCCTGCTCTATAATATGTCCTTTATCCATTACTAAAATGCAGTCGGCATTTTTTATTGTTGAAAGTCTGTGCGCTACAATAAAGCTTGTTCTTCCCTTAAGCATTTGCTCAAAGGCTGATTGTATTTGCTTTTCGGTTCGGGTGTCAATGTTCGAGGTAGCTTCGTCTAATATAAGCATAGGCGGCAGCGTAAGCATTACTCTTGCTATACATAGCAGCTGTTTTTGTCCGCTTGAAAGGTTTTCGCTGTCGTCTGATACTATTGTATCATATCCATGAGGAAGTTTTTGTATAAATTCGTGAGCGTGAGCGTTTTTGGCAGCTTTAATTATCTCTTCGTCGGCAGCGTCAGGTTTACCGAAGGCTATGTTTTCCTTTATCGTTCCTTTAGACAGCCATGTATCCTGAAGTACCATCCCAAAGCTTTGTCTTAGACTGCGGCGTGTTATTTCAGTTATTCTTTTTCCGCTTATTTTAATACTACCTTTATTGACGTCGTAAAATCTCATTAGAAGATTTATAAGCGTGGTTTTTCCGCATCCGGTGGGACCTACAATAGCTATTCTCTCTCCCTTTCTGACATCAAGATTTAAGTTTTCAATAAGAGGCTTGTCAGGCGTATAGCTAAACGATACATTATCAAGACTTAGAGTTCCGTCTATCGTATCTAAGTTATGAAGTCCGTTATCGCTTTGCTCTTCTTTGGCTTCAATTATTTCAAAAACTCTTTTTGCAGACGCAAAGGCAGATTGAAGCTCTGTAATAACGCTTGAAATTTCATTAAACGGCTTTGTATACTGGTTTGCATATGTCAGAAAAGCTGAAAGCTGTCCGACGCTTATATGTCCGCTTATAGCGGAAACAGCTCCGAAAATTCCAACTCCTGAGTAAACTAACCCGTTTATAAAACGTGTTGACGGATTGGTTATTGCTGAGAAGAAAAGTGCTTTTACTCCGACTGTTTCCAGCTCTCCGTTTATTTTTTCAAATTTTTTCTTAGATTCGTTTTCATAATTAAAAGCCTTAACAATTTTTTGTCCGGTAATCATTTCGTTTATGTGACTTGTCATTTCTCCTCTTTTAACTGACTGTGCCTGAAACAAATTGAATGTTCTTTTTGCGACAAACGACGCAACAAAGAATGACAGAGGAGTGATTATTATAACGATCAATGCTATTTTTATATTAATTGAAATCATGATAACTATGGTGGCAAGTATGGTTATAACCCCTGAAAACAGCTGTGTGAAGCCCATAAGCAGTCCATCTGAAACGAGGTCTATATCTGCGACTATTCTGCTTAACAGATCTCCATGAGATGAATTGTCAATATAGCTTATAGGAACTTTTTCAAGCTTTGCGAAAGCGGTTAGTCTTATATCCCTTACTGTATAGAAAGTAAGCTTATTTGTGCAAAGATTCATAAGCCACTGTGCTAGAGCTGTTACTGCAATTACTGCGCCAATTTTTACAATAATTTTTTTCAAGCCTGAAAAGTTTACATTTCCTTTGGATATAATAAGGTCAATACCGTCACCCATAAGTATCGGAGCCCATAGTGTGAAAGTAACAGTTATAACTGATAACAGAAGCGCACAAATAAGATAACGTCTGTATGGTTTGATATATTTAAAAAGCTTTTTGATTATCTCTTTTGTGTTTTTAGAGTTTTCCGTATTATTTCTCATATTGCTCACCGCCGTTCAGTATGGTAAATAATTTTTAGTCAAGCTCTTTTTTAGAAAGCTGAGAATTGCATATTTCTTTATATGTTTCACATGACCTTAAAAGCTCTTCGTGTTTGCCGATACCGGCAATTTCTCCATTGTCAAGGACAATTATAAAATCAGCGTCTTTTATTGCCGTTACCCTTTGGGAAACAATAAAGGTTGTGCGTTCTTTGTTATTTTGCTTTAATGTTTTTCTAAGTCTTGAGTCGGTTGCAAAATCAAGAGCGCTTGTGCTGTCATCAAGAATAAGAATTTTAGGCTGGGCAACAAGTGCTCTTGCAATAGAAAGTCTTTGTTTTTGACCGCCGGAAAGATTTTTTCCTTCCTGTGTGACTTCAAACCCAAGCCCTTTTTCCTTTACAAACTCGTCAGCTTGCGCTTCTTCAAGAGCCTTCCATATTTCATCATCTGAAGCATTATTCTTTCCCCATTTTATATTGTCACGGATAGTTCCCTTGAAAAGCATAGCTTTCTGTGAAACGACACAAATATTTTTTCTCAAAGCTTCAAAGGTATATCTTTTTATATTATTTCCGTTAAGAAGTATTTCACCCTCTGTAATGTCAAAAAATCTGGGCATAAGGTTTATAAGTGTTGATTTTCCTGAACCTGTTCCTCCGATAATGCCTACTGTTTCGCCTATAAAAACTTTAAAGCTGATGTTTTTTAAAGCGCATTTCTCTGCGGTTTCATAATAAGAATAGGAAACATTTTTATATTCTATTACAGGAATATTTTTGCTGTATTCTGTAACATTATCAATCACAGCATTTTTATCCGTCAGGCTTGGCTGAATATTAAAAATATCGTTTATTCTCACTGCAGACGCCTGTGCTTTTGTGATAATAACAATCAGATTTGCAAGCGCTACAAGAGCCAAAAGTATCTGTGACATATAGTTTACAAGTGCAATTACCTCGCCTTGAGTGATTGCTCCTTTAAAAGTAAAAATTCCTCCGAACCATATAATAAGAATAGTCGCTATATTGACTAAAACATAGGTAGCAGGATTTAAAAGAGCTGAAATGCGCCCTGCCAGAAGCTGTTCTTTTAAAAGATTATCGCTGGTTTCGGCAAAGCGTTTTTGTTCGTGATTTTCTTTTGAAAAAGCTCTGATAACTCTTATTCCCGACAGGTTTTCTCTTGTGATTGTTGAAATATCATCCTGATTTTTCTGAACAGTTTTATATATAGGTATAGTTTTTGACATGATAATGTATATAACAAATGCAATAGCAGGTGTAAACAGCAAAAAAATCAAAGTCAGCTTTGAGTTGATAGAAAATGCCATGATAATTGCACCGAGAACTATAAAGGGCGAACGCAGAAATAATCTGAGAATCATATTAACTCCGGTTTGCGCTTGGTTTACGTCTGACGTTAGTCTTGTGATCAATGAACCTATTCCGATTTCATCAAGTTCTTTATGAGAGAATGCATTGATATGAGAAAAAAGACTGCTTCTCAATGCTGTTCCGAAACCCATTGAGGCTTTGGCTGCAAAATATTGTGCAGTAAGCGAGCTTACAAGACCTAAAAGTCCGAGTAAGATTAAAACAGCACCCATTTTGTAAATATAAGAAGTGTCCTTATTGTATATACCTATGTCGATTATTTTTGCCATAACAATAGGTACAAATAACTCAAAGGTTGCCTCGATCATCTTGAAAATAGGTCCGAGAATACTTTGCAATTTATAATTTTTAAGAAATCTCGATAATTTGAACATATAAAATCTCCGTTTTTTATTATCTTTCTTTAAAAAAATTTGAAATTATCTTAAATCAAACCACAAAAATACTTGTTTTAAATTATTATACCATTATTTTTATACTCATTCAATACTTGAGATGAGTGGTATTATATGATATAATTATTATCAGTATTTTATTTAAATATATTAGTTTTATTATGTGCTGAATTGATTGCTGTTACATAATAAAAATTTTTACTTTAGATAACGAGAGCAGGATATCTTATGGAAGTAATACTCAATATAGACAATAGTATTTTAGACTTTTTGTTGTCGATCAGGACAGAGTTCTTTAACGACTTTTTTTCATTATTCAGCTATATGGGCAATGGAGGATTGGTTTGGATAATTACAGGTTTAGCTCTGATGATTTTCAGGCGAACCAGAAAGGCAGGGTTTATTCTTTTGCTTTCTATTGGCATAACTGCTCTCATAAATAATTTTGTATTAAAAAACATAATAGACAGAGTAAGACCGTTTATTGCCGATGAATCAATAAAAACCATTATAGCAAAACCTGCGGGAGCATCATTTCCTTCGGGACATTCGTCAGCGTCATTTGCGGCGGCTGCAATATTGATTAAGTACTTCAAAAAGAATGGTCTGTTTGGATTGGCGGCTGCAATATTTATCTCTTTTTCACGGATATATTTTTGCGTTCATTATCCGAGCGATATAATTGCAGGGGCAGTTGAAGGAATAATTATAGCCCTTATTGTTGCATTTGCCTTTGAGAAGATTTACAGCAATATATGTATGAACAGGTTAATGAAAGTAAAAGAGAAAACTACTGTTTATGATGGGTTCACTTTTGAGCCTGTTCCCGATAAGATATGGAATAATATGCAGGGTAAGTCTTATCCGGATAAAGAAACAGTTTTGAACAATAAAAAAGTTATTTCAAGAAACGAGCTTTTTTATTTGAATGTTTTGTATTTTAGTTTTGAATGCGAACTAAAGGCAGGAGAAATAATATGTAACAGGAAAATTGCAAAAGATCTTTGTAAAATATTTAAAAAGCTTTATGATAGAAGATATATGATTGAGAAAATAAGACTCATTGACAATTATAACGCCGACGATGAAAAATCAATGTCTGATAATAATTCGTCGTGCTTTTGTTACAGGAATATTGCTCATACTGATACTATTTCTCAACATTCATACGGTCTGGCAATTGATATTAATCCATTGTATAATCCGTATATTGCAAAAGGCAGGATCATGCCTGCTTCAGCAGAGCCGTATGCAGACAGAAGCCGCAGCTTTGAACATAAGATCGATAAACATGATTATTGTTACAAAGTATTCAGAAGCTTCGGATTTGAATGGGGCGGAAACTGGGAGAATGAAAAGGATTATCAGCATTTCTACAAAAAAGGATAAAAAGTTATTTTTTGTATAATAAAACATTGTAAAAAGGAATATTGTAGTATAAAATTTGTTAATTTGTTTTATATTATAGTAATTAATTGAAATAATATACAAATATTTATCATATTTTTAACAACTATCTCAAAAATACTTGATTTTTTTTATAAATTATGTATAATAATATCTATAAACATATATATCACGGAGGTTAGCTATGGATATCTTAAAGGTTTCTTCACAATCTATACCAAATTCTGTTGCGGGTGCTATTGCAGGTGTAATTCGTGAGAAAGGTTCGGTTGAGGTACAAGCTGTCGGGGCAGGGGCTATAAATCAAGCGATTAAAGCTATTGCCATTTCGAGAGGTTTTTTATCGCCAATCGGCATAGAGCTTATCTGCTTGCCTGCTTTTGCAAATGTGGATATTGATGGTGAAAAAAGGACTGCAATCAAGCTCGTTTGTGAAGCTAGATAGCAAAGACTCTTTATTTAATATTTTAATACTTAATAAAGGATAGTGTAAATTTACTATCCTTTATTTTTTATAAAAATAAGACAGCAGATAAAAAGTCTGCTGTCTTGTAATATACAAGATTCCTTTTTGAAATTAGATTATGGTTCATTCTTTATATTCGGATAAATATTATTTTATTAATCCCCAAATATCTCTTGCATAATCTTCAACTGCTCTGTCTGCCGAGAAAATTCCTGCACAAGCTATATTTTTAAGCGACATCTTCTGCCACTTGGTTTGATCTTTATAACATTCTGAAGCGTAAGCCTGAGCTCTTTGATAATCTTCAAAGTCTGCAAGGACCATATAAGGGTCACTGTTTTTGAGCGAGTTTGCAATTTCTTCAAATGTATTTCCGTTTACTCCTCCGTACAGTTTATCGATAGAAGCACGAATAATTCCGTTTTCGTTGTAATACTTTTCAGGATGATATGAAGATTTCTTTGCAGTTACTTCGTCTGAGCTCATACCGAATGTAATTATATTATCCTTTCCGACTTGTTCAAAAATCTCAACATTAGCGCCGTCCATAGTTCCAAGAGTGACGGCACCGTTAAGCATAAGTTTCATATTACCCGTTCCAGAAGCCTCTGTTCCTGCAAGTGAAATTTGTTCAGAGATTTCAGCTGCCGGCATAAGCATCTCAGAAAGAGTAACGCAATAGTCCTCTAAGAATATAACGGAAAGTTTTTCATTTATAAGCGGATTCTTTTTAAGCTCTTCTCCAATAGACCATATAAGCTTGATTATCTGCTTAGCCAGATAATATCCCGGCGCTGCCTTTGCGGCAAAGATATAAGTTTTTGGAACGAAATCGGCATTTGGATTTTCAAGCAGATAGTTGTATTGAGCAATAATATTCAAAGCATTCAAGTGCTGTCTTTTGTACTCATGCAAACGCTTTACCTGAACGTCGAATATTGAATCTGTATTTAAAACAACACCATACTTGTTTTTAACGTATTTAGCGAAGTTATCCTTGTTTTGTTTTTTGATTTTAGCAAGACTGTCAAGTACGTTCGGGTCATCTTTAAACACTTCAAGTTTTTTCAGCATTGCGCCGTCTTTTAAGAAATCCCCTCCGATTTTTTCGTCAAGAAGTTTGGTCAGTCCCGGATTTGACTGATAAAGCCATCTTCTGTATGCAATTCCGTTTGTGACATTTTTAAACTTATTAGGACAGTCAACGTATTCATCATGAAAAACCGTGTTTTTAACTATTTCCGAATGTATTTTTGATACTCCGTTTACGCTGTGGCAAGCATGAACACAGAGGTTTGCCATTTTGACAAGATTATTTTGTATAATTGACATACGCGCAACAAGACTTTCATCGTTGTATCTTTCCATTAAATCTCTGCAATATCTTTCGTTGATCTCAACAATTATTGAGAAGATACGAGGTGTAACCTGTCTGAGAAGATTGCAGTCCCACTTTTCCAATGCCTCTGCCATTACAGTGTGATTTGTATATGCAAACGTATTGGTAACTATATGCCAAGCCTTGTTCCATGAGAATCCGCAGTCATCAAGCATAACTCTCATAAGCTCCGGAATAGCCAGAGTAGGGTGAGTGTCATTTATATGAATAGCGACCTTTTCATGAAGATTGTCAAGAGTACCGTAAGTTCTCATATGACGGTCTACTATATCAGCGATAGACGCCGCACACATAAAATACTGTTGTCTTAATCTAAGGGATTTTCCCTCGGCATGGTTGTCATTAGGATATAAGACCTTTGATATGGCCTGAGCTATAACATTTTGTCCGAGAGCTTTTCCGTAATCGCCATTATTAAACATCCCCATGTCAAATGACGGACATTCTGCGCGCCATAATCTTAGCCTTGATACTGCATTGCTGTCATATCCGGAAACGTATAAGTCATAAGGAACAGCTAAAACAGTTGTGTAGTTTTCGTGTGTTACACAGTGATACTGATTATCCCAATATTCTTTTAAATCACCGTCAAAATGAATTTCAACCTGTCTGCTGTTTCTTCTTACAAGCCAACAGTTTCCGCCGGGAAGCCAGTTGTCAGGAAGCTCTGTCTGCCAGCCGTCTTCAAGCTTTTGCTTAAAGATGCCATATTCATAACAAATTGAATATCCTGTTGCGGCATAACCTTGAGTTGCCAGTCCGTCAAGATAGCAAGCGGCAAGACGTCCTAAACCGCCGTTTCCCAGACCTGCGTCAGGCTCACACTCGAACAGATTGTTTATATTGACCCCGAAGTCCTTCATAACTTCGGTTGCTTCGTTGATGATATCGAGATTGTAAAGGGAAGTTTTCAGAGAACGACCCATTAAAAACTCCATAGACAAATAATAGATCTGTTTTTTGCCTTCAGAGTTTATTTTGTTCATAAATTTTCTGTGTTTATCCTGCATTAATTCTACAACAATTTTAGAAAGTGTTTCATAAAAAACTTGATCCGACACAGAATCAGGAGTGGTGTTAAACTCTTTATCAAGAATATTTAATATTTTTTCCTTCAATTCATTTTTGCTTATAAGATGAGTGCTTGTTCTTTTAGAAACTGCTGTTGATTTTGACTTTGAAGCAGTCTTTGCTTTGGGAACAGCAGTTTTCTTTTCGGTATTTTTGGTGGTTGCCATAATATGAACAGTCCTTTCATATAGAAAATATAACTTAATTATCAGGCATTAGGTTTGGTATTATATAACGAATCCTGATGATCACAATATAAATAACTAAAAACAAATGAATATAACTGATTATACAGTAATATTTACTAATTGTCAAGGCGGTTTTTTATACAATATGCTAAAAATTGTTCTTACTATTAGGAATGAATTTATATTTGAAAGAAGTTATAAAACTTCTATGATGTAACATATTATTGACAAAATTATTTGATTTCAGTCTTATGCAGTGTATATAAAGCTTGAACTTTTTATAAATATATTGTATAATACCTTTAAATTTGCTAAATTTTAAATGGTGACAGTTAAAAAATTCGCACAGGAAATCTTTTCAATGCGTGGGTAAGGTGAGTATATGAAAAAAGTAGAAATGTTTACAGACGGTGCCTGCTCAGGCAATCCCGGTCCGGGCGGATATGGAGTTATCTTAAGATATAAAGGAATTCAGAAGGAGATTTCAGGAGGTGAGCCTAATACGACAAACAACAGAATGGAGCTTTCAGCCGTAATTGCAGGTCTTTCTGCATTAAAGGAGCCGTGCGAGGTAACAATAACCAGTGACAGCAAATATATAATTGACGCTGTTGAAAAAGGCTGGGCTAATAAGTGGAAGGCTAACAACTGGATAAAGTCGGACAGAAAAAAAGCTCTTAATCCGGATTTGTGGGATAAGCTGTTAACCCTTTTGGAAAAGCATAAGGTGGATTTTATATGGGTAAAGGGTCATGCAGGACATTGTGAGAATGAGAGATGTGATGAACTGGCTGTTATGGAATCGCAGAAATTTTAATGTACATTTGAGTTGTTTTATGAGTTACTCACTGCTAACTTTAAAAGTTTGTTAATACATCAACACTTGTAAGTTCATTAATAGTGTTATATAATATAAATATAGATAAAATATAGTATTTCTATATGATTTAGAATATTCTAAAGATATTTATTATAATAAATATCGGACTGTGTTTTTTAGCAACGGTCAACTGTTTATCAGTGTCATAACACAGCAGACTTGTAACATAGTTAAATCAATTTTGGTTGAAAACTGAAAGGACTTGATATAAATTGGACAAAAAATTTATTTACTGTGATAACGCCGCTACAACTAAGGTTTCAAAAAGCGTTCTTGAGGCGGCGCTTCCATATTTCACAGAGGAATACGGGAATGCTTCGAGTATTTATATGCTTGGACAAAATGCAGCGAAGGCTCTTTTAAAAGCAAGAGAAACAGTTGCTGAAGCTCTCAGTGCCAAGCAACATGAAATCTTTTTTACATCAGGAGGTTCTGAGTCTGATAACTGGGCAATAAAAGGTATGGCTCTTAACGGTGCAAAATCAGGGAAAAAGCATATAATAACATCAGTGTTTGAGCATCATGCTGTACTTCATACCTGTGAGTTCTTAGAAAAACAGGGATATGAGGTAACATATCTTCCCGTGGATGAAAACGGACTTATCAACCCTGATGATGTGAAAAATGCGATACGTAAAGACACCTGCTTAGTAACTATAATGTTTGCAAATAATGAGATCGGAACCATACAGCCGATTAAAGAAATCGGAGCAATTTGCAGAGAGAATAAAGTTCCTTTCCATACAGACGCTGTTCAGGCAATAGGAAACGTGGAAATCAACGTAAAAGAAATGAACATAGATATGCTTTCACTTTCAGGTCATAAAATACATGCTTTTAAAGGAATAGGCGCTTTGTATATAAGAGGAGGATTATCTCTTCCTAATCTGATTCACGGAGGAGCACAGGAGAAGAGCAAAAGGGCAGGGACCGAAAATCTTCCGGCTATTGTCGGACTTGCACAGGCTGTTACTGATGCCACACGCAATATAAAGGAAAAGCAGGAGATCATATCAAAACGCCGTGACAGGCTGATTGATGGTATTTTAAAGATACAGGAAACAAGGCTTAACGGGGACAGAGAAAAACGTCTGTGCGGTAATGTAAACATTTCAATCAGAGGAGTCGAGGGCGAAAGTTTGCTTTTAATGCTTGATATGTTTGGTATTCTGGCATCAAGCGGTTCAGCCTGCACATCGGGAAGTCTTGACCCTTCTCACGTTCTGTTGGCTATTGGTCTTCCACACGAAACAGCACACGGTTCGCTTCGTCTTTCAATTTCTGAGGAAACCACAGACGAGGATATTGATTATATTTTAGAAACGATTCCTAAGGTTGTTGACAGACTGCGTTCAATGTCGCCTTTATGGGAGCGCATCTGTAAAAACGAAGGAATAACAGGAACTATATAGTAAAAAGGAGAAATGGGTAATGATATATTCAGAAAAAGTGATGGATCATTTCACCAATCCGAGGAATGTAGGCGAAATTGCCGATGCTGACGGAGTGGGTGAAGTAGGAAATGCAAAGTGCGGAGACATAATGAAAATGTACATCAAGGTTGACGGTGATGTTATCAGCGATGTAAAGTTTAAGACATTCGGCTGTGGTGCAGCAATAGCTACATCTTCAATGGCTACTGAGCTTATTAAGGGAAAGACCATAGACGAGGCATTAAAGCTTACAAACAGGGCTGTTGTCGAAGCTTTGGAGGGACTCCCTCCGGCAAAGCTTCACTGTTCTGTATTAGCAGAACAGGCTATGAAATCGGCAATTTCGGATTATTACAAAAAGCAGGGTATTGACCCTACTCCAATAGTGGGCGATATCGGTGATTGTGAAGAATGTCATGGGTGCAATTAATATTTATTAATTGCAGTTTAGCAGGAGATGTTAAGGAGCTTTTTGTATATTGAAATAATACTTCTGAAAATGTGATTTTACTGGGACAGAAAGATTTTCTGTCCCTTTAATATTTTTGATAATTTTCAGGATAAAATATATTTTGTTATTCATATAACATAAAACAAATTAGCAATAGTTCTATATAATAAATAACAAAACAATGACAAATTTGGGCATTTTTTATATAGACAAACCAAAGTATTTATATTATAATAAAAATATTCAAAAGATGACAAAATAACAAGTTTGGCTTTTATTTTGTCATTTATGAGTTATAAGAGATCTAATTGATAATGATTTTCATATGGGAGACCTTTGCGCAGCAAAGGCAGGGGATTAATAATGAGAGTTATCACGGGAATTGCAAGAGGAAAAAAGTTGATTACTCTTGACGGTCTTGATGTGAGACCTACTACCGAAATGGTTAAGGAAGCCATCTTTTCAAGTATACATTTTGATTTGCCCGGTGCGTCGGTGCTTGATCTTTTTGCAGGATCAGGTCAGCTTGGTGTTGAAGCCGTCAGCAGAGGAGCAAAGCATTGTGTTTTTGTAGATAACAGCAAAAGTTCAGTTGAGATAATAAAGAAGAATATTGAAACATGCGGATTTAATTCGCAGTCAAGGGTTCTTAATATGGACAGCATAGAATATTTATCCGTTGCAAAAACGGGTATAGACATTGCGCTTTTGGATCCTCCTTATCGTAAAGGTCTGATTGTAAAGGCACTTCCGCTGTTAGACAGGATCATGTCTGATAATTCGGTAGTGGTATGCGAGCATGAAAATGAGCTTATACTTGATGAAAGTTACGGAAGGCTTAAAAAAACCAAAACAAAAAGATACGGGAAAATATCTGTTTCATATTTTGCAGTAATTTCTGATGAATAATAAATTGATTTAAGTTTTTACTGAATTTTAATATTCCGAAAATGGACTTGGTGTGAATGGTGATAGTCACTTATATTTACAAGTCTGTACCGTAAAAAATAAGTACGGTAATTTAGCTTATAAAATTGATTGATTCCGAGAGGAAGGTTTTTGCACAGCAAAGATACGGTGAACCATAATGATAAAAAAAATTGCAGTATGTCCGGGCAGCTTTGATCCTGTAACCTTAGGACATCTTGATATAATTGAACGTGCCTCAGAGTTATTTGATGAAGTAATAGTGGCAGTTTCAATAAATTCACAAAAATCATATAGCTTTACAGCTAAAGAACGTATAGATATGATTAAATCGGTTTCAGATCACTTGCATAATGTAACAGTTGATATGTGCGATGGACTTCTTGCTGAGTATTGTAGGGAAAAGGGTGCTATTGCGATTGTCAAGGGTCTAAGGGCTGTTACTGACTTTGAATATGAATTTCAGCAGGCGCTTGCAAATAAAAAGCTATATGATAAAGCCGATACTATTTTTCTAACCACGAGAGCTGAAAATATGTATTTAAGCTCTAGCGTGGTAAAAGAGATAGCAAGTTATGGCGGTGACATCAGCGAATTTGTTCCGTCAAAGGTGCTTGATTTTATAAACAATAGAATAGCAAAATAAAAACGTATACAGCATTTTGCTTAATATTTGTGTGTTATGTGTTATGTAAAATGTTTGGATAGATCAAAAAGAACGAAGCAGGCAAATGCCTCAAAGAGAAGGAGAAAGATTAAAATGAAGATTGACGAGATTTTGGATTTGATGGACGAGTTATTGGACAAAGCAGTTACAGTTCCCTTTACGAACAAGAAAACGCTTGTTGACACTGAAAAGCTGAGAGAGTATATCGATAGTATGAGATATAATATTCCTTCTGATATACAAAAGGCAAAAGAGATTCAGAACGACAAAGCGATTATTATGACTGAGGCGAATAAAAAAGCAGAGGTAATTATAAAAAAAGCTGAGGATAGAGCGAAGGTTTTAGTTTCAAACGAAGAGATTTTAAAACAGGCAAAGGAGCAGGCTGCTGAAATAACAGCTCAGGCTTACGCTATGGACAGGGATATAAGAAATGCTATGTCTGAAAAAATTGATAATATGTTGGCGTCAGCAGAGGAGTCTATAACGTCTACGCTCAATGATATTAAGAATACAAGAGTTGCTGTTAAAGCTGCGAACTCCCCTAAAAATAAAGCACAGTAAATAGTATATTCTAAAATTAAAAAGGAACAGTTTCAGATTTAATTGCTGAAAAACTGTTCCTTTTTATTTGATGTGTAAAAATTATAACGTAAGAAAAGTTCTTTAATTAGGCTTTATAAGACCTTGTTCTCGGTATGTTATTTATCAATTAAGAATATTTATTAATATTTATATGCGTCGTCATATTGGTACATTGTAGTATAAATAACATTATTTTTGCCGCTTATATTCAGTTTGTGAATAGTACAGTTTTGATTTCCCAGACTTTTATGGATATATGTAAACTTATCAAAAAGCTCTTCGCCTGAATATCCCAAAACCTTAATACCTCGGTACTTAGTTCCTCTTTTTGCAAAATTTATTCTGGTTGTTAAAGCTTTGTCCGGACTGGAAAGCCATTGCATATCAAGAGGTATTTGCTTATGTCTTATGATATCTCTTGAAACAGAATAATCATCCGTAATATTATAAGTTTCATAATTCCCGTCGGTGTCTCTCATGTGAATGTGAGAGATCAAATTTGATAAAGTTGATCCGTTAAATAATTCAATCAGGTTATTGTAATTTCTTGTTTTCGCATCAGTAGGAAGATTTACCCTTACTTCATTTGTTTTATAAATATAAGGATATCTGTTATAAGCTTTTAATGCATATGCTACAACTGCGTCCCATAAGGTTGAGTTATCCAGAACATATATATAGTTTACAATGATACTGTCTTTTTCATAGGTTATGTTTTTAAGCTGTACATTTCCTGAAAACAAGGAGCTGAGAGATACATTTGTATTAAGTTGTGGTTTGGGCTGATTAAGTCCTAATGCAAGAGTATAAGAACGTGAAGATATATCTAGTCTGTAACAGTTGTTTTTTAAAGTTATTCTGGATGAATCAACAGAACCGTAGTGAATGACATTTCCATCAATGAAAAATTTAATTGAAATGATCTCTTCATAAGGATCACTCATTATAAATGAACCGTTAAAGCTTGTATAAGGAGTATATCTTTCTTTATTGACATTGAAGTAAATACATTTATTCAAATTAACTTTAGATATTATTCCATCTGAACTCATTACTCTTATTTCTGCACTTACAATATTAATTCAAATCACCGTCATTTCTATTAAATCTATTAATTTTCAGCTAAGGTATCATTGAGCATTGCGTAAGGACAATGAAACCTTATATAAATAATCGTCCTCCGATCCGGAAATTTCATATTCTTCAATTACATAGTTTCCTATGTTAAGTTCGTCAATAGTAACACTGTGCGAAGCCGGACCGATTAAACTGCCGAATCTAGAATTTAATTCATTTAATCTTCTCTGTTCGATCATAGCGGTGGCTTTTAATTTTAAATGTTCAAATCCTCTATAACAAAATTCCATTTTGCTTGAAAATGTAGGTATCTCATACATTTTTGCGGATCTGAATAACTTATAGTCTTTAACATAAAGCTTATATCCGTCAATGGTCATTTTTATCAGATGTTTAGAATTATTTTCTGTCATACTTATAATTATGCTCCATAAGGAGCATTCCTCCTTTCTGTTGTTCTTTATTAAAAATCAAGTACTATAATCTGTTTCAGACAGAAAGTGTTTGAATTTAAAGGTCAAATTTGCTTCAAACCTTGAATAAAGACTGTTGATTTTCATATTATCCATTTTTAAAGAAATCGGAGGTACATCTCTGCTAAATAAAAAGTCCATATATATATTATTTATTGTCTGAGAAAATACATTTGCTGTAACTCCCTTTTTAGCTATCAGCTTGCATTCAACAGTTACAAAAACCTCGCAGGATTTTTCGTCTCTCAAATTGTAACTGCTTCCGGCTTTTTCAATTTCTTTGATACTTAGAAAACCAATGCTTTTATTATGATTCTTAGATAAATCTATATCAAAATACTCATTGTAAGTATTAATTCCGTTGTCAGACAAAACAGATTCAATTTTGGTTATTAAGTTTTCAAACATTTATTTCACTGTCCTTTCAGAATAGAATCATATATTATCCGTTCACAGAGGAAAAGATGAAGTCCATATTTTGCGTTAAGTCAGAAATACGGGCTAATGCATTATTTCTGAGTTCTCTTGCCGCTGCAAGTCTTTCATTATGATTGAACGTCTCTGTTGCCGAGCCCGTTAATGTTATACCTCTTTTTTCTTTCATAAGCGAAAGAACAGTATAATCATAATAAGCTACGCAAGCTGCTGCATATTCGCATCTTTTAATATCATCAGAGGAGGTGGGAACAGTTATTAGCCTTTTTTCGATAAATTCCTTTGCATCGTCAATAGTGTCGGCATAATTTTGCACATCATCATTTGAAAGTTCAGATATAGCTTCAAATATATTTGTAATATTATTGAGGTCCATTTAAAACACTCCTATTTTTACTTTTACTGTTAAGTAAAGAGATTAAGCGGTAGTTGCAAGGATTTTTACTGCGTCCGGTGTGATCTTTGAAAATCCGACTGTGATAGAGCATGCGATTTCATCGCACTGAGTTGATATAAGCTTGTCAAAGTCGACAATAACATCTGTTCCGTAAATCATCTCAAGCGCACAATTCTTATCTATTCCAATAGCTATGTCGCTGTATAAGTCAGAACATTTTACCAGAGTTACACCGTAAGGAGTTTTAACTTTACCGCTTGTCATATAATCAGATACGCAGTATTTCATTTCTTCAAAAGCAAGAATCTTAGCCATATCAGATGGTGAACAAATCATAGTAGTCATATCATGTTTTCCCATTGATGCCCAGAATTCTGCTAAATCAGCATATGTAAGTGTGTCCCCAATGGGAGAAATAGATGAGGTACCTACTTTAAGAACGCTTACAGCCTCTAAATTAACTCTTCTGGAAATGTTAGCTCCGAGATCTTTCAGTATAACTGCAAAGGTTTCGATTCTGTGTTTTCTGATTGATTCATATGTGCAGGAAAGCTTTCTTGCATGTTTAGAAAGATTAATTGCTGTTGATGAAAGCTTTACTGTTGTAGAAGGCATTTCACTGCCTTCCTTAACTGCGGAGTCTTCTCCTGTTTTTGTAACGGTAAGTCCTCTGTAAGTGATCTCATCCGTGTAAGTAGTTGCGGCTACAATTTCCGGTAAAAATGACGCTTTGTCCATACCTTCTTTTATGCATCTTCTTACGAATTCCGGGAACAAAACTGCCGATTCGGTTGACAAGAAAAATTTTTCAACACGGTCACAGTGTTTTCCGTGAACCTTAATGTCAAATCTTTTAAGCTGACGTTCATAAGCATCAAGACCTTCCAGTTCTGTATCCTTATAGTTTTCGTCGGGATCCAAATCAGTTAAAGCCATAGTAAAGCTTTTTCCCGTAATATTGTAAAGTCCTTTTTCCAATTTAATATCTTTATACATAAATAATTCTCCTTTTTTTAAGACTGTTTTTACAGCCTAAATTCGTTATTTTCAGTTGATTTTTTTTGATTGACTAAATGTTTATTGTCTTTTTTCTCCCAAAGTTGAGGCGCAAAAAGACTTTTATTTTGAGCTTGTTTACCGAGTGATTGTTTTAGCTTTAACAGCTTTTCGCAATCAAGCCCGGTCAATTCTTGTTCCAAAATTTCTTTTTTGGTATTAGGTTCGCATAAATATTTCATAGAAATAATATCCTGAATTATGCTCTGATAAAGCATTGAGATCATGTCGTCCTTTTGAGCAAGCTCCTTTTTCAGATCCTCCTTTGATTTGAGGATGATTTTCTTTTTTGGATTTAAGTACTCATAATCAAAGGAGTTAGAGAATTCTTTTGAAACTCCTGCATTGGGTTGTGCAGGAATCGCTACAAATGACCATTCATAAGCGTCAGACGGATGTTCAAGTACAGTATGGCAAACCTTATTGCCATAAGTCCTGCCTTTAATATGAGCACATGGTCGTATGCGTTTATCAGCACCGCAGACAGAGCAAATTTCACTGTCTGCTTTACAGCTTATTGAAACCTCTTTCTTTATCCCGGCTTCAATTTCCGCTATCAGATCCTGCGTCTTTGAGGTTTTAATCATATACGCTTTAGCAAGAAGGTAGGTATAGTCTTCACCGGTAACAGTTTTTTTGTTTTTGTCTGTTTTGACCTCTGTGTCAAAAATTCTTGCTGTTTGATTTTCACCTTTTGGATTATGGTCAAAAATTCCTGTTTTTCCTATAAACATCTGAGCCAGCGTTTCAAGAGATTTTACCGAAAATCGTTCGTAATCCCTGTCTACATCATTATCGCAAAGAATAACAGGGAAAGCATAAACTTCATCAGCTTTAAGCACTTTTCTTGAATAATTATTGATTTTTGCCATTATCTCATCATTTATATTAAAAGTATTTGAACTAAGCTTAGCTGATCTTATCTCCACTTGTCTTTCTCCTTTCATTTTCAATTTCAAGTGCTTCTGCCTGAGCATTATAAAGCCTTGCTTTAGCAAGCTCTGATTCATCCTGAAGGTTGATGCTATCCCACTCAACAAAAACCCTGCTTTCCGCACCTAAAAGATGAAGATGTGTTTCGCATATTCTGCGAATAATAGGGGTCAAAAGTCTGCGGTAGTATTCAAGCTCGCTTGTTAATATATCACATTGCTGCTGGCTCATTCTTTCAGTTGTTGACCAGCTAAGACCAAGTAAAAACGGTGGAATGGCAAGCTTTGAAATCATCTGTTCTAAAATCTGCCTTACCGGAATTTCTGTGTCAATGATCTGATTATCAGCGCCGATAACCTTAATTTCAACATCTCCTACGGCAACAAAATCTTTAACTATTCCGTTTCTGGAGGCATTCATTCCGTCCGACCATTCCTTTGCGATCTGCATTGCACGTTCTTTGGCAAACGCTTTGTCATTTTCATTTGAAGGCTTATATGTAACTGCATATCTGATATTTCCTACTCTGTCAAAATTCTGACCAATACAGTTGTAGACCTTCATAAGAACTCCGGCCAGACTTGGAAGTCCCCTAAGAATTGATACTCCGTTTGAATTTTTAGGATTAGGGTTAAGTGCTGAATAAAGTATTCTTTCCGGATATTTTAACAATATATCTTCAGAACCGTTAATAGCATAAATACGTCTGTCACAAGGTGTTTCGCCTTCCCTGACCTCAAAACGAGTAGGGTCGGCATTGTAAATCCCGCATACCTGCTTAGTCTGAGGATCGATCAGTATTTCTCCGATAGCCTTGCCATATGTTAATAGTTGATCTAAATGAATATCCATAAAGGTATTCAAAGAAGTACCTGAAATTCCGACAGGAATGGCATCCATAAATTCTTCAAGCTCGGTCTGATATTTTTCTTCTTCACAAACGAGTTTGAAGCCTCCTACAAGTCTTACGATTTTTCCAATACAGGCGTCCAGTATTGGGACTTGATTTCTTAAGGTTTCATAAAAATCCTGCTCAAACGCATATGCGGTAGGTGCGATTTTGAAAAATTCCTTTCCGTTTACCCTTTCAGCCGAAGAAACAATAGGTTCAAAATTTGAAGCCTTTTGTTCTTTTTGTTTTAATGTTAATTTCATATATCAATTTTTTTAGGTAAGTGCCTGTAAACTATAATCAGTTATTGCATACGGGCTCAAACCTATGTGTGAATTATCACACATTATCCTTTCTTAGAAATTATAACTTCAGCATTTTTACTCTCTGTCAAGTGACATTACAAAAAAATCATCACCCGACGTATATACAAAAGCAGAAACAAAATATCTTATATCATCCATTGCGTGGTCGTTTTCTTTAACAGGGCAGTCCGAACCGCTTTTTTCGTCCCAGCGGTAAAGAGTAAACTCACGCAGGGTATCCAAACAGGATTTTGATATTTTTATCTTTCCGTCAGATATAGCGTCGCCGACCTTACGGATCCCGCTCATAACATCATTTTTAGCAGGAACTACATTGAAAACTCCGTGCCGTCTTATACACTCAATAAACGATGCCGCCGACGGATCGCACACAACTGCCTCAGGCTTGATCTCACAGCCACAGCAAAGCTCTTCCAAGCCTTTGTAATGCTCTTCATCGGTTCGCTGAACACCCTCTGTACGTGAGTTGTAATAGTATTCTTTCAGGCGATACCAGACTCCGCTGCAATAACCCCAAAGACCAAATGAAGATGGATTGACTGTTCCGTAGTCGCAGGACACGGCATATCTCTCAATGTTTTCAGGCGGATTTTCAAAGGTGTGGATTTCAGCATTGAACATAGGATATACACAGCCGTAAACACTTGACCAGTTTCCAAGTACAAATCGCTCGTAAAAAGCTCCCGAATAGAGATTGTGATAGCGTTTTATAACCTGCTTGCTCAATGACGGGTTATCATTTAAAGTAAATTTTAAATAAAGTCCGTTTTTACTTTCGATTTTATCTATCCACTCTTTTTTAAACCAGTGATAAGGGTTATCAGGATTGCAATTAAACCAAAGCTTTGAACCTGTAACAGAACATCTCGCTATCGCTTGCTCAACAAATGATCTTGGCATAAGCACGACTTCATCGAGCAGAACTCCCGCAAGCGTTATTCCCTGAACAAGAGCTGCCGAGCTTTCATCTTTCCCGCCGAAATAATAAAACCTGTTTTTATACTTACCGTTTGATACTTCAAGAAAGTTTTTTGTAGCATTTTCTTTTAGTTTAAGTCCTGTGCGACTGAGCATTTGTTTAAGCGGCTCTGCCAGATTACGCTTGAGAGAGGTTATAGTTTTTCCGCATAATCCGAATGTCTGTCCAGAAAATTCAGTCATAGCCCACATAACAAAAGAGAATGCCATACAAGTTGTTTTTCCGCTTCTTACAGCCCCGTCACAGATAATTACGTCCTTGTTCTTATAACGGTCATCAGCCCACCAGGTCATAACCTGCATCTGCTTTTTGGAATACTTTTTGTAAGCCGTATTTTTATTCACTTATTATGCTCGCCGTGAGCATTTCCTCCTTTCCACGTCTTGTGATTATTTCGTAAAGCGTTTCAGAAAACACTTTTGTATTTCGGACATTGCTGCCAAAGCTCATATCAGAAAGTATTAAATAATTAATTTTCTGTTATATCAAAAATGCAGCTATCGGATTGCTGATTAATCTCTTTTGTATTATCCTTTGAATTGCTAAGCTGCTTTGCGGATCTCAGAAAGCCTTCAAGGAAGTTATTTCCGCTTTCTTCATTGTTGATTTCTTCCTTGCCTATTTCAAACATAAGTTCAGCTGCCTTTATCATGTCATACAGCTTTATATCAAAGCTTCCGTCTTTATTTCTCCTGATGTCCGAAGCTGCAATAAGGCTTTGACTGTTAAGAGATTTAATATTAAAATCCCCGTCATTATTTAAAAGGAGCTTAGCCGTTTCACTTTTGTCTGAAAAAAGCATTCTGCCCAGTGCAAGCTTTGCAAGGTCGATCGCTTTCATAGAGCAGATTTTTCTGTCCGAAAATCTTTTCATATCTGTTCTCCTTTCGTATATAGTTTTCTCCTGACCTGAGAAATGAAAGAACTTTTTGTCCTTTCATATATCATTAATAAAGAACAAAAAGTTGCACGTTTTAATGCAACTTTTCAAAAAAAATATATTTTTTATCATTTTTGCTTACAAGTTTTAAGTGTATAGATGTAAGAGCAAATTTGTAAATAATGTAATACAAAAAAACTCAGTATAAAATAAGTAAATGTAATGGCAATTAATTAAAAACACTTTATTATAATTACGTATATTTGACGCACCAATTTAGCAAAATGCACAAAAAGATATGGTAAAATATATTAATATAGCAATTGATTTAATATTTAAACAAGTATATAATATAATTGATTAAGTTATAATATTAACAGCTTAATACATAAAAATCACGAGGAGGAATCACATTGAAAAAGACAAAAAGAATTGGTTCAGCAATTCTGGCACTTTTAATGGCTCTTTCGGTAACAGGTTGTACAAAAGACGGCGAAGCTGAAAGCTCGCATGTTGACAAGGTAAAGGTTAATTCAACCGAGGCGGCAAAAGCTATTGAAAATATTCCGGAAGACGCTGAAAAACAGCTTATCTGGATGGGAACTTACGATTTGAATCCTGAACAGAATAAGGAAAAATCTGTTGAAATGACGCTGTTTGAGAAGAAGGGCGGTTCAATTAAATGGATAAGGGTACTTGATGGACAAAAATATGATAAATTAGCGACAGCTATTACATCGGGTAAGGACGTTCCTGATATATTTAAGTATGAATGGATAGCGTTTCCTTCTCAAGTAGTTACGGGTATGTATCAGTCTGTTGATGAGATTGTAGATTTTAATGCCGATATATGGAAGGATGTTAAACCAACGGCTGATCAGTTCCAGCTTAAAAATAAGCACTATGTTGCGCCTATAAGCTTCAGTGTGGGAACACTTATGATGTATAATAAAGATATTATTGACAATGAGGGATTAGACGATCCATATGATTTATATACAAGAGGCGAATGGAACTGGGACACATGGTATCAAATAATGTCTGATTATAAGAATAAAGCTACCGGTAATGAGGAAAGATACGGTATTGCAGGTTGGTTTGCACCGCAGCTTGTTCAGCAGACAGGTAAGACGCTTGTAACATATGAAGACGGTAAATTTAATAACAACTTAAACGATGTTGATATTGAAAGAGCAGAAAATCTTCTTTATAATATTGGTAAAGAGGGATTGGTTGACCTTACTTGGTACAATACGGCAAAGAGCTGCTTTACATCAGGTAAAACTTTGTTCTTCAATATGGGACCTTGGGCAGAAACCGGAAATAACGGACCAACGGCTAACGATAACTGGAAGGTAGTTCCTATTCCTCCGGATCCTCAGAGTGACGGAAAATATATGTCATCTGATATGTTGGCATATATGTGGGTCAAGGGATCAACTAAAAAGGAAGCAGTTAAGTGCTGGTTTGAATGTGCAAGAGTTGCAACTTTTGACGAAAGCTATAAAGAGACCAGTAAGGAAAAATTCTTTACAGACAATCCTGGATGGGATGAAGAAATGTATCAGGTTCTGCAAGATGCAAGCTCAAGTGAATATAAGCAGATTTTCGATTTCGGATATGGAATATCTCCTACATTAGCACAGGATGATTCTGCAAAGGGATTACGTGCCCCAATTGGAGCATTATATGAGGATATTTATAAGCTTGATGATAACGGAACTCAAAGAACATGGACGGCATTGAAAAATACTTATATGGGAACAGTTGATTCAGAGCTTAAAAAGATAAACGATAAAATTGATGAATTCAAATAAACAAAAAGCAGAGCAGTTCTTATTTTAGGAACTGCTCTGTTTTTCATTTTATATTTGTTCACATTATACTAAGGCTTTATCAGACTGCAAAGCTCTTCAGCATATGCAGTTTCAATGGTTTTTTTATAGATCAATTTTACTCCGTGTTTTTGCAGTTTAACTGTGGAAGAGTATTTATTTTCATTTTCAAGACAATTTACTGAGGCAAGAGATAATGATATATTTTGATTAGGATTTAAAGCGGTCATATCTTTTTTTTGCAGTCTTTCAATAAGTTTAAGAACCTCTTTTTCATTGGTAGTTCCGCCGTGATAAGAGGTTATTATTATTGATGTTACGCTGGTTAAGTCAATAACGGACAAATCCATTCCTGTGTAGCTGTTTATAAGTATAACGCCTTTTTTAAATCCGCTGAAGTTTTTTAAACTTTTGTGTTCAGGGGGGATAGAATTCAAAGAATAAAAATCGTTTGATAAAATTCCAGACTGGGTAATCTGATAACCCTTGTGAACAGTCATTTTTCCATCGCTGTTTTTATATGGAACAAACACTCCGTGACTTTTCTTACCTTCTATAAGCTTTGAAACAGCATATGCGAGGTTTTCGACTCCGTTTGCCGAATTATCGCTCAGAACCTTATCGCTTGAAACAATGTAAACAGGGGGCAGATCCTTCTCAAACACGGATAGCATATTTGCAAAAAATGCAAGAGTATCCGTTCCGTAAGCTATTATAATTCCGTCATATCCGTTAAAGCTGGTTTCTTTAAGATAATGTAAAATCTGTTCCCAGTCGGAAAGGTCCATATTTTCAGAGAGCTTGTTCATTAAAAAAACGTAGTCAAACTTGACCTTGTCAATTAAATCGCAGTGGTTTTTTTCAAGCTTTCCGATAAGCATTGGTTTTTCCCCTGAAAGGTTGGGGAGAATACCGTTTTTTGTTGCAACTGAGGCTATTGTTCCGCCTGTGAATATAAGTTTTATGTTGGTCATTATGATGCTCCTTTTAAAGGTAATATGGATCGTGTTTAATGTGCCTGTTATCTAAAAATCACATAAAGATAAGAGGGATACGCATTTTTTCAATGATTATTATACTATAATTGTATTTAACAAACAAGTTCTTATTGAGAACTTATAGTTTAAGCAAAACCTATTCTATTGAATGTATTTTATATTAAAATATTGTGAACTTGTATTTTTACCCTTTTCAAAAGACTGTATTTGTGATATACTTATAAAGTATTTTCTAAAAATGGAATATACAAATTCAATGTTTACATTCTGGAGGAAAGAATTATGGTAAATGCTATCGTTGGTGCTAACTGGGGAGATGAAGGTAAGGGTAAGATTACCGATATGTTAGCAAGAGAATCTGATATTGTTATCAGGTTTCAGGGCGGCGCAAATGCAGGACATACTATTGTAAACGATTACGGAAAGTTTGCATTACATACTTTACCGTCCGGCGTTTTTTATGACCATACTACAAATATTATAGGTAATGGAGTTGCACTAAATATACCAGTTCTTTTTAATGAGATAGAGCAGGTTGTAAGCAAAGGCGTTCCACGTCCGAAAATTCTTGTGTCGGACAGGGCACAGATGGTTATGCCGTATCATATTTTATTCGATGAATACGAGGAAGAAAGGCTGGGCAAGTCAAGTTTCGGGTCTACAAAATCGGGTATTGCTCCTTTCTATTCAGATAAATACGCAAAGCTTGGCTTTCAGGTTCAGGAGCTTTTTGACGAGGACGCATTAAGGGCTCATTTAGAGAGGATCGCCCCGCAGAAGAATGTTCTGCTTGAACACCTTTACCATAAGCCTAAACTTGATATTGACGAGCTTTTTAATACCTTAATGGAATACAAAAAAATGGTTGAGCCTTATGTCTGCGATGTTTCGCTCTACCTCTCAAACGCTATTAAGGAAGGTAAAAACATTCTTCTTGAGGGTCAGTTAGGAACGCTTAAAGACCCCGATCACGGAATTTATCCTATGGTTACATCAAGCTCTACCTTGGCGGCTTACGGTGCGATAGGAGCAGGGATTCCTCCTTATGAAATTAAGGGAATAGTTACAGTCTGCAAGGCATATTCTTCAGCAGTCGGAGCCGGAGCGTTCGTTTCTGAGATTTTCGGCGAAGAAGCTGACGAGTTAAGACGCAGAGGCGGAGACGGCGGAGAGTACGGAGCAACAACAGGTCGTCCGAGAAGAATGGGATGGTTTGACTGTGTTGCGTCAAAGTATGGCTGCCGGCTTCAGGGAACAACTGAGGTTGCGTTTACTGTTCTTGACGTTTTGGGGTATCTTGATAAAATCCCTGTGTGCGTTGGTTATGAGATTGACGGCAAGGTAACTACCGAATTTCCTGTAACATCAAGGCTTGAAATGGCAAAGCCTGTTTATGAGGTTCTCGACGGCTGGAAGTGTGACATAAGGGGAATCAAGAATTACTCCGACTTGCCTGAAAATTGCAGAAAGTATATAGAGTTCTGCGAAAAGCATATAGGTTACCCTATCAAGATGATCTCAAACGGACCAAAGAGAGATGATATTATTATAAGATAAATAAAAGACATCGGCTGGCACATTAGTGTGTCAGCCGTTTTTTATAGGTTTTCTCGATTTTGGATAAGGCTTTAAAACATTGGTTCTGTTTAAAAGATAATCAATACTTGTATTGTAATATTCTGCGAGCTTTATTAAAACTACTGTCGGCAAATCATTTTCGCCTGTTTCATACTTGGAATATCCCGTCTGTGACATATTGAGAATTTTTGCAATTTGCTTCTGTGTGAGGTCGTGATCCTCCCGCAAATCACGTATTCTTTTGTACATATTCCTCACGTATAATTAAACCATCTCGAAAGGGGTGGATTAATTATGTCTCCTTTCTTAAAAATTTTGATTATATTCGCAGGAGTAGCTACCTGCGGTATAATTAAGACAAGCAC
>CANPWL010000020.1 GCA_947584375.1 uncultured Clostridia bacterium | reverse complement strand
TTCTTGTTGACTTAGTCGGTCTTGCTGTTGTAGGCGTCTGTGGTGTGGTTTTATTAGGTGTTTGCTGCTGCGAGTTTGATGAATCTGATCCTTTACCTGATGTATTATCTTCAGGCGGCTTTTTCTCTAAGCCCTTTATTGCCGTATATATATCCTCTGTCAGATACGTTAAACCTATAACGTGTGATTCATTATTCTTTGTTGCAGCCTCGTCAAGCAATGCCTTTAGTTCTCCATAGCTCTCTGCGGTGTAGTCCTTTTCAGGATATTTTTCTGCCTCTGTTACTGCTGTATTTAATTCTTCAAGCTTGCTTGATATAACATTGCTGATGTCATAAGGGGTAATATTTTCTTTTATTAAATCGCTGTATACCTGCGAATCTTTAAAACAATAAACTTTTGTGTTTTCACTTTGTTTATAAGGTACGGCATATGCATGCACATTTTTTGAATATACATATAGATCCTCTAATGAATTAAGATAACTATAAGCACGATCAACAGTAGTAACATTTTCAGGAATTTCTAAAATCTTCAAAGATCCAAGGTTATAAAATGCTTGAAGAGCTAATTCTGTGATCTGTGAACCATCTTCAAATGTTATTTCTTCAATCGACGGTGCATCTTTATCCTGCGAAGTACCAAAAGCTCGCATAAGATCTGTTACAGACGCAGGTATAAATATCTTTTTTAGTGACTTACAACCTCTAAATGGCGAACCATTAATGCATGTTAATCCCTTTGTAAATTCAACTGATGAAAGATTTGTACAATCAATAAATGCTTCATTCATAGTTGGAGAATTACTTCCTGCAGTATGAAGACTCCACTTTTTTATTGTTGACGGAATAACAATGCTTTCAATTGCTGTTCCTCTAAAAGCATACGCTCCTATTACAGTTAGCCCTTCCGGCAGTATTACATCCTTTAATGATGTGCAACCTTCAAATGTTGCAACTCCCCAACCATTTTTACCTGTAGCATCTTCAGAACCATCATCATTAGTTGAAGCAGTAAGAGTTTTAGGAATTCTTACACTCTCAAGTGCTGTACAGTCTCTAAATGCGCCACTACCTAATGCCGTCATACCATCAGTCAGTGTTAGATTTTTAAGAGATGTGCATTCTGCAAATGAAAAATTATAATAAGCATAATAAACATTACCAAAGGAAACAAATTCTGTTATTGTTGATGGCAAAGAAACAGTTTCAAGGTTTGGAAACTTATAAAATGCACAAAATCCTATTGATGTTACTCCTGTTTCAATTTCTACCTCAATAATACTGTCTTTATACTTTTTATATGTGTATATATCTGAGAAGTCTTCTGCTACAACATGTCCCCATTCATCTATATGACCTGTTTTAGGCGATGCCATTGCACCCTCACCTGTAATCGTAAGCTTGCCTGTTGAACTGTCAAAGCTCCATTTTACTTCTCCGCAAGTACCTGAATCGGTTTCAGCCGATACACTCATAGCACCCGTAACCGCTGTTACCATCATTGCCAATGACGCAAGCAATGATAAAATCTTTTTAAAACTCATCTAAATTTCCTCCTAAATAACATTATGATAAATTATCACAATGTTATTATAATACACATTTCTAGTTTTGTCAACACATTTTGTGTATAAATTAAAATCCACGTTTTGTGTATATTACAATTAACAAGAGGTGAAATTAAATGAAATTCGGAGAAATACTTAGAGAGCTTATAGAAGAAAATGACTTAACTCAAAAGCAGGTCGCAAAGGATTTAAACATTGCTCCTTCTACTCTGGGAAACTATATTCACGACAGCAGAGAACCTGATTTCAATACAATAAAGATGATAGCAAACTATTTTAAAGTTTCAATAGATTATTTAATGGACTATCGTTCTGCACTTGCCGACAATAAAAGTGAAGATGAGCTTTTAAGGATTTACCGTTTACTGCCTTTAGAACAGCAGATTTTACTGATTGAACAAGGAAAACTGCTTTTGCGTTTAAATAAAAGCAAATAATATAAAAACTGTCAAAGCAAATGTTTGATTCATTTTACCTTGACAGTTTTTTTACTCTTAACTTATAGCGACTTGGTCAACTGTTTATAATTTATATGAATACAATATTACATCTCAACCGGAACTATCCATCCGAACTCATCAGGAAGCGTTCCCCACTGAATTCCTGTCATTGTATCATAAAGCATCTGTGATATCGGACCGATTTTGTTATCATTTATTGTCATAATCTTATCATTCCATTTAAGATGCCCTACCGGAGAAATAACAGCAGCTGTACCGGTTCCAAACACCTCATCCAGCTTACCGTCATCATAAGCTTTGGCAACCTCTTCGATAGAAATTCTTCTCTCTTCGACCTCATATCCTCTGCTCTTGCAAACCTCTATTGCAGATTTTCTTGTAATTCCGGGAAGAACAGAACCTGTAAGTGCAGGAGTTATGATTTTTCCGTCGATGACAAAGAAAATATTCATCGATCCCACTTCTTCAACATATTTCTGCTCAACACCATCCAGCCATAGAACCTGCTCGTAATCCTGCTTGTGGGCTTCGTCCTGACCTTTTAGCGAAATAGCATAGTTAGCAGCAGTTTTAGCAAAACCCGTTCCGCCTCTTACAGCTCTGACATACTTGTTCTCAACATAGATTTTAACGGGATTAAGCCCGGTTGAATAATACGCTCCCGACGGAGAAAGTATTATCATAAACATATAGTGTTCAGCAGGACGAACTCCTACATATGGGTCTGTGGAAATGATAAAAGGTCTTATATATAAAGCTGCTCCTTCAGAATGAGGAACCCAATCCTTTTCAACCTTAAGAAGAGCCATAAGTCCGTCAAGACAATCCTGCTCATTAATTTTAGGAATAACCATTCTCTCATTGGAAACATTCATTCTCTTAAAGTTTTCGTCCGGTCTAAACAGCTGAATAGAACCATCCTTTGTCCTATATGCCTTAAGACCCTCAAAAATCTCCTGACCGTAGTGCAGACACATTGCGGCAGGCGAAAGAGATATATCCCCATACGGTACGATTCTGGCGTCATGCCAGCCCTTACCTGTATCATAATTCATAATAAACATATGGTCTGTAAAAATGTTTCCGAATCCCAATTTTGATTCGTCCTTAGGTTTGTCTTTAAGCTTGCTTGAAAGCTCATACTTAATGTCTAGCATTATTAATTCCTCCGTAACTGATAAAATTTCAAAATATATATCGTAACTATTATATACTCATTTATTCAAAAATGCAATATCTATTGACAAATTATTCGTTTTTTTAGTTAAAAACCTGTTTATAGACGATTTCAGCTGTTATTTTGATAAAAACAAATAGCCCGACCTTCATTTTTATATAACAAAGCACGGGCTATATATCTTAAAACTACTATTCTTCAGAAGGCATATCCCAGTTATGATAAACCTTTTGAACATCATCATTGTCTTCAAGAGTTTCCAAAAGCAGATTCATTTTCTTGATTGACTCTTCATCAGTAAGAGAAACACGGTTTGACGGAATCTGCTCTGCCTCAGCAGACAGAACCTTGTAACCCAAATCGGTCATAGCATGGTTTACGTTGGAAACCTCATTTGGCTCACAGGTGATTTCAATAATATCGTCCTCAATACTGAAATCAGAAGCACCCGACTCCAGACAATCTTCCATTATCTTATCCTCATCTGCGCCATTGTTTTCTAAAACAACAACTCCCTTTTGCTCGAACATAAATGATACGCAGCCGGTCGTTCCGAGATTTCCTCCGAACTTATCAAAATAGTGTCTTATATCACCTGCGGTACGGTTTTTATTATCGGTAAGGCACTCAACAATAACAGCCACGCCGTTAGGACCGTAGCCCTCATAGACCATTGTCTCATAATTATTCTTATCGCCCTCACCTGCTGCTTTTTTGATCATTCGTTCAATATTATCGTTAGGCACATTGTTGCTCTTTGCCTTCTGAATCAAATCACGCAGCTTTGAATTGTTTGCAGGGTCTGGTCCTCCCTCTTTAACGCAGACCATCATTTCCCTTCCGATTTTCGTAAAAATCTTTGCTTTTGCCGCATCGTTGCCCTCTTTTTTTCTCTTAATATTACTCCATTTTGAATGTCCTGACATATATAATTCGTCCCTTCTGGAACGCTCCTCCCTTCATTTGAACATTTTAATTTCACTTCGTAATATTTTACCACAAAGAAAAATAGATGTCAAACATAAATTATTGATACTAAGAAAAAAGATCCGATATAATAACATACCGGACCTTTTCTGTTTTTATATAAAAACTTAAACATTAAAGCACAAGCGACGGTGCAGAATGTACTCTCGAAGCAAGCTCGTTATTGAGCATATAAAGTCCCTTAGGATCAGAGCCGAACAGCTCGAACTTCGTAATCATATCCTCTGCGTTCTTTTCCTCCTCGCCCTGCTCTTTAACAAACCAGTCTAACATCTGCATTGTGCGGAAATCCTTTACTGCAAATGCTGCGTCATAAATATCATTGATAAGAGAAGTTACATACTTTTCGTGTTCAAGACCTGCTTTTAAAGGCGCTAAATTGTCGTTTAGCTCAATATCAGGTTTTGCAATAGCTTCAAGAGTTACTTTCTCGCCATTGTTGTGAAGATACTGATAAAAGAGCATTGCGTGATCCATTTCCTCCTGAGCCTGAACCTTATACCAGTTTTCAAAGCCGTCAAGACCTGTTTCAGCATAATAATTGGCAAAATCCAAATACAAATAAGCTGAATAGAACTCCTTGTTCACCTGTTCATTAATAAGTTTTGCTACTTTACTGTCCATAATAAAACACTCCTTGTTGTATAGTTTCTGAATATTTCACAAATTGTGAAACAAGGTATACAAAAATATATCTAATATAATTATAGTACTTTTTTCAAATAAGTCAACATAATTATTACTTTTTGGGACATTATATTTATTTACCTCTTATACATACTTATTTTTCTTTGTTTGCAATTCTATAAAGTAAAGAAATACTAAAGCCATATCAATATTTGACACAGTATAGTAAAATATTATACAATATACATATCTTTTTAAATGAGTTTTATATATAAAGGAATAAAATAAAACCGGCATTTACTATCTGTTTTAAGTCTTAAAAATCCGTTAGCAATTCCTGCTGACAAAATTGGCTTGGACACCGAACAAAGGTATGGTGATAATATGGATCTATCAAGAGAAATAGAAGAAAACATAGTAAAAACATTTAAAAAATCTATATGGAGCAAGTTTCTTAAAGGTATAAAAGAATACGAGTTAATAAAAGCAGACGACAAAATTGCTGTGTGTATTTCGGGCGGCAAGGATTCAATGTTAATGGCAAAGTGTATGCATAGGCTTCAGAAATACAGTAAGGTACCGTTTGAAGCTGTATATATTGTTATGAATCCCGGCTATAATGAAATCAACCTTCAGAAAATCATTGAAAATGCAAAGCTGCTCGGCTTACCCATTCAGATATTTGAAACCAGAATTTTTGACGCTGTGGCAAAGATAGACGATCATCCCTGCTACTTATGCTCGCGTATGCGTAGAGGTTATCTCTACAAGCAGGCAAAGGATATGGGCTGTAATAAAATTGCACTTGGACATCACTTCAACGATGTAATAGAAACAATTCTTATGGGCATGCTTTACGGCTCTCAAATACAGACTATGATGCCAAAACTGCATAGTGAAAATTACGCGGGGATGCAGCTTATACGTCCTATGTATATGATCAAAGAGAAGGACATTATAGCGTGGGCGAAATATAATAATTTACAATTTATTCAATGTGCCTGCCGCATAACTGAAAACTATACTGTGAAGGACGACATCAATACAGGCTCAAAACGTCAGGAAATAAAATCTCTTCTTAATGAGCTTCGTAAAGTAAATCCCGCTGTTGATATGAATATATTCCGCAGTGTGGAAAATGTAAACCTTAAAACTCTTATTTCCTATCATATAGGAGATGACTATTATCACTTTCTGGATGATTATGACGATGGTATCAATATCAAAGGCAGAAAAACCGTGAGCAGATAATAAAGTTAAACTTTAAATATATTTTGCATATGAAAGGAAACCTTTGCGCTGCAAGGGTATGGTAATTAAAATGCTAGATCAATTTTCAAGAACTGAACTTTTATTTGGCAATGAAGCAATGTTAAAAATCAGTAAAAGCCGTGTAGCAGTTTTCGGAATCGGCGGTGTCGGCGGATATGCTGTTGAGGCTCTTGCTCGCAGCGGTGTGGGAACGCTTGACTTGATTGACAACGATAAAATCTGTCTGACAAACCTTAACCGGCAAATAATAGCGTTACACAGCACTATCGGGGAATATAAGGTTGACGTTGCAAAAAAACGCATTTTAGATATCTGCCCCGATATTAAAGTAAACACTTATAAATGTTTTTTTATGCCCGATACATCTGATAATTTTGATTTTACTCAATATGACTATGTAATTGACGCTATCGACACCGTATCGGGAAAACTGGAAATTATCAAACGTGCAAAAGCGGCAGACATACCCGTAATTTCTGCTATGGGCGCCGGCAACAAACTTGACCCTAAAGCTTTTCGCATTGCAGATATTTACGACACAAAGGTATGTCCTCTTGCAAGGGTAATGCGTTACGAATTGAGAAAGGCAGGCATAAAGGATGTCAAGGTATTATATTCAGAAGAAAAACCTATCCATCCCATAGAGAATATTGAGATATCCCGTAAAAACAACAATATATGTCAGACCGATACAGAAAGAAAATGTACTGTCCGCAAAGATATACCCGGATCGAATGCTTTTGTTCCTTCCGTAGCTGGGCTTATAATTGCAGGTGAAGTTATAAAGGATTTGACAGCAAAATAATTACACAAAAGCGTATTGCATAAAACATATGCAATACGCTTTTTATTATTTTTTAGCTATGTAATCCGAATTTTAATAGAAAGTATTTGCATTTGATTCGGCATATCCGGAATCGTAGCTATTATATGCATCTGTGCTGTCGTAATATCCATTTGTGTCAGATGTATTTCCATAAGAATTTTCTGCTGAATAATTATCTGTTTCGTCATCTTTGATTTTAGAATATCCATATATTTTCTTCTGTAAAGTTCTTATATTGGATGTAAAATCAGGACATAATACATCAGCGTCACGAATTTTTTCACAAGTATATGTTCCCTCTGCCGGTATCTGAATCTGATCGCGTTCATAGTTTAAATACGCTGACGCATTCAACAGATAATATGCAATTTCTGCGTCAGATAGGTCAGTTGATATCTTACCCAATACCTTATTTAACAATGAATTAAGCTCAGTAAGCGACAGTTCCTTTGTCTTATTTGCAATAAGATCAATTACGGTTCTCTGCCTTTGAGTTCTCTCCCAATCTGAATTTCCTACTTTACGGAGTCTTGCATATGCCAGCGCCTGATTGCCGTTCATATGAATCGTTCCGCCCTTTTTGATGTAGTCTGTGCCATACTTCTTGCCAAGATATTTATTCTGCTCTCCCAAAGGAGCTCTCATACCTATTGCCTCTTCCTTTGAGATTTTTATGTCAAGTCCGCCCATAGTGTCAACAATATCAATAAACGAGTAAAAATTAACCTTTAAGTATTTGTCTATCTTAATGCTGAAATTATCTTGTATGGTCTGCTCTAAAAGCGGTATTCCTCCCATCATATATGCCGCATTTATTCTTGTTGCATAGTATCCGGGTATCTGAAGATATATGTCCCTCATAAACGAGGTCGTTGTAACAGTGCCTCTTGCAGTATTTATGGAAATCATCATTATAACATCTGTATTTCCGTTTGAATTAGAGGTATTATCTACCGTATCTCTCAAATCCTCGCCTACAAGGAGAATATTTGTTACATCGCTGTCAGAAACAACATTTGCCGCTGATTTTGCCAGCTTGTCCTTGAGCATTTTTTCATAGTCAACAGCATCTACTGTATCATTGGAACCTATTTCACTCTGACCGGGATCAATAATGTTGATTATTTCATTATCTCGATCAAGCATTCCGGTATAAAAAGCAAAAACAGAAATGCCTGTACCGCAAAGTAAGAATATTATCCCAAATACATAGCAGAGAATAACAGACGCTTTTTTCTTAACCGACCATTTTCTGCGTTTTGGTTTTATTCTTACATCATCAGTATCGGAATAAACAACACCTGAATCACGTACAGGTTCGGATATATCGCTGATACTTGTTTTTGTATTCTTCCTAGCCTGCATAGCACCTGCAACCAAATCTGAAAGCGGAATCCCATCAGTTCTCCACTCATCTGGTTTTGCAGGTTCATGCGTCACAGGTTTATTAATCTTTTTTATTGAATTTTCAGCAGATTTTTCAGACTTTGTCATTCGAGCTTCTTTTATTGCAGCCTGCTGTGCAGGCGAAAGCTTTTTACCGCTTTTTTTAACAGCATTGGCAAACAGTTCCGTTATAGAAGCTTCTTCTTCACTATTACTGCCTCTCAATTCATCAAGATTCTTTTTCATATATTTTTCTTGTGTCTTTAATGCGTCTTCATCAATCTTGGTTTGATTCATATTGCTTTTTTTAAACGCTGCGTTTGAAGTTTTGTTGTCATCATAAAACGATTTAAAATAATCTCTTGAACTGATATCCTCTGTTTTTATTTCAGACCTTTTGACATTTATTATATCATCAGATCTTACATTGCTTGAAGCAGCTGAATTTCCGGATTCGTTTTTTCTCTTTTTTCTCATAACGTCCTTAATGATATCATCCACTGAGAAATCGTCCGCTTTCTTGTTCTCAGACATATGTACCTCCTTAATTCTAAAAAAATTTAGCTTTCAGTTTCAGTAATATCTGTCTACTCACACTATATATTTATATGACTTTATTTTAATTAATAACGATAAATTGCGTTCTAAAATATTATACTCCATTTACATTGTTTTTTCAAGTATTTTACGAAAATTATGCAAAATGTATATAGGTAATAAGACAATCGGATTATTCTAAATATCTTAATTAGGATGCTGAAACATTATATGAACAGTTTTTTACACATTGTCATTCGTTATAATTCTTTGACTGAACAGTTAAAATTATAAGCTATATATATGATAGATATGTGAAATTTAGAAAGTGAATTTATGTCAAAAGCTGTTTATTTATAATTCATCTGTATATATCGCGCTCGCATATATTCGTTTTAAGAACCGACAATGCTACAAAATAAGCAGCTATTTATCCTCATAATAAGAAATATTAAATATAAGTATCTTCATTTAATAAATAAACCACACTGATGTTCATTTTAACAGTGTGGTTAATATTTTGATTTTAAATTTTCACTTTAATATTTTTTCTTTTCCTTTCTAAAAGGCACAATTGCATACTTTCATTTCTCGATAAAAAATAATTGATGCGACAGATAAAATATAAGTAAAACGACTACCTTGCTATAATCTTTCAAATAGCTTTAACCCTTTAATCTCTCAGCAAAATCAGCCATTGCCTCTGAAATTTTTATCTGCTGCGGACAAACCGCCTCACAGCTTCTGCAACCAATGCAGGCTGTCGGATGCTTTTCTTCTGCAATTGCCATCAATGCCATAGGTGCAATAAAACCGCCCCCGGTAAAACTATGCTCATTATATAATTCCAAAAGCGTCGGTATATCCAATCCTTTCGGACAATGACTAACACAATAATGACAAGCAGTACAAGGAAGAACCCTGTTTAGCGCTTTGTCTGCAATATTAAGTAATGTTTCCATTTCTTCTTTAGACAATGGTTTTTCTGTTTCAAAGGTTTTTATATTTTCCTGAAGCTGCTCATAATTCGACATTCCTGAAAGTATCATAGTAACACCGGGAATGCTTTGCAAAAATCTAAATGCCCATGCGGGTATTTTTTCATCAGGACGAAGTTCTTTTAATTTTTCTTCCTCACTTTCAGGTAATTTTGCAAGCTTACCTCCACGCAGCGGTTCCATAACCCATATCGGTATATTAAAACTATTCAATAAATCAACTTTGTCCTTTGCATTTTGAAATGTCCAGTCAATATAATTTATCTGAAGCTGACAAAATTCCATATACTCGCCGTATTTATCAAGAAACCTCTTGATAACATCAATACTTCCATGTGCAGAAAAGCCCAAATGACGAATACGTCCGTTTTTCTTTTGCTCAATCAAATACTCAAAAATACCGTATTTTTCATCAAGGTAAGCGTCAATATTCATCTCACATACATTATGGAACAAATAAAAATCAAAATAATCTACGCAGCACTTTTTTAGCTGCTTTTCAAATATTTCTTCAACCTTTGGCATATTTGAAAGGTCATATCCCGGAAACTTTGAGGCTAGGTAATAACTGTTTCTAGGATAATTTTTTAAAATCTTACCCATAACTGTTTCTGAATTATGTCCATGATAACCCCATGCCGTATCATAATAGTTAATGCCATGCTCCATAGCATATGCAACCATTTCCGCTGTTTTTTCTTCGTCAATTCTCGAATCGTTGTAATCAATAACCGGCAGACGCATACAACCCAATCCAAGTGCTGATAATTCTAAATCTTTAAATTTTTTTGTAACCATTTTACCTACTCCTTCATTAAATTTTTCAGATATATTTTATCTTTATAATTTTAGTTTAACAGTCTATGTTACAAATGTCAAATAAATAATTAAATTTCTTCACATTTTTATTACACACTAATAAATTCATTCAGGTGATATAAGATAATAAATCTATATATAAATAACCGCTTACTAAAATGTCTCTTTAACCATTTTTACATTATTTATATTTTACTGTTGATTTTTTCTTTTATATGTGTTATATTGTAAATATAAGGTGTATTATATAGAGTATTAGCATTTAAGAACATAAAAAAATAAAATTATATAATAAGAAATTATTTCATTCCAAATAAAAATCCCTATCAATATCGTAATTACTAATAGGGATTAAGGTGTATTATACAAAATATAGAGATATTCTCCATATTCCTACAAATATATTATATAAAATTATTTAGTAAATGTCAAGGAGGAAATTTTAAATGAAAAGACTAATATCAATTTTAACAATGACCGCTATGTTGCTATCCGTGCTGATCACTCCAATCTCAACCTCAGCCGACAGTACAATAAAGCCATCAAAGGTAAGTTTAAAAAGTGTTAAAATCATTTCAACAACTACTGTAAAAGTAATATGGAAAAGCGTTAAACATGCAAAGGGATATCAAATTAAGATCTCCACTAACAAAAAATTTAAAAAATCCAAAACCGTAAATACAGTAAATGAATCAAACAAGAGAATAACAAGACTAAAAAGCGGTACAAAGTATTATGTCAAGATCAGAGCCTACACAAAAATCAACGGTACTAAAAAGTACGGCAAATGGAGTAATATTAAAGCATTAAGGACAAAGACAGCGATAGTAAAAACACAAACAAGAACCACCCCAAGAAAAGCTACTACTTCATACAGTCTCACCTATGTATTGAATCCTAAGTCTATGATAGTACATAAGCAAGGCTGCAGAACTTTTAAGTATGAATATCTGTATCCGACCACTAACGATCTGCAAGGGGCTTTAAATGCAGGATACTCTATGTGCAAAATATGTTGGAGATAGAGTATAATAAAGCTCAGTATAAAACATTTTAAACTTAAACCTAAAAATACTTTTATTAAAATAACCGTAATATAAAAACTAATAATCTCCTTTTATCTTATCGCATTAAATTATCTATGCTAAGATAAAAGGAGTTATTTATAAAAAAACAACGTATATAACAGTTTCGACTGATGATCAGATAGGGCTCAGAGATTTTTTTACATTCAAATGCTACATAAAAAAGACACGTGGATTTTATTTCCATGTGTCTTAATTTATATGTTGATATAATAGCTCTTTAGCATCCATCATAAGTGACAAAACATCATTTACCGGTAACCATTGCTCTTTCCCAGCAACTCATCTCTTATCACTCCGCATCCATCCATACTCTCATTTGATTCACACCGCGATTCGCCCATGTATAATAGGGTACGGCAATGGCCTCGCATGGCTCGATTTTATGCGACTTGAAGCTGTAAAGTTCACCAGTGTCGGTCTTGCGTATTGCCTGAACTGCGATTTTTGGGGCGAATATGTCGGGAATGATCTTTGGATCTATGTCCGTCTTAATTTTAAGCGACAGCACATCGCCGCCATTGTCAATGCCCTCGAAGCAGTAGATTAGCGGACCGCGGTATAAAGCAACTTTTCCGGTAAGCGCAGGAATTTTGGTTGACGGGTAAATGAACCCCGGCTCACTGTCTAAGCTGAGCCGAATTTCATCACTGTCGCAGGTTTCAAGATAGGCATATCCCTTTTTGATTTCGGGGGTTACAGTCTTAGAATTTACATGCAGCACAAATTTTTTACTCCAATTTGGAATCCTCAGTGCGAGTTTGCCGCCCCTCAATATCTTAAAATCAACGTCAAAGCCGTATGGATAGTCTGTCTTGCAGACAAGCTCAATGCCGTTTTTAAATTTCACCTCACCGGCGGCGTAGAGGTTCACAAACGCAGTGTCAGCACTTTCACCGTATGCATAACGCCCTATTGAGGAGATGATTCTCGCAACATTCGGCGGGCAGCAGGCGCATGTGTACCACGATGGACGGGAAGGCAGATCATGACGGTGGGTTGGCGACTCGCCGGAAATACCTGGAACGCACTCTAGGGGGTTGACATAGAAAAACTTTTTTCCGTCAAGCTGCATGCCCGCAAGGACGGTGTTATAAAACGCCCGCTCCATAACGTCAGCATATTCGCTGTCAAGGTCATTTTCGAGCATACGTGAGGCAAAAAGCATCAGCCCAATTGAAGCGCAGGTCTCACAGTAGGCGGTGTCGGGCGGGAGGTCATAGTCAACGCTGAACGCCTCTCCTATAACCGTTGATCCTATGCCGCCTGTGACATACATTCTCTTTTGGGTGACGCTTTTCCAGAGACGGCAACATGAATCAAAAAGCGTTTTATCATCCGTCTCACTTGCTAAATCTGCCATACCGGTGTAGAGATACATTGCCCTCACAGCATGCCCTTCGGCATCTGTCTGCTCACGAACTGGTCTGTCACTCTGGCGGTAGACGTTGTCCCAAGGGTCGGTGTCCCATACTGTCCAGTTGCGTTTTTCCCTTTCCTTTGCGTAAAATCCCGGATCCTTTCCACGATCGTTGACAAATCTCTCTACCAGCTCAAGGCAGTGTCTGTTTTGAGTGATTCTGTACATTTTCATCAACGCAAGCTCAATTTCAGGGTGACCGGGGCAGCCTTCATAGCCATCGGTCACGAACCTTTTGTAGATATGCTCGACGTTTTTCGTCATAACATCAAGGAACTTTGTCTTCCCCGTCGCCTCAAAATAGGCGCAGGCGGCTTCAATCATATGCCCTGCACAATAAAGCTCGTGCGCCTCCAAAAGATTTGTCCATCGCTTGTCCTTATCAGAAAGTGTAAAGTAAGTGTTAAGATAGCCGTCGCTGTCCTGAGCTTCTGAAATAGTGTTGATAAGGTCATCCAACACATTTTCAAGACTGGAGTCCGGGTATCTCATCAGCGAATACGCCGTTGCCTCAATCCACTTGGCAACATCGCTGTCCTGAAAAATCATACCGTAGAAGGCTTCGCCGGGATTCTCGCCCTTAAGAAGCTTAGCGGCATTTTCAAAATTTTTAATTGCGTGACTCTTTTCCGCACCGTCTGCAATGTCACACATGACATCGTACTGGTAAGGTAAGACCATCTCTTTAACAAGCCGCTGGTATTTTTCAATAAAACCAGCAGAGCGGTAACTTCCGGGAAAAAGACGGGAAAGATGTTTCATAATAGTACTCCTTTTAAATATTTTTGTATGCGAATAATTTGTACTGCTTTTTGCAGTTGATTACGCTTTTATGTAAACTTACTGATGACAACTCCCCATAAAGCATAACAAACATCAGTGCAAAGCAATCAGAAATCCGGTACCCGCCCATTCCTGTAATTTGCGGGTTTGAGCGGGTTTATTATCACCAAACAGTCAAAAAATCGGAACTTTCATTGCAAAGCCCCGATTTTATTACTCTTTCCCTTTCTTATACATCTCTCCCCACGCCCTCATCACCTCAAGTATAGGCTTCAATGATTCTCCCAGCTCCGACAGTGCGTACTCCACTCTCGGCGGGACTTCGGCGTAGACGGTGCGGGTAATGATCCCATCCGCTTCCATTGACCGCAGGCTGTCCGTCAGTACCTTTTGGCTGATGCCGTCCAAGTCCCGCTGAAGCTCGTTAAATCGCCATGGGCGGGCAGACAGATTGCGTATGATAAGAAGCTTCCACTTGTTCCCGATGAGCTGAACGGTCGTCGCAACGGGACATTCTGGCAATAGCTCGGCTTTCGTTTTCATATGATACCTCCGTCGCATCAAAAAAGAATGTTACACTCACATTATACTGCAACATCTAAGAAAATGCAATAGGTAAAAAATTTTTTCTTCATAAAGTCCGCAAACACGCAAAGGTTACAAAAAGGTGCGTATCTCACAAAAAAGTGCGTACTTGCGCGGGTCCGAAAAACTTGTAAAATAATAATTACGGGAGACAAAATCCCGAATTCCGTAAAGGAGGAAACAATCATGGCACTTTCAAATCTTGCCGAATGGAACGAGGAAAAGACGGCTTCTTCCTGTGGAACAGCCTGTGGAGCTGCCGATAAGCAGGAGGAAAAACCTGCCGCCTGTGGTGCAGCTGACAAGCAGGAGGAAAATCCTGCTGCTTGTGGAACTGCCTGTGGCGCAAGTGACAAGAAGTAACCAATCCATTTTCGACCACTCCCGGCGAGATTTCTTGCCGGGAACGTGATTATTCTTCGGCGCGACCGATTTCAGATAAAGCGAGGAAAACATGAAACAGTATTTTTCTTTTCAGTGGCACATCACCGACGAGTGCGACCAGAGGTGCAAGCACTGCTACATTTTCTCTGGCGATGTGTGCAAAAAGCCGGATTCAATGAGCTGGGCGCAGATAGAGGATACGTTCTATAACTGCCTTGATTTTTGCGAGGTTTACGACCGTCTGCCATATTTCTATCTGACCGGCGGCGACCCGATTCTGCACCCGGATTTCTGGCGGCTTCTGGATCTATTTAAAGAACACAATATTCCGTTTACGATTATGGGCAATCCGTTTCACCTTGACGATGAGGTGTGTAGAAAGCTCAGGTCATACGGCTGCGAGAAATATCAGCTCTCAATTGACGGACTTCGTGACACTCACGACTGGTTTCGCAAGCCCGGCTCGTTTGACTGCACGATTGAAAAAATTGGCTGTATAAACCGTTCGGGAATGCGAAGCGTGATTATGACGACGGTATCAAAAACAAACCGCTTGGAGGTGCCGGGGATCATTGACGCGGTGGTGGTTGCTGATGCAAATGTTTTTGCTTTTTCTCGGTATATTCCGAGCGGCGGCGACTTGGACGCTTCAATGACTACGCAGGAATACCGCGAATTGCTGGCTATTTGCGATAAAAAATTCAAGGAGTATGAAGCGAAAGGCTGCCGGACATATTTCAACAAAAAAGACCACCTCTGGACTCTCTACGAGTATGAAACAGGAGCTTTCAAAATCCCCGAAGGCGTGAAAGAGAGTATGATTTACGGAGGGTGTAACTGCGGAAATTGCCATATCACAATACTTCCTACCGGCGACGTTTACGCCTGCCGCCGCGTTGCCGACAGTAAGGTCGGAAACGTTTTCACCGACCGCCTTGCCGACGTATGGGTGTGCGAAATGGAGCAGTACCGAGAGTATGATAAATTCCAAAAATGCAGAAAATGTGAGCTGAAGGCATGGTGCAGGGGCTGTCCCGCCGTGGCAAAGGGAACAAACGGCGACTTTTATGCCGCCGACCCGCAGTGCTGGAAAGAGGTATGCTGATGGAACTTTTGAAGCTTATGAAACGCCGCCGTTCTATCCGAAAATATCAGGACAGGCAGATCTCCCGCGAAGATATGGAAAAAATCATTGAAGCGGGAACCTACGCGCCAAACGCAGGAGGCGGTCAGCGGAGTATCATTGTGGGCGTGCGAAACGCGGAGCTTGCGGAGAAAATCGGCAGGCTGAACGTCGCCCGGTTCGACCGCTCAAGGCTGTCAGGCAGTTATGTTTCCGCCGACCAGCCCAGTATCATCGACGACCCGACCATAAAAAGCGGGTTCTACGGTGCGCCCGCTATCTGTATCGTCTTTGCCATGAAAAATTTTCTTTACAGTATCCCCGACGCCTTTTGCTGCGCCGAGAACATGGTGCTGATGGCAACCGAGCTCGGTATTTCTTCCTGCATAGTCGCAAGGGGCGAGGAAACCTTTGATAATGAGATCGGAGCGGCTCTTTTGAGAGAATGGAATATTCCCGAAAACTATATCGCACGATGCTTTGTCCTTTTGGGATATTGCGAGGGTGAATATCCGAAAGGAAAGCCGAGAAAAGCGCAGCGAAGTAAAATCATAGAATGAGGTGTAAAAATGGACGCGCAAACCTGTCTGAAAAAATTAGAATATGTCGGCGTGCTCGCGTTTGCCACGGTGGATAAAACCGGCGCACCGCAGATACGCAACATCTCCGCAATCCACTATGAGCCGTACAGAATGATTTTCTTCACTGCAAAGGGAAAAGCATTTTGTGAGGAGCTTCTGACCGACGGACGTGTGCAGGTGTTGGGATATACCAAGTATAAAGAGATGATTCGTCTGTCCGCAAAGGCGGTTCCCGTCCCGGAGAATGAACAGAAAAAGTGGATTGACACGATTTTTTCGGAACAGCCCTATCTCTCGAACGTCTATCCCGGCAATACCCGAAAACTGGCGGGGATTGTCTTTGAAATAAAAGATGCCGAGATTGAGTATTTTAACTTAGACGTCAACCCGATTTTTCGGGAGAGCTACATCATCGGCGCGGGAAATCTCACGCAAAAAGGATACGTCATTTCCGAAAAATGTATCGGCTGCGGCAAGTGTCTGAAAAACTGTCCTCAGCGGTGCATTGAGCCGGGAAAGCCTTATCAGATTCAGCAGAATCACTGCCTACACTGTGGAAATTGCCTTGCAGTTTGCCCGGTCGGCGCGGTAGAAAAGAGGAAAAAATGACACAATCGGAGCACTTGAATTTTTGTTAAATTATCTTCCTCTGTTGTTTTGGTTATCTTTGTTTGGTCTCCGATTGTCTCTTCTTTTTCGTTTTCCCTACTGTTTAATTTATGATAAATTCCATTTCCTGTTTCTTCTATTATATCCTCTCCGTCATCATTTATCAAATTTGCTCATTTTTTATCTTTATTTAGACAAATAGACACATAGTTTTTTATTTCTATGTGCCTAAATTTTATAATTCTTATTATATAGCTATCTTTTTTAAAAACTTTTTTCTATTCATATATATCAACCCTGTTACTTTAATGTTACTTTAAAACTCATATATCCAAAATTATATTTTATACATTTATATGACATTAGAATAAAAGTTTTACGGGTTTCCAAAGCTAAGAACAAGCCAACCTTGCTTTTCATGTACTAAATCAACAATAAATGTATGTTCACCATCCCAATCACTATCACTAGATTTTACATTAAATTTAACAAGGTATATTTTTATATCTTCTTTTGCAAATTTTCCATTATATCGCTCAATAATATCTTTATTTTCATTTTCTGTTACATCTTGTATGCGAATGTTTTCTATTTTATTCCGTTTATTAGTGTTTCTAATAACATCAACAAAATCAGCTTCTTTTGACTCTAAGGATTTCATCCCAATAGTGAAATCATCCTTCCAATAATTTATATATTTCTTTATAGTATCTTCAGGACTTAATTTATTTGTTTTATTTATATATAAACTATATATTAAAACCAAAGAAAGCGTTAGTATAATTATTATAACAATAATTTTCATAATTGTCTTTATTGCCTTTTTCATAAAACACCTACATTTTATTCCATTTCATAATGTTATCATTTATACATAATACAACTATTTTATAATTATCTTTTAGTTGCTCTTTAACATCTCTATGTAAATAATTACGTGAATGTTGTGCCACTACAAGTGGTGAATCAGGACCATGTATTCTACTTACAATTGCTACATATCTGCTATATCATTTGTATCATATAATACCGTGCAGTTGTAATATGGATATCTTATAAAATTTATTCTAACACCTCAATGACTTTAAAATCTTATCAATAATTTCCTTTTCTGTTTCATTTGTGGTAATTAATTCTACAGTCTGATCACAATCATTTAAGGATAAATTAATAATATATACTCTATTTAAACTACTATTTTTTATATAATATTCCTGCCAAAATATAGATTGAGCTAAGTATTTTGATTCTCCTTCTTTTATAATTTCAGCGTCTTCTCCAAAATATTTTTTCATCATTTGTGATGGTGACATATGTTTAACTAAATACTTTTTATTGTTAGTTTCTTCTTCTAAAAATTCATTAGAATAATAGTAACCTTTTATTATTGCTTCACCATTTTCATCAATAAATGTTATTGTATTATCAACATCTTCATCAATATGCCAATCTTTTGGTATTCTTAATGTTGCTTTTGAAAAAGAAAACTCTACTTTTTTAAAATCTGAATAATCTATCCACCAATATCTTTGAAAAAACATAGGCATAATTACAAATAGAAAACCTAAAATTATAAGAATAGCAAATATTAAGATAATAACTATTTTCTTTTTTATCACTTAAAATACCTCCAATATTTTTTAATATTACTAGCTATTGAATATATTCCTCCGGAAGCAAATGAAGTCACTAAAAATGAAGCATTTACTGATTCAAAAAACCATGCATTTATGTCAAAATTCTTACCATATAATGGTCCAATATCTGCTGCTGTATCATTAATTGCTTTCATATTTAGTAATCCTAATTTATAAGCAACATAATGCAACAATAACTCATTTTTAACTCCGCCTATTGTTCTACCTTTAAAATTGTTTGATTTTTTCATTGCTGCACTGCGAACAGCAGTAGCTAATGTGTTTTCCCATCCACGCCATATTGCACTCCAATATGTATTTTTTTTATAATCAAATCTAACCCATCCACTCTTTGTAACTGTATATTTGAAAGTTACACTACTAAACCAATTTTTTATTTTTGTTGTTACTTCCCATTTGCCACTTTTTTTCTTAAAAGTATTTTTAAAGTTTTCTGTTCCAAAAACATCATTGCTATTTATAGGATTATTGAAACAATAACAATATAAATTAGTTGAATAAAAAGAATTAATAAGCCTGCTAATATCATCCACATTAATAAACCTACCGATATTAGCGTCATAATACCTTGACTGCAAATAATACAAATTAGTGTCTGTATCGTAATAATATCCCCTATACCTCAAAGGATTTATATCTGCTATATCATTTGTATCATATAAAATCGTGCAGTTTCCCCATGCGTCATATTCATACTCTGCTAATAAACCGTTGCTCGAACTAAGTATTGCTATTATGTCGCCTTGCAGATTTGTTACATAGTAATAATTGTTGTTGTTTAAGTCAAAGCCTATCGGATTTCCGTCTTTGTCATAGTAGAAATACAATGTATTTCCTTGCCATGTCTGTCCAGTCAGCTTATCGCCGTCCCAGTAATAGTTATACTTTACATTGTTTACTGTCTTGCTTGTTCGCAAACCGTCTGCATTGTAGGTGTAACTTACATTGGTATTGCCGTTCTTTACTGATTCAAGCCTTCTGCCCATTGTCCATTTGAATTCCATTCCGTTGTAGTAGGTCAATGGGTTGCCTATTTCATCATATGTTATTTCATTTCCGTTATATGCTGTCAAAAGGTCTTTCCATTCAGAGTTTCCGTAGGTATACGTGTCAGTTTCTTCATATCTACCATGATATATATGTCTTACCTCTGTTATGTTTCCGCCTTTGTCGTAGATATAATCCTTGCCTTCCATAGGCAATGGGTTAAATTCTCTTGTTAGCTGTCCGGCTTCATCATATACGTATATGATATCATTAATTTTTGATATGTTTCCACGATCGTCATATTCGTATTTGATTGTTTTATCATAATCGCCTGTGTATGTTATCTTTGAAACTCTTTCCGAAGTTTTTCCTTCTTTTGTAACATTATAGCTATACTCCTTATCATATATATTCTGAGTATTTCCTGCTTTTCCGGTTCTGTATATATGCTCCTTTGATGTCCTGCCGAATTTGTCTGTGTTCTTCTCTTGGATTGAATAATATTTATATGAATAATATCTTGTTTGAGTTTAACCACCAAATTATCCCAAATTAATATTATTTAAACATTTTCTAAATAACTATTTATCTGATTATTCCATTCATTCCAAAATTCCTTATATTCCTCTGAGTTTACATCCGTAACGGCATCTGTATAATCATTTACAGCCTCAATTATATCATCAGGAAAATTCGCTTCTAAAAATTCATCATCAGGTCCTTCGAACTCGTACTCTTCCAAGGATTTATATATATAATCTTCGTCAATGTTATCAAAAAACATAACAATATGTCCGCCCTGATCTGAGCAATCAAAATCTTCTTCCTTTTTTGGATTACCGTTTGACGTCAAATAAGAACTACGATAGTAAATATACACAGAAACAGTATTATCTTTCTTATTTGCAGCAAAAATTTTATGCACCTCTACAGTTAACATATGCTCTGCTTTTTCTTTGTCTTCCGATATAATATTAACTATTGCATTATGTACTGCATTATCCAAATCATCCGTTATAACAATTCTGTTCCATGACGTATGATCTGCTTTTTCAACTCCGCATCCAGCAAACGATGTTACCAATATTATTATTAGAATAAATAATATTATTTTTTTCAACGTAAATCTCTCCATCTTACATAATTTGATATATGAACTACATATATTTGATATTTATTTTGCTTCATTAAATCTTTTAAATTTTTTTGATAATAATCATCACTATGTTGTGCATAATAAACAATCCCATTTTTTATAAAATTAATTACAGAAGCATGTGAAATTTTTTTTGAAGCTTTCTTGTAAAAGAAAAGTAAATCTCCTGCATCTAACTTTGAAATTTTATTTTTAACTTGAGAATATTTTGAAGCGAAAAAGCATGTAGTATCCGATAGATTTTGCCTAATATGATCAAATAAACCTTCTGCTAAAGTCCAAGAGTGAGTATAATCAAAACCCTTACCTCTCCTTTTTTTAGTACATCTCCAGTTATAATACATTCGAAGACCACCAGCACACAAGCATTGTGAAACAAAATTAGTACAATCATTTTTTTTACAATCAATAAATGCATTATTGCGCTTATACACCCATTGTTTTATATATTTTTTTACTTTTTTTCTATCATATTTTACGCTGTTACTAACATTTCTAACAGGTGATAATCCATAAGCATCCGTATAATTAATAAAATTACCAAATGTATATGTAAACAAATTATACTGTAAAATATTATCGTTTTGTTCCTCGGTAATCATTTCCGCATCATCCGCATTAATAAACCTACCGATATTGCTGTCATAGTAACGGCTCTGCAAATAATACAAATTAGTGTCTGTATCGTAATAATATCCCCTATACCTCAAAGGATTTATATCTGCTATATCATTTGTATCATATAAAATCGTGCAGTTTCCCCATGCGTCATATTCATACTCTGCTAATAAACCGTTGCTCGAACTAAGTATTGCTATTATGTCGCCTTGCAGATTTGTTACATAGTAATAATTGTTGTTGTTTAAGTCAAAGCCTATCGGATTTCCGTCTTTGTCATAGTAGAAATACAATGTATTTCCCTGCCATGTCTGTCCCGTCAGCTTGTCGCCGTCCCAATAGTAGTCATACTTTACATTGTTTACTGTCTTGCTTGTTCGCAAACCGTCTGCATTATTGGTTTATAGTAACTTCAACATACAATTCTTATTTTTCCCATGTGTTAATCCATTTAATAAAATCATTTATCAAAATTAAAAATAATACCATTCCAAATGCAGTTATGCTAACGTACACTACAATTATTTCTTTAATACTAGTCGATACATAATATTCTTCAACCATTGCGGGAATATTAATAGTATTATCATCTTCAGTTGGTAACTCAGAAATATATTTATCATATTTTTCTTCTGTCATCTCATATGCATGACTTATATTATTAAGCCCAATAGTAATACAACTTAATGAAATTATCAATAAAATCATTTTAATTAAAACTTTCATAAAACCCTCCTATCTTTTGTTTGAATATTGCAATGATATTGACATCTTTTCAAATAATGATACAGTATCAGTATCGTAATAATAACCTCTATACCTTAGAGGATTTATATTTTGATTAGATTATGTTTCTTGAAAAACAACCCAGTTACCTTTTACTGAATCGGCAAATTTTTTTACCTCAAGTGTTTCTAAATCTAAGTATTTATTTCCACTTTTATTTTTTATGAAAAATTTGTTATCTTTTACCATATAGTATGATTCTTCAGGATTTTTAAAAGAAAAAATAGTTTTTGAATTAGCAACTAAGTCCGAATAATCATTATTAAATTTTAAATTAGTTTTCATAATTTCAATATTTTCATCAAATGTATGAAATAATACATTATCATTAATTTTAAATACATATCCATCCATTCCCGAAGCAATAATAGTATTATTCTTTTCTTCTAGATAATTTTCTGATTTATTATTTTCATTATTTCTCTGAAAAAAATTTATTACAAATACGGAAAATACTAAAACTAAAATTATAATAAACATTATAAATATTAATAAATATTTATTTGAAGATTTCATTATTTCACTCCTAAACACTTACTTCTTTATAGAGTAATTAAACTTACAATAAGCTGACCAATAACACAAACTAATCACGCCAAAAATACTATTTTCAACATGGCGGCAATATTTTATTATTTTCATTCAAATCTACACTGAAAATTCCACTTACTAAATTTTGAGAGTCATCATAATCACAAGCTATTAAATTCCCTTTTTTATCATAAATAAATTCACGGATAGTTTCGTTGTTTATTTTTACTTTTTCAGCAAAATAAATTTTATCTTCTATTGTGATAACATACTGTTCTACAAAAGTTCCATTGAGAAAATCATAAAGTACTCCTGCATCTTTAAACGATGTTGCATTTTCTACAACTTTAAAATCATTACTTTCAAAATCTTTTTCGTAAAAAATGTTGTTAACATATATCTGTTCACTATATAGTCCATCCCCCTCTTTAGGATTAATAGCAGGAGTATTATCATTAAAATAAAATGCTCCGTATCTTGCCTTAAAATAATTTTTATGAACTATACATTCCCTATAATCTACATTATCATTAACAAGTATGTAATGCCTAAATGTATAATCATTTGATAAAAGTTTATTTTTTAATTTATCCGTATAAGAATTTTCTGTATTAGATTTACTTTTAAAGTTATATTTTTTATTTATCAAATCATGATTTGATTTCATAAATGATTTTACGCACTCATCAGATACAGATATTTGAGTGATTTTTTCGTAATTTATCATATCATATGATGAATCTCTGTTAGAACATCCACACAATAACATTACAATAAATAAAATCATTATAGTTATTTTTTTCATTTAAACAACTCCTATAAATAAAATTCCTGTTGAATCTATTGCGACGTTAGTAATCGCTTTACCTCCAGAACCATACCAAAAATTCCTGTCCCAAATTATCATACTATTGTATACTTGATTCTTTTGATCCTTTGATAGTTTTGACCATTTTTTATTTTTTATTTTTCATATTTAGGCAGGCATGTTCCAGATATATACGATTTTTTGTATGCTTTTTTACAAAAGTCTATATATTTATTTTTATCAATATACTCCATATTTTTGCTCAAACTATATGATTTTCCACTGTTTATGTTTATTAAATTCTCACAATGAGCATTTCTAATTTCTTTAACTTTTTTAACAGATAAACTCGTCTTGGTAGTAAATGTAATAATTTTCTTAACTGGTTTTACTTTTTTATAAATTATTTTTACACCTCTCACCCAATAAGAAAAAATATTTGAAAAAGAAAAAAGTCCAGTATTATCAATATTTAATATTGGATTATTGTTACAATAAGCAAACAGATTATTGGAAACTACTCTACCGCTCATTCCGAGTAATTCCGCATCATCCGCATTAATAAACCTACCTATATTAGCGTCATAATACCTTGACTGCAAATAATACAAATTAGTGTCTGTATCGTAATAATATCCCCTATACCTCAAAGGATTTATATCTGCTATATCATTTGTATCATATAAAATCGTGCAGTTTCCCCATGCGTCATATTCATACTCTGCTAATAAACCGTTGCTCGAACTAAGTATTGCTATTATGTCGCCTTGCAGATTTGTTACATAATAATAATTGTTGTTGTTTAAGTCAAAGCCTATCGGATTTCCGTCTTTGTCATAGTAGAAATACAATGTATTTCCTTGCCATGTCTGTCCAGTCAGCTTATCGCCGTCCCAGTAATAGTTATACTTTACATTGTTTACTGTCTTGCTTGTTCGCAAACCGTCTGCATTGTAGGTGTAACTTACATTGGTATTGCCGTTCTTTACTGATTCAAGCCTTCTGCCCATTGTCCATTTGAATTCCATTCCGTTGTAGTAGGTCAATGGGTTGCCTATTTCATCATATGTTATTTCATTTCCTGTTTCTTCTATTATATCCTCTCCGTCTGTGTTTGTCAAATTTACTCATTTTTTATCTTTATTTAGACAAATAGACACATAGTTTTTTTATTTCTATGTGCCTAAATTTTATAATTCTTATTATATAGCTATTAAGATTTTAAATTGCCATAATATATAAAAATTAATTATAAATAAATCGTATATATATTATTATCAACATTACCAATATCGTTTTCTCTGCTGATAATAGTTGCTTTTTTACCGTCAGAAAAATATTTATTGTTTAACCACCATACCAAAGTATCAGTATTAACTTCTGGTGCTATTTTACTTTTTTTTTGATATACCCAATAAGGATGGTCATTAGATTTACAATGTATAAATTCATCAAACCTTTCAATTGCCAATTTCAAAACGCTAATTTTTTCAATTGGTATTGAAACAGTGTCATAATAATAAGTCATTTCAACATTTATTAACATTTAATTCTCCTATATTAAAATAAATAGAATACATGTCCTTTATTTTTTCTACCATTAATATGATAATGATAGTAATAACCAATTGTATTTTGCTTTCCCTTATCAATTTCAGGACCAACAGGCTTTTTATTATTTCCTGCTGCTTTAGCAACAGCTTCTGCTTCTGCATTAGTAACTGTAAAAACAGATCTGCCACTTTTAACTTCCTGCACAGCTTGAGAATAAGATAACTTTTTTCCTAAATTAACACAATTCTTACCAAACGATGCTCCCCAATATCTAGTTTTTGAATTTCGTCTTACATTATTTTTAATTTTAGAATCAGCACGTACAACAGTTAAATAAGCATTCACTGCTGCAAGCAATGCTTTTAATTTTTTTACACTCCAACTTTTTAACTTTTTTGCTCCGCTCTTTAAAGCATCCCATGCTGAACTCATTCCATTTCCTACTGTCGTGCAAAAACTTTTCCATGATGATGTGTTTACAATTGCCGCAAAACAAACAGCTATAGCAAATACTGCAACAATACCAGCAATCAATACTGCTTCTGCAAAAAATTTTCCGCTTGGGTCTGTATGTTTTATCGGATTATTTTCACAATAAGCAAATAAATTGCAAACATTATTTAACAGCATACTACTATCATCCGCATTAATAAACCTACCAATATTGCTGTCATAGTAACGGCTCTGCAAATAATACAAATTAGTGTCTGTATCGTAATAATATCCCCTATACCTCAAAGGATTTATATCTGCTATATCATTTGTATCATATAAAATCGTGCAGTTTCCCCATGCGTCATATTCATACTCTGCTAATAAACCGTTGCTCGAACTAAGTATTGCTATTATGTCGCCTTGCAGATTTGTTACATAGTAATAATTGTTGTTGTTTAAGTCAAAGCCTATCGGATTTCCGTCTTTGTCATAGTAGAAATACAATGTATTTCCCTGCCATGTCTGTCCCGTCAGCTTATCGCCGTCCCAATAGTAGTCATACTTTACATTGTTTACTGTCTTGCTTGTTCGCAAACCGTCTACATTGTATGTATAGCTTACATTGGTATTGCCGTTCTTTACTGATTCAAGCCTTCTGCCCATTGTCCATTTGAATTCCATTCCGTTGTAGTAGGTCAATGGGTTGCCTATTTCATCATATGTTATTTCATTTCCGTTATATGCTGTCAAAAGGTCTTTCCATTCAGAGTTTCCGTAGGTATACGTGTCAGTTTCTTCATATCTACCATGATATATATGTCTTACCTCTGTTATGTTTCCGCCTTTGTCGTAGATATAATCCTTGCCTTCCATAGGCAATGGGTTAAATTCTCTTGTTAGCTGTCCGGCTTCATCATATACGTATATGATATCATTAATTTTTGATATGTTTCCACGATCGTCATATTCGTATTTGATTGTTTTATCATAATCGCCTGTGTATGTTATCTTTGAAACTCTTTCCGAAGTTTTTCCTTCTTTTGTAACATTATAGCTATACTCCTTATCATATATATTCTGAGTATTTCCTGCTTTTCCGGTTCTGTATATATGCTCCTTTGATGTCCTGCCGAATATTCTCTTAAAAACATTTTTCTTTTATCGTATAAGAATAAAAGAAAATTTTAGTATAACAATATATATTAAAACAATATAATTAAATAACCTAAAGGTACGTTGACGAACTTTATATTAAATAATGCCTAAATTAAGTACCTTTGAAACAACTTTTTTTGACTTAAAAATTACAAATGGATTTGTGGTTATAAATACTCTTTTTAATAATTTTTGTTGATGTTTTTTGTTTATAATAAAAATTTTGTAATATAAAAGTTTCATAGTTACTTTGTCATAAAAATAATTGGCAGTTATCGTGCTTGTTGCTATAGTTATAATATATTCACTAGCAGCCTTTATCCAATCGTCCTCTGTGTTATACGGTCCCCTCCAAAACTCATCATGTTCATTCGCATAAAAAACAGTAATATCATTAAATGTAATATTTACATACAAAAAGTTTGTTATAATACACAACTGTATACTTTTTTCATGAATCTCCTCATTCTTGATTTCAATTTTTTTCGTTGAAATAATTTTTTCAACTAATAAATCTCTTATTATAAACAAATCACTGTTTGTCATTTTTTTAACCACCATTCCCATACTTTTTGCCCTGTTTTCAGAAAAATTCTTACCACAAAATGAATTGGTTTATTATGATGAGGATTGTGAATTTCAAACTGTATAATTTTCAAAAGCTTTAGACCAAAATAAACTTTTCCAGGGTTAGAGAAAAAATAGATAACAGGTTTTATCAACTTGTTTATTTTGTTAAGAATAGCAACGCCTTTCCAAAGGCCTATTGCCAATCCAATTGCTGTAAAACCTGCCGTTAATGCTGTTAAGGATTTTCCCTTTAGTCCAATTGCTCTACCTATTGCATAAGCTATGCCACCAAATATTACCCCGCTTGCAGCAGCAACGATAGCTCTCACGATCCAATAACCTGACGAATCTGAATAAATAATAGGATTATTATCACAATAAGCAAACAGATTATTTGAAACTACTCCGCCATTTGCCCCCAATAAAATTGCCTCATCACTATTAATAAACCTACCAATATTGCTGTCATAGTAACGGCTCTGCAAATAATACAAATTAGTATCAGTATCGTAATAATATCCCCTATACCTCAAAGGATTTATATCTGCTATATCATTTGTATCATATAAAATCGTGCAGTTTCCCCATGCGTCATATTCATACTCTGCTAATAAACCGTTGCTCGAACTAAGTATTGCTATTATGTCGCCTTGCAGATTTGTTACATAATAATAATTGTTGTTGTTTAAGTCAAAGCCTATCGGATTTCCGTCTTTGTCATAAAAAAATATAGAATATTTTTTTAGATTTAAAACTTAATTATTGCAACGTATCCCAGTTACCATCTATTTTTTCATTATCAAAGTCGCTAATTTGTGATGTTTTTAAATTAATACATTTTTTTAAATCATTATTCTTTATATAAAAATTATTATCTTTTATTAAATAATAACTATTTAATGGATCTTTACCTTCAAATAAAGTATCGGAATAAATATCCAAATCAGAATAGTTGCTATTATATTTTTTATTTGCCTTTTTAACTTCAAAATTTTCATCATAATTAACAGATATAAATAGCTCATCATTTATTTTATACAAGTGTCCATCACGGTTATCAGCAAATTCGGATAAATTTAATTCTTGATAATAATTTTCCTCTTTATAGAATAGTTTAGAATAAACAAAGTCACTGATTTTCAGAAGACATTTGTCAGTAACAACTATAACAAATAAAATAGTCATTACTGAAATGCAACTAACAAGTATAATTTTAAGAACTGTTTTCAATATATTTCCTCCTATGTGGTATATGTAAATGAGCAAGACGATTCCCATGTATAATTTTTTATAACACCAAATTCTTGTGGATAATATCCGAAATAGTCATTTATAAAGGATTTAATTTTATCTTTATCTTTTTTACCAAACTTGTTAAAGTCATATTTATCCTTTATCCATATGGAAACCTTATATTTCTTCTTCTTAGTGAAAAATGTTTTTCCACTATACTTAACACCTAGTTTAAAATTAGAAGTACTTCCTACTGAGTATTTTAAATCAGTATCTGCAATACCACTAGAACCATAAAAATCAATTTGTTTATTTTTTGTTTAACTATTATTTCCAGCTTTTTTTATATAAGATTTAATTCGTGAATTAACCCTTTTAGAAGAGTCTAATCGTCCCTCAATAATATAACCAATTGGATTATACCATCCACCAAAGTTCACTTTTTTTTATTCTTGCTAATGTTGCTGAATACGCATATAGTATAATACTAAGTCTCATAATTGATGCTGATGCAATTAATAATGCTTTAGCAACGGTGGCTATTGAAAAACATCCATTATGATCAGAATATTTAATAGGATTATTTCTACCATACATAAATAAATTTAAATTACTATTGTCACCTAAAAATAAAATCATACTATCGTCCGCATTAATAAACCTACCGATATTAGCATCATAATACCTTGACTGCAAATAATACAAATTAGTGTCTGTATCGTAATAATATCCCCTATACCTCAAAGGATTTATATCTGCTATATCATTTGTATCATATAAAATCGTGCAGTATTATTAATGTTTTAAATAGATTTGATTATGCGGTAATTTCATCAACCAATTAATCATTGATGGTAATAACAAAATTATTCCTATTAGTGGTATAACGAAAACTAAAAATGGATTGTATATAAAACAATTCCACAGAGATAAATCTGAAAGTTGCTTTTCATTATTTCCATTTTTCATAAAGATTCTTCCGAATGATTTTGTATAAAATGTAACATCATTAATTGAAATAGTTTGATTAGAACAAGCATTTTCAAATTGTTGAATATTATCATTTGTCTTTCCCATATATCCACTTTTGTCAAATATGAAAGCTTTTTGATTTGATTCTGAATAAGTAATAAGAGTTTTATCAAAGTTTGAATAAACAGAAAGATCATTTTTTAGACCAACAGGTACCTCAGAAGAATACAAAAATGTCCCATATAAATCATACGCAGATATTTTACCACTACTAATTGAAACAGCTAATACAGCGTCATTCATTTTTGAAAAAACGATGTCACTTCCCATTTTAATTTTGTTGTTCTTTGTGCTAACGTCAAATGTTTTAATACAGTTGAACATTGATAAACAGAATAGAATAAATCCAACACTAAATATAATACAAGACAAACTATTTTTCAACTTCAATTAGCACTACCTCCTAATTTCCAACTTTTTATTGGTATGTATATAAAGCTTAGTTTTGTTCTTATTACATGTTAATCTTGCACATTTTTTAAATGGTTTTAAAGTGAATTTTACACCTAAAACTGAAAAAGTTTTAGTTTTTTTACTTTTAATAAATTTTGTTATATTAAATTTCCAAATTACTTTTGAATATGTTGCTTTAACATATAAAGTTGGAATTGGTGCAACTGAAACTCCGGCTCCAAAAGAAACACCTACTGCATTTGTAAATTTACCCTTTGAAATGTCAAAACTTCCATTTCCTCCTAAATACAAACCTGCCATCCATGAAACACCTGTTGAAAAACCCCATCCTTTTATATTATTTATACTTTTATACGCAGGATAAAACGATGCATATATTCCTATACTTGCACCAATATTAAACATTATTGTTACACCAACAGTTGCCATAACTGCAAAGTTACCATTTTCATCAAGACATACACTATATGCGGCACAAACACCAAATACACATGCAGCAGTAGCTTCAACACCTATACTAACAACCCAGTGACCATTTGGATCAATATCATTAACAGGATTGTTATTAGTATAATTATACAAGTTGGCAGTAGATGTATCCTTTGCTAACATTACTGCCTCATCACTATTAATAAACCTACCAATATTGCTGTCATAGTAACGGCTCTGCAAATAATACAAATTAGTATCTGTATCGTAATAATAACCTCTATACCTTAGAGGATTTATATCTGCTATATCATTTGTATCATATAAAATCGTGCAGTTTCCCCATGCGTCATATTCATACTCTGCTAATAAACCGTTGCTCGAACTAAGTATTGCTATTATGTCGCCTTGCAGATTTGTTACATAGTAATAATTGTTGTTGTTTAAGTCAAAGCCTATCGGATTTCCGTCTTTGTCATAGTAGAAATACAATGTATTTCCTTGCCATGTCTGTCCAGTCAGCTTATCGCCGTCCCAGTAATAGTTATACTTTACATTGTTTACTGTCTTGCTTGTTCGCAAACCGTCTACATTGTATGTATAGCTTACATTGGTATTGCCGTTCTTTACTGATTCAAGCCTTCTGCCCATTGTCCATTTGAATTCCATTCCGTTGTAGTAGGTCAATGGGTTTCCTATTTCATCATATGTTATTTCATTTCCTGTTTCTTCTATTGTATCATGTCCATCTGTGTTTGTCAAATTTGCTCATTTTTTATCTTTATTTAGACAAATAGGCACATAGTTTTTTATTTCTATGTGCCTTTATTTAAAATGCTATTATGTCGCCTTGCAGATTGGTTATATGTTATATAGTAATAATCCAAATAGTATTTAACTTGCAGTAAATGTATACTCATCTTCTGAAAGCCCTACTTCATCTTTAGTTATTTTAATCTTAAATTTTTCGCCTGAATAATTTTTTACGTCTGCTTTTACTAATAATTCTTTTGATTCACTATCATAAAATTTAATTGTTTTATCACTTCTCTCTATTGCTCCAAAACTGACTAAAACATCTTTATCATTAATTTTCCCCTTATATTTTAGACCGTAATAACTAAAAACTGCTTCCAAATTATTTGCATGCCATTCATAATCATCAGGTTCGTATATTTGAAAAACAATTACTTTATTATTAGTACTCCAAATTTTTTCTTGGTCAATCATATCAATCCAGTTTGATCTATTATTATAAACTATACACATAGATATTAAAATACCTGTGATAGTCAAAAATGCAATTACAATAAGTGTTGTTAAAATAATCAAAAATATTTTTGCTTTTTTAGATAATTTATTCATTTAATCAACCTCATTCTAAAATTTATAAGAAGTTATAAAACTTCCTTCTTTACTAATTATTTTAATAAATTGATTAACAGTTATTGTCTTTGTTCCTGTATCTGAATATAAGTTATATACCGTTACATAATTAGAATTTGCATTCTTTCTAACACATACTGTATGTATTGAACTCAAATATCTTTTGTTGTTCCAAAATCCAACAATAAATTTACCTGATTTTTTCTTTTCGAGTTGTGATTTTAAATCTTTTAATTTCTTTGTTTTACTGTATTTTATTTTGTGTGCTTTAAAATATTTATATAAATCATCAGGATCTGTACCAAATCCTCCTCTTGTAAAAGCACCAAAATAATACATATTATTAAGTTCAAATTCATTAATAATACTTGTGAGTTTTTGTGGTTTATTAATTAAAATTAAAAGATTATATGTAGCTATTATTTCGCATCCGCACTTTTCTAATCTGTTATTTCCATACTTCATATCCTTTATATACTTAGCTTTTTGATTATTAATTATTGGTGTGCTTTTAGATAAACTATATGTATCTTTACGATACGAATTTGCTTTAACAAAATCAGCATACAGTTTATTATTTTTACTCATATTGTTATATGCTATTAAGTTAAGATCATAAAAAGGATTACTAATTTCTAAAAAATTTTTTGGTATTTTATTAGGTTTTACAACATGATAAACCCAAGTACCACTAGGATCAATACCCATAGTAGGAGCATTCTCACAATACGTAAATAAATTATATACATTATGCATTATCATTGCCGCATCATCCGCATTAATAAACCTACCGATATTAGCGTCATAATACCTTGACTGCAAATAATACAAATTAGTGTCTGTATCGTAATAATATCCCCTATACCTCAAAGGATTTATATCTGCTATATCATTTGTATCATATAAAATCGTGCAGTTTCCCCATGCGTCATATTCATACTCTGCTAATAAACCGTTGCTCGAACTAAGTATTGCTATTATGTCGCCTTGCAGATTTGTTACATAGTAATAATTGTTGTTGTTTAAGTCAAAGCCTATCGGATTTCCGTCTTTGTCATAGTAGAAATACAATGTATTTCCCTGCCATGTCTGTCCCGTCAGCTTATCGCCGTCCCAGTAATAGTTATACTTTACATTGTTTACTGTCTTGCTTGTTCTAAGTCCGTCTACATTGTATGTATAGCTTACATTGGTATTGCCGTTCTTTACTGATTCAAGTCTTCTGCCCATTGTCCATTTGAATTCCATTCCGTTGTAGTAGGTCAATGGGTTGCCTATTTCATCATATGTTATTCCATTTCCTGTTTCTTCTATTGTATCATGTCCATCTGTGTTTGTCAAATTTGCTCATTTTTTATCTTTATTTAGACAAATAGACACATAGTTTTTTTATTTCTATGTGCCTAATTTTAAAACTATTGTTAATTAAATTACTGTAATACCAAATAAGCGGTTATATAACCGTTTTTATCTTTATCCTTTGATACCATAATTTCTCTAGATACAGTTTTTATTGATATATATTCTGTTAATTTTTTTGAACAAAAAAGATGATAGTACTCTTTTAACTGAGTTTTTTTTAAGTCCCACCAAACACAATTATAATTATATTGTGTTTCAGTCCCCATATATGAATTAGGTTTTTTTATAAACTTATTTTCTTTAATAATTCTTCTAAGTTCTTTTTTCTTAATTTTTATCTTAGCTTTAATATCATAAGTAACTGCATTATCATATTCTTCATATAAATACTCATTACGAGTATATTCTATAAATTTGACATCTTCTGAGAAATTTATGCCCGTCAATTCTTTTACTTGTTCTCTTCTTATTTTATCTTTTTCATTGACCTTAGTTATCATAGATTTAGCTTTACTCCATTTTCCA
>CANPWL010000019.1 GCA_947584375.1 uncultured Clostridia bacterium | reverse complement strand
TATCAAAACGGCGTATGCACAGTATGTAAAGCAAAGGATCCGAATTACAAACCGGCTACAACTCCAAAGCCTACAACTAAGACGCCGCCTAAGACGACCAGAGATCCTAAGCTTGTAAAGAAGGATAAAACGGCTGCAAAGAAAGCTATGAAGCAAGCAAAGATCACAAAGCTGACAGCAAAGAGCAAGACTAAGAAGAAGATAACTGTATCGTGGAAAAAAGTAAAGAAAGCAACAGGATATCAGGTACAGGTAGCTGCAAAGAAGAACTTTAAGAAGATAGTTTTCAAGAAGTTTATAAATAAGACAAAGCTGACAGTTAAGAGCTCAAAGATAAAGAGCAAAAAGACCTACTATATAAGAGTAAGAGCATACAAAACTTACAAGGATAAGAACGGCAAGGCTCAAAAGGTATACAGCAAGTGGGTCAAGAAGATAAGAAAGGTTAAAGTTAAATAAGCTATTCTTTAATACTATCAAAATCATATAAAAAACACTCCCTTGGTAAGCCAGCCGAGGGAGTGTTTTTATTAATGTTATATTACATAGAAAGTATTAAATACCAGACTCATCGCTAGAGAAAATCCATACTGTTTCATTTTTTAACTTGGAATTCTCATTGATTTTCAGTATCTTCAATCTCATAACTGTTCCGTTCACTTTTTTGTACATATAGGAAATAATCTCATCTTTTTTAAGCTTTTTGAAAATAAAATTTTTATCAAGAAGTTCTATAAATTCATCATAATATTCAGCCTTTACATACTTTTTTGCATATATACCCATTGCCGAAATAAATGAAAATGACGTTCGTTCAAGGATATTTTTAAAATATTCAGGGATGTATAAATATCTTAGCGTATCTCGCTCTAAGTCAACGAAATAGACACCTGCGTAACTTCCGGCAATAAGCTTAAGAAAGTATTCTGCGTCACGTTTTTCAGTAAGCAGCTTTTCCAGTTCTTCATTTACTGAGCGCTTTCTTCTGATGCCTGATTTATTTTTGTAAAAAAGTTCTTTATCCTTTCTCATAGCAAGCTCTGCTGCACCAACTGTTTTGTATACAGAAATACCAGGTATGCTGCTTTCAGCACCTGCAGAGATCTCATATTTATTCTCTGCCAAAGTTTTTCTAACTTCCACAATAACTCGTTCAACATCATTTTTTGTCAAAGTTTTACTCAGCATTACAAACTCATCACCGCCAATACGGTAAAGTTTTTCTTCAGGAAAATAAATCTTCAAAGTATCAGCAACACAACAAAGCATGTCGTCGCCCTTCTGATGTCCGAGAAGATTGTTAAGCTCATGAAGACCGTTAACATCTATGTACAAACACGTCAAAAGCTGTGGCATATTGTTATTCAAAAGTTCCAGATCTTCGTTGAACCTATGTCTGTTATATAGCAAAGTCAAAGCATCGCGATTAAAATTATCCACAAGCTCCTGTCGGTGCCTTAGTTCAGCCATATGTTCATCATGTACATCCTTAACAAACAGCAGAAGGCTTGCATTATCGTCGCTGTAATCCACATCGGGGAGAATATCCATCTGTGCCCAACGATATCCACCTTCTATATGCTTTCTTCGGTAACGGCAGCTTAATCTGGTATTCTTTTTGCGGAAATGTTCTTTTATATGTTCTATCTCAGTAAATTTGCTATAAACATCAATATCTTCTTCATGAACATTTCCGGTTTCAGCAAATACTCTTAACCAATCTGTAATTTTAGATAGACTTTTGTCAGGCATTTCATAATTAGCAGTCTTTATTACCTCAAAACTATCATCGGTAATATTTATTTTAAGAATTTTATGATATATCACCGAAAGTGCTGACATAGCATTGGTAAGAGCGGTGGAAGCAGTATCTGAATCCCTCAAGCCGAAAACTACCCACGGATTGTCGACAGAACTGTTCTTCGGTGCAGTTATACTGAATATGACCCATCTACCGCCATTAGAAGTTTTACGCTTATAGCGGTAAACAATTATCCTTTCGCCGCCAAAAATTTTTTTTTGAACATATTCAGGATCAGAAAATTTTAAGTATTCCTCTACAAATTCAGGAAAAACATATTTCTCAGATACAAATTTTTTCATGTATTCATAAATATTAGTTATACCTTCAAAATCATTTTTTATTTCAAAATCCTGTTTTAAATACTGAAATTCTCCTGTAATTATATTTACTTTCGCAAGTTGGAGAAAAGTGTCTATCAATGTGCTTTCAATAAAACTATAAAGTTCAGTCATATTCATGGTGAAAACTTCTTTCTCAAAATTTTTATAAATAATATCTTGATTTACTATACGTAAAGCCTACATTATATCGTTTAAGAAACATTTAAATTATATTATTTCTCAATTAATAGTGTGTAATTATAATAGATTATTTTATCATATTTCTCAGTAAATTTCAAGAAAAAAATAGGATTATTAAAAATTCTATTTATTCAGTTTTATTCATTGTAAATTGTTTCGTCAATATACTTAACTGCTAACACGACATATAAAAATCCACATTCCACAAAATGTGAAACGTGAACAGACTCCGGCGGCAATGCTGCTTTTTCTAAGTGTTTGCCCACCGTTGCATAAAATTAACCGCCTTCGGCAAACTAGCCAAAGGCAGCAATGCGTGCAGGTGTCACACCTGCCGGAAATACTTTTTCAAAAATATGCACTAATAACGCGAGATATAAATAAAAAAATCCACGCACTAAATCAGTACGCGGACCGGATGCAACGTCACCGTTGCTGGAAATACTTAGCAAAAAAAGATATACCACTAACGCGAGATATAAAAAATTCACGTTCCACAAAATGTGAAACGCGAACAGGCTCCGGCGACTCGCCGGTGGTGCGGATGAAGTGACTTGAACACTCACGAGTCTCCTCACTAGAGCCTAAATCTAGCGCGTCTGCCAATTCCGCCACATCCGCATATCAAGCCGTTCTTCTAAACGACCCAATTATTTTATCATAATCAAATATGTTTGTCAATACATTTCATTAATAATTAACTAAGTAATTTCTGCGTTGTAAATAGATGTAACCCATTTTTATTAGAAAATATAGTAAAAAATATGATATAATGTTTTTCCTTTCCTTTGAAGTTGAGATAGCGAAACGGAAAAGAAATGCAAAACAACTGCTTAAACTGACAGCTTTTCCTTTAATAATTGAATCGGACTTTTTCTTCCCTATGTTCGCACTGATCTGTTATTGCTACTCTTCAAATGCTCTGCAATTTTTCGTCCACCATTTACCATACCACATTATATTTGATAATTACCCAAATCGAAAATTCATAAAGTTGTCATCCTTGCCGTTTTTTCTGTATACGCTTCTTTCTCAATCTTTTTGGCAGATCTTCAATATCATATTCTTCGTCTATCAATTTTTCATAATAGTCACAAACCTCATTCACTTCGCCATTTGCAATAAGCTTACCATGTTCCAGCAATATTGCTTTATTGCAAATCTCTCTTATCTGATCAGTGTTGTGCGATACAAAAAGTACTGTCACATTGCTTGCCATCATTGATTTGATTTTTTTAAGACTTTTCTTCTTGAACTTTCTGTCACCGACAGATAAAACCTCATCAAGAATAAGTATCTCAGGATCTACAATAGTTGCAATTGAAAAGCCCAATCTTGCTCTCATACCTGAGGAATAGTTCTTTATCGGTACGTCAATAAAATCCCCTAGACCGGAAAACTCAACAATTTCATTATACTTTTCTTTAAGAAACTCTCTGGAATACCCCAAAACAGTTCCATAAAGGAAAATATTTTCTCCTCCTGTATACTGTCTGTCAAAACCAGCGCCTAACTCAAGAAGCGGTACGATTTTTCCGTCCACTGTTACCTTTCCCTCAGTAGGCTTAAAAACTCCGGAAATAATTTTTAATAGAGTTGACTTTCCTGCGCCATTCAAACCGAGGATACCTACTCTGTCACCCTGTTCAACCTTAAATGAAATATCTTTTAATGCCCAAAACTCATTATAGTGAAGCTCTTTTTTCAAAAGCTTAATAACATACTCTTTTATATTGTCGACTCTCTCCTTACTAAGGTTGAATTTCATCCCTACGTGAGAAACGCTTAGTATAGTTTTACCCATGGTATATCTGCACCCTCCTTTGAACATATTTTATGTTTGAGAACTTTTACCGCATAATTAATTAAATGTGAAGTATAAAATCATCCTGCTTTTTATAGAAAATAAAAAATCCGAATAAAACTACAATCAAGCAAAACAACGCTGCATATAACATTCCGTAAGGATGAAGCGGCTGACCGGAAAATGCGTCTCTAAAACCTTCTATAAGCCTGTATATAGGGTTAAACCTGAAAATATTCAGTATCCAACCATTAAACCTGCTTGTTGTATAAAAAATCGCACTTGTATACATAAGGAGCATTGAAATAACTTCCCATATATATTCTACATCTCTGAAAAACACGTCAATAGTAGCAAGTATCATTCCCACACCGAACGTCAAAAAGAAAATTAAAACTATGGGAATTATTGCCTGAAGCATATACCAAGACGGTTTAACACCCATTACAATAGCTGCTCCGAAGAGATCTATAAGAGATATAATAAAAATCACATAAGTATAAAGCGTTGATGAAAGCGGATATAAGTATTTTGGAACATATACTTTTTTTATCATAGGTGCGTTAGTCCTTATTGAACGCATTGCTGTCTTTGTTCCTGATGAAAAATAAGAAAACATCAGACGTCCTATAAGAATATAAAGCGCAAAAGGAATCTGCAAGCCCTTTGCATCTTTACCTAAAAGTTTTGTAAACACAACAGTCAATACAGCCATTGTAAGCAAGGGCTCGATCAAAGACCAAAGTATACCTAAATATGATCTTCTGTATTTAAGTTTAATTCCCTTTTTTACAAGCTCAATAAGTAAATGCCGATAGCTAATAAACTTCTGAATATACACATTACTCATTATTTCATTCTCCATTTAAACTAAATATTTCTGATTTTAGTTGTTATCATTGCAAGAGAAGTTAATCATCTTGCAATGATAGAAAACACATTTCATATATTATAACACCTAATAATCTGAAATCATTAATAGTTTATAAATTTTTTATTACTTTCCGAACAGTAAGTCAACTAACCTTTTTGCTGACTTTCCATCACATTTATTAAGATATTTCTCAACTATCTGATGCTGTCTTGTAAAATCATATTGGTCAATTTCAATGATCCTCTGTATCAGATCCATGGTATCTGCAACAATAGGTCCGCCTATTATTTCATTATAATTTTCATTAAGCTCTTTATTTTCCATATGATTTTCAAAATCACTTGCAGTTGCATAAATAGGCACATTAAGCAGCGGAGTTTCAAAGAAACAACTTCTGTAATCCCCGACTATTACATCCGCAATCGAAAGTAGAGGTCTTAGTGCAATGCTTCCTTTAATATCAAAAGCAAAATCCTTCTGCTGCTTGGTTATATGATACTTATTATCACTTTTAATTGAACTGTGAAAGACTAATACATAGTCATCTTTTAGATATTTATACATTAAAGGAACATTTAAAAATTCAAGCCTTTTGTATGGTTCAGTCCTGAACCTGTGACTTGGAACATATGCAATAATCTTTTTACCCTTTGCCTGAGGGAATTTCTTATATAAAGCCTGTCTTGTCTGCTCTTTGTATTTTTCATCAAAATAGATATCAGTACAAGAACTTCCAATTGGAATAATACCCGAATCATCAGTATTCTTTAAAGACGCTTTGAACACCTCTGAAAGAGTTTCTGAAGCAGTTGTAACGATTGAGTATTTAACATTCTCCTTTTCTTCAAACAGCTTTCTCTCATATGTTGACATGTTTTTAACATTTCGCATATATCCGAAGTTTACTGATGGAAAAGCACATTGCCACAACTGGACGATTTTTGTTTCCGGTCTTATATCAAGCATACTGATAATATCGATTTGCTCTCTTATTATTATTATCTCACTTCTAGCAAACAGCTTTAAGTTGCTTTCGGAGTATGATTTTTTATTGATAAAATAATTTACAGTAATATCATTTAACTTAGAAAGCTCCTTATAAATGGAATAAAGCTCAGGCTTTAAATTTGAACCGCTGACAAACGGATCAAAAATCAAAACGCTTCTCGGAACAACTTCATATTCGCTGCAAAGCTTTTTGTAATTCTTATTATACATTCGTTTTTCCAAGATATATTTTTCATAAAGCCTTTTGTACTCTATCTCCTTGACATCAAATCTGTCCTTTTTCTTTTCTAAGCGCTTTTCCTCTTTCTCATCCTCAAAGGATTGAATTATACGTTCATATTCTGCAATATCCCCGTCAGAAGAGCGATTAAATGTTATTGGCAGCGAGTATGTCATTTTGTTTATCGGAATGCCGTTTTTCAAATCTTCAAGCATTTGCTTTGACAGCGGCGGTGCAAATTCCCTCTTATCTCCGTATGTTCCTACGGAATCAACAAGAGGACCCAAGCACTCGGTAAATATAAGGTCATCCTCCTGATGCTCAGCATAATAATTGAAAGAAAAGTCAAACAACTCACGTTCAAGGGTTTCTTCATCATCATACTGTATTTCGCTGTCATAAAAATCAACGCAGAACTGCTTTAAAAATCGCTCCAGCGAATATAGAAGCTCATTATCGCATTGTATAGGCTCTATAACAGGTACAACCTTTGAACCTTCATATTTATATTTTTCAATACTTTTGTATGGAATGTTTGCAAATATAGCCTCAACAAATATCAAAGACTGAATATGGGTAGTAAAGTTTTTCTTAATGCTTGCTCCGTCGGTCGAATAAATGCTCCTCATATAATAATACGGAACATCAATTTCTTTGCCGGCAGCAGTGTGCATAATTCTAACATGGCAATCCTGAGTATATCCTCTGCCCCAATACTCAACAAAAGCAAATTTTTCTGAAAAATCAATTTCCTGATTAAAATATTCGTTTATGATTTTTCTGCTCTTCTTTGCATAATCAAGAATATATTTCTTATATTTACTAGAATTTGATAGAACGATTTTTATATCATCAAGTGTTCCCTGATCTATTCTTTCAACATCCTTCAGATATGCAAGCTCAGGAAATTCCCTCTGGAAAGTCTTTTCATCAAGACAGGTTGCGCCAAGTAGATGGTCATAACTCTGAACCTGAGAAAAGTTTCCAAAGCTTGTAAAAAACTCTTCGTCAATATCGGTCACAAATGATGGAACTCTCCATACTCTTCTTGAACCATAAATATACTTTGTTTTCATATCAATGCCTTTTGCCCTTATAATAGCGTCGGCGATTCTCTTTAAATGATAACCGTCTCTTGATATGAAATATAATGTTTTAATACCATTTTTAAATGCATCTTTAATTGCATAGCTTACATAAGGAACCATGTACATAGAAACATGAGCATATGCATAATAATCCTTGATATTCGTATTTTCATCCCTGAATCTTGCAAGCTTTGCAGCAACCAAAAAAGAATCATACGTCCCGATAGATTCAACCATAGCAGTTTCATACTCATTGAACTCCGGCACGCCGTGAACCTTTGCGTTAATACCAAGTTGTCTGGGTCGTTTTCCATCAGCAAAACTGTTATCTCCAAAATGACGCCACTCTGAAAAATTGTATTCATCAAAACTCTTGTAAACCTCAAGATACAAAAGCTTTGTTGTCTTTTGAACACCATAATCCGAAGAAAGGAACATAGGGAGCTCTGCTAAAACCGGATTTGCCTTGTAAAGAAGTTTTCTGACAAACTCCTTTGGAAGATACATATCGCTTATAAGTACAACCTTATCTCCTCTTTCAAGAAGTTCCTCAATAAATCCGATTTTCTCAGAAAGAGGAATGGAATTTTCATACTCAGCCTCAAGCTCAAGGTCCTTCAGCATTTGCTTCTGCTCGTCCGAAATACCGTAGACATACTGTATTCTATCGAATATTTCATCAAAATAAATTTCTCTTCTTCCGTCATCACGAAGAGTAAGAGTTTTTATATAAAAATCACGAACATTCTTTTCAGCTTCTTGTCTTATCTTGGGGTATTTCTTAACAAGAAAAGCAGGAAAATCTAAGTCTGACTTTTCAATTTTTTCTTTGACATAATAGAAAATTCCAATAGGATTTAATACCTTTCTTGTAATAAGCGTATCAAATATATCAAATGAATATAAGACAGGCAATTCTCTTTTGTCAGGAACAAAACTTTTTGTTTCATTAATAATTTTTTCAAAGGTATCTTTGCCTGCATATTCCCAAAACAGCTTATCAATTCGCTTGGTATCCTCTTCATCTTCTTTTGTATTTTCATATCCGAACGAATCTAACAGTTCATCATAACTTCTGCATATTTTACCCGACGTCATTTCAAGTAAATCAAACACAAGTCCGCGTATAGTGTTTTCCTGTCCGTAATCGAAAATATATCTTACAAAATTTTTAACTCCCGCCGCCAGCAAATCATAATAGATAGACGAATAGTCTACAATAGCCAAATCAATCTTATCCATTATCTCATAAAAGTCCTTAGAATTATCCCAAAATAGAAAATTAGGACAATCTTTATAATATTCCTTAACTTGAACATAAACCGAATCACGTTCCATAAGCGGATGCATCTTAAAAATCAAAAGAGTATTATTATCCTTTAGCTTTTGTAAAAGTGCTTCCATATCGGGTATTGCCTTGCCAAAGAAATCAAAAGGCGAAGCGTCACGATAAGTAGGTGCATATACAGCTATTTTTGCATCTTCAGGCATACCTTTTTCAGATAAAATATCGTGATTATATGTCTGAATTTTATCAAAATACTTTTGATACTCGCATCTCGGATATCCTGCTCTTATTACCTTGTTGTCATCTATTCCGCATTGCTCCTTGAAGTGCTTTTCCATAAGCGGAGAAGTAACAAGAAAAAGCTGATTATTCTTATATCTGGAATTGTGCTTTATATATTTTTTGGCAATTTTCTCAAACAAAAAGCCATAATCAACCTTGCGCTCAATTGATTTACATCCAACGCCGTGGAAAAGATTCAAAATCACTGCGTTATGATTGAGCCGTAAAGGAAATACCTCCTTTACATTTTCAACAACATAGACCTTAGCCTCAGGTTCATATGCATATGCCATATCTGAATGATAATTATGAGCCTCATATCCCAGCTTTTTTATATATTCAACAGTATCGTCATCATCGCAAAGCCATACTGCCTTTATATCCTTTCTATATTTGTTTATATAAATAAACAGCCATTTAGGATTACCGTCAAACAGATTTCCTGCATTAAAAAGCCATATAGGTCTTGGGTCAGACATCGGATTGCATATTGACTTTATATTATACTTAACCTTAGAAGCTACTTTTCTGACAATACCTCTGCTGTTTTTATTATTAGCTTTTGAACTCATCATTTTTTCTCCTTTGAAATAATACATCTTAATTAATATTTCAAGAAGGGTGTTATTTACCCCACTAACAGACTAAATGCCATAAAAAGCATAAGCCATAAATATTTTACTTTGTTCCCCTGAATTTTTTTGCAAATTTGCTTATCTTCAAAACCAACTTAATACTTTTCCTATTAAGAAACTTCTCCTGCTGCTCCAATTTCAGCTCAAGTTTTTTATTAGATTTAATTGTTGAATTAAGATTTTTAACAGTTTTATTAGAATACCTGATATACTCGTCTGTACGCATTATCCTTTCATCTCTTGAGCAGGCATTATAAGAAGTTACAGGAGGCTGTAAATCTGCTTCAGCAATTTTTAAATCAAACGGTGTGTTTATCGGATTATCATCATTTTCATAAATATTTTCAAGCCCGTTAATTTTAAGAAAATTACAGTAATTATCAAAATTCCTGTGCTGATTTTTACACGGAGCCCGGAAGTCAGCTTTTTCAATCAAATCCCAAATACTTGTGTCTTCCTTAATATCATTTGATACAACTCTTGTAAGATTGTGATATTCAGCAAGTTCTCTCATACGAGCGTCTTTAGGAATGATCAAACTTGGCGTTCCTGAAACAATGGAAGCAATATTACCGTGAAGTCTTGCACCGAATGAAAAATCAGCTTTGGATATAAATTTGTTCCACTCTCTGAAATTTATAAAAAACCTTACCTTATCCTGTTCATACAAATAATGATCTATGTTATGCGGATAGTTCGGCTTATTCTGATCCTTTGGATTAGGTATTCCGAAATATAGCATTTTAAGCTCATTTAATCTCTGCGGTATAAAACAGCAGTTTGGAAATTCCTCTGTGCTTCTTTCAATAAAGTCAAGCACATTTTTCGGAGAGATAGCCGAGTTATTTATACATACAAACGAATCCTTTGTAATATGTGTTTCTTTTATGTTCAAATCTCTTCCGAACATATACATTGACGGACAGCCGATAACCATATGATGCTTTCCCTCTATATAACCGAGCCTTGTCAGATAGTCTGCCGTTATCTGTCCTCTGACGCCTACTATTGCAGATTTTTCAAGAACTGCGTCCATAAATTCTTTTACTGCATCATCAAAGGGAAAGCCCTTGTCCAGATCAGGCTCAAAAGGAGCTCTCAAGCCTACTCCCACAACTATTACCGGAATTTTAAGACGTTTAGTTAATCTTGCGGTAGCTTTTAATGAACTTGCGAAATTTTCTCTGAATGCATCTGCGAGAGGTATAACAAAGCAGTCATACTTTTCGTTTATTTCATCAATTTCTTTTTGGGAATAATCAATTCTATAATAAGTTGAATCTATATTAGTGTTTTCAGTCATAAGAGCACGGTAAACACTGTATGCATACACCAAATTTCCGCAGTTACCCCCTATTGAATTGTCCCCTATTACCCTGCTGGGATCAAATTTATCAAACGGTGTCAATCCCGATCTCATTAAAATATTTCTCATAATAATCACCATGCCTTTAAAACGTAAATGACTGTATACTGTATTATTTTTCGCCCTGAAAAGTCTACGTCATCAGATTAATAAAATGTATAATTTTTTATGATTTCACAAGCTTGTGATCTTCAAGAGCGTCACCAAACACAAGCTTTAATATACGCTCGGTTGCATGTCCGTCACAAGAACACATGAATTTGTTTTTAAAGTCGATTATCTGCTGTTTGTCAAACATTGTATCAATATTCTTAATGTAGTTTATTATCTCTTCATTCGTTTTATAAACAGGACCGGGCGTAAGTTCATCATAATCATAGTAAAAACCCCGCCAATCGAGATAATTTTCTATATCATACGCAAAAAAGATAAGCGGACGCTCAAACAAAGAATATTCAAAAACAAGTGAAGAATAATCTGAAATGCAAATATCAGCAACGCATAAAAGCTCGTCAATCGTCATATCATTTGTAGCGTCACATGCAAAATCCTTAAACTCTAAAGGAATTTCAGGCAGGTTTTTTACAAAAGGATGATGCTTGAACAAAAGTACATATTCATCTGAAAACTCAGCACAAAACGCATCCAAATCAATTTTATTCGGAGTTTTTGCTTTTCTTATTCTTCCTCTGAATGTTGGCGCATAAAGAATAACTTTTTTGCCCTTTGCAGAAGGCATAAAGCTGTAAAGCTTTTCATAAGCCTCTTTTATAGTGCTTTCTCTGAAAAAAGTATCTGTTCTTGAAACACCTGTGGCAACAATCTCGGTATCTTTATCTTTGAGCACCATTGCTTCTTCATAAGCCCATGTGACCTCAGGAGAACTTACGGTTACATAATTCAGATTTGCGTAGAACGGAAATTTCTTAAGCGATTCTCTGTCAGCCCCAAAAATCAAGTCGGCAGTTGAAAAACCAAACTTCTTGAAAGCGCCGCAGGCGTGCCAAAGCTGTACTGCAATAGTTTCCTTTCTTTTATTAAAGGCACTGAAAGGTCTTGAAGCCTCGTCCAAAAAGACATATTTTGCTGTTGCAACTTCCTTTATCATATCTATGCAATTTTGCTCGTATTCCTCTTTAGATACATAAATATCGTGAAGCATACAAACCTTCAAATCAAAATCATACTCATTCTTAAGCTTGCTGTAAATTTCGCCGAAGTTGTTCGAGAGCGTGTTGTATCTTGGCTCGATAAAAACGACCTTTCTCTCATCAACAGGCATATCAAGAAAGCTGTCATAAACCTCAGGAATAGTGTGATGCAAAAATTTCTCCAGATATTGCTGATTGAGATATTTCTTTCGTCTCTTCTTAATTTCCTTTTGTAAATCTAATATACGCTTTATTGCAGGCTGTTTTTTAATTTTCCACCATAGTCGGTTAAGCCTGGTTACTCTTAAAATACTTTTTATAAAGCCCATTTACTATTATCTCCTTATACATTTTGCCCTTAATCCCCTAATGCTAAATCAATAATTCGGTTTGTTGCGTTTCCATCGCACGAGCTCATAAATTTATCTCTGAACTCTTTAACTGCTTGTCTGTCAAACCGCTCATCAATATGCTTTATATACTCTATTATTTCATCATCGGTCATAAACACCGGACCCGGTGTAAGTTCATCATAGTCATAGTAAAAACCTCGCCAGTCATTGTATGATTCAATATCATAGGCGAAGAAAATAAGCGGACGTTCAAACAGAGAATACTCAAATACCAGCGATGAATAATCAGATATACAGATATCGGCAACACAAAGCAAATCTTCTATGTCACAGATTTTAGATAAATCTGCTGCAAATTCCTTATAGTTTTCGTCCACGATCGGAGGATCCTTAACATACGGATGATGCTTTATTATAAGAACATATTCATCGCTAAGTTCTTGATAAAACTGTTCTATATCTATGATTCCGGTTCTGGCGCTTCTCACCTTGCCTCTAAATGTAGGAGCATAAAGAATGACCTTTTTATCACGCGCATTAGGGAAAGCTTTATAAACACGTTCTCTGGAACTGTTTATAAAGTCCTTTTCAAAAAACAAGTCAGTTCTTGAAATACCCACAGGAACAACCTTGCTTTTAAATCTGCTGCTGTTCATAGCCTGCTCATAAGCCCATACAACTTCGGGAGAGGATACCGTTATATACGAAATATTTTTATAATACGGATATTTAAGCATTCGCTTTTCGGAATCACCGAACTTCAAAAGAGCAGTTGAAAAACCAAATTTCTTAAACGCTCCGCAGGCATGCCATATCTGAACAAGTCTGGTTTCTTTTCTTAAATTTACACAGCTTGTTATCTGACATGCATCTGTAATAAACGCAGCCTTTGCCGTTGCAAGCTCCTTTATGCAAGCAAGTCCTCTTTTAAGGCAACCGAAAATTCCCACGATTGTTTCACCGAGATACTGATACGAAATCTTAAAATCGCCTCTTGCCTTAAGTTCACGGTCCAATACAGCATAACTGTCAGTAAGCGTCAGCGAGCGAACCTCTATCAGCAAGACCTTTTTTTCATCAATCGGCTTTTTCTTATATAAATTATAAACAAACGGATAGATGACTTTTAAAGTTGCAAATTTATATATTCTTGAAGCCGCTTTATTGTAATATTTCTTAAGAACCCTTTTTATCTTCATAAGTCTGTCCTGTTCTGAAAATTTACCCCGAGATTTCCCCTATTCATCCCAGACCATAACCGTTTTTCCAATAAGCTTGTGTATATCTGTTTCAAACGCATAAGCTATATCCTTAACATCACGTACGTTTATTACCGTTCCTACGATATTTTCAAGATAAGCTACAACCTCAGGTTTTTTCTTGTAAAGTTCTATAAGCCCTACAAAATCTTTTCTTCCGCTTCGTGAGCTTCCAAAAACAGTCAAACCCTTTTCAAGGATCATTCTGGTATTTATAGGAGCAAGATCCTCAGATACCCCCAAAATGGATATGGTACCCTCGGGATTTATATAATCAATTATCTGATTTATGGCTTTATGAGCAGCTCCTCCGCCCACACATTCAAAAGCATGGTCAAGCTGCAAGTCATCCGGGATCCTGCTGATATGATATGTCTCGTCAACAAATGTGAAGTCATTCATCTTTGACTCATCTATTCCAAATACATAAAGATTTATTTCAGGATGCAGACTTTTTAAAAGCAATGAAGTTATATATCCCAGATTTCCGTCTCCCCAAACTCCTATTTTTTTTCTCCTGCTGTGTGAAAACCTGTAAAACCTATCTATTGCATGAAAACTTACGCTTACGATTTCAGTGAAAGCGGCAACTGCCTTATTTATTCCCTCAGGCAGAAGAACAAGCCTGTCCTCCGTTGTCTGAATATATTCCTGCAAAAAACCATCAAAGCCGCTTCCTCTGAATTTACTGGAACGCAGATAGTTTTCTTCAATAACCTCATCGACTTCTTCGGGAACATTAGGTATCATTACAACTTCGTCACCGACATTGAATGTTCCGGTAGGGTCGTAAACCACCTTTCCTATACCCTCATGTATAAGAGCCATAGGAAGCTTCTTTGATAAAACTTCTTCGCTTCTTGTTCCTTGATAATATCTTTGATCAGCATTACAAATCGACAAGTGCGTAGGTCTTACTATTATATGCTTATCATCGAGTGTAATATCCTTAAATAATATATCAAGCTGTCTTGGTTTTTTTAGCTGATAAACTGCATTAAGCATATTACTTCCCGCCCCCTAACAAAGATTCGGCAACACGCAAATCATATGGATAGGTTATTTTTATGTTAAACACTTCTCCATCAACCAGATGAATTTTTTTACCCTTTAAAACTAAAATCTTGCAAGCATCGGTAAGAACAGTTTTTTCTTCCTCGGTTAAAGAACTGTAAAGCTCTCTCAACATCTGTGCTTTAAAGGTCTGCGGAGTCTGTCCCTGATACATTTTAGAGCGATCCGGTATATTTGTAATAAGATTATTGTCTGTGCTTTCAACAATAGTATCTGTTGCAGGAATTACCGTATCGCAAGCACCGTACTCCTTGGCGAATTTTACGTTTTCCTCTAAAATTCTGTGAGTAACAAAAGGTCTCACCGAATCGTGAGTAACAATAATTGTGTTCTCATCTAAACAGCCCTGCTCGTCGATATATTTTATTGAATTCATAATAGTTTCGTTTCTTGTTGAACCGCCCTCTAAAACTACTATATTACCGCAATTTGGAATAAACTTCTTTATCAAATCCTGAGTATGGTTTATCCACTGCTTTGGTGACAAAACCAAAACCTTGTCAAACTCATGACAAACAACAAACTTCTCAATAGTATGAATAATAATAGGCTTGCCGCCGATTTCCATAAACTGCTTTGGCTTTTCAACATTACCCATTCGAGTACCTTTTCCGCCGGCAAGAACTACTCCATAAACATTCTTCATTCTGATATCCTCCTTATTTTTGTTTTTGTTTTTTTATTTCTTTTACACATTCTATAATTCTGTCAGTTGACTTCCCATCACAAGAAGTCATATACTTTTCCAAAAATTTATTTATCTTATTTACATCAAACTCTGATACGGCGTCCTCAACGGATCTCAAAGTCAATTCGTCTGCATTTGTAATAATTTTGGCAGGCAAGCTCTCGAAATCCAGGTAAAAGCCCCTTTCAGACTTGTATTCATCCAAATCAGGTGAAAATATCAATATCGGTTTTTTAAACAACGCATACTCATATATTACTGAAGAATAATCAGTTATCAGCAAATCCGCAACAGGAAAAATCATATCAACCGGAATATCAGACTCAGTTTGAGCTATAACAGGCTTTTTCATATGCGGATGCGACTTATTAACAAAATACCAGCTATCACTTGCAAAAAGACGAGCCGCTAACTCCATCACAGCCATATCTCCTACCTGATAAGGATTACTAGGATTCCCCCGAAAGGTAGGCGCCCATAAAACGACCTTTTTACCCTTAGCATTAGGATTTTCCCTAAAAAACATTTCCTTAGACCGTTCTATAAAATCTTCATCAAAAAAAGCGTCTGTACGGCTTACTCCTATCGGCTTGAATATGCTCTTGTCAAGCCTCATAGCACTTGCAAAATGATTTATACATTCATCTGACGACACTGTTACAATGTCATAATTCTTATATACGTTACCTTTATAATACTTTGGAATATCTCCGTAAGTGTCATATCCGAATTTCTTGAACGCACCGCATCCGTGCCAAAGCTGAATCACAGTGGTATCCTTTCTTTTTTTGCATGCGGATACAGGCAGAAAATTATCGCATATAAAAACAAATTCAGCCTTTGCATAAAGCTTCATAAATTCAATTGAATATTTAAAACTTCTAAAACTTCCGCAGCTTTGGAAATCATGAAAAAACTCCAAAACCGTAAAATCACTGTCACTTTTTAGCCTTTGATAAATATATTCCATACTTATAGGGCAATTATCGTGATGAGCGTCTGCGAAAACTACCAAGCCATTTACTATATGTCTTGTTTTTGCAAAAAAATAAACAACAGGCAGTATGATATTCTGTAAAGCCATCTTTAAGCACTGTTTTATAAAAAATATAATATCACCTGCTTTTATCTTTTTTGGCATAAAATATGGTTTAATTTACTAACATATACTCGATAAGTATTATACAACAATAAATATTAAAAGTCAACAAATTTGACTTATTTCTCTAACTTCTACCACTATATGTTGTAATCATTAGCTTTATAAAACAACTATATATTATTTAAACCATTAAAACATAATATGATATTTTATTAAATGACAGAATTTATATTATTATTTGATTATAATTAAAATAAATACTCAAAATAAAAAAACAGCAGAAAGCATATCTTTCCGCTGTAATTATATCTTTTAAAATAATCAATCCCTTCTGGATTTTCTGAAATTATCACGTCTGGATCTTTCTTTCTGAACATACATCTCTTTATCCGCACTAAGCATTAATTCGTCAACATTAATATCATCGTAATACTTAGCCGAGCATACCCCGACGCTTGCCATAACTTCATAATCCTTATGATGGCGGTCATTGAAATCCTTCATCATTTTACGGAAGTATTCAATAAAACTGCTGGATGTTTCTCCCGTCTCCTTATCAAACATAGCAACAACAAACTCATCTCCGCCGAATCTTGCACAAATACCTCCGCTTCCAGCACAGGTTTCAGCAATTCTCGCAATTGTTTTTATTGAATAATCTCCCTCATTGTGACCAAATGTGTCATTTATATATTTCAATCTGTTAATGTCGATTGAGAATACATGCAGCCATTCGTCATCCCCGCTTATCTGTTTGGTAAGCCGCGTATACTCCTGATAGAATCCACGTCTGTTTAAAACCCCGGTCAAAGGATCATGGCAATACAGATCATTGAGTCTCTTATTCATTGCAATAAGACGGGTCTGGTTAATGATCGTATCCAAAGCCTGTTCAAAATTAATTGTCAGTTCATATAACCTCTGGTAATTGATTGAATCGACCTCATAGCTTGCTACAAAATATCCGAACACCTTTTGCTGACAATGAAGCGGCATAAACAAAAGCTGATTATTTAAACTTTGTATTTTACCCATATTCGGCAAAAGCTCTTTGATATTAAACTCTGTAAAAGGCACATGGTATTCACCGTGTATCAACTGACACATAAGTATCATAGAATCACTTTTTAAAATTGCATCGTGTGAAATTGAAACCAAATCAGAATTTTCAAAAAGCTTTGCATTTAAGCACACAGAAATGCTGTCATATTCACGCTCTGACAGATAGCTTTTAACAGCATACGGCACTTCATCAAGCGTTATCCCATCAGTAAGATGAACGACCATCTGATTCATATAAGTCTGATTATGCTTGAATTCACCCAACTCAGTATACAAAGCTTCAACATGGTCGTTAAAATTATTTGAATGAATCTTTTCACATCCGCAGGATTGCGAATACACAATCTCATATTCAACATTAAAATTTTTATTTTCAGGAGGGTTTCCGTCAAGTATATCCTTAATAATATCTGTAATTACTTCTCCTGTTTTTATCTTGTCATCATTGGCAGTTGTTATTCTCGGCGTATAAAATTTACCCAGTTCTATGCCATCAAAACCTGTAACAATAACATCATCAGGCACCCTTATACCGTGTTCAAATAATGTTGTGCAAACTGCAATAGCCATAGAATCATTAGCACATATGATAGCCTCCGGCAGTTCGTCTGTATTCTTCAGCATTTCTTCACATGCCAGCCTTGCAGGATATTCCCAAAAGTCGCCGTATAAGATCCAATCCTCACGAACAGGAATACCGTGTTCTGATAAAACACTTTTAAATGTACTTATTCTTTCATCAGAAAAAGCGTTGTTACGCATACCTGCCATAAATGCAATTTTTTTACACTTGTGAACTTCTATTACATGAGTAATTATCTTCTCAATGCAGTAATAGTCGTACAGAACATTATAGCATCCGTCTATCTTTTTATCAACCGATATAATAGGAACATTATTGCTTCTTGCTTTTTGAATAATATTGTTCAATACCAACTCATCTTTTATTGTTTCAGAAAGAATAACAAGCACTGACAAGCTTTTGTAGTCAATCAGTTCAAATACACTTTGCTCGCCCAAATCATTATTATCTTTATTATACAAATCCGTAAACACATTAAAAAAATGTAGATAAAAGCCTTTTTTCTCCGCATTTTTACATAGAGAATACAGTAAATTCTTATGCATTTGTTCATGGATTTTTGACATACATACCGCTACAACCGGTTTATCAAATTTATACAAAAATATCACCTCGTATAATAAAGACTTTTCTTTTATTAAGTATATCATTTTTAAATTATATTTTCAATATAGTTTTAAATTTTATAAATAAAATGCATTTATTTTGTTAAACTTCTACAAAAATAAGTAGTTCTATTTTGTTCATAATACTTAACTTATTTATTAAAATGTGAAAACTATATTCGTTTGTTAAATGTTAAATCAAATTTTGTCCCAATAAATTATATATCGGTTATTAGAACTTTAACTTTATATTAAAATTTTCGTTTTATTAACCCTTTTTGACCGGCTTACTATATTTAATTATATGCTCAAAAAACATTGACAAAAACAGAAAAATAACATATAATATTATAAATTAAATAATTCGGTAGGTGAGGCTACCAAAGGGATACGGAATGCTGCCGCAAAATGGTGGAGACACTATCAGCTGGTCAACAGGCTATGTCGAATTCAAGGCATAACCTAACGCAGTTCCAACGCAATAATTCTATGCCCTGTGAAGCTGAAGCTTGAACGTTTGCAGTCATTATAGTACTGTATCATTATATTATTATAATCTTCTGATTTGGTTTAAGCATTCATGCATGCGTTATCACCTATGAGAAGATTATTTTTATATTTTAAAAATAAAGGAGTTGATATTATGGACAGCGGAAGTAAAAACAAATCTTCAAAGCCGCGAGGGACGCTTATTATTTTCCGGACTTTAGCTGTCCGTAACAAATAAGTAAACCCACGGCTGTCTTGCTAAATAAATTAAGGAGGATATGCCGATGGACGAAAAAACAATTCAGCAAACTGCCATTGAGTTTATTGAAAACAAGCAGTATACAAAGCTTAAGGCTTTCTTAAAAGACCTGAATCCATATGATGTCGCATCATTGATGGAAGAAATTGATGAAATGGATTTAACTTTGGTGTTCAGAATTCTTCCCAAAGATAATGCGTCCGAAATATTTTCATACCTGCCCAGTGAAATTCAGGAAAAACTTATCAACTCCTTTTCTGAAAACGAACTTAGAAGAGTTTTAGATGAATTGTTTCTTGACGACACGGTGGACCTTATTGAGGAAATGCCTGCAAATGTCGTATCAAGAATTTTAAAAAATACAGATTCCCAAACAAGAAAAAGGATCAATGAAGTCTTAAACTATCCTGATGACAGTGCAGGAAGTCTTATGACTATCGAATATGTTTTCTTTGCAAAGGATATGACCGTTGCGGATGCTATGAAAAAGATAAGACAGGTCGGTGTTGTTAAGGAAACAATATATACCTGTTATGTAACCGAATTAAGGAAACTAATAGGAACAGTTGAACTTCTTGACCTTATCACCGCAGATGAAGAAACCAAGATCCAAGACATCATGGATACAAATATAATTTATGCGAACACCCTTGATGACCAGGAAGAGGTTGCAAACACTATAAGAAATTACGACCTTATGGCTATACCTGTTGTTGATAACGAAAAAAGAATAGTCGGAATTATCACAGTCGACGATATTATCGATGTTATCCATGAAGAAACAACTGAGGATATTCACAAGATGGCAGGTATCTCGCCCACTGATGAATCATATTTCAACACCTCTGTTTTTTCCCATGCAAAAAGCAGAATACCGTGGCTTTTGTTTTTGATGCTGTCAGCTACCCTGTCAGGTGCTGTGATAAACCACTATGAGAATCTTTTGGTGTCAATACCCATATTATTCTCTTTTGTTCCCATGCTTACAGGTACAGGAGGCAACTGCGGTTCTCAATCATCAACAATCGTCATAAGAAGCCTTGCTCTTGACGAAATAGAATTTAAAGACTTTTTTAAGGTAATGTTTAAAGAATTTAGAATAGCTCTGCTAGTGAGCTTTATTCTGGCGGCGGTAAACGGAGTCAGAATATGGTTTGTATACCGAAATGACGCTGATGTTAATTCAGCACTTCTTGGATTTGTAATAGGACTTTCCATCATAGCAACTGTTATACTTGCAAAAACAGTAGGCTGTGTTCTTCCTATGATTGCAAAAAAACTTCACTTTGACCCTGCAATTATGGCAGCGCCTCTTATTTCAACTATTGTTGACGCATGCTCTGTATTTTTATATTGCAACATAGCAATAATGATATTTAACACTTTGGGTTAAATATCAATTTATACATACTCATTCAAGTTTAATTAAATACTTTTAATACAGTCCGTCGGGCTGTATTTTTATTTGTTATAATAAAATTTTTAAAAAAGTATTGACAATTCAGTAAACTTAGGTTATAATACATATTTGTAAAGGTTGTATGCTTTACATTGTTGCTATGTAAACATCAGTCTTAAACGTCTTTATTATATAAGAGAGGTTAGATTTTAATGGCAAAGAATCTTGATATAACTATTTTGATCGACATTTACGGTTATATGCTTACAGAAAAGCAAAAAGATGTTCTTGAGCTTTATTATTTTGATGACCTCTCTCTTGCAGAAATCGCTGAAAATCTCGGTATAACAAGGCAAGGCGTCCGTGACAGTATTAAACGCGGCGAGGAAACTCTTATTGACCTTGAAGAAAAGTTGGGTTATTTGAAAAAAATCAGAAAGTATGATGACTTTATCAAAAATTTAAAGGAGCAAACAAAGCTCATAATTGAAGAGTGTAAAACAATAAGCTTTACAAGAAGTATTGTTGCAAGAAGCGAGGCTATCATCGGATATATTGACCAAAACAGCAACCTTTTTGAGATTGAGGAAAATATTGACGCGCCAAAAGAAAGCGGATTTAAGATCGTTAAGTAATAAATAATTTTAAATGATATATATTTCAATTATCTGTTATCAATAAATTGTATAGTAAACAACAAATTAGCAAAGGAGATTACTTATGGCGTTTGAAGGTCTATCAGAAAAATTAAACGGCGTTTTCAAGCGTCTTAAAAATAAAGGAAAGCTTAACGAAGCTGATGTTAAAGCTGCAATGCGTGAAGTTAAAATGGCATTGCTTGAAGCAGATGTAAGCTATAAGGTAGTAAAAGATTTTGTATCAAAGGTTTCAGAACGTGCAGTCGGTGAAGAGGTTTTAAACAGCCTTACCCCTGCCCAACAGGTTATTAAAATTGTTAACGATGAGCTTGTTGCTCTTATGGGAGAATCAAACGCTAAAATCAACTTTCCTAACAAACCGCCTTGCATCGTAATGATGTGCGGACTTCAAGGAAGCGGTAAAACTACTCACTCTGCAAAACTTGCAAAATACTTTAAAGAAAAGCAAAGTAAACGTCCGCTTTTGGTTGCTTGTGACGTTTACCGTCCCGCAGCCATAGACCAGTTAAAAATAGTCGGTGAAAAAGCAGGCGTTCCCGTTTTTGAAATGGGACAGATAAACCCAAGAAAGATTGTAAAAGAAGCGCTTAAACACGCCGGCGACCACGGAAACGACCTTGTTCTGCTTGATACTGCAGGACGTCTTCATATAGACGAAGAGCTTATGAACGAGCTCTTGGATATTAAGAAAATTGCTGAGCCTAACGAAATTATTCTTGTTGTTGACGCTATGACCGGACAAGATGCGGTCAATGTTGCCGAAAGCTTCGACAAGGCTTTGGGTATAGACAGCGTTATTCTGACAAAGCTTGATTCTGACACCAGAGGCGGTGCGGCGCTTTCCGTTCTAGCAGTTACGGGAAAGCCAATAAAGTTTGTAGGTATAGGTGAAAAGCTTGACGAGTTTGAAGTTTTTCATCCGGAGCGAATGGCTTCCAGAATTCTCGGTATGGGAGATATGCTTACACTCATAGAAAAAGCGTCTGAAAATGTTGATGAGGAGGACGCTAAACGTCTTGCAAAGAAAGTCAAGGAAAAAGGCTTTGATTTGACCGATCTTTTAAGTCAACTCAAACAGATTCAGAAGATGGGTTCCGTTAAATCTCTTCTAGGAATGATTCCCGGAATAGGTAATCAGATAAAAGACGCTGATATAGATGAAAAGCAGTTTACAAGACTTGAGGCCATAATTCAGTCTATGACTCCTGCTGAACGAGAAAAACCAAGTATTATAAATCCTAACAGAAAACGAAGAATTGCCTCGGGAAGCGGAACTAAAGTGGAAGATGTCAACCGTCTTTTAAAACAATATGAACAGATGAATAAAATGATGAAACAGCTTGGTATGTCAGGCAAAGGAAAAAGCAAAAAGAAAATGCGAAATATGCTAAGCGGCTTGGGAGGAAACATTCCAAGTATGCCGGGAAATGGCGGCTATCACGGAAAAGGAATGCCGTTTTGATTTAAGTATTATTAAGTTAATTAATTGCAATAGCAAAATTTAATATATTCTATTTTGGAGGTGAAATTAAAATGGCAGTTAAAATCAGATTGAGAAGAATGGGCGCTAAAAAAGCTCCTTTCTATCGTATTGTTGTTGCTGATTCAAGATATCCTAGGGATGGAAGATTCATAGAAGAAATAGGATACTATGATCCAACTAAAGAACCATCAGTAGTAAGTGTTGACGGTGAAAAAGCTAAATCTTGGATCGCTAACGGTGCACAGCCGACAGATACTGTAAAGACACTGTTAAAAAAGAATGGTATTCTTTAATACCGACTAAAAGCAGGAGTTCATTACAAACCCCACACAAATTTCAACATATCATTCCTGCTTTTATAAGCCTACTGCAAAAGCGTAGGCTTCCTCTTGGTGGGGTATTAAGACAAGAAAGAGTGAAAACGCTTTTTAACGCTCATTTTGAGCAGATGTCGAAAAATTTCACAGAAGTTCCGTTGGCGGAACAGATCATAAACCCAAAAAGGTATGGTGACTATTATGAAAGAACTACTAATGACAATAGTTTCTGAGCTTGTTGAAGACAAGAGCTCCATTGAGGTTATTGAAGATGAACCAAACGAAGAAGGTATTATAACGTTTCACCTTAACGTTGCACCCAGCGATATGGGCAGAGTAATTGGAAAACAAGGAAGAATTGCAAAAGCTATCCGCATAGTAATGCGAGCAAAAGCTGCAAAAGAAGGTAAAAAAATTATGGTTGAAATTGAAGACAAAGAACCAGCATAACCTCAATAAAACAAATATCGAAAATTTAGCATCAATTCTGTTTATAAAATAGTTTTGATGCTCTTTTATTAACCAGAAAATTTTTAAGCGTTAATTGTTCAGCGCTTAAAGATAAATCTGAAAAGTATATATAATATCATAAGTATTAAAATTATTAGGAGTTTTTATGGACAGACAAGCTTTTTTGCTCGCTTGCGACAAAATTGTAGGAAATAAACGTGATTTAAAAGGAATAGGAACACTCGGCGAGAAAACAATGCATGCAGTATTAAAAGAATACTATCAGCCCTATTCTGAAAGTCAGGAGGTAAAGGTAGGAAACTTTGTTGCTGATATAGTAAGCGAGAACGGAATTATAGAAATACAAACACGTTCTTTTTATAAGCTGATCAAAAAGCTTGACTGTTTTTTAGAGTTTTGTGATGTTACTGTTGTCACTGCACTTCCTGCCATAAAATATATTTCGTGGCTGGACCCCGAAACAGGAAAATGTTCAAACCGCAGAAAATCCCCCTATAAAGCTTCTATATATGACGCTGTGAATGAGATGTATTCAATAAAATATACCCTTGATAATCCACGAATGCATATTAGAATTTTGCTTTTAGAGGTCGAGGATATAAGGTATTTAAACGGATGGTCAAAAAACAAAAAGCGAGGTTCTTCAAGATGTGACAGAATACCAATCGATATTATTGATGAGATTGAATTTAATTGTGTGCATGATTACAGACAGTTCATTCCAAAAAATCTCCCTGAACATTTCACATCAAAGGACTTTGCAGATTGTGCAGGAATATACAGAAATGTCGCTCAGACAACGCTTAATATTCTATCATATCTTGGAATCGTCGAAAAAACAGGTAAAACAGGTAAGGCATATTTATATAAAGTAACCCCAATCATATAATTAGTTCTTATATCCCCTGTCCAATTATCCAAAAATACTGATTTCATTGTATTAAAATATATAACAAAGTTATAATAAACTTTTAATTTTTATCTTTACCATAAATTAAAATTAAATTAAATATAAAAAACTCTTTTCAAAATCAATAATATTTGTTATAATAATTTAGTCGAATATCAATATATATTTATATATTAACATATAATTGTGTATAGTAATTTTTTGATTGTTGAGGGATACATAATGAATATTTTCTTAAAAGATACAAGGTCTACTAAACGAAAATATAAAATATTAAGCATAATAATCGCTTTAGCAGTAAGTTTTTCAATATTTTCATGTATGTCAGCTATTTCAAGCTGTGCTTATGATTTTACTCCTGATAATATAAATATTAAATCAGAAGCCGTTTATATGGAAAATTTAGATACAGAAAACACTATTATAGACATTAATTCTGAAACACAATATTATCCTGCGTCACTTACAAAAATTATGACCTGCGTTTTGGTTTTAGACGCTTTTAAGGATGATGTTGACGGTCTAAAAAAGGAGAAAATTTCTGCCGGTTCTGAGGCGTTTAAAGAACTCGAAAACACATTTGCGTCAACGGCAGGAATACAAAAGAATGAGAAACTCAGCTACTATGATTTACTTTGTGCATTAATGATTCCATCAGCCTGTGAGGCAGCTAATATCCTTGCAGTAAATATAGGAGGTTCTATTGACGGCTTTGTAGAAATGATGAATGCCAAAGCAGGAGCTTTGGGTATGAAAAATACGATTTATTACAACACACACGGTCTTGATTTGGACGGGAACAATAATGTAACAACATGCCGAGATCAGGCAATTCTTTGCAAATACGCTTTAAACAACTACCCCATTTTTACCGAAATAACTTCTAAATACAGCTACACGCTCTCTAACGGTACTACTGTTGTAAACACAAACTCACTGCTTGACGAAACTTCTGACTTCTATTACGGTTATGTAAACGGAATTAAAACGGGATTTTACGATGAAGCAGGAAGATGCCTTGCGTCAGTCGCAACAAAAAACGGTTATACATATCTTATAGTTTCTATGAAAGCTCCTGCAAAAAACAAAAACGGAACTGATGTAATGTATAATTGTCAGGATCACAAAAATCTTTATATGTGGGCTTTTGATAATTTGAGTTATAATGTCTTCGTTGAAGAAAATGAAGAAATAACAGAGGCTGATGTTTCCTATGGTAAAGATGCAGACTTTGTCACACTAAAGCCTGCTAATGAGGTATCAAAAATTTGGCTTAACTCAATTGACGTAAGCAAGGTTGAACGTAAAATAACCGTTGATGAAAATATTATAGCACCTGTTTATAAAGGCGATAATCTGGGAAACCTAGAACTTATTTATGAAGGCGAAACAATAGGCTCGGTTAAACTGGTTGCAACAAGCGATCTTCCCCGTGCCACAGTTAAGGCGGAAGCCGCTGTCGCAAGCAGATTCTTCTCTTCAAAGCAATTCAAGATCGCTCTTGTTATAATAATTTTCGCAATTATTATTTATATTGTTATATTTAAAGCAATAACTAAAAAGAATTACAAACCAGAGGAAAATGAAAATAAAAAATAAGAATTGTTAATAAAAAACAGCACTTCAATAGGAGTGCTGTTTTATTTACATATACAAATTCTTTACTCGTCCTTTGACGCATACTCTTCGTTCGGGTTCTTAACTCTCCAGTCAAGAACAGGATGTTTTTTCATATATATTGCATGGGCTAACACATATCCCGCAAGACATAATATAAGTATTATGCCAATGCTAATGAGTGCAGAAACCTCATAGGAAAGAGAAAACCGTTCGCTTATCCATTTGCACGGAAAATAAAATCCCTTAAATCCTGTTCGGGTATTTCCGGAAGTTCTGCTCATAAATAAAACAGGAACATAATAAACCGCAAACAACAGTATAAGTACTATTGACGTTGACGTGCTGTCATAGCTTTCATATGCAGAATGTTTTACACCGTCGTCGATAAATAATATCAACAAAATAAGCAGAACAAGGATCCATGCAACAAAAGAATAAACTCCTCCGCTTTCAAAGAAAGCCTCCTTGATTTTGATTTTACCCCCGCTGCCCGTGACAAATAAATTTGATACCCACGAAACTAAGGTTATAGCAAGTATTGAACAGATAACATTTGCCATAAGCAAAATTCCTATTCTTGCAATTGTATAAAGTATTTTCTCTTTCATAAAAATCACCGTATCTTTTAACTAAACGTCATAATTAAATTTGAGATAAGCAAATCTTAATAAATAATCGACCTATTCACCCATATAAGCGCCAATTGCAGAATTTGCAAGTGTCAGAACAAGTCCAATTACAGACATAATCAATCCTGCCATACCAAAAGGCTTCTTTTCACTTTTGACTCCAAAAAAGCCATTATCAGGATATCCAAACAAAGGAAGAAACCAAGCAATTAACCATTGACGCTGTTGCTTTACCATTGTGTTTGCTCATTATACACACACTTTCTTTTTATATTATTATACCATACTTATGAATACTCTGCAACTTAAATCCCTGAATTAGACACTTTATGCATTTTGTGTTATACTAAGTTATGAAGGAACGGAGAAAAATTATGATCAAAGCAGTTATTTTTGATATGGACGGTCTTATGATAGACACAGAAAAGCTTCTTATGAGATTCTGGATCGAATCTGCTAAAAGCTTTGGTTTTGAAATGACAAAAGAAGATGTCCTATCTATAAGAAGTCTTGCAGGCAAGCTTACAGAAGCAAAGCTGAAAAAACGATTTGGCAAAACATTTGATTACCAAAAGGTTCGCGCTAAACGTATTGACCTTATGAACGAATACATACTAAAAAACGGAATTGAGAAGAAAAAAGGTCTTGATGAGCTTTTATTATATCTGAAAGATAACGGTTATAAGACAGCAGTTGCAACTGCAACCGATTTTAAACGCGCATCAATGTATCTCGATATAATCAATGTGACAAATTATTTTAATAAGATAATCTGCGCTTCAATGGTGAAAAACGGAAAGCCTAAGCCCGACATTTATTTAAAAGCCTGTGAGGAACTTAACGTACTTCCCTGCGAAGCTATCGCATTAGAGGATTCCCCTAACGGAATTATCTCTGCACACAGCGCAGGATGTAAGGCTGTTATGGTCCCTGATTTATCTGAACCTGACAAAGAACTGAAAAAAATTCTGTTTAAGCGAATAGACAGTCTTGATATGCTTATTGATATTTTAGAAAATACAAAAAAGCTGATTATTTGACTTTTTTGTGTAAAAACTATATAATATGCAACGAAAATGTTTACGTCAAAAGTTATAATCTCGGTACTACAAAACAGCCATTGTACAAAAACTTATATCATACTATCCAATGGCAGCTTACTTTTATCAGTCTCGCCACTATTGAGTCTTGTATTTGACATTTTGCATATTACTTCCTAATAAAAGCAGAAGGAGGAAATGCTCTATATGAGCAATAATTAAAAATATGAAATATGACGATAATAATTCTGTGAATAACGATGGAACATATCACTTTAAAGGCGATAAAAACAAGAAAAACTTCACCGATTATTACGACAGAGCCTTTAATGCAGAACCTAAAGAGGAAGAACTGGGTGCAGAATTTGCAAAAGGCTTTCACGAAGAGATAAATATAGATATGGATCCTCACAGAGATACAAGGAAAGATAATCCATTTCAGAATCCTAATTACAGGCGCTCCGGCAATGATAGATATTATAATGACCTTAGCGGTTATAATGATTACGAGCAAAATCCGTATAACGATTACTATAAAGAAAATGTTCAAAATCCACATTACGGATATCAAAATCAAAACAAAGGAAACGGACAAGCAAATATGAATAATCAAAACGATTTCGGTTATGAAGACCGCTATACAAGACTTCAGAATAAAGCAAATAAAAATCAAAACAGATATAATCAGAACAGAAACTATACGAACAGGAATCAAAATCCCACGTCAAGACAAAACTCCTATATGAATGACCATAATCATCAAAGCAGAAGGCGTTCTCAGGCAAACAACCGTCAGCCTCATAGTTATAACAATAGTGCTTATAATAAAGATTACCGCTCCGGTCAAAAAAAATACAATTACGACAATTATAATAAGCCAAACAAAAAAGAAAAGAAAAAAAGAAAATTCACTTTTAAAAAGTTTCTTTTAATTCTACTCCTGCTAATTCTTGTTGTTTTTGTACTTCTATCTGCGCTTATTCTTCACTATATCGGACTTATGAATCTTGTAGATACAGGCGACAGAGTTGCTAATTCAGCAAGCGTTATTTCGTCTGATAATGTTGAAAACATACTTATTATAGGCAGTGATTCAAGAACCGAAGATGAAAACGCACGTTCAGATTCTATGATTCTATTGTCTATTAACAAGGACAGCAAAAAGCTTATACAAACCTCATTTATGAGAGATATGTACGTTAATATTCCCGGCTTTGGAGAAAATAAAATAAACGCAGCATTCAACAACGGCGGTCCGGAACTTGTTATGGACACGATTGAACAAAACTTTAATATTCAGATTGACTATTATATACAAATAGATTTCTTCTCATTCATTGATATTATTGACGCTCTTGGAGGTTTGGATATTAAAATTACAGATGCTGAAGCGCTAGCCATGACTGATCCTCTTGGTGAGCAAAATAAGTATCTTGAGAATGACAGAGGCACCGACTATATCAAAAAAGGCGGAGAGATCCATATGAATGGTAATCAAGCCCTTGCATACGCAAGAATAAGGCATATTGCGGGAACAACGGGTACTGATTTTGGCAGAACCGACCGACAGAGAAAGGTTCTAAATATGGTTATTGACAAAATTAAAAATGCAAACATTTTTGACATTAACAAAATGCTTGAAAATGTACTTCCGAAAATAACTACCAATATGACTAAGAATCAGCTTTACTTCCTATCTCTGAGATCTCCGTTTATTCTTGGGTATGACCGAACAGAACTAAGAATTCCTTACGGTGATGAGGACAGCACATCGGAAAAAAGATATTGGGAGTACGGAACGGGTGCAGGAGGCTCTTCAATACTGATTGTAGACTTTGAAAAGAACTCATCATTGCTCCGAAAGACTATATATGACAGTTAAAAATATTTTTTAGTGTCTTTTGGTCTTTAAAAGCGTGCAAACACCGAAAACTATAAAAACATAATAAATATGTTCATATATAAATCAGGCACATAGTTATTTTTCTATGTGCCCTTTTACTTGATTTATAATAGTTTTAGTTCTTCTACGACCGTAAAATAACCAATATCAAATCTCTATTTTAACTGCAAACCATCTTTAAATGCGTTACCAACTCTTTTAGTTACGGTATAATATCCATGTGTATACGGGTCAAATGCAATTGCTGAAAGTTTTTCAATATCAACCTTGTCTCCACTCATTACACTTTCATCTACCGATGTATTTATAACTTTTCCAATAACTCCGCAATCTCCATATTCGATAAATTCACATTCTATACAAATTGGGAACTCATTTATAATTGGTGCGTCTACATTTTCTGATTTTACAGCCGTTAATTTACTGTTTTCAAATTTATTTGGAGTATTGTTTCCTGATGCAATTCCAAAATAATCTGCTTCTATAACGTGCTTACTATCTGCTATTGAAACAGTAAATGCTTTTCTTTCTTTGATGTTTTGAACTGTTTTATGTGTTTCTGTTAAATTTAAAATAACTTTATCCCTTTCAAGCATTGTTCCCCATGCCGCATTCATAACATCAATGCTTCCGTCTTCATTGTATGTCGCAACCATAAGTACAGGCATTGGAAATATCGCTTCTGTTGTTTTAATGTTTTTTTTCATAACTAATCGTTCCTTTCATTGCTTTAATTATAATTTTACCATTACTTTTAACTTTTTTCAATATACCTTTCAGCTTTCAGTATCAGATGATTTATATTTATAGTCCGTCCGGGAAACTTGTAAAAGTTCCGCTTTCATTTTCAGGAAGCCCATATTTTTCTTTTCCGAGATTTATTGACTTGATCATAAAAGCCATATTTCTTCCCAGATTTCTCATTGTCTGCAACCCCTCTAAATCCTTTTCAACATCTTCAGCAGTGTGTCCGTGAACTTCATTCCAATATGAACTGGATACAATCGGCATATTAGATATTGTAAAGTATTTATTGATTTCATCGAAAGCAGATGTACTTCCGGCTCTTCTTGAAGATAAAACAGCAGCGCCTATTTTCATTGTCTTATCAAAATGTGTGCTATAAAATAATCTATCCAGTAATGATAATATCGTACCATTTGCTCCTGCATAATATACAGGAGTTCCGATAAGTATTCCTTCTGAATTTTTAAATTTATCTGCTATTTCATTTACTAAATCATCAAATACACATTTTCCTTTAGCTTGACAACCATTGCAGGAAATACAGCCTCTAATATCTTTATTTCCAACTATGATAGTTTCTGTTTCTATGCCTTCTTTATTCAAAGTATTTTCCACTTCTTTTAATGCTCTTGAAGTGCAGCCATCTTTATGTGGACTTCCATTTAAAATTAAAACTTTCACAATTTCCACTCCTCTGTAAACAAATATCTGTTGGTGATTATTCTGCCCATACTTCTTTTGCCATATTGAAAACAGCCCAACCCTTCGGCCATCCGGCATAAAACGCTACATGTGTAATAATGGCAGCGATTTCTTTTCTCGTCACGCCTGCATTTTTTGCGTTTTCCAGATGATATTTTAATGAAGAATCGGTTATTCCTGATGACATCAATGCAACTACCGTTATTATACAACGAGTTTTTAAATCAATATCCTCATTATTCCAGTTCTCACCGAAAAGTACATCATCATTATAATGTGCAAAGTCGGGAGCAAATTCCCCAAGTGACTCTCTTCCTGCGGTTTGTACGATTTTTTTCATTTTTAATCCTCCTTAAATTCATTTTATCTTATAATATTAATGATTACAGACTTTTCTTCAGAATTTCAACTATTTCGTCACGGTTCAAAACTTTGTAACCGCCGTTCATAATAAGAGTTGAATCAGCAATACTCTTAATCATACCCATATTTGCACCTAACTCTGTAATATTGAGAGCAAGACCCAGTTCTTTCATCCAGTTTTCCATTTCAGACAAGCCTTCCAAAGCTATTTGCTCATCTGTTTTGCCATCAGTTGAAACATTCCAAACCTCAACGGCAAAGCGTTTGAACTTAGAGATGCCATAAGGCATAATATAACGGTAGTATGGCAGTGAAACAGCAGAAAGCGTCATACCATGTGTAGCGTCGGTATAAGCACCCACCGCCTGACCGATCATATGAACCATCCAGTCTGTACTTTTACCTCTGGATATAAGAGTATTCAAAGCCCATGTCGCAGTCCACATAATATTGGAACGTGCTTCATAATCCTGCGGATCATTAACAGCAATTTTAGAACTATGAATCACCGAACGCATTAAAGCTTCACTCAAATAGTCGCTGGTGTTGTCATCATCGCCCGAGAAATACTGTTCGCAAATATGGTTGAAAATGTCATAAACACCTGCAATCATCTGGCGTTTAGGAAGTGTCATAGTAAATTTAGGATTCAGAATTGAAAACCTAGGCATAATACGTTCGTCGGCGAATACATGACCGACTTTCATCTTACTTTTATGATTAGTAATTACAGAACCGGCATTCATTTCTGAACCAGTTCCGGCCATCGTCAGAACACAGCCTACTGGCAAAGTCTCGCAGTCAGGCTCCTCAAATCGGATATAATATTTCTCCCACGGGTCTTCCTTGCAGTTTACGGAAACAGAAACCGCTTTTGCATAATCGCAGCAGGAGCCTCCGCCTACAGCCAACAGCAGATCAACATTATTTTTTCTGGCAATCTCAATTCCCTCATATAGTTTTTCTACAGTAGGATTTGGCATTACACCACCGTCTTCTATAATGTTTTTGCCCTGTGCTTTCAGAATTTCAACAACTTGATCGTAAATCCCGTTTTTCTTTATAGAACCTCCTCCGTAAATCAACTGCACGTTCTTACCGTATTGCGGAAGTTCTTCATTCAAATACTTTAACGAATCGTCACCAAAATAGAGTTTTGTTGGATTGCAATAACTGAAATTACCTAACATAATTAGCCTCCTTGTATCTGGTTAAAATTACAGAATTTTCTGTTAATATCTTCTTAATTATATAGTGTAAAGCGAATAAAAGCAAGCGATTTTAAAGCTTTTCCACCCACTTTTTCAGTTCGTCCGCAGAGGGCGAACCGTTAAGGAGCCTACCCTCTGTTATTACTGTGTCTGCCGAAACAGAACTCTTTAATCCTGCAACGGTTTTTCCGAATCCGCTTCCGCCCGAAGTCGCAAAAAGAACGATCTTCTTACCCGAAAAATCATAGCTTTCAAGAAAACTATTGATGATAGTCGGGGCAACATACCACCATATCGGAAAACCAAGCAGTATAGTATTATGTCCTGAAATATCAGCTTTCGTGTCCGCAAGAACAGGACGGCTTGTTTTGTCGCTCATCTCAACGGAGCTGCGTGATTTTTTATCCATCCAGTTCAAATCCGCCTGTGTGTATGGTACAGCAGGCTTTATCTCGTATAGGTCTGCGCCGATTACTTTTGCGAGATTCTCGGCAGCTTTTGCGGTTTTTCCGCTCGCAGAAAAATATGCAACTAAAATTTTACTCATATCAATCACTAGTCCTTTCTGTTTTCTCCTAATTTATATTACATTTCCGGCTTTCTGCTTGCCGTTTTGTGCCATAACTCCTGCCAGTGCATGAGGTACATACAGTTCCTCTAAGTAGTTTATTTCATCTGGAGTCAGTTCTAAATCTACAGCCTTTACTGCACCGTCAACATGGGAAAGCTTTGTAGCTCCAACGACAGGTGAAGTTACTTTTGTAAGCAGCCATGCAAGAGAAATCTCTGTCATAGATACACCGCGTTTTTCTGCCAGCTCCTCAACACGGCGAATGATCTTGCCGTCTGCTTCGGCGGTAGCATCATACTTAAATCGGGCATATGAATCCTCTTGAAAACGTTTTGAGGTTTCCCCCTGATGTCGGGATAATCTTCCGCTTGCCAGAGCACTATACGGCGTCATTGCTATCCCCTCAGATGCACAGAACGGAGCCATCTCACGTTCTTCCTCACGGGCAATCAGGTTGTAATGTCCTTGAATTGAGATAAACTCAGTCAGTCCATTGGCTCTTGCATAATAGTTTGCTTTTGCAAGCTGCCATGCAAAGCAGTTTGAAATGCCGGTATACCGTACTTTGCCGGATTTCACAGCATTGTGAAGACCATCCATAATTTCCTCCATAGGGGTGTGATAGTCCCACATATGATAGATATAAAGGTCAACATAATCTAAACCGAGATTTTGCAGGCTCTTGTTCAGATAGTTCTCAATGTGTTGTTGTCCTGTAACGCCGTTGTCAATCTCGTCCTGCGTTCTAGGAGTAAACTTTGTGGCAATAACATAATCATCACGCTTTGCAAAGTCCCTAAGTGCCCTGCCTACAAATTGCTCACTGGTGCCGTTTTGGTAGACAATAGCGGTATCATAGAAATTTATCCCCAGATCAAGACCATGCTTTATTATTTCCCGTGTTTCCGCTTCACCGATCGTCCAACTATGCTGCCCGGTAGCAGCATTTCCAAATCCCATGCAGCCCATACAAATACGGGATACATTCAAATCAGATTTTCCTAAATATGTGTACTTCATTTTAATCCTCCTGTCAATCTTTCAATAAGCGTTTCGCACAATTATAAGTAATTTCGTAAATCGTCATAAACACATAATTGACATTTGCTTTTTCCATAGCTGACCTTTGCTTATCATTTACGACAGTATAGGGGTAAATCCCGAACATAAACGGAAAAAATGAATATATAAAGTCCTGTTTTTCAGAAACCGACATATAAGGAAAATACTTTTCTAAACATCTCATAACCGTATGCAGCGATTCTCCATAAGCTACTTTGAATTCAGCCAACTGCTCAGGTCGGCTGCTGCTCTCCATATCATAGTGGTTCATAGACATAATTTTCAAAAGCTGTTCCCGTTTTTCCAATGATCTCGCCAGCTTGTCGGCAAATTCGTCTTTTGAAAGCGCAGCATTTTCCTCAATGATTTTGTTCAAATCAACGATCCATAACTCATATTCCCGCTGCAAAAGTGCAAGAAAGATTTCTTCTTTTGTCTGAAAATAGTTGTAGATTGAGGTACGGCTAAAACTGGTAGCGTTGCCAATATCCTTTAGGGAGATCTCCTTAAAACTCTTTGACTTATACAGTTCCTCGCAAGCGTTTATAATTTCTTCTTTTCGGGCATTTGTCAGCTCCGGTGATCCTTTTGGCATAGTTTATTCCTCACTATTCATATTCTTAAAAGAAAGCCATTTACCTATCACATCTCCTGTTTTCAAGTAGTTATAGGTTATTCTGACATTATGTCAATATATATAGTATATCATTATTCTGACACAGTGTCAATAGCTTTTTAAAATTTTTATACTTATTTTTTCTACATTTTATGACTTTAATCTTTCTATGTATATAAAAAAGACACACAGATTATTTACTTCTATGTGCCTGATTTTTTAAATATTTGGTTGGTGATAGTTCGAGTCCATACAGTTTTGTAAATTCAGCAAAATGCATCTATAAAAAACTATTCATTTTTATTGCTTTTTTAACGCAAGAAAGCCCCGAGAAATCAGGGCTTTCTCGCTAAAAATCTTTATAACTGCAACTTTATCGTAAAATATGAAATAGTAAAGACCATCACTAAACTGGTGGCTTGCACATCCCCTAAAGGGGCATACTTATAAAAGTATCATTGTTCCAAATCCAAGTAATTTTTATAATCAAATAATCCTTTGTATTTTTTCGAACTTTCAGCATATATTACGTAATTATTTTTCATTCTTATTATTTAAAATCATATCCGAGATACTTAATACTATAACAGCAATTATATTAAAAATAATATATAAATAAATTGCAACACCGATCAAGTCTGCATCATTATTAGAAGTCAACCATGTAACTAAAAAAATAATAGGTATTAGACCTATAATATTTAGAATTATCGCTGCAATTTTTGATTTCTTGCTTGTGCCGAATATTGTTACTATAATTGCAATTAAAGTAATAATTGCGGAACAAGATATAGCAATTGCAGTTGTGATTTCATCATCACCATTTTCACCGATTAGGGAAAATAAATTATAACTTTTCCATGAACCAAATGTTATAACTGGACAAAATAGAATAATAATTAAAGAAATTAGTGACGGTATCCCCGAAACTATTCTTATTGGTTTTAACTTACTCATTTAAAAACCTCCTAATAATTTTTATATGTTTATTATACATGAATATTCATGTAAAGTCAATACATAATATTTCATGTATGTTATAATTGTGAAAATCGTATAAAAAGGCAGATGAAATTTTGTGTATTATTACCGTCGCCTTCGTGACCTGCGAGAGGACAACGACTTAAAACAGCGTGAAATAGCAGCAATCTTGCAAACCACACAACAGGTTTATAGTGAATATGAAAAAGGAATAAGAGAAATTCCACTACACAAAATCATTATACTTGCAAAATACTACAACATAAGTCTTGACTATTTAACTAATCTAACTAATGTTAAAAGAAAATTAAAATAGATGCCCTCAAATATTGAGAGCATCTATTTTTTGTCAAAATACACATACTATATCAGTACGCAGATATAATGAAACATTAATGTTACTATTTATTCTAAGTGTTAGCCCACCGTTGCATAAAATTAACCGCCTTTGGCAAGCTAGCCAAAGGCGGCAATGCGTGCAGGGGTCACACCTGCTGGAAATACTTTTTCAAAAATATGCACTAATAACGCGAGATATAAAGTCAAGACCACCAGTAAACTGGTGGCTTGCACAGCCCCTATAAGGGGCTATTACAGGCTTAACCCCTAAAAGGG
>CANPWL010000018.1 GCA_947584375.1 uncultured Clostridia bacterium | reverse complement strand
TGCGTTTCCTTTATCTCGAACGTATATGTTCCTGCCTTTGTGAAAGTGATCTTTTCAAAGCTTGCGCTTCCGCTGCCCTTTACTGTTGTTGTTTTTGTTTCAGGCAAGGTCGCTCCGTTGTTCGGATTACTCTTTTCGCTTATATTAAAGGTAAACGTCTTATCGCTTGGCGTATTGCCTGTTACTGTTTTCTTTACCTTTGGTGTGTAATCTGCGGAGGTTACACTGTAAACATTATTAAATTCAGCCTCATCGTTACTTGATGTTCCGCCCTCCTTTGTGTATTTATGGCTCTTTACCGTAAGTATAGAATCTACATCTTCCACCTCGACTGTAAGCGTCCATACACTTCCGTCATAGCTGTATCCCGGCTCATCGCCCTGCGTTTCCTTTATCTCGAACGTATATGTTCCTGCCTTTGTGAAAGTGATCTTTTCAAAACTTGCACTTCCGCTGCCTTTTACTGTTGTTGTTTTTGTTTCAGGCAAGGTCGCTCCGCTGTTCGGATTACTCTTTTCGCTTATATTAAAGGTAAACGTCTTGTCGTTTGGCGTATTGCCTGTTACTGTTTTCTTTACCTTTGGTGTGTATTCTGTCGAAGTTAAGGTGTATGTGTTTACACATTCAACAGAAATCACATTATCTTTTACAATTTTGCCGCTGCCGTTTGTTATATCAGATTTGTATCCTGAAGGTATATCTGTTTCAGTAACTGTATATTGCGTGCCTTCAGGAAGATTATTAATAGTAATGCTTTCATCATGCTTTAAGGTAATAATACCACCGTTTTGAACTGTTCCGCTCTTGGAGCCGGTGTAATTAAATTCACCTTCAAGCGGATTTCCATCTGAGTCTTTAAGAGACACTTTAAAATTGAATGGGTCTTTTGTTTTTTCTGTAATTTCTCCAGTTGGGTCTACAACTGTTTTTGAAATTTTTAGATCACCCAAATTAAGCTCGCCCTTGATTTCAGCCAATCCGAGCCTGTCATCTGTATATGGCTTATCGCCTTTAGATTTCGCAGAGGTTCCCAAAGAGAACATAGGAGAAGTTTCATTACTTGCAGGAGCGGCATAATCTTTTGCCGAGCTTCCATCGGTAAGTGTTTTAAATATACTGTTATGCTTATCTGTGATATTAACTACTTCCATTTCGCCTAATTTAAACGGCAAATTGTTGTCAGGCATATCTGAAACGGGAGAAAGTTTATAATTTCCTATCGGCAGATAATCATTACTTACTGTACTTAACCAGTTAAATGTAGAGTAGATAACCACTTCTTCTACACTTCCGTTGCTCTCCAGTTTGATTTTATCTGAATTTTCTAAATCACTCCAAGGCGTATCAAATTTCAGCTCAGTTGTCAGCTTGCCGACAGTTTCATTCTCAATATCATCATAGGTGCGTTTTAAGTCAGCAGAATAAGAAAGAGTCTTATTTTTATAATGCTTATACAAATATTCATACTGGTCTTTGGTTAATCGCATACCCAATACGATTTCGCCTTTTACTATCTTGGTATTATGATTGCCTGACGCAGAAAGTGTGGTCTGTTTTGTACCTGCATCCGGCTTATATTCAACATTCCATTTATAATCGTTATCTTCAACCAAAGCAGAGTTCTTTTTAATTCTGTCTGTCGCGTCCGCGATTGACGGATCCGTAACGCTTACATTAAGAGCAGTAAATTCGACTGTTAACGTATAAGTCTTTGAATCTGTATCTTTTGTTACGAATTCTCCGTCCTTTTTTATATCTGACGGAACAGCCGCCCACTTATAGGTCAATGTTCCGAGAACATCAGCTCTATGAGAATCTGTACCTGTCAGATTTGTGTTTTCTCTGGAAGGAAGATAGCTGTAAGGCAATTCAAGCTTGCCGTCTGTCATTAGATTTTGAATAGCATTTTCTAAGTCACCGTCATTTTTATAATAGCGATAAAGATATTCCCAATAATAATTTTTATCGATCTTACTTGAAAGATTGTTTAAAATATCCTTAGGTTTAATTTTCTCGCCCAAATAAATGGTCTGTTCGTCATTTCCAATATTAAGGTCAAGCAGTTTGACGTTTGCAGTTGTACGAGGGAATCCTTTGGAAACATACAGATCCGTTTCTTCAATTTCTGTATCGGTTGTGCCGGAGCTTTCATCGGTATCACTATTTGAATAAACATAGTTCATATCTTTTTTATTACCGTTTGTCAAAACGGCATTTCCGCCTATGAAATCCTCCTTAGCCTGAAGAGTGAAATTTCTTCTCCAAACAGTGAGCTTACTATCGCCTATTGTACAGCTTGGAATATCCTGATCGTCCCAATGCAGATAATACATATGGTTTTCTTTGTCATAACACAGCGTTGCGGTGTTTTTGTTGCTTAGTGTAATTTTTCTGCCGGTTTCATTGATAGTTGTTTCTTCTCCGTCAATAATTATTTTACCGCCGTCATTCAGTTTTATTAATTCACCGTTTTCGTCATAAATGTCAAACCTAGGATCAATATAATCCTTTACAGTGTAATCAATAAGGGTCTCAGATATAGAATTCTCTATTTCGGCAAAAGCATTTGTCAGTGAGTCAGCGTCATGCGGAATGAAAACATATTTGTCTTTCATAAATTCATAGCGTTCATCTTCGCTTTTGCCTGTTTTTTCAAAATCCTCGTCAGCTTCACTGTTGCCTGAAAGACCTGCCATAAATTTTTCTATATCAGTATCAAGCTGGTTAGCTCCTCCGGTAAGCATTATACAGAAAATCGTATAACCGTCTTCTTTGAATTGATTTGCATAATCAAGCGCCTTTTGTAAGTTTTCACTTCCGTCTTCTGATTTAAGGTTATCGTCCTTACCGTCCGTGAACATTACAAGATATTTCTTTGCGTCGTCATGATTGGTGCCGTCTCTGTCAATTCGGGTGGAAAGATGGTTTTTATACGCCTCAAAGCCGGTCCACGTATGAGTTCCTCCTGTAAGACCATAGTTATACAGGTTTATTCCGGGTCCTATTTCAGAATTTTCATCTTCTTCATTAGGTTTTGATACGTCAAATCCGGTAGCACTTTTATCTCCTCTTTGAACACTGAGCATTTTGCTGGCTTCAGACGAGCTTTTTGTCCAGTCAAGCATAACCAATTTATCAGAATCATCGTAAGTTTTTGTAATAGCATTATCTGTGCTGAATCTTACTGCTGATATACGACTGTCAGGTGACGCAGTCCCTAACTCAGATGCAAATGTACCCAGAGCATACTGAAGTTCCTCAGTTTTAATTCGTGTAGAGTCAGGTTTCATATATACATATGAAGCCTCGCTTCTTATTTCGTTAGTCTTTGCACTGGTTGAACTTCCTGTATTGAAAAAACATCTTAGATAACCTTGTGAATCTACAAAAAAGATTACAGGACTGATATATTTTCCTGAACTGTTTTTAGCACCCTGTCTGGTTGTGCCTTCAGGAAGCTTAATAGCTACATTATCTGATGTAACTTCAGTTTCTTTTGCAGAATTGCTATCTACATCAAACCAAAAACCATCTGAGCCGATAAAATCTTCTGAGCCGGTGTAGATGTATGCTTTATCTCCGCTGCCGTCGCCTTTGCCGTCAGCCAGTAAAAGATAATTTTTAGCTTTTTCGTCGGGCGTATCTCCTTCAACACCTGCAGAATCCGCTGCATTTTGAAGATAGCTTTTTACTGAGTCGGGAAGGCTTTCATAATGTATTTTGTTTTCAATCGCTTCGTTGTTCGGAACCGTTCTAAACACTTTACCTGATGTTATCTTAGGGTTTGTAAAATTGTTGGTCCAGTTGCTTGTTGAGCTGGAATAATACCAACCTCTTACCGTATCGGCAAGCTCGGTTGAAACTTTTAAATCTGTCGATGGCATTTCAGCCATAACATTGCCATTAGGATCAAGGGCTGCAAAAACTTCGTTTTGCGAAGTGTCGCCAGTGTTCTTTGCTAATTGAGCTACTTCATCCTTGCTTAATGCAGTATTATAAACAAACAGGTCGTCAATACATATATTTGCGCCGTTGTAACCTTCATCCCAGTATCCGCCAAGTACTATATCTTTATTGGTTATTGAATTTAAGCTGCCTGATCCGCTAATATTTGAATCTTCAGAAGAATCTTTACCGTTGATATATGTTGTTACTGTATTTTTATCAATAACATAAGTTACAATGTTATAATCAGTATCATTAAAAATATTATTAACATTTGATGAACCCGGATTATCACCAAAATTACCGAATTTTAAACGGTTAGTTGAAGCTGAAGTACGAACAGCCCTGTATCCGGAGGTTGAATTTCCGATCGACATAATACTTGCCAAATTGGAAAAGCTGTCGCTGTTTTTTGTCTTTTTAATTGCAAAAGAAATTGTAAACTGATCCCCTAATGAATAATCAGGGTCTTCTTCATTCAGCCTCAGCAGTACACCGCCGTTACATTCATCAGCTGTTCTGTCAACAATTAACGCTCCGCTTCCGTGGTATGCGTTACTGCCGGAAAATTTAGCATCGTTTCCGTTAGATTCATTTTGATATGAATCGCCGCTAACCGGATGAGCAGATACAATAGCGTCTACATCGTTTATTAAGTTTGTCAGGTTGCTGTCAAAATTCCAGTATCCTGCCAATTTATCGGCGGCGGGTATAGAATATGTGTTTATGGAGCTGACTGTTTTGCCTTTTCCGTTCCAGTAACCGAGAGGAACAAACTCCTGTACGCTTTTACGTTCATCATATATATAATAAGTATAATCACTGTAACTCAATTTAGAGTTATCAGTAAAATCAGGATTAAGAATTTTATCTAAATTGTCCTGAGTGATGTATTCATATGTATTAATGCTAACGGAATCTCCATTAAATCCTTTAACATCAATCGTATCACCATTCGGGTCGCCAAGCTTCATCGGTTCAAGACCATCAGAAATAAAAGCCATACTTCCTGATGCGTCAAGAATAAGACCTACATCAGCAACGGAATTACCCGCATACCACGATTCCAGTTCGACATTGAATGTTCTGTCATCGCCGGCAACAGTTTTGTCAGTATGCAAACCGGAGGCAGTATTATAAATTTTTTCTCCGCTCTCATTATATTTGACGTCTGTTTCCAGTTTATCGGAGCCGAGCTTAAAATCTTCACCTTTAACGGTTGCGGATAAATCCTTATAAAACACATGAACTTTAACTAAATGAATATCCTTATCATACTTTATAACAAGATACGGATTTTCTGTATCACTGTGCGTTGTATCATGAACATCAACAGCCTCATGGCCTGCTGAAACAGCATAGCCTGAAAATTCTTCTGTTTTTTTATTATTGCTATCCTTATTTTCATCGGTCGGTATTTTAATAGAGTTACCATCGATACTGAATTTATCAGACTTAATTTGATCCCCTTTCTCATCAACAAAGGTGCCGTCATCTTTAAGATAGCCCGAAACCTCACTGTAATCACTGTAAACATGCCAATGCCTAACAATAATATGCATTGCATTATTAAGCTGATCTTGCATATAAGCTGATGCAAGATTATTAAACAGAGAAAATCCATCAACCACAGAAATCGTCATACAGATGCTTATTATCATCGCAATACAGCGTTTAAATTTGAGTTTCATGTTCATTCCCCTTTTTCAATATTTTCAATAAAAATAGTTCAAATTTTAATTATAAATCGTCTAAACTGTATAAATTATATTATACATCCTATTTATATTATTTGTCAAGTAAATGATTTACAGATATTAAATTATAATGAGACGCTCAGAAAGTTATTACTAATATATGCTATATTAACATCTTTTTCAGCAGGTAAATAAAATTTTTGCTTAATAAAATAGAATTAATGTGAAAACAAACAAAAACCACGCACTTGTTAATGCGTGGATCGGATGCAACGCCCTATTAAATATTAGAATTACGAGGCAAGAAGCTAGAAGCCCACCGTTGTATAAAAATTACCACCTTTAGCGAATTTACCAAAGGCGGCAATGAGTGCAACGCCACATTAAGAGTTGATTAATTTATATAAGTAAAATCGCGAGATACAAAAAATTCACGTTCCACAAAATGTGAAACGCGAACTGCCTGCGGCGGCTCGTAAATAGTCGTATCAACACACAAAAATCTATAACGCGAGAACAAAAAAATCCACGCACAAACTAATGCGTGGACTGGATGCAACGTCACCGTTGCTGGTCGAGGTGACGGGACTTGAACCCACGACCTCTGCGTCCCGAACGCAGCGCTCTACCAAACTGAGCCACACCTCGATATGAGAGATTGTTGTTCAATCTCTGTTTTTTGACTAATCTCTTAAAAGATGTTTATAAACCCAAGCCGTAAAACGTTCAGGCAGAAGAAACAAAATAAACTGAGCAGTACAAGGAATAAGAAAATCAAAAATATTTGAAAAGCCGCTTTTAAATAGTTCTCTTCTTACCTTTATAAATGACTTTGTATTAGCCCAATTTTTACGGCGTTTTAGATTATCCTTTGAAACACGGTATTTAACTAAAACTTCGGGAAGGTTTTCACCGACAGCACCAGCCATAAGCATTTTTGTGACGAATTCATAATCCTCACAGCGCTTTATATTTGTATATCCGCCGACCTTTTCAGCCATAGATTTTTTAAATATAAGCGTCTGATTGTTAAACGGATTCCTTCTCTTTGCGAACTTTAGAATTTTTTCGTGTGTAATAGGAGTTTTTTTTACGGCGATCGGTTTACCGGTAGTGTTATCAAATTCCTCTATATATGCACCGACCATATCCAATTTCGGGTTTTTTAAAAACATCAAAAGTTGCTTTTGACATCTGTTGGGAAGACTTATATCATCGGAATCCATTTTAGCGATAAGATCATATTTGCATGCTTTAATTCCTACGTTTGCCGCAAGACCTGTTCCTACATTTTCAATAAGCCTGACAGAATTAAAGATATCGCTGTATTCACTCTCAAAGGATTTAACAATGACGTTTAATTCGTCAGTCAGTTTTCCGTCGCAAACCAGAACAAAGTCTGACGGCGGGACTGTTTGAGTAAGCATACTTTCTAAGCTTTCAGAAAGATATGCAGGATTCTCTTTTATATAAACCGACATAAGTACGCTGTATGGCGGAAGATTGTTTCTGATAAAGTCCATAATTATTTTCCTTTATATGCATAATTAGTTTCTTTAATCATCTGCATTTATAATTATAATATACTCATTTTGATTTGTCAATCAAAATATTAGCGTTATCATTTTTATTAGTCATTAATAATACTTGATTATATAAGTAAAAAGTGATATAATAACTCCCATAAGCATTTATTTTTATTGTTTAAATTGGTGTAAGTATAAAGTGTAAATTGCATCATTACTATTTATGGCAGATAATTATTGTGCGGATAAAATTAATGTATCCATACATAAATTGAGAAAGGCGTTGCAATAATGAATAATAAAGAACAATTCAAAAGAATGATAATGTTCTTTTCCGGCTTTATAATAGCACTTGCAGTTTCTGCTGTGTTCAGCGTTATATGGACGTCATATTACAATTACAGCGAGGAATTAAAACAGAATATCTTTTGGCGAAACGGTAATGTGCTGCTTGTTCTGTTATATATGTTGCTTTACGTAGTATTTGGAAGATCATTCGGAGGTTTTCGCGTTGGTTCGCTTAAAACTGTCGGGTTAATAGGTTCTCAGATTTTGACCGTTTTGTTTACAAACTTTTTTGCATATATATTTATTAGCTTGATAAGCAGAGGTTTCTTACGGCTTGGACCTACTGTTTTAATGACTATAATTGACTTTATCTGTATTATATTTTGGGTGTTTGCAAGTAAAGCTATTTATGCAAGGATATATCCTCCGAAAAAGATGATTATTGTTTTCGGAAGTACTTCGGCAAGGGATTTGGTTCAGAAAATGAGCGTTCGTGTCGATAAGTATCTTATTTGTTCATCTATAAGCATTGAAGAACCTCTTGAAAAAATTAATAAGAAAATTTTAGGCTATGACGGTGTTATTTTATGTGATATTCCGTCTCAGATAAGAAATAAGATATTAAAGTTTGCGTATGAAAATTCAATAAGAACTTATATTAATCCAAAGATTTCTGACATAATCATTCGGGGTGCCGATGAAATTCATCTGTTCGACACGCCGCTTATATTAAGTAAAAATATAGGGCTTGGTTTTGAAGAAAAGATCATAAAAAGATTTGTTGATATTTTGCTCTCACTTATAGCAGTTATTATATCTTCACCTTTTATGCTTATTATTGCGTTTTGTATCAAGCTTTATGACAGGGGTCCGGTATTTTATAAGCAAACCAGACTCACTCAAGGTGGAAGAAAGTTTAATGTTGTTAAGTTCAGAAGTATGATCGTTAATGCTGAAGAGGACGGAGTGGCAAGACTTGCAGCGGATAAAGACAAAAGAATAACACCGGTAGGTAAGTTTATAAGAAAAACCCGTCTTGACGAGTTACCCCAACTATTAAATATACTGGTCGGGGATATGTCTTTCGTCGGACCAAGACCTGAACGTCCGGAAATAGCCGATCAATACTTAGAAGATATGCCGGAATTCAAGTTCAGATTAAAGGTTAAGGCAGGACTTACAGGATATGCCCAGGTTATGGGGAAATATAATACAACGCCATATGATAAGCTAAAGCTTGATTTGATATATATTCAGAATTATTCTCTTTTACTGGATTTAAAAATAATGCTTCAGACGCTTAAAATAATTTTTGTTCCGGAAAGTACAGAAGGGGTAGAAAGCGGAAAAACAACTGCAAAAAAAGTAAACCGAAAAATTGAGACAAAATAATATTGCCGGGAGAGTGCTTGCTAAATGAAAAATAAACAAAAAAGAGTTGTGTCAAAGAAAGAGGAAATTATTGCAGCCGTTTTGCTGTTTATAGGCGTAGGCTTGATACTTATATATACTTTTTCCGTAAGAGATTATATTAATTCCGAAACAGAAGCTATTCAAAGAACCTTGGACGCATATATGATGGAGGGAAATGGTCAGCAATTTGAAGAATATGATAACTCCCTTGAAATAAAAACAGATGAAAACGGAAATGAGTATATTGAAGTTCTGAAGCTTGACGCTTCAACATCTCTTGCTGCTCGTGAAGGAGGAGGTTATAAGCTTTTATCAAACGGGGATACGGAGATAGATGAAACAACTATTATTGATGACAGCGGTAATTCGGTTTTATTAAAATTGTCTGGAAGCTTTGTTATCTCATCTGTGAACGGAAAAACATTAAATAATTATAATGTGGATGGGCATTTAATAGAGATAAAGTATAATCTTTATTATGCAGACGGAATTGCCGTTAAGATACCTGATAAAGCAGATAAAGAAAATAAAAGCAGTTCTCAAACGAAAGTAAATACCAAAAATAATACAGATACATCTAAAAGCACGATGTCTTCTACCTATGTACAAACAAAAACTAATACAAACACCGTTAAGACGAATAATGCAAATACTGTCAGTCCGAGCAGAACAAATAAAATTACTACTACAACTAAGAAAATAAAGAAGAAAACAGTCACAACAACTAAAAGACCTAAAAAAACTACCACTAAAAAAACAACGACTACTGAAGAAACATCCTATGTAAGTCCTAACGCAGATTTGAATGAAGTAGTAAGACTTGTAAATAAAGAACGTGCAAGCAGGGGCATTGAAGGTTTGAAAATGAAGCTTGTTCTTAATAAAATGGCTCAGGTAAGAGCTAAGGAGTCTTCTAAATATTTTTCTCATGACAGACCGGACGGAACAAGTGCAGAAACAATAATGGCAGATTACGCTGTCAGCTATACAATGTTTGGAGAAAATCTGGCAAGCGGTGCGGAAACTCCTGCGGAAGTCGTTAAACAATGGATGAACTCTGCTCCTCATAAAGCAGCTATTCTTAACAAGAAGTTCAAATATATAGGCGTCGGATATTACTATCTTAAAAATGACCCATATAATTCATATTATTATTGGTCACAAATTTTCTATACACCATAACTTATATACAATCGTTTTTAGTATTATATAACAGAATGGACAATTGCGTTCTATAAAACCCCACGGCATACTGGACTTGTTCAATAGCCGAGGGGTTTTTAATTATATAATAACACCGACGCAGTTTTTCTGCATCGGTGTTAGTTTTTTATTTTGTTTTTATAGCTTTAACAGCACTCCATTTTGGACTGTATACCGTTGTTTTCTTTCCGTTTAGAACAAGAGTTTTATATGCTTTAACTCTAACATAATATTTCTTTTTGCGCTTTAGCTTTTTTATTATTATTTTATTCTTATTCTTTTTTATTGTGTAATTTTGTGTCTTGCCGGATTTGAATTTTTTGTTTGTTGCAATTTCAATTTCATAACCCGTAATATTCTTAAGCTTTTTCCAAGTGATCTTAATCGTTTTCTTCTTTGGGGATTTCGCTTTAACCTTAGTAACTTTTTTTACAACAGGTGCTTTATCAGGTGCGAAAGCTAAAATTTGTGTAGGATTTAACCTCGTTGTCTGCGTAGTATAGCTTCCGTCAGAATTGTTAAACTTATAGTTTAAAGTGATGCTGATGTTGCTTGTAGCCTCAGACCAATCAACAACGATAAAATCAATGTAGGTTGTTTGAGACTCATTATCAGAATTTGCAGGAACATTTACATTGTATCCAAAGTTACCGTTATAGGTAACAGTAGAATTTGAACCCTTAACTGAAAAGCAAAGCCCATATATTTTGTGGTTTTCAAAGAACTCCAAAGTGCATTTTTTGAGCAATGCAGGATCTTTGATTAAATTTTTTGCCGTGGCAACAGTTGTTATAAGAAACCAATTAGGAACTGAATTAGAATAAAGAACGCCCTTTTGCAGATGACTTTGTTCATTTTTCAGTGCTGACGAAATAATTCCCCCAAATGAAGTTATACTCATTATTAAAGCAATAATAAGACAAATAAATTTTTTCATAATAATTCCCCTATTCGTTTATTTTTGTGTGTTGAACTGCGCTTTCTCTGTATATTTATATTATCATAATAAAAGTACACTTGTCAATGGATTAGAAATAAGCAATAAAAACACCGATACAGAAAAACTGCATCGGTGTTAGTTTTTTATAGAATTTTAAGCTATCTTACTTCTCCTCTTCACCGTAAAGCTTTTGAAGTCTGAGCAGATAATCGTATCTGTCAGCTGCATTTTTAACTGCGTTATCAAACAGCTTTTCAGCTCTTTCAGGATTTTGTCTTGCGAGAGCATTGTATCTAACTTCTCCCATGATGAAGTCTTTATAATCCGATGTAGGAGCCTTAGAATCAAGAGTAAACGGATTCTTGCCTTCTGCCTTTAAAGCAGGATTGTATCTGTAAAGATGCCAGTAGCCTGCCTGAACAGCTTTCTTTTCCTCTGTCTGAGCTATGGACATTCCGCCTTTGATACCATGGTTGATACATGGAGCATAACCGATAATAAGTGACGGTCCGTGATAAGCCTCAGCCTCAGTGATTGCCTTGATACACTGGTTGTAATCAGCACCCATAGCAACGTGAGCAACATATACATAGCCGTAGCTCATAGCAATTCCTGCCAAGTCTTTTTTCTTGACTTCCTTGCCGGCAGCGGCAAACTGTGCAATAGCACCTGTTGGCGTTGCCTTAGATGACTGTCCGCCTGTGTTTGAGTAAACTTCGGTGTCAAATACGAAGATATTTACATCCTCGCCCTGAGCGATAACGTGGTCTAAGCCTGAGAATCCGATATCATAAGCCCAGCCGTCTCCTCCGAATACCCACATTGATTTCTTTCTTAAGAAGTCCTTATCCTTGAGAATTTCATCAGCTGCCTTTGTTTTAGCCTTTGTGAGAGCTGAGATCAATTCGTCAGTTGCGGCTGAGTTAGCGGCGCCGTCATCAATAGTTGAAAGGTATGCGTCAATTGCCTTCTTAAGAGGAGCACTCTTTGTAGTCTTTTTAAGTTCAAGAACCTTTGCGATAACTCTTTGTCTTATTGTGTTCTGTGCCAAGAACATTCCATAGCCGTACTCGGCGTTATCCTCAAACAGTGAGTTTGCCCAAGCAGGACCTTTACCAAGTGCGTTCTTTGTATATGGAGTTGTAGGTGCAGAACCTCCCCAGATTGATGAACATCCGGTTGCGTTTGCGATATACATTCTGTCACCGAACAATTGGGTTATGAGTTTCGCGTAAGGAGTTTCTCCACATCCTGCGCAAGCGCCTGAGAATTCAAGCAATGGCTGTTTAAATTGTGAACCCTTAACTGTTGTAGACTTGAACTTTTCAAGAACATCAGGTTTTTCAGGAAGAGTTAATCCATAATTGAATACTTCCTGCTCAGCAATTTGTGTTTCAAGAGGCATCATATTGAGAGCCTTGTTGCCCTTTTTACCCGGACATACGTTTACGCATGAGCCGCATCCTGTACAGTCGAGAGCCGACATTGTTACAACAAAGTTGTATCCAGGCATACCGGTCATAGGAACGGCCTTTTTCTTAGCAAGTTCCGGAGCGTTTTCAAGCTCTTCGTCAGTCATAACTGCCGGACGTATTACAGCGTGTGGGCAAACATATGAGCAGAAGTTACACTGAATACAGTTTTCACTTATCCACGAAGGAACGTCAACTGCAATTCCTCTCTTTTCAAATGCTGCTGAACCCTGTGGGAAAGTACCGTCTGCCATATCAACGAATGTTGAAACAGGAAGTTTATCTCCCTCTTGTGCGTTGCAAGGAATTTGAATTTCATTTACAAATTTCTGAAGAGCCTTATCGTTTGTCTTAACCTTAGCCATACCCATTCTGCTGTCTTTAGCCTTTTTCCAAGACTCTGGCACGTTGATCTCAACGACCTGCTCACAGCCTGCGTCGATAGCGTCATGGTTCATCTTAACGATAGCCTCACCCTTCTTTGAATAAGAAGCGGTAGCTGCGTCTTTCATATATTTGATAGCGTCTTTCATAGGAATGATGCCTGACAGTTTGAAGAATGCAGACTGTAAAACAGTATTGATTCTGTTGCCAAGACCGATTTCTTTACCTATCTTTACACCGTTGATTGTGTAAAATTTAATGTTGTTTTCAGCGATATATCTTTTAACCTGACCCGGAAGGTTCTTTTCAAGTCCCTTCATATCCCATTGAGTGTTGAGCAGGAAAGTTCCGCCCGGTTTGATGTCAGATACCATATCATACTTGTTGATATATGACTCGTTATGGCAAGCTACAAAGTCAGCCTGATTGATAAGATATGTCGATTTAATAGGTGTCTTACCAAATCTAAGGTGAGAAACCGTTACACCGCCCGATTTCTTAGAATCATATGAGAAATATGCCTGTGCATAAAGATCTGTGTGGTCACCTATGATCTTGATTGAGTTCTTGTTAGCTCCGACAGTACCGTCTGCACCGAGACCCCAGAACTTACAAGCAGTTGTTCCCTGAGGAGCTGAATCAAGCTTTTCGTCAGCGTCAAGTGAAAGATAAGTTACATCGTCGTCAATACCGATTGTAAATCTCGGCTTGAAGTTTTCTTTCCACTCAGCGTTCCAAAATACAGCCTTGATTTGTGCAGGAGTCGTATCCTTTGAACCTAAGCCGTATCTTCCCGAAGCAACTGTGATGTTGTGGAACTGTGTTCCTTTAAGAGCTGCAACAACGTCAAGATATAAAGGCTCGCCCAAAGAACCAGGCTCTTTAGTTCTGTCAAGAACAGAAATCTGTGTACAGGTGTCCGGAATAGCTTCAACCAGCTTATCAGCACAGAAAGGTCTGTACAGTCTTACCTTAACAAGACCAAGCTTTGTTCCCTCAGTAGCATTTAAGTAATCGATTGTTTCCTCAATTGTGTCACAAACTGAACCCATTGCTACGATAACGTGTTCAGCGTCAGGAGCTCCGTAATAGTTGAACAGCTTGTAATCTGTGCCTATCTTCTTATTTACCTTATCCATATATTCTTCAACAACGCCTGGGATCGCGTCATAATATTTATTGCAAGCCTCACGAGCCTGGAAGAAGATATCAGGGTTCTGAGCGGTACCGCGAAGAACAGGGTGCTCAGGATTTAAAGCTCTGTCTCTGAAAGCTTGAAGAGCTTTCTTGTCAACCATTTTAGCGACGTCATCTTTGTCCCAAACCTCAATCTTTTGAATTTCGTGAGAAGTTCTAAATCCGTCGAAGAAATGCAAAAACGGTACTCTGCCCTTGATAGTTGCAAGGTGAGCAACAGTACCTAAGTCCATAACTTCCTGAGGATTTGATGAACAGAGCATTGCAAATCCTGTCTGACGGCATGCGTAAATATCAGAGTGGTCTCCGAAAATGTTAAGTGCGTGTGATGCAACGCAACGAGCAGAAACGTGAATTACACACGGCAGTAGCTCTCCTGCGATTTTATACATATTAGGAATCATTAAAAGCAATCCCTGTGAAGCTGTATAAGTTGTTGTAAGAGCTCCGGCAGCTAAAGAACCGTGAACTGTTCCTGATGCTCCTGCCTCCGACTGCATTTCTGCAACCTTAACCGGTGTGCCGAAAATATTTGTTTGTCCCTTAGCCGACCATTGGTCAGTAACTTCAGCCATAACTGAAGAAGGTGTAATAGGATAGATAGCAGCTACCTCTGTAAATGGGTATGACGCCCATGCAGCGGCATTGTTACCATCCATGGTTTTCATTTTTCTTGCCATTTTTAAAATCCTCCTCAAAAATGTTAGCAATGAATATTAAATTACTTTTTAAAGTAAATATATAAAACAAACTGAATTAAATCCATTACTTCAAATATATATTTTATCACAAGTTAATTTATTTGTAAAGGCATTAAAGCTGTTTTTAATGAAGATTTTGTTATTAATGCCATATAATTAATACTTATAACAATTATTTCTTTGTTGGTTTACAGCCAATCCTTAAATATTTAAAATTCAATAAAAAACGGCCTCATAAAGAAGCCGTTTTTCGTTATAAATATTAGTTTCCGTATTTTGCAATAGAAAGTTTAATTCCAACACCCATTGTTGAAGCAACAGTCAGGCTCTTTAGATATTGTCCCTTAAGAGCAGCAGGTCTTGCCTTGATAACTGCGTCCATCAAAGCTTCAAGGTTTTCATTCAGTTTATCCTTACCGAAAGAAGCTTTTCCTATTGGGCAGTGGATAATATTCGATTTGTCAAGACGGTATTCAATTTTACCAGCCTTAGCCTCTGTAACAGCCTTTGCAACGTCCGGCGTAACTGTTCCTGCTTTTGGGTTAGGCATAAGGCCTCTAGGTCCTAAAATCTTACCAAGACGTCCTACAATACCCATCATATCAGGACTTGCCACAACTACGTCGAAGTCCATCCAGTTTTCCTTTTGAATTTTCTCTACAAGATCCATACCGCCGACATACTCAGCCCCTGCGGCTTTAGCGTCGTCGTATTTGTCCTCCTTGCAGAAAACACATACTCTTACATTCTTACCTGTTCCGTTCGGCAAAACTACTGCGCCACGAACCTGCTGGTCAGCATAACGTGAATCAACACCAAGACGTATATGTGCTTCAATAGTTTCATCAAACTTAGCTTTAGCACCATTGCAAGCCAAATCAAGGGCTTCGGGTGCATCATATAATTTTGATTTATCGACAGCCTTTTCACTTTCGATATATTTCTTGCCATGTTTCATTATAATTTTCCTCCTCATTAAGTGGTAATACCAAATGCTTTTTGCAATTCGGTTAGCGGAATAATCCTCCCACGATTAGAAGTCAGATTTCAGAAGCCTGAGGTCAAAGCCTTTACTTCTTCCTCGTCGTTCTTAGTCAACAACCTCAATACCCATTGAGCGAGCCGTTCCGGCTATCATGCTCATTGCAGCTTCTTCTGTTGCTGCGTTAAGGTCAGGCTTTTTCTGTTCGGCAATTTGTCTGATTTGCTCTTTTGTGATTTTAGCGACCTTTTTCTTGTTAGGCTCACCGGATGCGTGTTCAATTCCGCAAGCCTTCTTGATCAATACGGCAGCCGGCGGAGTCTTTGTGATAAAAGTGAAAGAACGGTCAGCATAAACTGTGATAACAACCGGAATTATAAGACCGGCGTCATTTTTGGTTCTTTCATTGAAATCCTTAGTGAATGCTCCGATGTTTATACCATGTTGTCCCAAAGCAGGTCCAACAGGCGGTGCAGGTGTTGCTTTTCCTGCAGGGATTTGTAGCTTTACATAGCCTACTACTTTTTGTGCCATCTTTTCGCACCTCCATAAATTGTGGTAAAGGCGAGTTAATAAATATTTTAACTCTCCCACTTTTGAAGCAAGATGTTTATATAATCAGCTTCTTAAAAACGAATTAATTAATCCAATTTTGCTACTTGTGTTATCGGCAGAGCAACCGGAGTTTCCCTTCCGAACATTGAAACAATAACATTGACGATTTGTTCTTCCAGATTTACAGATTCAACTGTACCTGTAAAGCCTTCAAATGAACCACCCGTAACAGATATGCTGTCGCCCGCTTTATAGTCGACCTCAATTGCTGCTGATTTTGTATCAACTCCAAGGGCTTCAACCTCAGCTTCAGTCAGCGGAATAGGCTTTGAACCCGGTCCGACAAACCCTGTTACACCTGTAATATTTCTTACGATATACCATGTATCATCTGTCATTACCATTTTCACAAGAACATAGCTTGGAAAAAGCTTTCTTTCAGCTTCTTTGATTTCTCCCTCTTTGCCTACTTCGGAATAAGCCTCCATAGGAACTTTTATTTCCGGGATGAGATCATGGAGCTTTCGGTTTTCAACAACCTTTTCAATGCTTTGAGCTACCTTATTTTCATAGCCTGAATAGGTATGTATAACATACCATTTAGCTTGTTCTGACATAAACAGCAATACCTCCCGTTGTTAAAAAACCATTCTCATTTCATTACTTAATACCAAGCAGCAGTTCAACAAGCTGTGACAGACCTAAGTCGATGCCTGCTAATACCAATCCGCATATTACGCAAAGAACAAGTACTATACCTGTGTTATTGATAACTTGACTTTTGCTTGGCCATACTACTTTTTTGATTTCTGATTTTAAGTCTCTGAAATATTTGACGATTTTATTTCCGCCTTTTTGCTTAGCGGCAGTGGAATCTTTAGCCATTTTAAAAACTCCTTTCGTCTACTTTGTTTCTTTGTGAAGAGTGTGCTTCTTACAATACTTGCAATGCTTCATCATTTCAAGTCTGTCAGGGTCATTCTTCTTGTTCTTCTTTGTGGCGTAATTTCTTTGCTTGCATTCCGTACAAGCCAGTGTGATTTTCACTCTCATTTCGGCACCTCCCGACGAAATTTGCGTTCCAAAAGAACGGTGAAACGCATGTCCAATTGCCTCCCTCCATATAGTCCGTATAACTATATGCCGATTACTTTACGGTTTGAGACTATTAATTTTTGAGCTTTTACAGACTTAGTTTGGGTTAAGACAAGCCTTAAAAAGGACGCAAAAAAATAGACCTCATAAAGAGGTAAAACAATGATACCATACTTTATAAGGTTTTGTCAAGCAATTTTTTGCTTAATTTTATAATAATTCCAAAAACGCAACATATAGTACAGGCATTTATTATTCTGTACAAAATTTAGCATATATTTATAAGCATTATTTATCTTCGTCTAAAAACTCCTCTATTATATATCTTGGACGTTTCTTAGTTTCTAAAAACATCTTTCCGATATATTCGCCGATAATACCGATCGCCAGAAGTTGAAGCCCTCCTAACGCCCATATTGACGTAATAAGTGACGCCCAACCGCTTACTGAATGCCCTGTAAAATAACTTACAAGAGAATATATAAGCATTGTTCCGCTTACAGCTACAAATATAACGCCTAATGACGTAATCATTTTAATGGGTTTTATACTAAAAGAAGTTATGCCGTCTAATGCAAAAGAAATCATCTTTTTAAGAGGATATTTACTTTCTCCCGCATAGCGTTCTTTTCTTTCATAATAAACCTTTGCCGATTTATATCCGATAAGAGGAACAATGCCTCTTAAAAATAAGTTTACCTCTTTAAATTCAAACAGGCTTTCAAGCGCCCTGCTTCCCAGCAGCCGATAATCTGCGTGATTCGGAATAATTTCAGCCCCCATAAAATTCATAAGCTTATAAAAAATTTTTGCAGTTTTATTTTTGAAAAAACTGTCTTTTTTTCTGGAGCTTCTTACACCGTATACGATTTCATTACCCTCTTCGTATTTTTTAATAAACTCATCAATTACATTTATATCGTCCTGCAAATCTGCATCCATAGTAATAACTGCGTCACATTTTTCTCTTGCACAGTCAAGACCTGATAAAAGTGCGTTCTGATGACCTTGGTTACGTGTAAGCTTGCAGCCTGAAAATATTCTGTTGCTATAATGTATTTCTGTAATCAGTTCCCACGTTTTATCGGTCGAGCCGTCGTCAACAAGAATAACCTTACTGCTGTCTGAAATAATATGATCCGACATAAGCCTATGCATTTTTTCTCCAAGCCTTGCTGCTGTTTCCGACAAAACAGCTTCTTCGTTATAACATGGAATAACAATATATAGTTTAGTCATTTTTATGACCATGCTCCAAACGGGGCAATTTTTCCTTTCCGATGTTTTTAATAAACAAAATTTCAAACCTTTGTCCGCAAGCATATGCAGGCAAACCGGCATTAAAATAATTTATCTTCATAAAAAATATAATTCCCTTATTTTTAATAATGCCCAAGGTATCATTTTGTAATCAGGATAACCGGCATTTTTATGACAGATATAACATTATATGTGATAATTTTATTGTTTTTGCAGTTTAATTGTCTTGGTTTGATTTAATTTTGGTTACGCAGTTTTTGCAGATTGATTTTCCGTGAATGTTACAGTTGTCATTAATGTCGATAAACTCATCGCATAAAATACATTTATTTTGATATTTGCGAAGGATAATTTCATCATCTTCTGTGAAAACCTCAATGTAATCACCCGGCGATATATGCAACTCTTTTCTTAGCTCTATGGGAAGAGTTATTCGTCCCGCTGAATCAAAATGTCTGACTATACCAATAGTTTTCATAAATTTCACCCTCGTTCTATATTTTATATATATATTCTAATGTATTTTACATAATATGTCAAGGGGTTTTTGAAATAAAATGAAAAAAATCCTAAAATTTAGTATGCCTTGCCCCAGAGAACCATATGTTTAGCAGGTTTTCCGCAGCATACACATTTGTCATCTATGTTTTCCTGTTCAAACGGTATGCATCTTGAGCCTGCTCCGGTTTTTTCTTTTACCTTATCCTCACAGGCTTCATCACCGCACCACATAGCTTTAATAAAACCATCGCCCTTTTCTTCCAAAATCCTTGAGATTTCTTCAATGCTTTTGCATATATAGGTTTTGTTTTCACGGTTTTTCAGAGCCTTTTCATACAATCCGTTATGAACGTCTTTAAGCTTTTGACTGACTGAAGATTCCAGCTCATCTAAAGACGCAAAGGTTTTTTCACGGTTGTGTCTTGTTACAAGAACACACTGATTATTTTCAATATCCTTAGGTCCGATCTCAAGCCTTATCGGAACACCTTTCATTTCATACTCTGAGAACTTCCAGCCCGGAGAGTTATCACTTTCGTCAAGCTTTACTCTAATTCCTTTGGATTTCAGTTTGTTATAAAGCTCGTTTGCTTTATCTAAAACTCCTTCCTTGTGCTGTGCAATAGGTATAATAACAACTTGTATAGGTGCAACGGCAGGGGGAAGTACCAGTCCGTTATCGTCGCCGTGCGTCATTATAAGAGCACCTATCAGACGCGTTGTAACACCCCAAGAAGTCTGATGAGGGTTGACTCTTTTATTCTCTTTGTCTGTATATTCAATTCCGAATGCTTTGGCAAAACCGTCACCGAAATAGTGTGAAGTTCCTGCCTGAAGCGCTTTTCCGTCATGCATAAGAGCCTCAATGGCATACGTTGAAACAGCTCCGGCAAACTTATCGCTTTCTGTTTTCTTTCCCTTTACAACAGGCATAGCAAGTGATTCTTCACAGAACTTTGCATAACAGTTAAGCATTTGTTCAGTTTCTTTAATTGCCTCTTCTGCGGTTGCGTGAATGGTATGTCCTTCCTGCCAAAGAAATTCACGGGATCTTAAAAACGGTCTAGTTGTCTTTTCCCACCTTACAACTGAAACCCATTGGTTGTATAGTTTAGGAAGATCCCTGTAAGAATGAATTATATTTGCATAATGCTCACAGAAAAGAGTTTCCGAAGTAGGGCGAACGCATAAACGCTCTTCAAGCTTTTCACTTCCGCCGTGTGTTACCCAAGCTACTTCGGGAGCAAATCCCTCAACGTGATCCTTTTCTTTATTTAAAAGACTTTCAGGAATAAACATTGGCATACATACATTTTCATGACCTGTTTCCTTAAACATTCTGTCCAGTATTTTCTGAATGTTTTCCCAGATAGCATAACCGTAAGGACGAATAACCATACAGCCTTTTACGCTTGTGTATTCGATAAGCTCTGCCTTTTTAACAATATCGGTATACCATTTTGCAAAGTCAACATCCATTGATGTGATCTGTTCAACCATTTTGCTGTTTCCGTTATTTTTGCCCATAATTAATTCTCCTTGTCATTATTAGAATTTGTTTTAGCAGATTTTCTGTTAAATCCGTATATATCTTCATTATATATTTTATAATTCGGATCAAAGCCCTCCGGTTTTTCGCTTTTTCCGTATGGGTCCATTACTGTATAATCCTTAGGATTGATATACTCATCATTGTCATATTGATTTGAAGAGTTTTTTCGTCTTTTATCAATAAACGCTGCAAGCTTCGGAGTAATAACTGCAATTATAAAAACTAAAAGCAGAATAACTATTACTCCTAGGGCATATTTGACCAATGTAAATATCATTGTACTGTTCATCATTTACCGTCCTGAAAAAGAGTTAAACTCCAATTTTGATATTTCGGTTTTAATTATACCAATAATATAAATTTTTTGCAAGAGTTATTATATATGTAAAAATAAATGAAAATCCCGTTCGGATAATTCCAAACGGGAATAAAATTAAGATATTTATTTTTATTTTATTTTCATGATTTTTCTGCCTTTTGCACTTTAAATATAAAAGGAATAGACTCGCTTTTTTTCATTGCGGTTTTAATTTCAAAGGTGTATTCGTCAGTTGTCCATACTATATAGCATTTTCCATTGATTTGATATGCTGTATAGTCCTGACCGTCTCCTCTTGAAAAATACGATTTGACAATATTTTTATCAGATGTGTCATATTCAGGCTTGTAATCCTTTATAGTCGACTGGCTAAAAACTATTTCATTTTTTTCATTATTATATACCGATACCGCTTTTGTATCGGATACATCTTGGTTTATAAGCTTATAACCGTCGTTGAGTTCAGCTAATTCATACAGATCAGTTATTTTTTTTGGCGGCTCAATTTTTGAGCTTTCGGTCTTATCGCTTTTGTTAAAAAACAAATTTCTTCCTATAACAATTAGGCAGAGAATGATTATTATTGAAAAAATTGCATATAAAATTATTTTAGATATACTATTAGATTTTTTCTTTTCGCCGTAGTCTTCTTCAGCGGGTTCAAGGCTGTTTTCTTCATAAGGCTTAGTTGATATTTCTGACTTTATATCATCAGTGTTTATTTCTTCCTTTTCAGGAATATCGTTGTTTTCAAGTGACATTTTATCACACACCTTTCTGCTATGTTTTTAAGAAATAATACCTACTAATATACAGTATAACATTTTAACACGATTATATCAAGACCTTTATAATAATTGAAATTAAAATGAAAACAGCCGCTCTTATATTTAGAGCAGCTGCCTTCAAGGAAGTAATGAAATATGAAAAAATATATAATATCTCGTACTCGTAATTAATTAAGATGCTTCGCCTTGAGATTGATAGCTTCCGAAGTTTCCAAAGCCTCCGAATGCTCCGAACGGATTGTATCCGTCGTCACTGCCGAAGTAACTGTAACCGTCCTGATTAGATTCGGTCGTATTCTGACTGTCGTTGCTTTCAGCGGCGGAAGTATCCTCATCAAGAGTAGCTTCAACATTCATTTTGTTGCCCTGCCTGTAAAGGGTAATGGTAATCTTATCTCCGGCTTTGAACTCGGCTTTGATTTTATTGAATTCAGAAATAGACTTAATGGTTGTATCATTGATGCCTATAACTATATCTCCGATTTTAATACCTGCTTTTTCAGCAGCAGAACCCTGTTCAACCTTTCTTACTATAAAGCCTTCGGGAACACCGTAATACTGCGAATAAAGCTCGGTGATAGTTTCTCCGCTCAGACCGAGAACAGGACGTCCCTTAATATATCCGTATTTGATAAGGTCGTTTATTATCGGAGTTGCGTCATCAATAGGGATTGCAAAGCCCAAGCCCTCGCCGTAAGCCGAGTTGACCTTTGCCGATGTTATGCCAACTACCTGACCGTATGCATTGACAAGCGCTCCGCCTGAATTACCACTGTTTATTGAAGCATCAGTCTGAATAAGATTCATCTCCTGATCCTCAATTGTAAGAGTTCTGTCGGTAGCCGAGATGATTCCTGAGGTAACAGAGCCAGCAAGCTCAAATCCAAGAGGGTTTCCTATGGCTATTGCAATCTCTCCTACCTGAAGCTCAGAGGATTTACCAAACTCAGCAGGGGTCAAATCTTTCTTATTTATTTTAATAACAGCAAGGTCTGTCTGTGCGTCAGTACCTACAAGCTCTGCACTTATAGAGGTTTTATCCTCATCGGTAAATACCACTGATAAGGTATCTGCTCCGCTTACAACATGGGCGTTTGTTATAATGTATCCGTCATCACTCATTATAACGCCTGTTCCTGTTGCTGTTTGAGCTGAGTTTGAAGCTGAAATTCCAACAACAGAGCCGGAAACTTTTTTAACTATTTCAGGTATTGAAAGTGCGTCTGAAGGTGTTGCAAGCTGATTTATTGTAGGAAGATTTTTTGTGTCTCTTGTTGATTTTTCATCAGCTTTAATGTCCTTAGATGATTTTGTTTCGCTTTTACTGTTGTCAGTATCTGACAATGAAATATTTATGCCGTTTCCTGAAATCATTGCATATCCGATAACGGATGTAAGTCCTATTGCAAGTACGCAAATTACAGCTACTAATGCAGTAAGAAATTTTTTGCTTTTCTTTTTATTCTTTTTCGGGTAATAAGAAACTTCATTTACATTTGCGTAGCTTTGCTGATCGTTATAAGAATATTCTTGATTATAATCGTTTGGTATATATTCCTCAGCAGGGATGTTATTTGTTTCTTCCGGTTGATTATTTTGAGTTAATGAGTTGTTTCCAGAATCAATTGTTTTTGGCTGAGTTTCATTTTGTACAGGGTCAATGGAATCAATACTTGTTACCTTATCCAATTGTTCGTTATCGGTGATTTTATTCTCATCCATTTTTAGGATCTCCTTTAACTTATATTATGATCGATTTTTTTATTATCATATTTCTTATTATAATGTCATTTGTGATAAACATATGATAAAATTTAGAATTTTTGTGATACTTGAAAGTTGTTTGTTTTTGAGTTATACTATAAAAAAACAGTTAATTGATCAGTTTTAAATCTATTTATTTTAGTATGGGAGCATTAGCCCTGCGAGGAGAACAGATAATTATGATGACTATTACTTATGTTTTGGACAACAAGCTTTATTTGAATATCACGAACAAATGCCCATGCGCCTGTGAGTTTTGTATCAGAAGAAACGGGGATGGAGCATATGGCTCGGATAGTCTTTGGCTTGAGCACCAGCCTACTGCTGATGAGGTTATTGACGCATTAAAAAAAGAAGATCTTGACAGTTATGATGAAATTATATTCTGCGGGTTCGGAGAGCCGACCTGTGAACTGAATATTCTGATAAAAACGGCAAAGTATATAAGAAGCGTTACAAGAACACCGATAAGGATAAATACTAACGGACTTTCCGATTTGATTAATGAGTCAAACACCTGCAAGCTTATGACAGGGCTTTTTGACACGGTATCAATAAGCCTTAATGCGTCAAACAAGGAGGAATATAATAAAATTACTCAACCGAAGTGGAAAGATAAAGCCTTTGAAACTATGATTAATTTTGCAATAGAAGCAAATGAGATATTTCCGAAAGTGATTTTGTCGGTTGTTGACGTTATATCAGATGAAGAAATAGAAAAATGCAGAGAGCTTTGTCAAAATCTCGGCATTGAGCTGAGAGTGAGAAATTATTCGGCGTGATACTCAATAGCTGATCTTTTGAATAATATTGAAAAAATATAGGCATAAAGAATTATCTTTATGCCTTTGTTTTTATTTAGCCGGATTTCCCATAATGATCCCTCTGCCGTTTGTTGAAATATATACACGTCCAAAGGTTTTGGGGTCTCCTGAAATTTTGTTATTTACATTTCCCCATCTTTGTGTGTCATCATTAATACGTTTCCACGTCTTTCCCCCATCGGTAGAACGGTATACTCCTTCGCCGTTGTTATTATTTTCTCCTATAATATATATAGCCTCAGGATCGCCGTCTTTTTCACCTTTTCCAAGACCTATACATTCAACGCTTTGGAAGTCCTTGTTAGGAGCGACCATTTCGCATCCTTCCTCACCTGCGTTCTCAATGTGGAAAACAAGACCTGCCGCAATCCAAAGATCGCCTTCTTTTTCCGGGTTTGCAACAATATCAGAATTGGAAATCAAAATGTCATAAAACTCTTTAAAGGTTTTTCCTTTATCGGTTGAAACAAATAATGTTCCTCCGCTTTCGGCAAATATCTTGTCAGGATTGACTTGATCGGGAATTATGTTTGCATTTGCGGGAAGTCCTTTACATACCTTCCACGTTTTTCCCCAGTCGGTCGTGTAGTAGGTATTGACGCTCATGGCTCCGAGTGACCAAAACAAAACCTTTCCGTCGGCAGAAAGATATGCTGTTCCGCCTTGATTGATATTTACTCCGTCAGGAATGGTTTTAACAAACTTCCAGCTCTTTGTTCCGTCTGTTGAATAGCAGATAGAATTTTCAAAATCACTGTCGGCGGTTGTCCTCACTACTATATCCGGGTCGTTTGCCGCAACTGCCAGAGATTCAGCTTTAAAGCTTTGAGCTCCCCAGTGTTCTTTAGGAGCAGTATTTACGTCGTCATGTCTAAAGCCGTAAAGATCTCCTAAGATCGAATATAAATCGGGAGTGTTTTCTCCACAGTCCTTAGGAGAATAGAAATCAAAAATAGCTGTTTCCTCAATACCCATTGCCCGAACAGAAATATTTACTTTCTCTTGTCCGATTTTTGTTGCGTTATCTGTTCCGAATATCGTTGCACCTGTTCCGTATAGAATTTCATCAGGATTAAACGGATTGATTGCAACTCCCGATGTCCACCAGCCTATTTTTAACTGACCTTGCCAGTCAAGCCATGGAGACTCGGAAATATCAAGATTATAGTCTTTTTCCTCAGTTTCAATGTTCCAAAATCCTTTCCACGTATCGCCACCGTCAAAGCTAACGCAGACATTGTCCTCAGAACCCCAGTGACATATTGTTGTAACGGCTATCATATCGCCTTTATATTTGTCGTTGTTGCATATTGACAGACCGCACCACCCGTTTCCTGTTATGTGTGGAGTTATATCTGTCCATTTTCCTTCTTTTATGTTATATCTGCAAACAATACCTCTTGGGGGGTTTTTTTCCTGGGTAACCATATTTGAATATGTTACATACAGGTTTCCATTGTCTGATACTCTGCCCTGCTGGGGATAATATTTGATACCGGCGTTAACAGAAAACTCATTGTTAATAGCTTTCCATGTTTCCCCTGCGTCATCTGTACGGTATATTTGTTCGGTATCTTTATTTGCAACTCCGCAGAAGAAGGTCTTTGTAGCCTCGCCCTTTTTAGAACTTGATTTATCCATAGTTACCCAAAGAATACCGTATCTGTAACCTTCTTCGCTAAAGTCCCCTTTTGATGGGAAGGATTCAACATTACTCCAGCTCTGACCGTAGTCTTTAGAAACAAATAAACCTTTGGAATGGGATGCATAATAAACAATACTATTGTCATTAGGGTCTACGCAAAGACGTTCTCCCGTATTTCTCCCCCAATCATTACCGCCCATTGTTATAGTACCCATATCTACCTTAGTCCAGTTCTTTCCGTAGTCATATGAGTACATAATGCAGCCATTTCCCGAATAAGAGGTCCCGCACGACATATATACACGATTTGGTTCTATTGGGTCAGTAGCTATGCTTTCAATGCAATTATATCCCCAGTCTTCTCCTCCGAAACTGTCAGTGATACATTCCCACTTGTTCTTATCCTTATTAAATTTATATGCTCCTCCAATATCTGTTTTAGCATAAATAAGATCTTTTTCAGTTTCATTATAAACTATGCCAGGAATGTATCCGCCGCCTACAATTTTAACATTGCTCCATTCATATCCTGTGTCGACGGGCTGGCTGTTGTAGAATTTTGCAGGGTCTGCCTTTCCTTTTTTATTGTTCTTATCCGAACATCCTTCAAGCATTGCGGTCGTAAGGCAAAGACCTGTAAGTAATGCAATTATTTTAGAGATTTTCATAATTCCTCCTTATTGCTTATTTCAGTTTTATACATTTATAATTCTATAAAATATTGATGAATTTATTATATCAAAACTAAAAGGAAATTACAATGTTTTTCCTTTGTAATAAGCGACAAGGTATAACATTGTTTTTTGTTTAATATATATAGTAGCAGGCTGGCTTTTAAAGTATCAGTAATGAAAGGGTGCTTATTATGAACGAATTGACTGCAAACGGATTAAGCAAAAATCATAATGCTATTTTAGAAAACAGAAAAAGACTTCTTTTGTCAGGTGTTACGGATGTAGACAGCTTTAATGAAAATCAGATGCTTATTTATACCGAATTGGGTGAGCTTTTGATAAAGGGTAAAAATCTTCATATCAATGAAATGAATGTTGAAACAGGGGATTTTTCAATAGAGGGCGATATATGGGCGCTTATTTATGGAGATAAGGATAAAAATAAACGCATTGGATTTATAAAGAAGATTTTTAAATAATATGAAAAATATTATTCTCATAGAATAAGGTTATAATATTTTAATATAAAACAGCTTAAAATTATAAAAAGTGAAAAGGATGATGCGATGTGCCTGATTATATCTTCGGACTTCAATATGAAACCAAGCTTTTTTTGTTATCTTTTTTGATAGGATTAGTTTTTGGCGCGATTTATGATGTTCTGCGAGTTATCAGAATTATTAAGCGTCATCATAAGACTGTTATTTTTATTGAGGACTTTTGTTTTATTGTTTTTTGTGCCTTTTGGTATTTTGTGTTTTCAACAGATATGGCGAAAGGTCAGATACGATTATTTATTCTTATAGGAATGTTTATAGGTTTTGTTATATATTTGCTGACAATAGGAAGTCTTACAACAGGAATTGCAACAAGAATAAGATCAGTGTATGATAAATTTGAAACATGGCTGAAACGTAAAATTTTTATTCCATTTTACACAAATATCAAGAATAAAATTGTGCAAATTTACATATCTTTTAAAAAAAGAATAAAAAGTCGAAAAAAAGGCTTGAAAGTTGAGAAAAATGTAGTGTATAATGAAAATAAATAATTAATTATGCAAAAGGGAGGTATAACTATGACCGGAAGCAATGATACATTGAACGAATTGCTTTCAGAGCAAAAGAAAAAAAAGTCTTTAGCTTCAAAAATTGCAACTGTTGCAGTTTTGGTTTTTTTGATATATTCATTATATCTTGTTATATCTCAGCAGGCAGAATTAAAAGAACAGCAAAGGGAGCTGGCAAACATTAAATCGCAGATTACCGCTGCAAGACAGGAAAATGACGAATACACCCGTCTGCTGAGCGGTGAGGATGAAAATGAATATATGAAAAAAATCGCTATTGAAAGATACGGCTACGCTTATCCAAATGAACGCCGTTTTTATGTAGCAAGTTTGGGCTAATACGTTTTAGAGAGGATTAAAAATTTTATGGCGGTCGAGATTGGCAAGATTTACGAAGGCAAGGTCACGGGAATTACAAAGTTCGGAGCATTTGTGGAGATTGATAAAGGAACAAGCGGATTGGTACATATTTCTGAGGTTTCAAACTCATTTGTAAACGATATTAATGATATTCTCAAAATCGGTGATGATGTTAAGGTAAAGGTTATAAAGGTCAACGAAAACGGGAAAATAAGTATGTCTATTAAACAGACGGAATCCGGTGTGAAAACCAAAGGCAATAATAAATTATATGAGGGCAGAGCTTCTCAGGACGTACGTTCGGGAGGTAAGTCACAGTTCAAGCAAAGGCAGTCTGCTACTAAGCCTGAAATAAATGAGAATGTTGTATACAGCGACGGGTTTGTACAGAAAACCAGCGGCGACGCTAATTTTGAGGATATGCTGAGTAAGTTTAAAGCGTCCAGCGAGGAGAGGATGTCTGATCTTAAAAGATCAAGCGAGAATAGAAGAAGCAGACCACGGAGAAAGTAATAGGAAGTCCAATACATTAATGATTTTAAAACGGAGGGATTGTTATGAAAAAGAAGAGAAAACAAATTGGAAAGTCGATCATTTCTTTGTTAATAGCTGCGATTCTTTTAAGCGGTATGTCTTTTTCGGTGACAACATCTGCTGATTATGACGATATAAGACCTACCGGTGTTTCAATGGTCGTTAAAAAGAAAACAGTAAAAAAAGGACAGCATTTTGAACTATTTGCAAAGGTTTCTCCCTACTATGCAGATGATGACAGTCTTGTATGGTCTATTGTTAAGGGGAAAAACGTAATAAAATTTGAAGACTATGACAGGTACGGCGACGAGCAGGACTTTATTGCACTGAAAAAGGGTACGGCTAAAGTTTGCTGTAAAATCAGAGGTACTAATAAGAAAACATATACAACAATAGTTGTAAAAAAAGCGTCTGCAAAGAGAGTTATTAAGCGTGTCGGACCCAAAACACGCACTATACCGGTAGGAGAAGATTTTGATTTAGAAGTCAGAAAGTCATCTGGTGTTAGTAACAGGCATTTGAAGTGGACTATTAAAAATACTTCTGTTGTTCGGTTTGACGACTATGACCGTTACGGTGATGATATGGAGTTCCGTGCAGTTTCAACCGGAAAGACGAAAATAATTTGCAAAAACAAGAAGACAGGAAAATCCGTTTCGTTTACGGTAAAGGTTGTAAATCGTAATAACAGATATTATGATGACTAAATTTTAGATATTATTTTTTCGGGATGAGGTCAGCGTGATTTCATCCCGATTTTATTCTGTACATCTTATTTAAAAATTCGGGCAATAGTGTGAAAAATTCAAACTATTTATTTAGTCGTTGCTGTAAAAGTGCAGCGATAAGTTCTAAGAAAGGGAACCTTTGCAATGCAAAGGCATTTTGATCAATATGAAAAAAAAGGAAATAATACTATTAAATATATGGGCAGTTATAATTTCGGTTTTTTTGTTTTCAGGCTGCGGAACAAAAGATGTTGCAGGAAGTGAGCTCGTTAAAAATGCCAGAGAGGAATATACAAAACTAGACAGTGCAAAGGTTATTATGACAAATACCAAAACAAATGAGATTGAGCAGACTTTTATATTTAAGTATGATGAAAAGGATGTTTTGACCTTTGCCTATGAGGGAAAGTATAAAGACGAAAGTTATGCTCAATACAATAACGGATATGAATGCTACACATCTGAAAACGGCGAATATACATTTACACAGAGGGGAGATAAGGAATTTCAGGCTTATAACCGTGATTCCACTCATCCTCAGGCTAATGAGGGATTAATTATCTTTTCTGCCAATGCCGTTGAGAAATCATCTGTTACAGAAGAGAACGGCATTACCTGCGTTGAACATAACTATGATCCTGATGAAATAGGGGCGGCTTCAGATGAGGGAAAAGTAACAGATTTTATTGCAAAATTCTATTTTAATAAGGATAATGAGTTATTGTATTTCACTGAGGAAACACTCATAGACAGTGACGGAGAGAAGATTACTCATTCATATAAAGTGGAAATCACAGAAAAAAATGCTGTTGAGGATATTGAAAATCCAGTGGAGATACCTAAGAATGATAACACTTAGTAAAAATTTGTTTAATTGACTGAAAGTTTTCAATTAAACATACTGCCGAATATAAAAAACAATAAGTTATTGTTTTTCATAATTTCTAGCTTTAAGTATAGTGTTTGGTTTTAGTTTGTCGCTGAAAAGGTGTAAAAAATACAGTTTGTGCAATTTGCATAAAAATAGGGATAAATCAGCCTAAAATTTCTACATCTGATTTTTTTCAATTTGCTTGCTTTTGTGGAATATAAATGGTACAATTTATCTTGCACTGCGGTTAATTCCCGCATTGCGGCTGCAACAGATATGCGATGAAGCGGAAGGTTGCCGGCGGTTTGCCGGGTAATTTTCGCAGAGTATGTCCGATTTTAAACCGGGCGACTGTAATACTGAACACGGTATGTGCTTTATGCTTCTTGCGAAGGGCAGGCTAAATATGTTAAGTCTGTTTTTGCATAAGGAAATATTTATCGTTGTGTTATGTCGACCGAAAAACCACGTTAGTTTTTCGGCTTTTTTTAACAGGCTTTCGCGGAACACACGGTACAGTGTAAAATTACAGAAAAGCTTTTATACATTAATTAAAGGCTTTCAGCCCCCAGTCAAAATTATTAGGAGGCGATTTAAGTGGCAGTCAATGAAAGAATCAGAATTAAAATCAAAGGCTATGAACACGCAGTTGTAGACGCTGCAGCGGCAAAGATCGTTGAAGCAGCAAAGCGTTCGGGCGCTAAGGTATCGGGACCAATCCCTCTGCCGACGGACAAGGAAATTATTACGATACTTCGCGCTGTTCACAAGGACAAAGACAGCCGTGAGCAGTTTGAAATGAGAACTCATAAGAGATTGATTGACGTTCTTAGACCGACAAATGATACTACATCGGCACTTCAAAGTCTTGACCTTCCTGCAGGTGTTGATATTGTAATGGAAATCAAGTAATTTCCAACGGAAATCGTAAATGTACGATTTCAAAACAGTATTCACGCAGGTCATGTTGAAATTTAATTTCAACCAATAACCATTTAGGAGGAAAAATAATGCAAAAGGGAATCATCGGTAAGAAAATCGGTATGACACAGATTTTCGACGAGACAGGGAAGTTTATCCCTGTAACAGTTGTAGAGGCAGGTCCTTGCGTTGTTGTCCAGAAGAAAACAGTTGAAAATGACGGCTATAATGCTGTTCAGCTTGGATTCGGCGACATCAGGGCTAAGAGGGTAAATAAGCCTTTACAGGGACATTTTAAAAAGGCTGACGTTGCTTTGAAGAGAACTTTAAAGGAATTCAGACTTGACGACATTGATACATTGAATGTCGGCGATATTGTAAAAGCAGATACTTTTGCTGAGGGCGACATCGTTGATGTAAGCGGTACCAGCAAAGGTAAAGGTTTTGCAGGAACGATCAAGCGTCACAACTTTGCAAGACTTAAAGAGTCGCACGGTACGGGTCCTGTTCACAGGCACGCAGGCTCTATGGGAGCTTGTTCTTCACCATCAAGAATTTTCAAGGGAAAAGGAATGCCTGGACAGTTAGGTAACGAAAAAGTTACTATCCAGAACCTTGAAGTTGTAAAGGTAGACGCAGAAAATAATCTTATTGCAATCAAGGGCGCTATTCCGGGTCCTAAAAACGGTACTGTTACTGTTGTTGATTGTGTTAAGAAGGCTTAGTGGAAGGAGGAAGTAATTATGCCAAAGGTTTCAGTATTTGATATGACAGGCAAAGAGGTTGCTACCGCTGAGCTGAAGGATTCTGTTTTCGGAATCAAGCCTAACAAAGCTATAATGCATGCAATGGTTGTTAATTACCTTGCAAATCAAAGACAGGGTACACAGTCTACCCTTACTCGTTCAGAAGTAAGAGGGGGCGGAAAAAAACCTTGGAGACAAAAGGGTACAGGTCATGCAAGACAAGGTTCTATCAGAGCTCCGCAGTGGGTTCACGGCGGAATTGCAATGGGTCCAAAACCTAGAGATTATAGCTATTCGTTAAATAAAAAGGAAAAGAGACTTGCTATGAAGTCTGCTCTTTCTTCAAAGGTAGTAGATAACGATATTGTTGTTGTTGACTCAATTAAATGCGATGAGTTCAAGACAAAGACAATGATCGATATGCTAAAAGCGCTTAATGTTGAGGGCAAGGCACTTGTTGTTATGCCGGAGGTTGATTTAAAGGTAGTTAAAAGCCTTTCAAATATCCCGGGTGTAAAGCCTACTCTTGTCAACACATTAAATGTATATGACATTCTTAATTATGATAAGTTCATTGTTGTTAAGGATGCCGTTGATAAGATTGAGGAGGTTTATGCATAATGGAAAAAACTGCTCATGATATTATTTTAAAACCAATTATCACTGAGGCTTCTATGGAAGGCTTAGAGATTAATAAGTACACATTTAAGGTTGCTAAAGATGCAAATAAGATTGAAATTGCCAAGGCTGTTGAAGAGCTTTTCGGAGTTAGGGTCGTTAAGGTAAATACAATGAATTGCAGAGGCCGCAAAAAGAGAATGGGTATGTATGAAGGCAGAACGTCTTCATGGAAAAAGGCAATCGTTACACTTGCTGAAGGAGAGAAGACCATCGAGTTCTTCAACAACTTAGTATAATAAACTTCGGCGAAAGGCTTTACAGATCATGTGAAGCGTAAGTATGGGAGATGAAATAAGGCTCTCGCAAAACAAACTTCAAAGGAGTGAAATTTAAATGGCAATAAAGAGCTATAAACCTACGACTCCGGGAAGAAGAGGTATGACTACAATTGATTATTCTTCCTTGTCAAAGGTTGCTCCGGAAAAAAGCTTGCTTCAGACGGTTAAGAAGAATTCCGGAAGAAACAGCTACGGTAGAATTACTGTTCGCCACAGAGGAGGCGGAACAAGAAGAAAATACCGTATAATTGATTTTAAAAGAAATAAGTTAGATATGAACGCAGAGGTTATGACTCTTGAATATGACCCGAACCGTTCAGCATTCATTGCACTTCTGAAATATGAAGACGGTGAAAAGAGATACATTCTAGCACCTAACGGTTTAGAGGTAGGAGATATTGTTCGTGCAGGCGCTGATGTTGACATCAAGCCCGGAAATGCAAGTCAAATGCAAAACATTCCGGTTGGTACTTTCATTCACAATATTGAGCTTTATCCCAGCAAAGGCGGTCAGCTTGTCCGCAGTGCGGGAAATATGGCTCAGCTTATGGGTAAGGAAAACGGATATGCGCTTGTAAGACTGCCATCAGGAGAGATGAGAAATATTCCTCTCAACTGTATGGCTACAATAGGTCAGGTTTCAAATATTGATCACAGCAACGTAAACTACGGTAAAGCCGGAAGAAAACGTCACATGGGTTGGAGACCTACTGTGCGTGGTTCTGTTATGAACCCTAACGACCACCCTCACGGCGGTGGTGAAGGTAAGTCGCCTGTCGGACGTCCGGGACCTGTATCACCTTGGGGTAAACCGACTCTTGGTTACAAGACCCGTGCTAAACACAACAGGTCAGATAAGTTTATCGTAAAACGTAGAAACGGTAAATAACGAAAGGAGAACTGAATAATGGGTAGAAGTGTTAAAAAGGGACCTTTCGTGCAAGAGGTTCTACTTAAAAGAGTAAAGGCTATGAATGAGACAGGTGAAAAGAAAGTCTTAAAGACATGGAGCAGAGCTTCAACGATTTTCCCTGATTTCGTTGGCCATACATTCGCAGTTCACGACGGACGCAAGCATGTTCCTGTTTATGTTACCGAAGATATGGTAGGACATAAGCTTGGTGAGTTTGCACCGACAAGAACATACAAAGGGCATGCAGGTTCAAAATTATCAAATAACGGTAAGTAGCAGCCGAAAGGAGGATTTCAAATGGAAGCAAGAGCTGTATTAAAGGATGCTCGAATTGCTCCTCGAAAGGTTCAGATAGTTCTTGACCTTATCAGAGGAAAGGATTATGATGTTGCAATGGCAACATTAAAGCACACACCAAAAGCTGCCTGTGAATATCTTGAAAAGCTTCTAAAGTCGGCCGCTGCAAACGCAGAAAATAATCACAGCATGGATAAAAATAATCTTTATGTTGCTGAGTGTTTTGTGTGTCCGGGAAGAACTTTGAAGAGAATTATGCCAAGAGCACAGGGCAGAGCTTTCAGAATCTTAAAGAGAACATCTCATGTTACTTTGGTTCTGAAAGAAAAGGAATAAGCTGAAAGAGGAGGTAAACTATGGGCCAGAAAGTAAACCCACATGGATATCGTGTCGGAGTAATCAAAGATTGGGATTCCCGTTGGTTTGCGAATAAATCAACTTTCGGCGATACACTTGTAGAAGACCATAAGGTCAGAAATTATATCAAAAAGACCTTATATTCAGCAGGTGTTCCACGTATCGAGATTGAGAGATTTGCAGATAAAGTAAAGATCCACATTCACTGCGCAAAGCCGGGAATGGTGATCGGACAAAAGGGAGCTACTATTGAGAAGCTTCGTCAGAAAATCGAAAAAATGATAAACAAGTCGGTTGCGATAAATATTATTGAGGTTAGACAGCCTGACTTGAATGCACAGCTTGTTGCTGAAAGAATTGCTTTGGACCTTGAGAACAGAATTTCTTTCAGGAGAGCAATGAAGCAGACTATCGGCAGAGCAATGAAGTTCGGAGCAAAGGGTATCAAGACAAGATGCTCGGGACGTCTGGGCGGCGCAGAAATCGCAAGAGCTGAGAGTTATCACGAGGGTACTATCCCTCTGCAAACTATCAGAGCTGATATTGATTACGGTTTTGCTGAGGCAGACACAACTTACGGAAAAATCGGAGTTAAAGTCTGGATCTATCGCGGAGAGGTTTTGAAGGGCGAGGTTCCTGAAACTCAAAAGAGAGAGACAAAGGACAGACCTGAAAGAAGACGCCGCAGCAGAGGCAACGGCGACGAAAGACCAAGACGCCGCAGTGCAAGACCGAGAAACGAGAAAAAAGAAGGAGGTAACGAATAATGCTACTTCCAAAGAGAGTAAAACATCGTAAACAGCACAGAGGACGCATGACAGGTAAGGCGTACCGCGGAAATAAGGTAACAAACGGTGATTACGGTTTACAGGCTCTTGAGCCTGCATGGATCACTTCAAACCAGATAGAGTCAGCCCGTATCGCTATGACAAGATACATCAAGCGTGGCGGACAGGTTTGGATTAAGATTTTCCCGGATAAGCCTGTTACAAAGAAGCCTTTGGAAACTCGTATGGGTAAAGGTAAAGGAGCTCCCGAGTATTGGGTAGCGGTTGTTAAGCCCGGAAGAGTTATGTTTGAGATAGAAGGCGTTTCGGAGGAGATTGCAAGAGAGGCTATGCGTCTTGCATCGCACAAGCTTCCGATAAAGTGTAAGTTTATAGCTAAAGAAACTCAAGAAACGGGTGGTGAGCAATAATGAAAGCAAGTGAAATCAGAGATTTATCAGCGCAGGAGCTTAACGAAAAATTAGCGGAGTTAAAGCAGGAACTGTTTAACCTTCGTTTTCAGCATGCTATCAATCAGCTTGACAATCCTATGAGAATGAAGGCAGTCAAGAGAGATATTGCTCGTGTTAAGACATTCATTCGTAAGCAAGAGTCCAGCGAAGAATAATTAAGAGGAGGATTAACTGTGAGCGAAAGAAATCTTAGAAAAACAAGAGTAGGAAAAGTTGTTTCTAACAAGATGGATAAGACAATCGTTGTCGCTATCGAAGATAAGGTTCAACATCCGCTTTATAAGAAAATTATTAACAGAACTTTAAAGCTTAAAGCTCATGACGAGAATAACGTATGCAATATCGGCGACGTGGTTGAGGTTATGGAGACCCGTCCTCTTTCTAAGGATAAGAGATGGCGTTTGGTTAAGGTTCTGGAAGAAGTTAAGTAGTAATAGTAAGTAGGTTGAAAAGAGAAATTCTCTTAATTTAGACCTTTTAAGATTGAAAGGAGGAACGCACTGTGATACAAATGCAAACTTCACTAAAGGTTGCTGATAATACCGGAGCTAAAGAGCTTATGTGTATCAGAGTCTTAGGCGGAACACGCAGAAGATATGCAAACATCGGTGACGTTGTCGTTGCTTCTGTTAAAAAAGCAACACCGGGCGGCGTTGTAAAAAAAGGCGAAGTTGTTAAAGCAGTTATCGTTCGTTCAGCAAAGGGTCTTCGTCGTGAGGATGGAACCTACATCCGTTTCGATGAAAACGCTGCTGTAATTATAAAAGAAGATCAGAATCCAAGAGGTACTCGTATCTTTGGACCGGTTGCCAGAGAGCTTCGTGATAAGAACTATATGAAGATCTTATCTCTTGCTCCTGAAGTATTATAATGGAGGGCGGTTTAGAATGAATAAGTTACACATTAAAACCGGCGACACCGTTGTGGTTCTTTCAGGAAAAGAGAGAGGCAAGAAGGGAAAGGTACTCGCTGTATCCCCAAAGGAGTCAAAGGTTATTATTGAAGGCGTAAATATGTGCACAAAGCATGTTAAGCCGAGAAGACAGGGTCAGGCAGGCGGAATTGTCAAGGCTGAGGCTGCAATGTACGCTTGCAAGGTTCAGGCTGTTTGTCCAAAATGCGGTAAGCCGACTCGTATCGGACATAAGATTTTGGAAGACGGTTCTAAAGTAAGAGTTTGCAGAAACGCAGACTGCGGCGAAGAATTTTAAGGAGGAGTAAACGATGGCTAGACTTAAAGACGAGTATGTTAGCAGCGTAGCTCCTGCTATGATGAAAAAAT
>CANPWL010000017.1 GCA_947584375.1 uncultured Clostridia bacterium | reverse complement strand
TATCAAAACGGCGTATGCACAGTATGTAAAGCAAAGGATCCGAATTACAAACCGGCTACAACTCCAAAGCCTACAACCAAGACGCCGACTAAGACGACCAGAGATCCTAAGCTTGTAAAGAAGGATAAAACGGCTGCAAAGAAAGCTATGAAGCAAGCAAAAATCACAAAGCTGACAGCAAAGAGCAAGGCTAAGAAGAAGATAACAATAAGCTGGAAGAAAGTAAAGAAAGCAACAGGATATCAGGTACAGGTTGCTGCAAAGAAGAACTTCAAGAAGATAGTTTTCAAGAAGTTTATAAATAAGACAAAGCTTACAGTTAAGAGCTCAAAGATAAAGAGCAAAAAGACCTACTATATAAGAGTAAGAGCATACAAAACTTACAAGGATAAGAACGGCAAGGCTCAGAAGGTATACAGCAAGTGGGTCAAGAAGATAAGAAAGGTTAAAGTTAAATAAGCTGAAATATCTTATATGAAAAACCGCTCAGGCATATTTGCTTGAGCGGATTGTTTTTAGATAATTTTTTTGTTTTAATTCATAATATAAATTGTATGGTTTTTTAAAAAACGTGTTAAAATATTCAAAAAAAGTACGCTTTAATTATTAATTTTAGTTAAAAGGTAGAATGTTAAATAATTAACAATATTACTATTGACAACTAATTCAGGTAATATTATAATTGTATCGATAAATAAATACTGATTAAATTTATCAAGCTTATGAGGTGGTTAGATGGCATGGTCTGAAAAAAAAGTACCAAGACAAACTGTCAAACGACTTCCTGATTATCTTACCTATTTAAAAGGTAAAGCAGACGAAGGCGTTATAAATATTTCGGCGCCTGTGGTTGCCAAGGGTTTGAATTTGAATGAGGTGCAGGTTCGCAAGGATTTGGCGTCGGTAAGTCAAAACGGCGGAAAGCCCAAAACAGGATATATGTTGAATGGGCTGATTATGGATATTGAGAAATATTTAGGCTATGATAATGTTAAGGACGCTATCGTTGTCGGGGTCGGACATTTGGGCAGTGCGTTAATGTCTTTTAAGGGCTTTCAAAACCACGGACTTAACATAATTGCAGGCTTTGACACTGACAACGATCTTATTGGAACAGAGGTAAACGGTAAAAAGATTTTTTCAAATGATTTTATGATTGAACTTTGTAAAAAGCTTAATATCCATATAGGAATAATTACTGTTCCGAACGAGTATGCACAAGAGGTTTGCGACATTATGGTAAAAGCCGGAATTCTTGCCGTTTGGAACTTCGCTCAGGTCCATTTAAAAGTACCTGGCAACATTACAGTCCAAAATGAAAATCTTGCGGCTTCACTTGCAATTCTATCTAAATCTGTCAAAATAGACAACATATATTAAAAACATTAATTTTTTATAATGAATAGGAGAGATTTCTTATGAGTAACAAGAAAGAAACATCAGAAGAAACAAAAACTGTACTTGTTGACAGCGTTGAATCTTTAGAAGCAAGACTCAAAGAGCTTAGAAAGGCTCAAGAAGAGTTTTCTTCATTTTCACAGGAGAAGGTTGATAAGATTTTCAAAGCAGCAGCAATTGCGGCTAACAAACAAAGAATACCTCTTGCAAAAATGGCAGTTGAAGAAACGGGTATGGGAATTGTAGAAGATAAGGTCATAAAGAATAACTACGCAGCTGAATATATATATAATGCATATAAAGATACAAAAACCTGCGATATTATCGACAGAGATGAATCCTTTGGAACAATAAAAGTAGCAGAGCCTATTGGTGTAGTTGCAGCGGTTATTCCCACTACTAACCCTACATCAACTGCAATTTTTAAAACTCTTATATGCTTAAAAACAAGAAATGCAATTATTATCTCCCCTCACCCAAGGGCTAAGAACTGCACGATCGAGGCGGCAAAAATAGTTTTAGAAGCCGCTGTTGAGGCAGGCGCTCCGGAGGGAATTATAGCATGGATAGATGTACCGTCGCTTGAACTTACAAATATGGTAATGAGTGAGGCTGATATTATTCTCGCAACAGGCGGTCCGGGTATGGTTCACGCTGCATATTCAAGCGGAAAGCCTGCTTTGGGCGTCGGCGCAGGAAACGTACCTGCTGTTATTGACAAATCAGCCGATATCAAAATGGCTGTAAACTCAATTATTCATTCAAAGACATTTGATAACGGCGTTATCTGCGCATCAGAGCAGTCGGTTATCATTGACAAGGATATATATACGGATGTCAAAAAAGAGTTTAAGGACAGAGGATGTTACATTCTTAGCAAGACAGAAACCAAAAAACTCGGCGAAACAATGATAATTAATGGGGCATTAAACTCAAAAATCGCCGGACAATCAGCTTATAAAATTGCCAATATAGCAGGAATTGACGTTCCTGAAAACACAAAAATCCTTATCGGCGAGGTTACCTCCGTTTCCCTTGACGAACCTTTTGCCCATGAAAAGCTCTCCCCTGTTTTGGCTATGTATAAATCTAAAAACTTCGACGACGCGCTTGACAAAGCAGACCACTTAATCAAAGACGGAGGATACGGACATACTGCTTCACTTTATGTTAATCCTGTAACCGAAAAAGAAAAAATCGATAAGTTTGCAAATATGATGAAAACCTGCCGTATTCTTGTAAATACTCCTTCATCACACGGCGGTATCGGAGACTTGTATAACTTTATGCTTTCTCCTTCATTAACGCTCGGATGCGGCTCGTGGGGAGGAAATTCAGTTTCTGAAAACGTAGGAGTTAAACATCTGCTGAATATAAAAACAGTTGCCGAGAGGAGAGAGAATATGCTTTGGTTCAGAGCACCTGAAAAGGTTTACTTCAAAAAGGGTTGTCTTCCTGTCGCATTGCGTGAACTCAAGACAGTTATGGACAAAAAGAAATGCTTTATTGTTACAGACCAGTTCTTATACGAAAACGGATACACAAAATGCGTTACAGATCAGTTGGATGAAATGGGAATCAAGCATGCAACATTCTTTGACGTTGCCCCGGACCCGACTCTCGCCTGTGCTTTAGAAGGTACAAAGCAGATGACAGCTTTCGGACCTGATGTTATTATAGCTATCGGCGGAGGCTCTGCAATGGACGCCGCTAAGATCATGTGGGTTCTATATGAGCACCCGGAGGCAGACTTTATGGATATGGCAATGAGATTTATTGATATTAGAAAGAGAGTTTATACATTCCCTAAAATGGGTGAAAAAGCATACTTTATCGCTGTTCCTACTTCATCAGGAACAGGATCTGAGGTTACACCTTTTGCCGTTATCACCGATGATAGAACGGGAACAAAATATCCTCTTGCCGATTACGAGCTTATGCCGAATATGGCTATTGTAGACGCTGATATGATGATGAATCAACCTAAGGGACTTACAGCAGCTTCCGGTATCGACGCTGTTACCCACGCACTTGAAGCTTACGCATCCGTTATGGCAACCGATTACACAGACGGTCTGGCTCTTAAAGCGCTTAAAAATATATTCACATATCTGCCGTCTGCATATGAAAACGGGGCTAACGACCCTTACGCAAGAGAAAAGATGGCTACGGCTTCAACACTTGCAGGTATGGCATTTGCAAATGCGTTTTTAGGAGTATGCCACTCAATGGCTCATAAGCTTGGCGCTTATCATCACCTTCCTCACGGAGTAGCAAATGCACTTTTAATAGATAATGTTATGAGATTTAATGCAAATCCATCACCAAGAAAGATGGGTACATTCTCACAATATCAATATCCTCATACTCTTGAAAGATACTGCGAATGTGCAAACTTCTTAGGTATTAACGGCAAGAATGATAAAGAAACACTTGAACTGTTTATTAGCGCTATCGATAAATTAAAGGAAACAGTCGGAATTAAGAAGTCGATCAAAGATTACGGCATTTCCGAAGAAGACTTTATGGCTTCTCTTGACCAAATGACTGAGGACGCATTTGACGACCAATGTACAGGTGCCAACCCCAGATATCCTCTGATGAGCGAGATCAAGGATATGTATCTAAAAGCATACTATGGCGAAAAACTGATAGAAAACCGCTAAATTATAAAACAGAAACAAGAAAGAAAAAAATATCTCTTTAAGGTTTAATTGAATTCTTTGTTTCATCTAAATCTTACTTCTTGTTTCTGCTTGCATTTGACTCGCATTTTTGGTATAATTTTATCAGACAGATAATTGTAAATTTTAGTTTGTTATAAATTTAATATCAGGAGGATATTGATTATGGATTTTGAAAAGGTAATAGCTGAAAGAAGCAAAAAAACCATCTATAAAGACGGCGATAAAGCTATAAAAGTTTTCAATAAGGATTTTAAAAAGTCAGACATTCTCAATGAGGCTCTCAATCAGGCAAGAGTTGAAGAAACCGGACTTAACATACCTTCCATTTTGGAAGTATCTATCATAGACGGAAAGTGGGCAATAACAAGCCAGTTTATCGAAGGTAAAACTATTGCAAAGCTGATAGAGGAAAACCCAGATAAAACTGACGAGTATCTAGAGCTTTTTGTTGATATTCAACTTAAAATTCAAAGTAAACAATGTCCGCTTTTAAATAAGCTAAAGGATAAAATGCAGGGCAAGATTTCTCAGACTGATTTGGACGCTACAACAAGATACGAACTTCACACACGCTTAGCAGGAATGCCGAAGCACAATAAGGTATGTCACGGAGATTTTAACCCTTCAAACGTAATTATCACCAAAAGCGGCGAAGCTTATGTTATCGACTGGGCTCACGCTACCCAGGGTAATGCTTCTGCTGACGCTGCAAGAACTTATCTTCTGTTTATGCTTCACGGTCAGAAAGAACTCGGCGAAAAGTATCTCAACCTGTTCTGTGAAAAAAGTGACACGGCAAAACAGTATGTTCAGAAATGGATGCCGATTGTTGCTGCATCGCAGTCGGTAAAGGGTAATCCTGAAGAGAAGGATTTCTTGATGAACTGGGTCAATGTAGTTGATTATGAATAAGTGCTTTTAAAACTAAAGCTCCCGATTAAAATCGGGAGCTTATTTATTTTATCTGTAATTTCCTGGACCGTTTGAATTGTAATTATCAAAATCCTCTGAATCCTCTGCATAAATTATTTCGGGCTCATCGTCATATTCATTCTGAAAATTCTGATTTGAGGAATTATCATATCCGTTGTAGTCCTGATTGTTATAATATCCGTTATTATAACCTTCATTACCGTTTCCGCCGTAATTATCGTAGTCGTCATAGTCATCATAATCATCATTATCGCTCTTTTTCTTTTTATATCTCATCCAAAGAACTACTGCGATAATAGCAATAACCAACACTATTATTATCATCATAAATACTGATTGAAATAGTGACATAGCACCCTTTGTCCTTGAATTTAAAGTAGTCACAGGTGTAGCCGAAGCAGTTTCCTCTTCTTTATCATCCTCGCTGTCAGAAGTTGTGGTACTATAAACTTTAGCCGGGTTTTTATTAGCTTCCGTATCTCTATACTCATATGACTTAGAGGCAGTTGTTGTTTTTGCTTTTTTCGTCCTCTTTGTGCGCTTGGAAGTTGAAGAAGATGTCGTAGTGGTTGTTGTAGTAGTTGTAGTAGTGGTGGTCGTAATCGTTGTTGACGGAGTGGTAACAGTGTCTGTAACATCAATATCAGAAACAGAACTTGTAGGCTCGTAAACCTGCTCACTGTCATTATTTGAAGGCTCAGAAACAGATTCCTCTGCATAAGCAAATAAACAAACTGTCGGCAGAATAACAAGCGACATTAAAACACAAAGGGCTTTTTTAATTTTATTTGACATTTTGATCTTCCTTTCGTTTTGTTGTCTGTTAATATATTAAATTATAGCCTTATTATTTCCAAAAGTCAAATTTCATATCAATATTAATTAATCTAATTATATTTAAACCATACAAATATTATACTTATCCATCCAGTAATTCACCTGTAAAAGATATGCAATGGTCTGAGGCTTTGCCATAAGCTGTCCGTACCAGTATATTTCTTCTTCACGCTTTAATAACTTTTCAAGCTCTGATTTTTTTACAATATGAAGTAAAGGAGATGAAGAATCCTCTATTAACTCTTCCATCAGCTTTGAAACTGCGGCAAGGTAATTAGGATTATGGGTTTTAGGATAAGGACTTTTCTTCCTCCATAATATCTCTTCAGGCAGACAATTATCAATCTCCAATGCCTTTCTAAGAAGTCCCTTTTCTCTCCCCTCATAATCCTTATACTTCCACGGTACAGAATATAAGTACTCGGCAATACGGTAATCGCAAAACGGGACTCTTACCTCCAGTCCGCTATACATACTCATTCTGTCCTTACGTTCCAAGAGGTTCTGCATAAACCAATCTACATTCAGTCTGAACATTTCACGCATACGTTTTTCCGTTTTGTCAAAGTCATCAGGAACTTTTACCTTTTTTATAGTATCAAGATACTTTTCATATACATACTGCTGTGCATTGATGGATAGTTTGAATTCATCTCTCAGCAGACTGTTTCTGTAAGCTGTTGACTGCGACCAGGGAAAGCCGTCTGTCATACGTATCTCCTTATCCCTATACCACGGGTAACCTCCGAAAATTTCATCGGCACACTCCCCTGATAAAGCAACCTTGCAAGTGTTTTTAACCTCTTTGCAAAACAGAAGCATTGATGCGTCCACATCTGACATTCCCGGAAGATCCCTTGCGTCAACCGACATAAAGAGTGCTTTTACAAGCTCGGGGGTATCTACCTTTATGTAGTGATGTCTGCTGCCTAAAAACTCTGCCATTTTATCAACATAGATATTATCACTGTTAGGCTGAAATTTATTTACTTTGAAATACTTTTCATTATCAACATATTCCACTGAAAACGTATCAAGCTGTCGGTTCTGCTTTTTGTATTCTCTGTTTGTGATAGCCGAAATTGCACTTGAATCAAGACCGCCTGACAAGAATGTTCCCAAAGGTACATCTGATACAGTCTGACGCTTTATAGAATCGGTAACTAAGAATGTGACCTTTTCTAAGCACTCTTCAAAAGTATCATTACATTCCTTATCCTCCAGTTTCCAGTATTGCTGAATTTTAAGATGTCCGTCTTTAAAGGTTGCTGAATAACCCGGAAGAAGCTCGCTTATATCTTTGTAAACTCCGTATCCCATTGTACGTCCCGGACCTATAAGCATTATTTCAGCAATTGAATTCAAATCAACCTGTGGTTTGATAAGCGGATGTGACAACATTCCTTTAATCTCACTTGAAAAAATAAGCCTGTCACCTTTTAAAGAATAAAATAAAGGCTTTACACCCATCCTGTCACGAGCCATAAATAAACTTTTATCCTTTGCACTCCAAATCGCATAGGCAAAAATACCGTTCAGCTTTTTAACGCTTTCTTCTCCCCATTCAATATATGCCTTTAAAACTACTTCTGTATCTGAATGTCCGTCAAATCTGTGTCCTTTGTATTTAAGCTCATTTCTTACCTCGTCTGTATTATAAATTTCACCGTTATAAACTATTATGTAATCTTCTCCGTATTCCTTGGTTATCATCGGCTGTATCCCGTTCATTACATCTATTACAGCCAACCGCGTATGTACAAGCGCAACATTGTTGTTTATGTAAACTCCGTCCTGATCGGGACCTCTTCTTTTCAGTACATTTTTAATGTCATACAAATACCTTATATCTTTTTCAAAAATATCATTGCAGTTTACTGACCCTGCTATTCCACACATAACAATCACCTCAAAGTATTATATGATTATACTTAAGATCGGGTGATAAGAAATAAAAAAAGAAGGGCGTCAGCCGACGCCCTTTTAAACTGTATTAATTTCAGAAAATTACAAATTGATGCTGAGTTTTTTGCTGAAATGCTGACGAAGTTTTCATTTCACCTTTAAAGAAACTAATTCTCTGCAACAGGCTGGTTTAAGCTTTCAAATGTGACTTGATTTTCAAGCTCTGCTTCCTCAGTACCATCTTCTTTGGAAATCGAAGTCAAGTCATTTTCGGATTCATTTGAATATTCTTCTTTCTTGATTATTTCAAGAATTGAATCCCCGCTGTTTTCAGTATCTTCTGACTTAGACTTTGAACCATCGGGACTTTTTTTACTTTCTTCAACAACGCTTTTAATGCCTTCAACCACAACAGGCTCGCTGTTATCCACTTCAAATGCCAACGGAAGCTGTTTTTCAATCTTAACCCTGAATGTTTCCGCTGAAAGCCTTGCAAACATAGTCAGCGAGGAGAGAATTATAAACACTAAAGGCAGAATAGTAAACGCTTCAACAGAGTATTTGAACAGTGCTATAAAAAGCTCAGAATTATTTAGTCCCGCAAAATCAAAAAACATACCTGTTTTTAACTCATGACCTAACTGTACAACAGAATAAGCTACCAGTGACAGCGATGTAAGCAGAACTACCGAACATTCAGATGTGCCTACGCACTTCTTTTTCCTTGATTTAAACAGTATCCAGAAAAACGAAACTGACAATATGAATGCAGTTACAGACCTTCCGTAATTCTGAAAGAACATATACTTGCCTGCACTCAATATGTACTCCCGTTTTTCCTGAAAGAAATAGTTAAATATAGCACGTCCGATAAATTCAGAAAACACAGCCGCCGCACTTATTATTACGGCAAAAACCGAAAGTGCTAAAGGAGCTCCGTCACCATAAGTTAATTTTTTTCTCATTTAGTTGTCCATCCTTTCTTGAAATTCCCTTAACTCATACAAGCATATATAGCAAGTCTGAGAAAGTCAGTGTGATAAGTCTTGATTGTACCTCCTGAAATTTCTACACAAAAAATATAAAACATATAAAAAATAAAACAAAAACAGGAGGGAATTATTCCTCCTGTTATAATAATAAACCTATTCAGTTTTTACTGTCAACAAAGATAAATGGCGAAAGCAAAGACTATTTATCAGATTTTTTATCTTTTGAAGATTTTTTAAGTATCTTTTCTTTTATTACACCATCTTTATACTCATAAACAAATATTACTGCACATATAAGCAAACCGATTATCGAAATAACAACGGATACTATAAAGTAATTCGGCATAAATGTCATTTCAATTTTGTGTTTTCCCTCATTAAGCTTTAAAGCTACCATTGAGTCCAATGCACAAACCGGTTCTGTATCTTTACCGTCAACGGTTATCTTCCAGCCTTCTTCATAAGGAATTGTTGTAAGCATAACCTTGTCGCTTCCGCTTATTTGAATGTTGCCCTTTAAGCTTCTGTCAGTGTATTCGGTAACCTCAAGCTCATTTTGCTTAATAGAATTTACTGCTTCTTCAAACGCAGCGTAATCTATCGTATAGAACAGTTCATCAGACCAGAAAGCCTCTCTGTCAAGAGTAATTCTCAGTCTTACAGTACTGCCCTCGGCATATTCTCCTAATTCAACTATCCTATAATTATCGCTTTCAAAATAACTTCCTGCATAATCCATAGCAGGCTCGCTGCCGTTTTGCACCTTATAATTTTGGAAATCTTCTTCGTTGTAGTACCATAGGTTGCAGGATTTTTCAAAAGTTGTCGGGAAATAAATATATATAGGTCCGTCATTTGCAACATTTATCAGATAGTCTATATGACATTCCGAACCCTCTTCCGCCGTATTGTAATATCTAGTCAGATCATCTCCATAAGGCTCTGACTTAACATTAACCTGATTTGCGACCGTAAAGTTAAGCGGAGTTAATATGTTTTTTACCTGAGTATCCGATCCGTTTTTAATAATCGCATTGAATATAGCATTCTGATTTTCAAAAGGATTAGATTCACCAATATCTAAATCACATACGCTTGAATCTGCCTGGAAACCTATTGACAAAGCATATGGATTCTTATATTGGGTTACTGTTCCGTCGCTTGATTCGTCAGAAGCGTCAAAATCCTTAACCTTTGTATATTTTGCAGGAACATTTTCTATTCTTGTTCCGCAATATGCAGACCAAAGGTCATCATCCTTATCGATCAGATATTTTACTCCCAAAAGCGAATCATTCAAATATGTAGAACCGTTATAGCTTGTGTAATTTCCGCCGTATCCGTACCCCAGCTTTTTAAGGAACATAAGAGCTTTAGTGTTCATAGTAGATGACGAATGTGAAATTCCCGCATATCCTATTCCAATTGGGTCGCACACTGTTCTGTCAAAGGTTTTCTCCATTCGATAGAACGACTTATCATCATTTTTTATATCGCCTACAATGTTTCGTATATCGGTCATATAGTTTTCATAGGTCGTGTATTTACTGTATGCAACGTCCTTATCAACTTTTTTGATCGTATCATAAGAAACAACATACATTTCTGCAAACACAACGCCCGCAATGATAACAGATATCATTTTGATATTCTTTTTCTTCAAAACAAGTAAAAGAATAAAATACAAAATCAACATGACAGCCGCAAACCATATGCCGCCGACCTGACTTTTAGTAGCTCCGTTTTCAAGGGATTTTTCAGTTACAGTAGTAAAGCTTGAAATATCAGTTGTTTCATAGTACGCAAGTAAGCCTATTAATGCAACAAAGGTTCCTCCGACAGCTTTAAAGCTGACTCCGTCCAGATTGTCGAATGTCTTTACTGCCATTAATAAAATTATAAATGAAAAGGCAAATGAATATCTGTAAGGCAGCCAGTTCGGAACTTGAAAGCCATGCCATGCAATATCAACAGGCGAAATGTACATACTTAGTATTAAGACAGACGCCAGTATACCCAATCCTGCTTTTTGCTTCAACGTAATTTTTTTGTTTAGGAAAAACAGCGGAGTCATAATAAGCGTAAGTGTTCCACAGAATATCATAGGCAGACCTTCAGGACGTACCGTATCATAGCTCATTGGGAACAGCTTTGTAAAGAAAGCAAGTATATTAAACTGACTCTTTAATGAAAAATCAGGATCACTGAATCCAAGCTTTCCGAGACTTAGCGACTTATAAACCGGAATCAGAACTACACAGGCAAGCATTACTGCAACAACCGCAGAGCCTGCAAATTTCAGCAAGGTAATTAAAACCTCTTTAATCTTCCTCTTTGTATCTGAAGTTGCCAAATAGTATATAAAATATAACGCCGTAAAAATTCCGACCATATATCCGATATAGAAATGTGCTATAAACATCAATGCAAGAGGAATGATAAGATTTAATACCTTTCCCTTGTCAATAAGCTTTGCAGCACCATAGCATATCAGCGGCAAATATATAAGACCGTCAAGCCACATAGGATCCATAAGCTCAACAACCATATATGTCATAAGAGCGTAGCAGGTCGAGAAAATAACGGTGGTTATATTTCTGGGCTTGTAGCTTTTTCTAATGAAAAACGCAAATGTAACGGCAGCAGTACCTATCTTCAAAAGCTGGATTATTTCAATAGCGCCGCACATCATAGTTCTAGGTAAAATGCATACTATCAGCATAAACGGACTCAACAGATAATAAGCAAATATGCCGAACATCTCTCCCGAAAGGTTTCTGTTCCAGCTGTATATAAAGCTTCCATCACCCCAGAAAGCGTCCCTCAAAGCCTCGTAATAATATACATACTGACCGTTTAAATCAAGAACCAAAACTGAATTTTCACCCCAAGGATGAACTTTAAATACCGCATAGACAATATACATGATTATCAACGGAATAATAAAAATCAACGCATAAATTCTATGGTCGTAAATCCATCGCCTAACACTCCTCTTTTCAGCAGAAACTGATCCCTTCGGCGGGGACAACTTAGCAATTTCACTCTTACTCATAATTAAATTTGTGCCGGTAAAAAGCACTCCTCCTCTTTTATTTTTTAATTATAAAAATATGCTGACACTTTATAAAATATTATTTAAGATTCCCGCTTTTTTTACGTTCTGAAATAATATATCTTGGTCTGCATTTAATTTCCTCATATATTTTCGAGAGATAATAACCGATTATGCCAAGACTTATCATTATTAAGCTAGCTGTAAACAGTATTAAAAGTATAACAGTAGTAAAGCCCTCGCTGCTTCCGTGAGTAAATTTCCAAAGCGTTTGTATGCCCAAAACTATTGAACATAAAAACATTATAAATCCTATAACGGTAACAATATGAAGCGGTGCAGAAGTAAATGACGATATTGAATTGATTGCATATTTTATAAGCGATTTAGTCGACCACTTTGATTCCCCTTCGTGACGCTCTGCAACCTCAAAGTTAACCACTTCCTTATTAAATCCTACCCAGCTTGACATTGCTCTGAAAAATGTAAGCCTTTCAGGCATTTTATTTAAGTTGTTCACTACTTTTCTGTCCAGAAGTTTAAAATCTGAAGCTGCCTTCATATCAAGACCGGACGCACTCTTTATAATTTTATAAAACAGAAGAGAAAAACATTTATAAATCGGATTTTCTTTTCCCCTGCTTGATTTTCTTCCCTCAACAATATCTATATTGTCATTGTTTTTCCAAATTTTATACATCTCAACGATAACCTGCGGAGGATGCTGTAAATCACAGTCCATCAAAACGCATGCATCGCCTGACGCTTCCTTAAGACCTGCAAAAATAGCGCTTTCCTTACCAAAATTTCTCGAAAAATTTACACCTGTGATATTATCCCGCTCATCTGCCAAGCGTGAAATTATTTCCCATGTTCTGTCTTTAGAACCGTCATTGACAAAAACAAGCTCATAATCAATTTTATTATCTTCCATAATGCCTGATACTACATTAGCTGTATTCTCTATATTTTTTTCTTCATTATAGCTGGGTATAATTATTGACAGCATTTTAATCACCGTGCCTTTGCTGTACAAAGGTTTCCTTTCTGATATTTCACGAACCGTTTTAAATCAGCTTAACTGTCTCAATAAGCTTCATATAAAAATCTTAATACAATTTGGAACGCAAAAAATTTAACAATCCTAATATGGCTTATAATCCTTTGTGATTTTATATTCGCTGAATACAAACCAAATCTTAAAGAAAATTACTCCTACAACTAAAATCTGCATAATTGCCTTTTGAATAGTACTCGGAAGATAACACATAATGAGATTTTTATATACAAATGTAGAAAGCTCAATTGCCAGAACAATCAGCCATACTATTGCCAATCTTTTAATACTCTGAGTATCGCTTATCCTATCCCGTATTTTAAACAATGCCAGTATTGCCAAAGTAAGGACAGCCATTTTCAGTCCCCAGAAGACAGTTGTGAATAAATAAGCAGAATCTGCGTTTTCAATTCCGTAAAACTTTGATATGTAATTGTAAACAAAGTTTTCGCTGCCCATAAAAGAAATTACAGCTTGTAATAAACTTATTGCAATCATAAATATTCCTATGACTTTAACACACCTGAATACTTTGGAATGCTGTGAAAGTTTTTTTAATCCGAACGCTATCAAAATCCATCCGATAAAATCAGGAAGCACATCTATGCAATATGTTGAAACATTAATGTCAAACAATAAAAATACAGAACCCCAAAATATCTGTAACATTTTTATCCACCTTTGTTATTATATTAATCATTATTCATAATTTTCATTTGTTTCCCCAGTAAAAAATTATACTATATTTACATATCCGTGTCAAGATTACAATAACGGTGTATTTTATTTTTTGTATAAAAAACCGAAAAAATTGACAAACAGATCATACGCATAATATTAGGCAATAAAAATGTTTTATAAAATCGGACGAACCCAAATCGGATTCGTCCGTACAAGTTTATTATTGAAATTAAATTATTTATTGAGTCTTGCCTCTAGCTTATCAAGCTCATCCGACATCTCTTTTGGAAGTCTGTCGCCAAACTGCTTGTAGAATTCACGGATATCAGCAACTTCTGCATTCCATAGATCCTTATCAACAGATAACAATTCATTTAAAACTTCCGGTGTGATTTCATCTTCAATGCCCTCAAGGTTTAAATCTTCAGGCTTTGGAAGGTATCCGATAGCGGTTTCCTGAGCGTCAACTTTTCCCTCACATCTTTGAATGATCCAGTCAAGAACTCTCATATTATCTCCAAATCCCGGCCAAATAAAGTTACCTTGATCGTCCTGCTTGAACCAGTTTACATTGAATATCTTAGGAGCTTTATCTCCAAGCTTTTTGCCCATTTCAACCCAATGAGCCCAATAGTCTCCCATATGATAACCGCAGAAAGGCTTCATAGCCATAGGATCATGCCTTAAAACTCCAACCGCTCCGGTTGCAGCAGCAGTTGTTTCAGAAGATACAACCGAGCCGACAAATGTGCCGTGCGTCCAGTCGAATGACTGATAAACCAGCGGAGTTGTCTTCGCCCTTCTTCCGCCAAAGATGATAGCTGAAATAGGTACTCCATTAGGATTGTTAAATTCAGATGAAATACAAGGACAGTTTTCAGCAGGCGCTGTAAATCTTGAGTTTGGATGTGCAAGATTGTTGCCCTCCGCTACATATTCGGGTCCGTTTACCTTAGCGCCCTTCCATTCCGTAGCATTAACCGGAGGATTCTTATCAAGCTTCTCCCACCATACTGTCATATCATCATTATTGATAGCTACATTTGTAAATATTGTATTCTTTCTGGTTGACTCCAAAGCGTTGAAGTTTGATTTAGCATTTGTACCCGGAGCAACTCCAAAGAAACCGTTTTCAGGATTGATAGCATAAAGTCTGCCGTCTTCACCCTGCTTCAGCCAGGCAATATCATCTCCTACTGTCCAAACCTTATATCCCTTCTTCGTATAAACCTCAGGCGGAATAAGCATAGCAAGGTTTGTCTTTCCACAGGCTGACGGAAATGCAGCAGTAATATATTTAACCTCTCCGTCCGGCTTTTCAACACCCAGAATAAGCATATGTTCAGCCATCCAGCCCTCGTTCTTACCCTGATATGAAGCAATTCTCAAAGCAAAACACTTCTTACCGAGAAGTACGTTTCCGCCGTAAGCAGAATTTATTGACCAAATTGTGTTATCCTGCGGGAAGTGTACAATATATCTCTTTTCAGGATCAATATCAGCCTTTGAATGAAGACCTCTTACAAAGTCGTTTGAAGTATCGCCAAGATTTTCAAAAGCTTTGGCACCCATTCTTGTCATTATATCCATATTTAAAACAACATATATCGAATCGGTGATCTCAACTCCTACCTTTGCCAAAGGAGAACCGATAGGTCCCATTGAATAAGGTATAACATACATTGTTCTTCCCTTCATAACTCCGTCATACATCGGTGTAAGCTTTGCATACATTTCTTTAGGGTCGCACCAATTATTTGTAGGACCTGCTTCTTCTTTTGTATTTGTGCAAATGAATGTTCTGTCCTCAACTCTTGCAACATCGTTAGGAAGAGTTCTGTGGTATAAACATCCCGGAAGCTTTTCTTCATTAAGCTTAATCATTTCACCTGTTGATATAGCTTCTTCCCTGAGAGACTGAAGCTGCTCATCGCTGCCGTCGATCCAAACAACTTTATCAGGTTTTGTTAAAGCTATCATTTCGTCAACCCACGCATTTACATTTGGGTTTTTAGTTAAACCAGCCATAATCTGACTCCTTTCAAAATAGTATTTTAGCAGGAATAGTCCAAATTTCCACAAATACCATTATACTGATAAAATCCTCTGTTGTCAATAGATTAATTGTTAAAATATTAACACTTTTTTGCAAGATTTCTTTATGACTTATTCATATTTTTAGTCCAACATAAATATTTTTAGAATTTACATTAATAAAAATGACTTTACCTGTAATAAATTATTCAAAATTAAGCATAATAATAAATAACAATGACGCTTTTTTTCTAAGTTTTGTTAAATTTGATAATATATAGTATAAATAGTTTTTATTATTTGACTTTTAGATTAATTTATCGTATAATAAAATAAATTTGTATATATGAATTATATTATTTAAAAAGACAAACATATAATTAAGTAATACTAATAATTGCGGTCAATACCCCGCACCTGTGCGGCAAAGGGAGAGCGATATTAAATGCAGGACAATAAAAAGATTAACAACAATTCAAAAAATAATTTAATAGGTCTAGCTATTTTTGTTGGTATGTTTATTTTGATAGTTATTGTTATTATAATACTCACAAAATCTATTCTTCCAAGCAGCGGAAGCTCTGCAAGCAGTATGCTGGTAGCTGACTCAAATCTTGGAATTCACACTGATACTACTACCGAACCCGTAACTGTCAAAACCCAAAAGAATAATTCATCTAAAATTAATAATGACGATAACGATAATGATGATGATAATAACGACAGACAAGGTACTGTGATGACTGTAAAATCAAGCGTAAACGTCCGTTCAGGACCGGGTTCCAGCTACACTCAGATCGGTGAGTTAGCCGCAGGAAGAGAAGTTACGGTTTATGAAAACATTGGCGGATGGTACAAAATTTCATTCAACGGTTCAAGCGACGCATATATTTACGGCGATTATGTAAACGGTTCATTACCTGAATCAGATTCATCAAGTTCATATTCTGACGCATACAACGCAAATACCGATACTGCTACTTCATACTCAAACTATGCACAATACGGTCAGAACAATGATTTTAATGATAACAGCAACGACGGAGAATATTACTACAACTAGCCGACGAGCCGATGCTCTTCCAGTTACAATCTGTATTTGGGTATCTAGCAGAATTCAAAGTTTAGTTATAAAATAATGCCTGACGAATAAAGATCACCCTGAAAACAGTCAATAATATAAATCAAATACAGTGATAAATCCCCCGCATAGTCGGGGGTATTATATTCAAACAAAGATTTAATTTATTACTAGCAATAAAGATATAAACATTAAATAAATTCTAAAACACATTCAAATAAATCTAACATAAAACGTATTCTAGTCTTTTACCCGTATGATAAAGACGAAAAAATAAACATTTAAACAAAATCGTGTAAAAACGCGTAAGATAAAAAGCACCGCCCAAAATAGGTCGGTGCTTTGCATTTGGCGGAGACGGCGAGATTCGAACTCGCGGGGGATTGCTCCCTAACTGATTTCGAGTCAGCCCCGTTATGACCACTTCGATACGTCTCCATATTATAACTTTTTGAAAAATAATAAATGTATTGTGTCATATAGCAATTTGTATTCAGCAATCACATCACGACAGAAGATGATATAAGTGTACCACGTTTAAATAAAAAAATCAAGTTATAATTGCCAACTTTTGCTCCCAATAGTATTTAAAATTATATTTTCAACTACATCATTAATATTATGGTTCTATGCAATTAAAGAAAACCAATTAACAAAAGGCAATACCTGCAAATTTATAAGCAAGTATTGCCTTCTTTTATTCGTTAATTTTTTTAAGCAGTTCTTTAATATCAACAGGCTTTGCAATAAAGTCATCCATACCGCTTTCCCGTGCTTTTGCTCTGTCCTCAGAAGATGTGTTTGCTGTGCAAGCAAAAATATGCACCGTTTTTGCATCTTGTCTGTCTAAAGCACGGATAGCTTTGGTAGTTTCAAAACCGTCCATTTCAGGCATAAGCAGATCCATAAGAATCACGCCATACGTACCGGGTTCGGAATCATTAAACATACGAAAAGCTATTTTACCATTCTCTGCAAGATCAGCTTCAAAGCCAACATCATTCAGCAATTCGATAATAATCTCACCGTTAAGTTCGTTGTCCTCAGCCACCAAAACCCGATTATTCTTATGACTTAAATTATTGGTCTGCACCTCAACGTCCTTTTGAGGCAACTCAGTAGGCTGTGCAGTAAAAGTAAACGTAAACGAACTGCCTTCACCCTTACGGCTGACAAATGTCAGATCGCCGCCCATAAGCAACGCCAATCGGCGGCTGATGGGAAGCCCTAGACCTGTTCCCTGATTGCCCTTTGATACAGTATCGAGTTCTTGAGCAAAAGCGTCAAAAATGCGTTTCTGAAATTCCTCACTCATTCCGCGTCCGGTGTCTGATACAGTGAAGGTTGTAAGAACTTTCCCGTTGTCTTTCATCTCTTGTTTTAAAGAAAGATCCACTTTCCCGCCCTTAGGTGTAAATTTGCGGGCATTGTCCAACAAATTCAGCAAAACCTGCTGAATGCGAACCTCATCACCAATAACGCAAGGCCATTTAATCTCGGAGCTTACATTATATACTAGCTTTTTTTCTGACATTGCATTTTTCGTAATGGAGTTGACCGTATTAAGCAATAGTTCAAGTTCCACCGGATTAGTAACTAACTCAATGTTTTGAGTCTGAAGATTTGACATATCCAGCATATCATTTACAAGCGACAATAGATAGTTTGTAGTAACCGTTGACTGACGCAGATATTCCCTCACACGTTCCTTATCATCCAGCTTTTGAGAAATAAGATAATTAAGACCTATTAATCCGTTCAAAGGAGTACGAATCTCGTGACTCATTGCGGACAAAAAATGGCTCTTGACTTTAGCGTCAGCCTTGTTTTCAGCAAATTTTATATGTTGACGAACGAGCAAAATCGTCAGTAACACAATAACGAAAACAGCTACAACAAGCGCACTCACTACATAGCGATATCTATACAGGAAATCTGTCAGCGAAAATTGATACTGATTTTCCATAATAGCCTGTATTGTATAGCTTCCCACCTCATCCTCGTTTATACTTCCTATGGCCTTATTCAAAATATTAATAAGAATACGTCCATCCTTTTCAGCCGGACCGCTGGATTTTCCGAAAGCGACAACGGCAGAAAAGCAGAGCTGGTCGTCAAGCCCAAGTACCGGAATAACCTTTAGCTTATCATAAATCGGCTTGGAAATCCAGTATTCAACAACATATTGATTTTGTATCATAAGATCTGCTTTGCCTGAATTTACTGCATCAAAGCAGTCGGATATAGATGGATAATCAACAAGCTTAAAATTCGGATAGGATTCACTCATTACCTTTCTTATCGTCTGAGAACCCGTAGATATGGCAACTGACAGATTGGCATCGTAGCTAAACTCCAGACCATCTCGTGCTACTACCACCTTGCGGCTGGACAGATAAGGATTGCTGATAAGTATTCCCCGAGCTTTTTGGTTTTCTTTGTTATATTCAACACTTGAAACCAAATCAAGACCCTCGCTTAAAAGATAGTCATAAGTAATATCTCCGCCGGGCAGAGGAACATAATCAAATTTTATACCGCAAAGCTCGCTCACATGGTCGAATATATATCGGGATATTCCTGCTAATTCCCCATTCTTATCAGAAAAGGAAACAGGTATACGGTCTTGAACATACCCTATCTTAAGTGATTTATGAGACGATATATAATTTTTCTCCTCAGAGGTAAGCGTCAATACACTCTGCTTGCTTTCTGCCCGTACTTGCGGAACTGCCGCATAAAACAACAACACAAAAACCAGCACAAGTACAGAAAGCCGTAGGAACAATCTGTGTATCATATTCACCCCTCCTTATGTGAAGGCATTTAAAACAAAAGATGTCTTTTATATACAAAATAATCTGGCACCCCCTACCAGAATCGAACTGATAACTAATCCTTAGGAGGGATTTGTTATATCCATTTAACTAAGGGGGCTAATAAGACGAAACTTTTATATATTATATCATAAATTTTTCTTATAAACAATAGTTTTTGTAAAATTTATAATTGCTTCTCTCTGATAAATCAGTGATAAATAAAAAGAGAATTTGTTTTCAATTTATTAGTATAATTTTTACCAAACCTGCACATAGTAATTTCGGAGGTGAAGTAAAATGACTTCAAAAGATTTACTTTATGTTGAAGACGCACTGGGTCACGAAAAATATTTCAAAAGCCAATGCAAGGAAGTTATCTCAAAGCTTGAGGATTCCGAGTTGATAAATTGTGTAAATGATTTATCAAGTAAACATGAACAAATTTTCAAAAGCTTTTACGGTTTGTTATAACTAAAAACCTTGACAGTTAAAAATTTGAAAGGAGAAAAATATGAACGATAAGGACTTAATGGAAGGACTGCTTCTTACCGAAAAAGGTGTGTGCGACCTATATATGCACGGTTCAATTGAATCTACACCGGGAAATGTACGTCAAACTTTTACTAAAGCGCTTAACGAAGCACTATGCATTCAGGATACTCTTTATGAGCAGATGTCTAAAAAAGGCTGGTATTCTGAAAGCCAAGTAGGACAACAGCAGATAGAACAGGTTAAGCAAAAGTTTTCCGGTCAAAATTAAAATCAGGGTGCGGAAGAAAGCATAATTCTCCGCACCTTTTTTATTTGGTTAAAAGAGTGCCACTTAAATTATAAATTTTATAATCTGTAAGCATTTTTTATATTCTTAAATCATAAGTTTAAATATATAGGCATATTAACAAGAGATACCAATGCAAGGAGCAAATCGATAAATTATATTGTTATTTGTGCCTCTTGCCTTTGGTTTCTAACCCCTTGCCTATGAGTAGCGAAAGGACAGGATATAAAAAATGAATGCATATAAAAAAATCATTATCAAAGCTGTTTGTGTGATACTTGCTGTGGTAATAACTCCGCTTCTTATTTTTATCGGTATGAATTACGGTGATAAAATTTTGGATGTCACAGGCTCAATGGCAGCTTCTTCAGCGAAAATGTCGTTCGGAAACAATACAGACTACATAACAGAATTATCAAAAAAGCTGGGCGCAACTTTAATTAACGAGCCATCAAATGAGTTTTACAGAGTCAACGTAGGAGGAAAATCAACGTGGGCTATCGATATGGCGCCTAATGAAACAGAGGCAAGCAACAATTCTAAAAATAATACAAAAACATATAAAAGCATAGTTGAAAACAGCGATAGTATAACAGTAAGTAATCCCCTTCCCTACCCTGATAAAATTGAAAGCCATGACGGAGAAATTGAAGACGTTCATTACGGAACTTATTCTGATAAGAGTTTTGTAACTTTAGAAAGCGGTGCACAGGTAAGAAACTGTACAGAATTAAGCAATAACAAAATAATTAAGCAAAGTAAAAAAAATCCGGATTTTAATATTGAACTTAACAGTGATAAACCTCAGGTTCTAATATATCATACACACACTACCGAGAGCTTTGAGCCATATACCAGAGATTATTACGATAAATCTTTTTCCTGCAAAACTACCGACTCTGAAAAGAATATGATTCGTGTTGGAAACGCAATTTGTAAGCAGTTAGAAAAAAACGGGATCAAAACCGTACATTCAACTACGATACACGATTATCCCGACTATAACTCCGCTTATGATTTAAGCTATAATACAGTTACAAAAATACTGAAAAAATATCCTTCCATAAAAGTGGTTTTGGATATACATCGTGACGCTATTGAAAAAGAAAACGGATTAAGGCTTTCTCCAATTACCGAAGTTGACGGAAAGCGTGCGGCACAGCTTATGATAATATCCTGTGCAGACTATAAAGACGGTTCTATGGGTATGCCGAATTTTTTGGATAACCTTACATTTGCCTGCTCTTTACAGTCACAAATTGAATATGATTATCCCGGACTTGAACGTCCAGTTTTATTTGATTACAGGAACTATAATCAATCACTTTCAACTGGAGCTTTGCTCATAGAAGTAGGAAGTCACGGAAATTCGCTCGATGAGGCAATCTATACGGGTAAATTACTCGGAAAATCCCTTTCTAAAAATCTGATAAATACAGCAAAACAGTAATAACGCCTGAACTATTTTAAAGCTCAGGCGTAAATTATATTTATAATATCATTTTATCAGTCAAAGTATCTCCCGAAGAATCTGCATAAAGCTCCATAATTTTAGAAAGCGACATATTGGTTCTCTCATCACCCGCTATATAAGCCAGAATATTTCCTTGACTCAATACTAATGTCTTATTTCCGTATTCAAGAGCATTTGAAATATTGTGAGTTATCATCAAAGTTGTAATATTGTTTTCCCGAACAATTTTTTCGGTAATAGACATGACCTTATCAGCAGTAACAGGATCGAGAGCTGCCGTATGCTCGTCTAAAAGCAAAAGCTTAGGAGTAACAATTGTAGCCATAAGAAGCGTCAATGCCTGACGCTGTCCGCCTGATAACAGTCCAACAGGAGTTTTCATTCTATCCTCTAGACCAATATCAAGCTCGGCTAATTTTTCTCTGAATGATTTTAAATCTTTTTTAGATATCCCGATAGTCAGACTTCTTTTTTTACCTCTGGAATATGCAAGACCAAGATTTTCTTCAATAGTCATATTAGGGGCGGTTCCCTTTAAAGGATCCTGAAATAAACGTCCTATATACCTTGCACGCCTATGCTCCTTTGCATAGGTGATATTTCTGTCGCCTATAAATATTTGTCCGCTGTCTATATTACAGCTTCCGCATACAGCGTTCATCAAGGTTGACTTCCCTGAACCGTTTGAGCCTATGACTGTTACAAAATCACCATTGTCAAGCTTTAAATTAATGTTTTTAAGTGCCTTTCTCTCATTAACCGTATTTGCATTAAAGGTAACGCTTACATTTTCAAGTCTTAACATTTTGAAGCACCGCCTTTGTCCTTTAAGATATATCTCTTATAAAAATCAACGGCATATCCTTTTACTGCGGGAATAGCAATTGCTATTGCAACGATCACCGCAGAAAACAGTTTTGTATAATTACTGTCCATACCAAGACCCATCGCAAAAGCAAGCACATAACGATAAGCAGTAGCTCCTATAATAGCCGCAAGAATACCAAACAATATACTGTGCTTTTTGAAAAATATCTCTCCTATTATAATTGAAGCCAAACCGACAACCAACATACCTGTTCCGCTGTTTGTATCGCCGGCGCTGGAATACTGTGCATACATAGCTCCTGATAGTGATACCAAACCGTTTGCAAGTGCAAAGCCAAGTATCTTCATCGTATCAGAGTTTATTGACGAAGCCCTTACCATAAACTCATTATCTCCGGTGGCTCTGAGCGACATTCCAAGCTGAGTTTTTAAAAACAAAAACAAAAGTAATGATACAGCTATCAGTATGACGCCTGAAACTATAACTTTATTGTTACTTCCAAGTAAATCTTCAAAGTATGTAAACAATGTATCCTTTTTCCATAGCGAAATATTAGGACGGGACATTATCTTCAAATTTATTGAATACAATGCCGTCATAGTAATAATTCCTGCCAAAATAGGCTGAACCTTAAGCTTTGTGACCAAAACCCCTGTTACGCAGCCTGCTATTGCACCGGCTATTACTGCTAATATAATTCCCTTGACAGGACTTCCGTTATATGCGTTCATAACAGATACTGCAACGCCAAGCGTGAATGTTCCGTCTACTGATAAATCAGGAATATCTAAAATCCTGAAAGAAATAAAAATGCCAAGCGCCAGAAATGAAAATACAAGCCCTTTTTCAAGTGTTCCCAATACGACCGATTCGGTCATCTGCGTATTGATTATAACTAAAAGCAATATAATTAAAATAACCTTCGGAATAAGAGATATTATATTCCCCTTATTTATCTTTTTTATAATCGACATAAATATCATTCCTTAAAAAGTGTGAAAATACTATTATGACTTTTATTATATAAAACCAAACGGTTTCTAAATAAGGGAAGTTTCAAAATAAGAAACCTCCCCTACAAAAATTAATCTTTAAACTTAGCTCCACAAATACAGAATATAAAAAACATAAGATCCTAAAATTTTATCAGTCGAATAAAACTGTCTTTTCAGCATTTGCGAGTTCATCAGGAATTTTATATCCTATGGCGTCAGCTGTTGATTTGTTAATAAACGTACTCAAATCCTCGTTGAATACCTTTACAGGAATATCACCTGCTTTCTTCTCACCCTTCAGAATTGAAGACACCATATTCGCCGTTTCAATACCTAAATCATTGTATTGGATTCCTATTGTGGCAAATCCACCGTCCTGAACCATTGAATCTGCTCCTACATACATAGGCTTCTTAGCCTTATTCATTACCTGTGCCACCGTACCCATTGCACTAGCCACAGTGTTGTCGTTCGGTGAGAACACTGCATCGCACTTATCCGCAAGCGTTGTTATAGCCTCCTGAATCTCGGAAGTGTTTGTTACAGAGGCAATCTCTAGCTTAATGTTCTTCTCTTTGCAATAAGCTTTTACCTTCTCTAAGCAGGAAACAGAGTTATCTTCTCCTGTGTTATACAGATAACCTAGAGTTTTTAAGTCAGGCGTAGAAGTCAAAGCAAAATCCAATATCTTTGAAATTTCCAATGCGTCAGAAGTACCGGTAATGTTTCCGCCCGGCTTGTCGAGCGAATCTACAATGCCTGCTGCAACCGGATCGGTTACCGCTGAAAATACAACAGGAATATCTGTTGAATAAGGTGCTGCTAATTGAGCACACGGAGTAGTTATAGCAACTATAATGTCAGCCTCATCAGCCTTAAACTGATCTAAGATCTGTGTGATCGTTGTCGATTCACCGTTTGCCTGCTGACAGTCGATCTTGCAGTTTTCTCCGTCCTTGAATCCAAGTTCATCAAGGCGGCTCTTTATTGAATCTCGAATTGTGTTGAGCGAACTGTGTTCCATCATCTGGACAATGCCTATGTTATATTTTTTATCAGCATTTTCCACGCTGTTTCCGGACGATGCGTTGTCGTCCTTTCCGCAAGCTGTCATCATTGTAACCGACAAAGCCGCTGCACTCAAAAGTGCCAAAGCTCTTTTTACTCTCATAATTATATTCTCCTTTAACTAAAGTAAAAAAATTACCTGAAATATATAATAGCTTACAATAATTAAAACATATTTTGTTCTATTTGTCAAGATTTTACCTTCATTTTTGTAACAAATATTAGTTGTATGTAAACTGATATTGTGATAATATTATATTGTGAATTAATACTTAGGAGGATTTTTGCTGTGGAAGAAGTTTTTGAAATAAAATCCTGTACTGGCACTGAACTGCATTGCAGAAAATGGTACAATCCTCAGTTTACTGAATACAAAGCTGTTATTCAGCTCATTCACGGTATGGAAGAGCATATCGGAAGGTATTCAGAATTTGCAGAATTTCTTGCAGATAACGGATATATTGTTTTCGGACATGACCATCTGGGTCACGGCAAGACCGCCAAAATCAAACGCGATTTTGGTTATTTCAACTGCGAACACGGTTGGGATGCGCTTTGTGAGGATATCCATATTTATCAAAACACTATTTCTTCTTTGTATCCTGATATACCATATATAATGTTTGGACACAGTATGGGTTCACTTTTAGCAAGAACATACATCACAAAATATAATGATAAAGTAGACGGTCTTATCATCTCAGGGACAAGCGGTAAAAAGCACGGTTTGTCATTGGGAATCCTTTTGACAGTAATTATCGAAAAGATACGAGGTAAACGGTATAAGAGCAAACTTATTAAAAATCTTGTTACCGGCTCGTTTAATCGTAAGTTTAAGCCGTGCCTGACTGAAGCGGATTGGATAAGCTCCGATGAGGAAACAGTTCAAAAATATCTCTCTGATCCCCTCTGCGGAAGTAATTTTACTGTTTCTGCATATCATTCACTTTTGTCAGGAACTAAATACCTTTCAAAACAAAAGAACATAAATAAAACCCCTAATATACCTATTCTCATTTTTTCGGGTACTCTCGACCCGGTAGGAGAAAACGGAAAGGGCGTTAAGCGTGTTTTTAAAATGCTTAAAAAGTCCGGTGTGGAGGATGTCACTCTCCAGCTCTTTGAAGGCGGACGTCACGAAATGCTTGGTGAAGTCAATAAGCTTGAAGTGTATGATCTTGTAAAACGTTGGCTTTGGGCAAAATTTAACTAATTAGACCCGATCTCTTAAAAATCGGATAATTATACGAATTTATTTTTATTATAATAAGCACCTTTGGCTTATAATTTGCCGAAGGTGCTTTTACTTTTTAATTATAGGTAATTAATGCCTTATAATAAGTACATATTTCAAAATATATAAAAGCAGTGCCTGAGTATTTCTACTCAAACACTGCCTGCCCACAAAGGACTATTATAAGAATATTTAAAGAAAGCTTATTTAACTTTAACTTTTCTTATCTTTTTATTCCAACTGCTATATACCTTTTGAGCCTTGCCATTCTTATCTTTATAAGTTGCATATGCTCTAACTCTTACATAGTAAGTCTTCTTGCTCTTGATCTTTGAGCTCTTTACCGTAAGTTTATTCTTCTTAACAAACTTCTTGTATATTACCTTCTTGAAGTTCTTCTTAGCAGATACCTGTACCTGGTAGCCCTTAGCGCCCTTAACTTTCTTCCATGATACAGCTACCTTCTTCTTAGCCTTGCTCTTAGCTGTGAGCTTTGTGATCTTAGCTTGCTTCATTACTTTCTTAGCTGCAAGCTTATCCTTCTTAACTGCTGCCGGACTTCTGGTTGTCTTTGAAGGTGCAACAGTTGTTGTATTATTATTGTTGTTATTATTTGAAACTCCCGGCTGTGCAGCCTTAACCTTAAGATTTGCAATAGCATTCTTGATTGCTGTTACATAAGCGTCAACTTGATCCTGCTTGCTAGCGTCAAGATTTCTGTCAACTGCAGCTAATGCATCATTGAGTGCCTTAACTGAATCATCTGTATATTTGCTTAAATCAGCAGGAACAGTCTTTAGAACTTCATCTAATGCAGAATAATCAGCAGATGATCCGCTAGTACCAGCCATAGCGTCTTTAATAGCCTTTTCAGCAGCATCAATTACACTTGGCAATGGGTACTCTTGTTTCAAAACTTCATCAGCATTGTTGATTGCATCCTGAAGAGCCTGCTTACGCTCAGCAGTCCAACTGCTTGTGTCAGCTGCCTTAGCTTCAGATAAAGCTGTATTCAAATCCTCTGAAGGAACTATTGGTTCATCAGATGAATAAATTACTTCGTCATTGTCATTAAGCAATTCATATTGTGTAACTGCAAATACGTCTTGACCTGACCAGTTGTATGTATAAGCATAGAACCAGTAATTGTCACCCTCATTAAGAGCGCCCTGAAGATTGAAGATTCCTTCATATGAAGTGGTTCCCGGAATATATGAGATTCCGCCCTTTAATGCCTGCTCTGCATCTTCAACATTGTTAATAGAAGTTCTGAATTTGAATTCAGTTGCTCCGTTGAATTGAGTTCCTTCACACATATGGAAGACAATTCTGATCTTTGTAGCACCGGCAAAATGCTTGTCAACGGTACCTTCCAAAAATGTTCCGTAAACGCCGCTGTGGATTATCTTCTCACCAAACATATATGAAAGCTTAAGGTTATCTAAAGCTTCATTAATAGCATCAATGTACGGCTTAACTTCTGAATTCAACATATCATCAGTTACTTCGTCTTCAGCAGCTTTAATTGCATTTGACAAAACTTCATATGTATCCTTTGTATAGTCGCTCTCAACAAGCTTGTTTGCTTCGTCAATGAGTTCTGCAATCTCTGCACGCATTTCTTTATTGCTTGCAGGCTGTAATGAATTAAGTGCGTTTTTCAATCCACTAGTAGCTGCGTTTGCCTGTGACTGAGTAATTTCATAATCTGATAACAGGTAGTCTGCAAGAGCTATTGCTGATGCAAGTCTACTGTAAGAATTTGCTGTGTAGTTGACTTCCGGAGTTGCCTTAGCCTCTGCAAGAGCCGCTTTAAGCTGTGTAAGATCAACCTTAAATTCTACTGTTGCTAACTGAGTTGTTGTCTTATTATAAACGTTATTATATGTTGTATTGTCATATACATAAATTTTTCCCGTAACACGATTAGCATTAGCGCCGAACGAGTTAGCGGCATTTATGTCGCTTGCATTTGCTATTGTACCCATTAAGTAAATTTCAAGATCCGGGTCAGTACATCCTGAAAATACTAAGTTGCCTAGCTTTGATACCTGATTAGATATAACAACTTTCTTAAGTGATTTACAATCCTGGAATGCATTAAGTCCAAGAGTAGTTACACTGTTAGGTATTATAGCTTCCTCAATTGCACATTTTAAGAAAGCAGAGTTTCCAATTGATGTTGCACTGCTTGGAATATTTACACTTGCAAGCAATGTGCAATTTTGGAAAACGAAGTTACCAATCTTGTCAATGTTATTTGAAAGCTTAGCAGATGTCAATTGGCTGCATCCACTGAATGCAGAATCGCCTAAACTTGTAACTGATTCAGGAATCGTTATTTCAGTTAAAGATGTGCAATACGAGAACGCACTGTTTAAGATAGATTCCAAGCCGTCATTGAGTGTTGCTGATGCCAACGAAGCACAAGAAGCAAAAGCCTGAGTTCCAAGAGTTTTTAAATTCGGAGGCAATGTTACTTTTGTCAAACCTGTACTACCAAATGCATAAGTTCCGATAGACTCTAACTGGCTTGGATTGCTAGTTGATGTTGTAAATGTTACATCAGTCAAACCAGATATCCTGTAAAACGCATAATTTCCGATATTCTTTACAGCGTATGGAATTGTAACAGTCGTCAATCCTGTTGCTTGGAATGCATATCCGCCGATATTTGTAATGTTATTCGGCAGTGTTATACCTGTCAAATTAGTATTACCGTAAAATGCATAAGGACCAACGCTTGTTATAGTATTTGCAATTGATGATATATTAACATTTCCGGCATCTATTCCGCTAGGATATACTACCAACTCAGTTTTGTCACTGTTTAGCAAAACACCTGAATAATTACCGGTAGCGTTTGTATATGCAGCACATTCACCTGCATTGACTGCTTTCAGCGATGAACATCCTGCAAATGCTCCTCCGCTAACGCTTGTCACATTCTTAGGCAATGTAAATGAAGCAAGACTTGTACAGCTTTGGAATGCATTAGTTCCGATAGATGTTATTGTATCAGGACACTGAACAGCTGTAAGTTTAGAACAATTTGCGAACATGTTTTCGGAAATTTCTTTTGTATTATTTGGTAAAACTACCTGACCTAATGATGAGCATCCGTTGAAAACAGAAATTCCAAAAGTGATTTCGGAATCATATGGGAATGATATTGAAGTCATATTAGAGCAACCACTGAATGCACTGCCCCCGATTGATGTTACATCGTCAGGGATTTTTACTGACACAAGACCCTTACAGCTAGAGTACATGCTGGCACCAATAGTTGTTAAACCTTTTGTATTTGGTATTGATGTTAAATTGTCGCAACCTGAAAATACAGAAGTTTCAATAGTTATATCGCTGCTTGCTTTTGGCCATGTAACTGTTGTAAGAGTGTCAATATTGTAGAAAGCAAACGTACCAATTTGTGTTACATTCTCAGGAATTGTGAGAGATGTAAGACTTGTAGACTGTAAAGCATGCTGACCAATAGTAGTTAAACTGCTCGGCAATTCAACTGAGGTTACAGTTGAGTAGTTACCAATAGCATAGTTACCTAATTTGGTAATTCCCTCTTTGACTACAACTTTAGTGATGGAAGTCCTGGATGCATACCATGGAAATTTAGATGCATCAGTTCCGTCCTTTGTTCCTGCTGTTGATCCGCTTGTAGCCGGTTGTAATGTAAGAGTACCATTGGCAATTGACCATGATACGCCATTATCAGTACCAGAAGTAGCAGCAGCAGAAGCTGTTATCGACATTGCCCCACACAATGCCGAGATTGTCATTGCCGCTGAAGCAACAAATGACAAAATCTTCTTGAATCTCATTTCTTATTCCTCTTTTCTTCAAAAATATTCCTTTATATTAATAAACAAAAGTTTATGATGTTTTACTGCCTTTTTCAAGGACAGTAAAAAATGACCCTCCTTCTTTGTTCAAATTTGAAATTCTGAAACATTTATATTTACTAAGATGGGATGTGAAATATAAACATACAGATTTCATGAATCGAAACACCATACAGTGCTTAAGATATCATAATTATAACACCGTATATTTACTTTGTCAACACTATAAAATGTATTTTTTTCTATAATTTCAACAAAGTAAAATGCAAAAAAACGCCTAAAATACTAAGCAAAGGTTATATTTTTGCTAAAAAAACCTTATTTGACGCTAATATTTCTTATTAATTCATTAAAAATACACATAATTTGGGCTACTTGTAGTATTTTTTTGTGCAAATTTATGAATTATGTACAAATTTCACGTTTTGTATAACGCAATATAAAAAATATAAAATAAAAGTTTAGAAATTGTTTACAAAACATACACATTATTACTTGTAAATTTCCTTTAATGCCTAAATGGTAAAAACAGATAAATATTTAAGCTATACTGCTGTAAAAATTACAGCACAAAGATTTATTTATTATTTTTTATATACTTTTCATAAGCAGAACGCAGTTCTTTTGATGTTTCCTCAGGACAGGTCGGATTACAATGTGCCCAAACTCCGGTTTCCGAAGATGCATTAAATTTTATCTTATCGGCAGATCTCATTGGCGGGAAAAACTCGATATGGAAGTGGAAATCTTCAGAATAATCACCGCTGTTTACCGGGGCGTTATGCATACACATCATATACGGAAATTTAATATCAAACAGACTGTCAAGCATACCGACAGTTTGCTTTATTGTCTGACCGAGAACATACCGTTCATCCTTATTAAAATCGGTTATATATTGTTTATGGTCGTTAGCGAAGATATAAACGCCGTACGGATATTCAGTAAAAAACGGCAGAAAGACAGTAAAATATTCATTCTTAAAAATAATTCTTCTTCCGTCTTTTAATTCATGTTCAAGCATATCGCAGTAGATACACTTGCCGTTTTCCTTTATATGTTCCTTAGCAGATTCGGTTTCCAGCTGAATTTTTTTAGGAATGAACGGATATCCGTACATCTGACCGTGAGGATGAGGCATTGTAACTCCGACAGCCTCACCGCGGTTTTCAAAGATAAACACATACTTGATTTTCTCATCATCAGCCATTGCCGTAAATCTTTCACACCACAAGTCCACAAGCTTTGCAACGTGGTCGTCTGTCAGTTCGGGCAATGTTGCCGTATGGCTTGGCGAATACAAAATAACTTCGCATTTACCGTAATTCTTATCGGTCTTAAAAAAGTCATCCGCAACATCGTCAGGTTCAGGCGGATTTTGCGAAAGTGCAGGAAAGTCGTTATCGTATTTAAGGACCTCATAATCAGGAACATTCCCAAATGACGGACAAAAAGGACAATAGTCCTTAGGCATCTGAGGTCTCGCCTGTCTGTTTGAAGCAATCATGACCCAATCCTTTGTAAATGGGTGCCATCTAAGCTCTGCCATAATAATCATCATACCTTTCTTTGGATATACGAACCGCTCGGATAACGGAACTGCCGTCATTCCATATTACTGCAAAGCCCGTAAGCCAACGCAAAAAGCACATTTCACGCTGAATTATCCAATATATGTCCAAAGCGAATAATATGCAATTACCGCATTGGCTTATTTATGAAGATATTATAGCATATTTTTGATATATTTGCAACCGCATCAATTTATACAAGATAATATACTTTTTCACAGCATTAAAGGATAAACATGATCTAATTGCCGAGTTTGTTTATTACAATTGAAAATATCGGAACAAGCACAGAGCAGGCAACCGAAACAAGCAGCATTTTAAAATTAAGCGGAACGGTAGAGAAAATTGCAGAAAAAGCGGGTACATAAATTACTATTAGGAGTACGATCATTGAAACGACTACTGAAAAAACCAAAAACCAATTATTAAAGAGCTTAATTTTCAAAAGGTTTTTGTCCTCGCTTTTACATTCAAAAACATGTATAAGCTGACTAAGCACCAGTGTAAACAGAGCACAGGTTCTTGCCGCAGGCTCTCCCTGTCCGAGAGCAAGAGCCATAACAAAGCTTGCCAACGTGCAAAGACCTATAAATATACCCCTGAAAACTATTTTGGACAGCAAACCTCCTGAAAAGAAATTATCGTCCGGTTTTCGTGGCGGCTTATGCAAAACATCATCATCCACCGGTTCAAGACCAAGAGCCACAGCCGGAAGTCCGTCGGTAACGAGATTTACAAGAAGTATCTGTGCAGGCAGAAGCACAATAGGCAGTCCCATTAAAATGCCTAAAAACATAACGCATACCTCGCCAATATTACATGACAAAAGATATCTTACAAATTTTCTTATATTCAAGAAAATACCCCGTCCGTTTTTAACAGCCATAACGATTGTTTTAAAATTATCATCAAGAAGCGTAATATCGCTAACACTTTTTGTAACGTCAGTTCCGCTGCCCATAGCTATGCCGACGGAAGCCTCTTTGATAGCGGGTGCATCGTTTACTCCGTCGCCTGTCATAGCAACGATCTCTCCGTTCCCTTTTAAAATTCTCACTATTCTTAGCTTATGAGCAGGACTTACTCTTGAAAGCACTCTTACTTTTTTAAGAGCAATATTAAGTTCTTCATCATCCATTGCATCTATTTCACTTCCGTTGAGAGCCTCGTCGTCGCTTTTAATTATACCCGCTCTTTTTGCAATTTCGCAAGCGGTAAGCTTATGATCTCCGGTAAGCATAATAACCTTGATTTTAGCTCTTTTACAAAGAGCAATAGCACGTTTAATTTCAGGTCTCAGCGGATCAAGAAGTCCCATTATGCCGAGAAAGATACATTTTCCACCAATAATTTCTGAAAAAGCAATAACTCTCAGTCCGCTTTTGGACATTTCATCACGCTTTTGTTCTATTAGTTTAACCTCAGGAATGCCAAGCTTTTTGATCTCTTTACCCTGAAAATAATACTCGCAATTATCTATAATAACATCCAAAGCGCCCTTAGTATATTCTATCTCAACTCCTGATTTATCAATCACTCTTACGGTCATCTTACGTTTTTCGCTTTCAAACGGATCTTCATAAAGTCTTTTAAATCTTTCTCCCTCGTTAGTAATATCAGCTGCCATTCCGGCTATTTTCATTGCCGCCTCTAACGAATCCCCTGATGTTTCATATGTTTTTAAAATGTTCCTTCGGTTTCTTGCATTATTACCTATCAGTTCTTCTTTTATCGTTACTTTTGCGTTATTACAAGCTACACCGCACCTCAGCATTTCATAAAGAGACGGCAGCGCTATCGGCTCTGCTTTAATGCTCTCTCCTTTTAAATAGAATACTCCGTTGCCGTTTAAATCTCTTAATTCAAAATCATTCTCTATTGTTGAAAGCTCTGACACCTTCATTTTATTTTCAGTCAACGTACCTGTTTTATCTGTGCATATTACAGTTGCCGAGCCTAAGGTTTCAACTGAATGAAGCCTTCTAACAAGCGCATTTTTTTTAAGCATTCTTGAAACCGCAAGTGCAAGCGCAATAGTAACTGCGGCGGGAAGTCCTTCCGGAATCGCTGCAATAGCTATTGTAATTCCGGTCATAAGCATATTGAAAACATTTTCACCACGGATTATTCCTGCTGCGGTCACTATAACGCAAACCGCCATACATATTATTGCAAGCACCTTTGAAAGCGATTTCAACTTAGTCTGCAAGGGGGTTTCGCCTGCCTCAATAGAATGAAGCATACTTCCTACCTTTCCCATCTGGGTATCTCTGCCGATACTTGTAGCCTCAGCAACAGCGTTTCCTCGTGTAACCACTCCTCCCATATACAGCATATACGGCAGATTTAAGTCTGCAAAATAGTTTTCATTTTCTCTGGCTTTTTTAGAAACAGCTTTAGATTCTCCTGTAAGTATTGATTCGTCGCAGCTTAAAAAATTCTGTTTTTTTATGTATGCGTCACACGGGATCCTGTCCCCTGTTTCAACCTCAAAAACATCCCCGATAACCATATCCTCTGACGGAATATTAACGAGTATCCCGTCTCTGTAAACCTTGGCAGTCGGTGCTGCAAGTTTTTGCAAAGACATAAGGGTCCGCTCAGTTCTCAGCTCCTGAATAAATCCTATCATTGAGTTAAGCGCTACTATAATTATAATAGTAAACGCATCATAAATTTCCCCGACTAAAACCGATACCACTGTCGCACACAAAAGAATAATAACCAATATATCCTTAAACTGATTGCCGAATATTTTTAAAACATTTGGCTTTTTAGGTTTTTCAAGCTGATTTTTACCGTAAAGCTTTTGCCTTCTTTTTGCTTCATCACTGCTAAGACCTATCATATTTTCTTTATTGTCGATTTTATTTTGCTCAAGTATGTCAAGCATTTTGATCACCATACCTTTGCAACGCAAAGGTCTCCTTTCTGCGGGTTTACAAGAAGCATATTCCGATTCGGTTTTAATGCATCTTATGATTAATATTCATATCATAGCCATAAGGCATATCCAAGATCATATATGTTTTATACTTATTCGGCTTGTACTTCAGTTATGCTTAAAATTGCTTTTTTACATAAGACTTGCAGCTTGACACTTTAATTTTCGGTCTCTTTATTTTTTTAATAAATCTGTCTGATAAAAACATTGATTTGTATTATGAATAGTAGTATAATATTATAAATTATCATTACTTTGTTTATCCAAATAAAATTTAAAAAAGGAGAATGCTCTTTGATAATGAGCAGATCGTTATATGCGTTTTAATACATACGGGATCACTGATACAGGAAAATACAGAAAAAATAACGAGGACGCTATTATAATTGGTGAAAGTATCTGTACAGACGGTATTTTGGAAACGGAAATAGCTCCTCCGTTTTTTGCCGCTGTCTGTGACGGAGTTGGCGGAGAAAGGTCGGGAGAAATTGCATCCTCGCTTACTCTCGAAAAACTTCTTATGACTACATATTCAAAGGTAACTGAACTTAAAACAAGAGTTTTCGGTATACATGACGAGCTTATTGAATATGGCAGAGAACATCCTGAATCATTTAATATGCAAACTACTCTCTGTCTTGTTGCCTTTGACGCCGACAATAATATTTCCTGCATAAACGTGGGCGACAGCAGAGCCTATCTGTCGAAATCGGGAAAACTTAAACAGATCTCAACCGACCAATCGCTCAGTCAGTTTTTAAATGAAACGGGCCGGACAAAAATATTTGATACGGACGACGAAAAAATAAAGCATGTAATTATTTCATCTTTGGGAAACTCAAAGCAATATCCCATGGTTGACCTGACTAACATATCCGAAAAGCTGGATGTAGGAGATACATTAATGATATGCACAGACGGAGTTTCGGATAAATTATCAAATGATGATATCAGTATTGTTCTTAACGCGCAGGAGGAAATCAGCAAAAAGGCGGAACATCTTATTGATATGGCTGTTCGGAACGGAAGCAAGGACAATCTTTCAATTATACTTATTGAAGTAAAAAAATAAAGTATAATATTTTTTATAATATAAAAATAACAACATATAACTAAGATATATGAGTAAACTCTATACTCGGAAGCGGAGATAAAAATGTTTGACAAAAATGAAATAACAGAATTTTGTGAAAAATATGAAATTTGCGACGCACACGCACATATCTTTCCTGAAAAAATATCGCAAAAAGCAGTTTCGTCAATAGGCAGTTTTTACAGTCTGCCTATGTCCTGCAAGAACGGAATTTCAAATGAACTTATTGAATGCGGGAATAAAGTCGGTGTTACCCACTATTTGGTATGTTCTACGGCAACTGTTCCCCATCAGGTAGAAAGCATAAACGATTTTATAATAAGCGAATGTGCGCTTCACCCTGAGTTTGTCGGTTTCGGGACTCTTCATCCTGATTACGACAACATTGAAAAAGAGGTTGAACGAATAATCGGCAGCGGACTAAAAGGTATAAAGATCCACCCTGATTTTCAAGAGTTTTATATAGACGACGATAAAGCCGAAAAAATATACACGGCTATTGAAGGCAAGCTGCCTATTCTTATTCATATGGGTGATCCCAGATACGATTATTCGCGTCCAAAAAGGCTTGAAAACGTAATGAAGGCATTTCCTGATCTTGATGTCCTTGCAGCACATCTTGGAGGGTATGAGAGATGGGATGAGGCTGTAAACTGTCTTTTTGGTAAAAACATTCACTTTGATTCAAGCTCGTCACTTGAATTTTTGTCCCCCGATTATGCGAAAGATATAATAAGAGGCTTCGGAACTGATAAAATTTTCTTCGGAACTGATTTTCCTATGTGGAATCATTTTGATGAAATACAAAGATTTATGAAGCTTGGACTTAACGATGATGAAAACAGAAAAATACTAAGCGGCAATTTTAAGAAGTATTTTAAGCTGCATTAAAAAACAATCGGTATTTCTTTTAATTATCAATTATAAAGGGGAATATAAAACATTATGACTTTATTGCTTTGGAGTATATGTTATGTAATACTTGCCACACTGGTTGTGGTTCTTTCAGCCAAGCTTGCAGATTATGTAGACCTAATTGACAAAAAATCAAATATATCAGGTGCTTTTATAGGCGGAGTTATTCTTGCCGCCGTTACTTCACTGCCTGAGCTTTTCACCTCATTTTCTGCAGTTGTTATTGTTAAAAATCCAAATCTGGTCATAGGAAATATTTTAGGAAGCAACCTTTTTAATATGACCATCTTTGGTATTGTAATACTATTATGGGCTAAAAATTTTTCTAAAGCTAGAATAGGAAAAAGTCACTTTAAAATAACAATGTTTACTCTTTTTCTGTTTGCTATGATGTTCTTTGCTGTAATACTCGGTATAGATTACAGTTTATTTAACATAAGTATTTATTCTCTGATTATTATCATAACCTATATTATTTCTATACGATATATGGCAAATGACGAAAGCGACAGCGATGAAACTACAAATAATCCTCTTACCATAAAACAAATCGCAGTAAGATTTGTAATTCTTGCTGTTATTCTTGTTTGTGTATCGATAACAATAACATATGTTACTGATATTTTGGCAAAAGGCTTCAATCTGGGTGCAACAATAGCAGGAGCGTTATTCTTGGGAATAGCAACAAGTCTGCCTGAACTTACCTCTACCTTTGCGCTGGCTAGGAAGTCTAACTTTAACGCTGCAACAGGAAATATCCTGGGAAGCGGAGTGTTTAACTTTACAATTTTATCTGTTTCCGATATTCTTTACAGAGGCGGTTCGGTATATGAAAGCAAAGAATCAAATTCTCTTGTTATATTCGGCTTCATTGCTACATTTCTTACAGGACTTTGTCTATTCTTAAAAGGCAGAAAATCAGACAAAAATTCAAATATAAGCTTTATTTACAGGATCATAGGAATTTTAATTGTACTTTGCTATATTCTGTTTATAGTATTATCTTAATAGGAGTGAAAAAACTTGGCTGACAAAGTATATGACAACCGTGAGCTCTCATGGCTTAAATTCAACCAGCGTGTTTTAGAAGAATCAAACGACAGTTCGGTACCTCTTTTGGAAAGACTGTTTTTTTCATCTATATATTCAAGCAATCTCGACGAGTATTTTATGGTAAGGGTAGGCTCGCTCCACGACCAAATGCTTTTAGATGATGATGACCTGGACGGAAAAACCAAAATGAAGCCGTCAGAACAGCTTAACGCAATATTCAAAAGAGTTTCGCAGCTTAATAACAAGCACGATGAATATTTTGAACAGCTGTCGGACGAGCTTAAAGAAAAAGGAATAAAACAAGCCAATATTAAAGACCTTTCCAAAGAAGACAAAGAATATGTTAACAGCTTTTTTAAATATGAGGTAAATCCATTTTTATCTCCTCAGATAGTCAATAAAAGACATCCCTTTCCATTTCTAAACGGTAAAGACATATACGCTGTCGTACGGCTTACTTCAAAATCAAACATATCGCTGGGAATTGTAAACACATCGGGTGTATTCTCGAGAGTTCTGTTCCTTCCGAGCAAAAAGAAAATAAGATATATTCTGGTTGAAGATATAATTCTACACAATGTAAATAAGATTTTTTCCGATTATAAGATAGAAGAAAAAAGTCTTATCCGTGTTACAAGAAACGCAGATATAGACGTAAAAGAAGCGCTTTTCGATCAGGAAATGGATTTTAGAGGCGCTATGTCTGAGCTTATTAAAAAAAGAAAAAAACTCTGCGCTGTCAGAATTCAGCTTTCAAGAGAGCTTTCAGCTTCAACTGTATCTGAACTTTCATCACGTCTGGACATACCAAAAAAGCAATTCTTTGTTGAGAAAGCTCCTCTTGATATGTCATACGTTTTCACAGTCAGAAATAAGGCTAAAGAACAATCAGATCTGTTTTTTAACGAGCAGGTACCTCAAAAGTCACCTATGGTTGACGAATCAAGTACGATGATCGCTCAAATAGATAAAAAGGATATATTCCTTTCCTACCCATATGAAAGCATCAAGCCTTTTATACGTCTCTTGCAGGAGGCGGCTTACGATAAAAGCGTAGTATCTATCAAAATAACTCTATATCGAGTTGCTAAGACCAGCAAAATCGTTGAGGCATTGATTGACGCTGCCGAAAACGGGAAGGACGTTATGGTTTTAGTTGAGCTTCGTGCAAGATTTGACGAGGAAAACAACATAGACTGGTCAAAGCGTCTTGAAAGTGCGGGCGTTAAAGTGATTTACGGTCCTGAGGATCTAAAAGTACACTCAAAGCTGCTGCTTATTACAAGAAAATATGGTAACAAGGCAAAATACACCGTTCAGGTGGGAACCGGAAACTATAACGAAAAAACGGCGGAGCTTTACACAGATGTCTGTCTTATGACCTCACATCAGGGAATTGCCGAAGACGCCGTAAATGTTTTTAACGCACTTGCAACAGATAATCTTGTTGAAAAGGCAAATCATCTTTTGGTCGCTCCAAAAGCACTTCGCCCTCAATTAATTGAAATGATGGACGAAGAAATCCAAAAAGCCAAAAACGGAAATCAGGCTTACATAGGCATAAAGGCAAACTCTCTCACTGACAAGGTCCTGATAAAAAAACTTATTGAATGTTCAAAAGCCGGCGTAGAAATCGAGCTTGTAATAAGGGGTATATGCTGTCTTATTCCGGGAATTGACGGAGTAACTGAGAACATAAAAGTCGTATCCATAGTCGGCAGATACCTAGAACACGCAAGGTTTTATATTTTTGGAAAAAATGAGGAGCAAAAGGTGTACATTTCCTCAGCAGACTTCATGACAAGAAACACAATCAGACGAGTTGAAGTTGCAGTTCCGATATATGACAATGATATAAAAGCAAGAATTTTCAGGTATTTCAAAACACAGATAAACGATAACGTAAAAGGCAGAGTTTTGCAGTCAAACGGAATATACAAGAAACAAAAGCAGGACGACTTTGACCCGGTTGACGCTCAGCAGATATTCTTTGACGAGGCTTATAAAAATGCGCCAAAGGCATCAGCCGAGCCTACAAACAGTAAAAAGAGAATATCTGTATTTAAACGTATCTTGTCGCTATTTAGAAAGAAATAAAATAACTCCTTTGGATCTACAAAATCCAAAGGAGTTTCTTTTAATTTTACTTATTAAGCTGCTTTAGCTTCTAATACTCTATTTGCTATATCCTTTCTGAATATAACTTTAAAGAGTGTTCTGACCAACGGCTGTATGAAAAACAATTGTGTAAATAATGCAAACGGGAAGTTAAAGCACATAAGCTTTAACCAATTTGCAAACAGTGTGAAAATATTGAATCCGTTGTAATACGGATAGTAAAGCAGAGCTGCAATAAAGCTCATTGCAGGACACATAAGCGTAACTGTTGCACAAATGACAGCAGTTTCAAAATGCATAGGATTTGATTTTTGAGGATCAAAAACCCTGCAAGCTAATTTAAACGAACAGGGACTTCCCATAACTAATTCAAGCGCATAAGCTAAAACAAACTCTGTTATCACAACAGTCCATATCGGAAGATATGTGCCGAACATATAAACTCCTCCCTGATGATCGATAGCAGAAATAACACTGCTTGTTCCGTTGACTGTCATAAGTGCGTTTCCGTTTACCACATACAGGCTGAAGAACACATAAGCGTGAACTGTTATCAGCACCGTCAGAAAAGCGAAAACCATTCTTTGAAATTGATTTCTTGGCATAAGTAATCTCCTTTTCTTATTTTTGAGCGCAAAAAAACACACGAACACTTATATTTGTAAATCACAGAAAGCCCGTTCCGTAATCAGATTTACATACATAAAGTATTACATGTGTCGTTGCAAACTGTATTAAATTATTAGCAGATATCCATCTGCAATGTTAAAATATTATATCATAATTTACGGCATTTGTCAATAATTTAGGAATAAATTTCTTGCCGGAATCAATAATTATTCCTTGTCCTTCATACACAAAACCATAACAGCCTTCTGAGCGTGAAGTCTGTTTTCCGCCTCTTCAAATATCTCATCAGCATGAGCCTCAAATACCTTTTCGGTGATTTCCTCTTCCCTGTGTGCAGGCAGACAATGCTGAACCATAGCGTCAGGCTTTGCCTGAGCCATAATATCGTCATTTATCTGATAGCCCTCAAATGCTATCTTTCTCTTTTCGGTTTCTGCCTCCTCGCCCATTGAAGTCCAGACATCGGTAAACAGAACATCGCTATCCTTTGCAGCTTCGATAGGCTTGTCGGTCATAAAGAACTTATCACCATACTCTTTAGCAAAATCCAAGACCTGCTTGTCAGGTTGATAATCTGCCGGACAAGCAATAGACACGCTCATTCCGACCTTTAAACAGCCTACAATAAGTGAATTTGCCATATTGTTTCCGTCGCCGATATAACACATTTTCAGTCCCTCAAGACGTCCCTTGAACTCTCTGATAGTCATAAGGTCAGCAAGAACCTGACAAGGGTGGCAGAAATCAGTAAGCCCGTTTATTACAGGAATAGAGCCGAACTTAGCCAGATCCTCGACCTCTTTTTGCTCGAAGGTCCTTATCATAATTCCGTCAATATAGCGAGATAGTACCCTTGCGGTATCCTGAACAGGCTCTCCCCTGCCTATCTGCAAATCATTAGACGACAAAAACAACGGATTACCGCCTAGCTGATACATTCCCGTTTCAAAAGAAACCCGTGTTCTGGTCGAAGCTTTTTGAAAAATCATACCCAAAGTCTTGCCTTTAAGCAAGTGATGCTCAATGCCGTTTTTGTTTTCATACTTTAGCTGGTCAGCAAGATTTAAAATTTCAATAATCTCCTCTTTAGATAAATCAAGCATTTTAAGTAAATGTTTCATATTATTTCTCCTTTACTAATTGTCTAATATTCTTTTAAGGATACTCAGACCCTTATCGATCTCATCTTTTGTAATATTAAGCGGAGGCAAGAGCCGCAGTTTCTCCTTTGCTGTGAGAACAAGCAAGCCACCCTCAAGACA
>CANPWL010000016.1 GCA_947584375.1 uncultured Clostridia bacterium | reverse complement strand
TCACGTATAAACACATGAATAACATCAATTTACAACACAGATTAAGGTGTATAATATTACGAAGTTCTAAATATAGCGCAAACCGCCCGGGTATCCCAAGCCCGAGCGGTTTACAATTTATATTAGGAATTTTAGGGAAAGCTTTTTTTCCTCCGCCTTTGATAGGTTTTATCAACACCTAAGTTTGATCAACGGCGGCTCACCAGTGCAACCTTACCATAGTCCCCATTGCACTTTTTCAAAGTATGACCCGCCGTTTCACTAGCCTTAACTTTTTTTAACTTTCCAAAGGCGGCAAAGGATGCAACGTCACCGTTGCTAGCTATTTGGCTTTTACTTTCCTTATCTTCTTGACCCACTTGCTGTATATCTTCTTCGTTGCATTGTTTGCATCTTTGTATGTAGCATATGCTCTTACCCTTACATAGTAGGTCTTTTTACTCTTTATCTTTGAACTCTTTATTGTCAGCTTATTCTTTGCAAGGCTCTTATTGTAGATTACCTTCTTAAAGTTCTTCTTTGCCGATACCTGTACCTGATAGCCCTTTGCGTTCTTGACTTTCTTCCAAGATACCGTTATCTTCTTCTTTGCCTTGCTCTTAGCCGTAAGCTTTGTTATCTTTGCCTGCTTCATTGCCTTCTTAGCTGCTGACTTGTCTTTCTTCACCTGAGCAGCACTTCTTGTTGACTTAGTCGGTCTTGCTGTTGTAGGCGTCTGTGGTGTGGTTTTATTAGGTGTTTGCTGCTGTGAATTTGATGAATCAGACTCTTTACCTGATGTATTATCTTCAGGCGGCTTTTTCTCTAAGCCCTTTATTGCCGTATATATATCTTCTGTCAGATACGTTAAACCTAAAACGTGTGATTCATTATTCTTTGTTGCAGCCTCGTCAAGCAATGTCTTTAGCTTTCCATAACTCTCTGCGGTGTAGTCCTTTTCAGGATATTTTTCTGCCTCTGATACTGCTGTATTTAATTCTTCAAGCTTGCTTGATATCACACTGCTGATATCATAAGGGGTAAATCCATCTTTACTGATATTATCATATGCATTTGAATCATTGTAGCAGTAAGCTTTTGCATTTTTGTTTTTATAAGGTAAACTATATGCTGAAACATTTTTTGAGTATATATATATTTCTTCTGCTGAAGTACAAATTGCAAAGCAATCATTTCCAAAGCTGGTAAAATTATCAGGTATTTCTATTCTTTTTAAATTTTCACAACCATAAAAAACCTTACTGTCCAAAGTAGTTAACTCTGAATCATCCCCAAATGCAATCTCTTCAAGTGATTTACACAAAGCAAACGCATTGGCTCCTATCTCTTTTACTCCATCTCCAAATGTTACTGATTTTAGGCTTTCGCAATGTGCAAACGCCGCCTCGCCATTACCGCCGCCATATCCTTGTGATATTTCCCATTTTTCAATAGATGATGGTACATGAACGCTTTCTAATCCGGAATTTCTGAAAACTGCTCCTCCAAGCACTGTTAATCCTTCAGAAAGTGTTACTTCCTTTAAGGATGTACATTGCATGAAAGATTTTTGACCAAAATCTTTTATACTTGCCGGAATTACTACACTTTCCAATGATGTACAGCCTCTAAATGCAGTAGCCCCTATACATGACAATCCGTCTGCTAACTCAACATTTTTAAGGGATGTGCAGTCTGCAAAAGCCTCACCAAGTATACCTAACACATTTATATAACGATTATCAAATTTTTTTACGGAAGATGGTATTGATACCGATTTAAGATTTGGCAGTTTACAAAAAGCACCATATCCTATTGAGGCTACACCATCCTCTATTATTACCTCTTTTATATATTCTTTATACTTATTTTTGTACTCATAAAAGTTAGTAAATTCATCATATGCTGTGAGCTGCTCAACATTATCAGGCGAACCCATTTCTCCTTGACCTGAAATTGTAAGCTTGCCTGTTGAACTGTCAAAACTCCATTTTACATCTCCGCAAGTTCCTGTATCTACTACTTCCGCAGCTGACACACTCATTGCACCCGTAAGTGCCGTTATTGCCACTGTTGTTGCAGCAAGCAATGATAAAATCTTTTTTATCTTCATTTTCTCTTTCCTCCTAAATATTTTCCTGATTTTAAGTTTTTTGCAGACTTGGGATGTTAATCTAGACAAAGCGTCTGCTATGCTCTGCCGTAGAATAATTTGCTTACCACCTCCATAAACGCAAAAAAGACGCAGTACGCCTTATAAGCATACTACGCCCTATATTCAATATTATATTTCAAAGAATCATTTTGTGCAAAGTTAATAAAGGTTAAGCTTTTAAGCCCCCCCCCGTTTACATATAATGGGATTAGTAATTCTGCACACTATTGTCACGTCCTTTGATATTGTATTGTTATAATAACATATTTCGACAATTAAGTCAAGGAGTTTTAACAAAATTTCAACCAAATATAAGAGAAATATTCGTCTTTTCCACAAAGTTTAAATGATAACATCTTAATTATAAATGCCGAAATAAATCCGACTAGCCTTGTCCAACCTTAGCTGATACCTAAAAATTCAAAATAGTTCTTTTCAGGAAGAACTACATATGTTTCCTCAATCTTAGAGCTTCCCTTCGCCTGATATTCAATAGTGTTATTATCCTTCCAAGCAACTAAAGGAACCTCACCACGTTCAAAATTATAAATCTTTTTCTTTATTCCCTTTTGCTTGAGACTGAAAAACTTAAAGTTCTTATCCTGACCATACGGCACAACATATAAGGCAACCTTTCCCACATTATTATCCTGTACGTCAGCAATATAAAACTGCATTGTTCTGTCAGGTGAAACTGTATTGTCAATATAATTTCCCTGAGCATCTTTCTGAAAATCAGAATCGCTTCCTGTATTGGCAGTAGTTTTAAAATTAACTCTGTTTATAGCATCGATCTGTTCAGAATATAAAGAATATACCTCTGGACTGTTAGCTAAATTAGAGTCAAGCTTTGTTTCTACATTAGAACCGCCGAACAGAAAATTAATTACAAAGAAAATAATAAGTCCCAAAACATATATAAGCAAATATACAGTTCCCAAAATTACTTTTAAAGTTTCATTGTTAGATGATGCAAAAAATATAACGGCTGCAACAATAAATGCAGGAATAATCAAAATCCAGTCACCCAGATTAAATATTACAAACAAAAACACTAAAGGAGGCAGTAGAATTCCCACTAATTTTGTAATAAACTCATCCTTTGTCAAAATCATAAGAGTTAAGAACACTCCGCTTGCGATTACATAACCAAGCAAAAATGAAAATTGAGAACCCTGTTTAAATTCCAGATCATACAAAAATGTTGCATATGTTAATACCGCAATTACAGCAACATAAGCTAAATTGATTAATGAAACTACTCTTTTTACCCATACATTCTGAAAAAAACTTTGCATATAAAATCCTCCGTTTGATGTTCTTAGAAATATTTTACCTCAGATCATACCAAAAATCAAGTCCGTTGTGCTTTGAAACATCATTAAACCTAATATTTCCCCCAAATAAATCAAGTGCCGAACCGATAGTAAAATCGATTCTTCCCTTACCTATTTTTTCTATTATGGAAATATCCTCAGCAGAAGATATTCCCCCCGCATAAGTTATGATGTTTTTAATTTTTCTTTGTGTAAAATCAAGAGCCTCCGCAGCATCTGCAAGAATACTTAAAAGCTCTGCGTCTATACCAGAAGATTTACCCTCAACATCAACTGCATGAACTAAAAACTCATCACAGTAATTATATAGCGCTAAAAACGTCTGCTTAGTTACCTGAATATTAGTGAATCTTTGCCATCTGTCTGTTACTATATAGTACTTCCCACCAAGCTTTCTGCAAGACAGATCCAACACTATTTTATCCTTTCCCACAGCATATAAAAGGGATTTAAGATTTTCAAAATTCACTTTGCCGTCTTTAAAAACATATGAAGTCACTATTATGTGGCTGGAACCCATTTTAATGAAATCAACGGCATTACTTGCAGTTATCCCTCCGCCTGTCTGAAAGCCATTTGGAAAACGCCTAAGTGCAAGCTCTGCCTGTTTCAAATCCTTTAGATATTCAAAGGTTCCCGCTTTGTTCAGCAGAATAATATGTCCTCCGACAAGATTATGTTTTTTGTAAAGCTCTGCGAAATAATCTGCATTATTGCCTGACACAAAATTTTCATCAACGCAAAAGCTTTCGCCACCTGCTTTGGCTTCGCAGAGACTTCCGCCGACGATCTGCTTGACTTTCCCGTTATGAATATCAATACACGGACGAAATCTCATTTGCAGTCCTCCGTAATTATTTATTGTTATTTCCTCTATATGATATACTTTTTAACAAATTCGTCTATCGACTTATCATTTCTCCTGTCAAATGTATCATTACAAGGAATAAGTTCCCAGTTTTCAATATGTGTCAAAACTTCATTCGGTTCAATCTCTTTAAGTTCTCCGAGAGATTCAATTTCCATCATAAAGAAGTTTGTAAACACCTCGCAGTTGCAGTTATTATCAGGATAAACTGCGCCATCTCTGTAAGAAAATCTCTTTATAAAAAGCTGTCCTTTATTAAGACTTGCAAGCCAACCCTTGTCGTCATTAAATCCGATTTTTATATTGGTTTCACAACCCGGTATCTGCTTTAATGTCAGATACTTATTGCCTATATATAATCTGTCATCGGTTAAATCAGTGTATGGCCAAACAGTAAAGTTTCTGTTTGAAAGAAGCCCTGTTTCCTTTTCCGACTGCGGCATAATAGAAACAGCATTCCTGTCAACAACTGTCATTGCCCACGGAGCAATTGTCATTTTAGACTTTCCTATATTTTTAATATGGTGAGTAACACAAGCAGAAGCGTTTGTTTCTGAAAACTCAATTTCAAGTGAAAACTGCATATCTGTTTCAATCTGAGGAGGCGGAGTTAATATCACCTTATTTTTTTCCACTGTATAGCTTACCCTTTTATTGTCAGGATAATAGCTTTTCGGATCATTCTCAGGAGAAACCCAAAGCCTGTGTCCTCCGTATATAAACCACTTATCGTCCCCGAACATCTCAGCAAACTTTCCGCCTGTCATAATCGTTTGCTCGCTCTTATCTTCACACATTATATTCTCTTTTCCTTTAAGCTTAAAGGAAATAATTCTTGGTCCTTTTTCAATCATAATAAGCATTGTACACTTATCATTTTTAAGCTCCAAACACTTTCCAAAATAATCATAATCAATTTCTCTGAATTCCATCTTTATACTCCTGACTTAATATTTATTTTTTCTATTTTCACCGAATATTCGTTTGGCTCATCGCTTACTATATTCTGACACATTCTCGCAAAATCACTTGTTCGGGTACCTAACTCGGCAAGTCTTTTATTATTGGTACTTTTATGTTCAAGCTCCTTTAAAGATGAAGAAACTTCAATTTTGCCTAATTTCTTTGCCTTTGCAAGAATTTCCGTTCCCCTGTCGTTGAACGCTAAAACCCTTGCGTACGGTATAAGTTCAAAATCACTTGTTTTAACGCCTAAAACAGAATACATAATCACTCGCCTGATTCGTGCCAAAGTGAACGCCTTTGTTTTTGTATTTGCAATCAGTTCATCATAACTGTTTGAAGTTTTCAGTGCTTTTACAATCCTGTCAGCTAAATCTCCGCTGCAATCGGGAACTTCTCTTAATTTCTTTTTTCCCATTTTTATAAGACTGAACAATATTCCTTTTTCCATATTCTTAATATCTCTAAGCTCTGAGTAATTCTCTTTATAAGGGATCAAGCCGTGATCCAGTAACCCTATTTTTAAAAGCTCTCTGATTTTTGAGGCGCTTGCATAATCACCATTAATAAGATCATCATTATGACCTGCACCCTTTCTGAGTATAGGCATAGGTGTTATATCGCTGTATTTAATAGCCTTAAGGTATTCAACAGCTAAAGTGTTATTTGGACTTTTAAAGACCTCTGCAACCTCTTTCCCTGCAAATACTTCAGCCGTTTTGGATAATGCCAATGGATAAGAGTTTCCATCTTTTAAAAGTCTTTTTAATTGATCCGATTCTTTGCTTTTGCCGTTTGACGCGGCAAGTCTGCTTGAAAACTCCGCTGCTTTACTTAGAATGTCTAAATCACCACACTCACAGCCAAAACAAAGACTGTCGCTGCCTAAAGCGTCGGCAATATAAACACCGCACTTTGCAAATCTTTCAGCAGATGATATACAAAACGGAGCAGGAAGTTCAACCACTAAATCAGCACCGTTAAGTATTGCCTGTTTTGCCCTGAAATGCTTAGAGTATATTGCAACATCACCACGCTGAACAACATCCCCGCTCATAATTGCAACTATATGTGCAGAGCCTTTTTCCCTTGCCTTTTCAATCTGATATTTATGTCCGTTATGGAACGGATTATATTCACAAATAATTGAAGTGACCATTATCTGTCCTCTTATTTAAGACCTATTATAATTAAAATAAATTTGAAATTATATGCTGTAATAAAAACTTTCTTTACAAAAAATTTTCTAAAAAAATTGCCAAAACCTTGAACTTTTCATAAATATATTATATTATATAATAACAGTATAAGTCAAGTATACAAAAATATTTATATAATCAAAGGAGAACAAATTATGAAAATTCTAGTAGTAAATGCAGGAAGTTCGTCACTTAAGTATCAGCTTCTTGATATGGAAAATGAGGCTGTAATAGCTAAAGGCAACTGCGACCGTATCGGTATAGACGGTCATGTATCTCACAAGACCTTCGATGGCAGAGTTATTGATGAGGATTGCAATTTCCCTACCCATACAGAAGCTTTTGAAAAGCTTGTAGAAGTATTGACAAGCGGTGAGGCTTCGGTTATAAAATCTATGGCTGAAATCTCAGCAGTAGGACATAGAATCGTGCAGGGAGCAGAGATCTTCAACAAAACCTGCATTGCAACAGACGAAGTTATAGAAAAAATCGACTCATTAGCAGAACTTGCACCTGTACACAACCATCCACACGCACTGGCACTTAGAGCTTGCAAAAAGGTTATACCTGAAAATGTTCCGCAGGTCGTTGTATTCGATACCGCTTTTCATCAGACAATGCCTCCAAAGGCATTTATGTTCGGACTTCCTTATGAGGACTATAAAAATTATTCAGTAAGAAAATACGGTTTTCACGGAACATCTCACAGATTTGTTACAGCGGCTCTTGCCAAGGCAATGGATACTGATATAAGAGATTTAAAAATTGTTTCCTGCCATTTAGGAAACGGCTCGTCTATCACGGCAGTAAACGGAGGAAAATCTGTTGACACTTCAATGGGATTCACTCCTCTTGACGGTGTTCTTATGGGAACAAGAACAGGCAGCGTCGATCCATCTGCTGTAACATTTGTTCAAGACAAGCATGGCTTTACACCAAGTGAGATGAGCGATTATATGAATAAAAAGTCAGGTTTTCTCGGTGTGTCGGGCATATCGTCTGACAACAGAGATATTACCGCAGCCGCTGAAAAGGGTGATGAAAGAGCACAGCTTGCAAGCGAAATGCTCGTATATCAAATAAAGAAATATATAGGTTCATATGCTGCTGTTATGAATGGTCTTGACGCTATAATTTTCACAGGCGGGATCGGTGAGAACGCTACTGATGTAAGAGCAAAGGTGTGCGAGAATATGGAATACTTCGGCATAGAAATTGATCCTGAAGCAAATGCAAAAAGAGGTGTGCTTACAAGACTGTCAACACCTAAATCAAAGGTTCAGGTTTGGGTAGTACCGACAAATGAGGAACTTCTTATTGCAAGAGATACCCTAGAGCTTATTTCAAATGAACTTTAAATTATGAGCAAGCTTTTAACTGACATCGCAAATTACGATGTCAGTTTTTTTAACAATAAAAACGGTGTGCCGCAAATCAACCGATTGATGCACACCATTTTTTATATATTATACTTTTAACTTATCATCGCACTTTTCCTGAAACCTTTTACAGAATACAACCACTCTTGAATGTTCCGCTTTCCCGATAGGTTCGTTCTCATCAAAAGCCTCAATTTCAAAATCTATCTTTCTGCCTTCCGCCCTGACTATTTTTGCAACAGCGTAAATTTTCATATTCAGCGGTGTTGCCGATGTGTGTGTTGCCGATATCATAGTTCCGACAGAAGTCTCATCGTTATCGCTATCTAAAAACTCGTCAAGACAACAAAGAGCAGCATTTTCCATCAAAGCTATAAGCATAGGCGTTGACAGAACATTTGCCTTTCCGCTTCCTACCGTTGACGCAAGCATAGTTTCATCTACTGTACGTTCAACTTTGAATTCTTTACCTATCACAATTTCTTTCATAATATTCTCCTTGATAAAAGTTTATATAAGCTCGTTATAATCTGTAATATACATATCGCAAAGCGATATTATTTCATCACGATAGTGTGTATTCTCTTTACACAAAACAGCAACTGTTTTAAAACCCCCGTCTATTGCTCCTTTAACTCCCTCTAGAATATCCTCAAACACCACGCAATTAGACGCTGAAAGTCCCAGCTTTTCAGCAGACTTTAAATATATATCAGGATAACCCTTAGGACGTGTTACTTCTGCAACTGTTGTAATATCATCAAACAAGTCCAAAACTCCGTTATTGTTTAGAACAGACATAGTAAGTTCAATACTGTTTACTGTTGCAACGCTAAGCTTTTTACCTTTTCTTTTTAAGTATCTGAGATAATTATCAGTACCGCTGAAAAGAAAAATCTCCGTTGCGAAAATATCCTTAACAATATTATTCCACTCATCTATAACTTCATTCACTGTGCGATTTAAGTTAAATCTGTCAATTGTATATTGAGCAGCCAGTTCAAAACCCATTCCGGCTATTTCTCTGTCATAGTCGCTTGGAGTTTCTAATCCGTATGATGAGAGAAAAATATCATCGACCCTGTGCCATGCGTGGGAAGAATCAATAAGTGTCCCGTCCAAATCAAAAATATATCCCTCAAAATTATCAAGCTTCATTGCGCTTAATATCCTTTCTTTAACTATGTAAATATCCGTCTTATGGAATGATAGCACAAAACCATCGTATTGTAAAGAAATACTCAACTGATGTTATTGACTTTTATTGAAAACTAGGATAAAATATAAACAATATAAGTAAAATTTTTAAGGATGGATTCATAGTGAAAAAAAAATTACTTTTTGTATATAATCCGAATGCCGGAAAAGGTCTGTTAAAAACGTGTCTTTCCGATGTAATAGATTTGTTCACCAAAGATAACTTTTTTGTTACAGCGTATCCTACACAGAAAAAACGCGACGCTTTAAAAGTCATTGAAAAAAGCAATAACGAGGGATACGACCTCATAGTCTGTTCGGGAGGCGACGGTACATTATCTGAATCGATAACAGGTCTTATGAACTGCGAAAACCGCCCTAATCTTGGCTATATTCCTGCCGGAACAACTAATGATTTTGCAAACAGTCTTAAAATACCAAGAAACATGGTTCGTGCCGCAGATAATGTTATACATGGTACTCCGTTTGCCTATGACGTCGGTTCATTGAACGACAAATATTTCTGCTACGTTGCCGCATTTGGTGTGTTTACAGCAGTATCTTATGAAACTCCTCAGACCTTTAAAAATATATTAGGACATCTTGCCTATGTTCTGGAAGGCGCCAAAAGCTTAGGGAAAATCCCATCTTATGATTTGAAAATAGAATTTGATGGTAACACTGTTGAGGACACCTTTATACTGGGTATGATAACAAATACAACGTCAGTCGGGGGTATTCTTAATCTAAAAAAAGAAGGTGTTCTTTTTGATGACGGGCTTTTTGAAGTAACGCTTGTTAAAAAACCGAATAATCCGATAGAATGGACATCTCTTATAACAAATCTTCCTGCGGCAGGTTCACAAAAGTCTCAGCTTAATCCGAAATACTTCTTGAAATTTAAAACCGCCAACCTTAAAATCACTTCCAAAGAAAAGGTCGCATGGACAATAGACGGTGAGAACGGAGGTTCTTATACCGAAATGAACATAGTAAACCATAAACAGGCAATAAACATAATTATCCCGCCGAGCGACATACTTGAAGAAAGCTCTGCAAACAAAAACAATGAAGAACCTGACAGCGACATTGAAGCTGTAAAAAGTACTTATATTGATAATAATAATTAACAAGCGCAAACCGCCCGGGTATCCCAAGCCCGAGCGGTTTACAATTTATATTAGGAAATTTTAGGGAAAGCTTATTTTACTTTTACTTTCCTTATCTTCTTGACCCACTTGCTGTATATCTTCTTTGTGGCATTGTTTGCGTCTTTGTATGTAGCATATGCTCTTACTCTTACATAGTAGGTCTTTTTACTCTTTATCTTTGAGCTCTTTATTGTCAGCTTGTTCTTTGCAAGGCTCTTATTGTAGATTACTTTCTTAAAGTTCTTCTTTGCCGATACCTGTACCTGATAGCCCTTTGCATTCTTGACCTTCTTCCAAGATACAGTTATCTTCTTCTTTGCCTTGCTCTTAGCCGTAAGCTTTGTTATCTTTGCCTGCTTCATTGCCTTCTTAGCCGCTGACTTGTCTTTCTTCACCTGAGCCGCACTTCTTGTTGACTTCTGTGGTTTTGCAGTTGTAGGCGTCTGTGGTGTGGTTTTATTAGGTGTTTGCTGCTGTGAGTTTGATGAATCAGACCCTTTACCTGATGTATTATCTTCAGGCGGCTTTTTCTCTAAGCCCTTTATTGCCGTATATATATCCTCTGTCAGATACGTTAAACCTATAACGTGTGATTCATTATTCTTTGTTGCAGCCTCGTCAAGCAATGTCTTTAGTTCTCCATAGCTCTCTGCTGTGTAGTCCTTTTCAGGATATTTTTCCGCCTCTGTTACTGCTGTATTTAATTCTTCAAGCTTGCTTGATATGACATTGCTGATATCATAAGGGGTAATATTTTCTTTTATTAAATCACTGTATACCAGTGAATCTTTAAAACAATAAACTTTTGTGTTTTCACTTTGTTTATAAGGTATTTCATATGCATGCACATCTTTAGAGTATACATATATCTCTTCAATTGAAGTGCATCCAGTATAAACACTATTTTTAACACTATTCAAATTTTCAGGGATTTCTAAAACCTTTAAATTTTCACAGCCATAAAATGCTTGAGTACCGAATTCTGTGATCTGTGAACCATCTTCAAATGCTATCTCTTCAATTCCCGTGTTATCTACATCATGCGCACTGGCAAAAGCTCTATGAATATCTGTTACTGTTGCAGGTATAAATATCTTTTTTAGTGATGTACACCCTTCAAATGGATAACCATAAATGCTAGTTATTCCGCTTTTAAATGTAACTGATGAAAGCTTTTTACACTGATGAAATGCATCATTATGAGTTTGCGCATTACTTCCTTCAGGTCTAATACTCCAAAAACTTATTGTTGATGGAATAACAATACTTTCAATTGCCGTATTTGCAAAAGCTTCTGCTGATATTACAGTTAATCCCTCCGGCAGAGTTACATTCTTTAATGATGTGCAGTTTTCAAATGTATAATGTCCCCAGCCATTATTTCCACCAGGACCATCTGCATTAGCAGTAAGAGTTTTAGGAATTCTTACACTTTCAAGTGCTGTACAGTCTCCAAATGCACTAGCTCCCAATGCAGTCATTCCATCAGCCAGTGTTAGATTTTTTAACTTTGTACATTCTGCAAAAGAAAAATTATAATAAGCATAATACCCTTTGCCAAGGGAAACAAATTCTGTTATTGATGGTGGTATTGATACAGTTTCAAGATTTGGAAAATTGTAAAACGCACAGTATCCAATTGATGTTACTCCGTCTTCGATTTCTACCTCGATAATGTTATCCTTATATTCTTTATATGTGTATGTTTCTGAGAAGTCATTTTTTTCTGGCCTATTACCACTTGATGTATCTACATCTTGAGGCGTAGCCATTTTCCCTTGACCTGAAATTGTAAGCTTGCCTGTTGAACTGTCAAAACTCCATTTTACATCTCCGCAAGTTCCTGTTTTTGTTTCAGCCGAAGCGCTTATTGCGCCTGTAAACGCTGTTACTGCCATTGCTGCTGCCGCTAACAATGACAAAATCTTTTTTAAATGCATCTAAATTTCCTCCTAAATAAAAAATCAAAAATATAGTTAAAATATTAACTATACATAAATTATACTCAATTTATTGAGCATTGTCAATAGGTTAAGTATAATATAATTATTATTGTTAACATTATTTATAAATGGAGGAAGTTTAATGATAAGCTACAAACCATTTTATGAGACGTTAGCAAAAAAAGGTCTTACTGAATATTATTTAATATATAAGCAAGGATTTTCTGCAAACACTATCCATAGAATAAAACACGGTAAGGCTATCAGTACTAAAACGCTTGACGAACTTTGCTTTGTGCTTAATTGCAATGTTGAAGATGTTTTAAAATATGAAAAAACATAAAAAGCTGTGCACTTTCAAAAAAAGAAAATGTACAGCTTTTATATTTTTCAACTCTAATCTAAACTCGACATTGAGATTCATTTTAACTTTTAAATAAAGTTTTCAGAAGAATCCTGCATGATTCACCTATGTCTCACTAACAGTGCTGTTGATACTATACCTATAACAGTACCTGTTACAATTGCGGATAAAAGCAAAATCGGGGCATAAACAAATATCCTCGAAGTTCCCGTTACTATTATTGCAACAGCAAGCTGACCTGCGTTGTGAAATACAGCGCCTAGAACAGAAGTTATCCACACCTTTTTCACTCCGAACACATCTGAAGTTAAAGCCATTATACCAAATGCCAATACTCCTCCTGTTATACTGAACCCAAAACTTAAAACGCTGCCAGAAAAAACACTTGAAAGGATAATTCTCATAACAAGAATCATAAATGCCTCTTTCTTTCCCAAAATAAAAATTGCAACAATGGTAACTATATTTGATAATCCTATTTTAACTCCCTGAATCGGTATTGGCGGAAATGCAGATTCTACCATAAAAAGAATAAGAGAAACAGATGTTAACAACGCCATTAAAGTATACTTTTTCAGACATGAAGAGGTTTTATTTTTCATTTTTACCACCGTTTCTTTGCTTAAATTGAATTGCAGTGTTATATTTCAGCATCATAATCGCTGCTTGTCTCACTGCTATCAATTCTTATAACCAAGCCGTTTGGAACACACACTATTGGAATCAAATCGTTGCTTACCTCTCCTTGATTTATACAAATTTTATTCTTGCAGTCAGACTCAATAACAGAAATTTTACCCTTCCTTACACGGATAATATTATAACCCTTTTTACTCTTCACTGTAAACTCATCATCTTTATCCAGACTGACAGTTCTTATTAATCTATTATCCGAATAGATCTCTGCAAACTTTCCGCTTTTTGGGGAATGTGATGTTGCAAAAATAATAATTACACACACAATTACCAATAAAGAAAACAAAACTATCCAAAATATATTAGACGTAAACAAGCCTTTGGCGTTTTTCATAATAATCACCATGCCCTGATATTTTAAGACTTTCGATCTGCAAAATCGTCGTATTCGTATGTAGTTTAATGACAAAGAAAAAACACATTTCAAAATCTTTGTTACACAAATTCTGATTATGCGCAAAAAAAGTATATTACCAACTAAAGATATGATACACTTTTATTTTATTACAGTCAAGAAAGCAAAATCGAATAATTTAATTTTTTAGCCAAAAAATTTTCAAAACTTCTTGATTTTCTCATTCATTTGTGCTAAAATATAGTAGACACTTTTTTATATATACTACATATAGTTAAAGTAATGTTGTGACTTAATGATTTTTGTTAAACTAATCACACAAATTTATTTTAACATTATAATTCTGACTGTTTCAGCAGAAAATTCACTTAATTTTCACTAAAAAATTTGATTGTTTTCTCAGCATTTTTGACACTTAGTAGAAATTACAATATTTTAATTGATTTTTATTTGTATTACTGATATAATTGATAAGATGTGTTATGGCGAAGAAATAGATAGAGAGATTCTTTGCAAATAGAGCTTAAGGAGCGAATAAAATTGGATAAGTATGTTATAAAGGGCGGCACTCCGCTTCACGGTGAAGTCATTGTCAGCGGGGCAAAAAATGCTGCTGTTGCACTAGTTGCTGCAACTATACTTTGTGACGAACCTTGCGTACTGGAAAATGTCCCTGAGATTAGCGATATATCGATCTGCATTAAAATATTAAAACAAATGGGTGCAGAAGTTAAAATTATAGATAAAAACACTGTCGAATTTGATACAACCAAAATGAGCAGTCCGGTCGTTCCGTATGAACTGGCACGTTCAATGAGAGCTTCTAGTTATTTTCTCGGAACTTTACTTGGAAGATTTCATGAAGCATATGTACCCCTTCCGGGCGGTTGTGATTTAGGCGATAGACCTATTGATCAGCATTTAAAGGCATTTGCATGTTTAGGCGCTGATTACACAATTGAAAGCGGTACTGTTCATTTAAAAACAGACTCTCTTGTCGGTAATCAAATTTACTTTGACTTTATAACGGTCGGTGCTACGATTAATGCCATATTTGCGGCTGTAAAAACAAAAGGCTTAACGATTATTGAAAACGCTGCAAAAGAACCTCATATTGTTGACCTTGCAAACTTCTTAAATTCTATGGGTGCTGATATACGCGGTGCGGGAACAGACGTTATAAAAATACGTGGCGTTGATTATTTGAAAGGAATAACATACGCTATAATTCCAGACCAGATAGAAGCAGGAACATACATGGTCGCTGCTGCCGCAACTAAAGGAAATGTTCTTATCAAAAATGTTATCCCGAAGCATTTGGAATCAATAACGGCAAAGCTCCGCAAAGTAGGAGTTACCGTTGAAGAATTCGATGAAAGCGTTCGTGTATCTGTTGACGGTCCTATCATGAAAACGAGTTTAAAGACAATGCCTCATCCTGGTTTTCCAACAGATATGCAGCCTCAGTTTTCAACTCTTCTCACACTTGCATACGGAACAAGTATTGTAACGGATGATATTTTTGATAATCGCTTCAGATATGTTGCCGAGCTTAGAAGAATGGGCGCTGACATTTCAGTGGACGGAACGGTTGCTGTAATTCAAGGCGTTGGAAAGCTGACCGGTGCGCCGGTTAAAGCAACAGACCTAAGAGCAGGTGCCGCACTTGTTATTGCCGGTCTTGCCGCTGAGGGTATTACAGAAATTGATGACATTTATCATATTGAACGAGGATATGAAGCAATAGACGAAAAATTCAGGGCATTGGGTGCAGACATTAAACGAATCTATTACCCTGAGCCTATTGCAATGACAAGCTAATTTACGAAATTTCTAAGGCGACAGTTAAACGTCGCCTTTTATTTATGTTTATGCTAAAGCTGAAAGGAGCATATAAATGGCAAGGATTTATCCCCTGTTTTCTTCCAGTAAAGGAAACGCAACTTATATCGGAAATGAAAAAGAAGGGATATTAATAGATTCAGGCGTTAGCTGTAAAATGCTGATCCAGGCACTACACGATAATGGGCTGTGTCCCGAAGCTGTTCGAGGAATTTTCATAACTCACGAACATACAGACCATATAAAGGGGTTAAGGGTTTTCACAAAGAATTTTCACACACCTGTTTTCGCCGGTGATAAAAATCTGGATTTTTTACTTTCAGCAGATTACATATCTCCTTATTCCAAAGCAGAAGCGATAAGTGTTGACGGTAAGTCTGTTGAATGCTGTGGATATGAAATTCACGCTTTTTCCACTCCGCACGATACAAGGCAAAGCAATGGATACAGAATTATTACTCCCGATCTTAAAACTATAACTATCTGTACTGATCTGGGCAATGTCACAGAGAATGTCCACCAAAATCTATGCGGTTCTGATTTAGTTCTTTTTGAAGCTAATTATGATGATTTAATGCTCCGGAACGGAAATTATCCTTATATGCTTAAAAAAAGAATTGCATCAAACTATGGGCATCTTTCAAACAAAGACAGTGCTTTTGAATTAGAAAATCTGTTAAATCTGGGAACTACACGAATTATTTTAGGACACCTAAGCCAAGAAAACAACACTCCTGTAAGGGCACGTGAAACCTTGCAAAATCATTTATCGGGTTTTAAATGCGGAATTGACTACATATTAAAGATTGCGCCTGTTTTCAATGATGGGGAGGTTATTACGCTATGATGAACATAAATCTGATAACCGTAGGGAAACTCAAAGAGAGCTATCTTCGGGAAGCAGCTTTAGAGTATTCCAAAAGACTGTCAGGCTATTGCAAACTATCCATAACAGAGTTAGCTGAAAGCAGGCTTTTTGAAAATCCAAGTGAAAAGGAAATCCAAAATGCTCTTTCAAATGAATCAAAGATAATAGACGAATATATAAATAAAGGCTCTGCTTATAATATAGCAATGTGCATTGAGGGAAAACAGCTTTCAAGCAGTGAGTTTTCACAAAAAATAGACGATATAGGTATAAGCGGTAAAAGTACGATAAATTTTATTATAGGCTCCAGCTATGGGATTTCTAAAAGTATAAAAAATAAATCTGATTTAAAGCTGTCAATGTCGAAAATGACATTTCCTCATCAGCTTGCAAGAGTGATTTTACTTGAACAGATATACCGAGCATTTCAAATTTCAAGCGGTGGAAAGTACCACAAATAGGTTAAAACAAAAAAGACTATCTGAACTTATTTTTCAGATAGTCTTTTATTTAATAATGTTAATTAAGCATTGCTGTTTTGGCTATGTTCCTCTGTATATTCTTTTTCTATTTCCTCCATCTTTGAAGGAGTATACTTTTTAAATGCCTTCTCATTTTTGGTTATCTTGAAATCTTTTTCCCAACCTTTGATAAGACTGTCATACTCATCATATTTCATTTCGGTGAGAATAGTTTCATAGTAATCGCCATCTATCAAATAATCTGTTCTCTTTGTAGGATCATATTTAACTATTATATAATAGTTGTTGTCATCTTTGTAGAGTTGAGGTTCATCGAACTTTTTAATTTTTTCATTTATATACTTTTGCAAATCATCAACAGTTTCCGTATCAGCCATACTTACCATAACTTCATTAGTTGTGAAGCTTGCATAAATTGATGTATCATTTGAAATCTCCTGATTAAAGTCAAATTCACTTGTACCTTCGGCATCTGATGACCATTTATCAAATGTATAGAAATCTCTCTTTGGAGCCTCAGGCTCTTTAGCCTTTTCTCCGCTTTTTATAGTTTGAGCTTTCTGAGGCGTATCCTCTCCATACTCTTCGCCATTCTGATCGTAAAAATGAACATGAACTTCCTTGTTCTCAGTAACAGCAGTAGTTGTTGTCTGCTTAACAGTATCCGTACTGCTTGTTGAACTCATATTGCTTGTATTCGTATTGCTTTCAGAAACGGTTGTTGAAGCGGTAGTTGCCTCGGTAGACGTCTGGGCGGTTGTCTCCTGAATTTCAGAATTGTACTGTGAAATAACCTTGTCAAAATCTTTATTTTCCTTTGCTATTTTCAAATACTTTTCAGCAAGAGCTTTAGCTTTTTTGTCAGCTTTCTTTGAAGCCTTTGTCTGCTCCTCAGCAGACTGAGTCGTAGCTGTTTCACCTTCAGATGTGCTTGCAGTAGTAGTAGCTTCAGTTGTTCTCGGAACTGAAATTACTTTATATCTCAAATAAGAATCCTTCAAATACTTTTTGATATCGTCATTTTTGACTGCCTTGTCGCCGTCTTCGCCGTAATAGTAATGGAACATAACCTCTTTTTGCTTTTCAGCTGTAAAATACTTATTTACAGAATCCTTGCTTACACCCTGTTTTTCTAAGTATTCTTCAGTCATACTTTCCATATAATTATTTACTGCCTCACTGACTTCTTTTGAATCTTCTTTCGACAATTCAAGTCCCAGCTTTTCAAACTGTTTATTTATTGCAACGAGGTCAAGAGTCTGTTCATAAGCGTAATCAGGCAAAAAGTCTTTAAGCTTAACCTTTTTACCGTCGTGATCTTCTATCTCTTGATTCATATAATCTGATTTCACACCAGAATAATTTAAAGAATAAACATGTTCCGAATATTCAGTTAACATATAGTTAATATAAATTCCTGCGTTGACCTCAACATCGTCAACAGTCATAATTTTACTCATATCTGTGCATCCTGCCAAAGATATTGCCATTATTGACGCAACAGAAAGTGCTCCGATTTTTTTTAGTTTAGACATTTTTGTGCCTCCTGTTAAATTAATGAATATGTAAGTATTTAACTGTTCATAAAGGATTTATCCCTTAATGAAGTCATTAAATTCAGCTCCGGACTAAACTTTAAGCCGGGTAACATAATAATGATAATATTATAAACGATTTTTTTATTAAAGTCAAGTCTTTACAATTTATAAACATATACTCGCTGATTTTTTATAATTTGACATAGTAATTTTCTAAAAAAATATGAAGTTATACGTTATCTTGTTTATCATCTTGTCTGCGAAACTTTATTATCCTTTGCAGTATCGTTATTATTCTTTATTTCCTTTGACACGCTGGGATCAACAGGTCCTTCGGCATCTGACTTTATATCTCCCCAAGTTGTAAGATAAACCTTTATAAACTTTATATCGTCAAGCGGCTGATAGTCCTCATCTTCACTATCCTTTACCTCAGCACTCAAAATTTTATTATATGCGTCCCAACCGTCACATACTTGTCCGAAAATCGTATACTGCTGTGAAGCCTCGGGAACACCGCCGTAGCTGCACAGTTTATCAGAAAGCTCGTTATAAACACCCTTTAATGAAGAATCGATCTTATCCTGATTTTTAACCTCTTCTTTTTTACTTTCAGAAATAATAGAGTTTCCAAAAAACATCACACTGCTGCCTGCAACGTTTTTCTTCCAAAAAAGCAAACCGTCCGTTCCGACAAACGAACCTAACGCCCCTTTGAATGTCCACAGATTAGGACTTATCTCTGCATCGATAGTTTCTGTATTCGTGTCTTCCGTTGTTTCTCCGTCAGCAGATTTAGCCCCTCCGGTAAAGTATAAATGAGCGCCCTTGTTATCATCCTCATTACCTGTAACAACTCCAAAAACATATGAATTGTTATAATAACCGCTTTCAACTAATTTTTTATAATACTTAACATAGTTAGGAGCCTCTTTTTCAAAAAGAACAGCCTTAAATGTTCCTAGCGTAGTTTCATAAACTACAACATCAGTATCATCAGAATACTCCTCATACTGAATAAACTTTACATTTTCATACTTATTGTCGTCACTTTTATTGAATGTAAGAAAAATCAACAGAGCAGCCAAAAAAATAATAGCTATCAGAGAAAACTTAAAGTACTTTACAAATGCCGGACTGTGCATAGGATTTACTTTTTTACCGTCATTATTTGGCATATTATCACCATTCCTTTATATTTTTAATAAAAACCACTTGTCTCTAAATATCTTGTGCTCCTAAGCATTAGCCCGACGTTTTATAAAACAAAATATTTACCAATTTTACTAAAGACAGCAGATAATTCACCGTTACCGTTTCTTTACTTTTTCTTAATAGTAGTTCCCTGTCTTGTTTCTTCAATAATATATCCAAGCTCAGATATTTTATCTCTTAATGCGTCTGCCTTGGCAAAATCCTTTGCCTTTCTTGCCTCTTGTCTTTGTAACGCAAGATTTTGAACTTCTTCAGGAATAGCTTCATCTTTATCTCTATTATAGCATATTCCCAAAACATCGGTAAGCTCGTCAAAAATATCACCGCAAGCTTTAAGCTCATCTTTATTTGCCTTTCCGCCTGAAACCAGCGTGTTGATTTCACGCACAAGCTCAAATACTGCCGAAAGAGCGTCCGCAGTATTCAAATCATCTGAAAGCGCGTCAATAAACTGAGTTTTTCTATTATCAAGAAATTCCTTAACCTCATCGCTCAAACTACCGTCAGGTGCAGTTACAATTACTCTGTCTATACTGTTTCGGCAATTATATAATCGTTCTAACGACGCTTTGCATGCCTCAAGCAAATCAATAGAATAGTTGATAGGAGATCTGTAATGCGCCTGAATCATAAGATACCTTATTGCTTCATATCCGTATTTTTCTGCTACATCTCTGGTTGTAAAAAAGTTTCCCGCCGACTTTGACATTTTTTTGTTATCAATATTGATATGACCGTTATGCATCCAATAATTTGCAAGAGGTTCATCAGTTGCCGCCTCTGACTGTGCTATTTCGTTTTCGTGGTGAGGGAAAATCAAATCAACTCCCCCTCCGTGGATATCAATAGTTTTACCTATATAATGCTTGCTCATTGCCGAACATTCAATATGCCAGCCCGGTCTTCCTTTACCCCATGGAGATTCCCAGAAGGGCTCACCTTCCTTTGCCGCTTTCCATAATGCAAAGTCTAGCGGATCTTCCTTAATGTCATTCACATCAATCCTAGCTCCAGACATAAGATCGTCTATTGACTGATTTATAAGCTTTCCATAGCCCTTAAATTTCCTTGTTCTGAAATATACATCTCCGTTAACTTCATAAGCATATTCCTTATCTACAAGAATTTTTATTAAATCAATTATAATATCCATACTTTCGGTAACCTTAGGAGAAATATCAGCCTCAAGTGCATTCAACCCACGAAGATCAGTGAGATATTCTTTTATATATTTTTCAGATATTTCACTTGCCTCAACGCCCTCTTCATTTGCTCTTTTAATAATCTTATCGTCTACATCAGTAAAGTTCTGAACAAATTTAACATCATATCCGATGTATTTCAAAAATCTCCGCAAAACATCGAAAACGCAAATCGGACGTGCATTTCCTATATGAATATAATTATACACAGTAGGTCCGCATACGTAAATGCCTACCTTGCCCTCATTTATTGGTTTAAACTCTTCTTTTTGCCTTGTCAAAGTATTGTATATTTTCATAAGTTTTTTCCTTTTCTGTAATTTAAATAATTTTTACTTATCCCTACCGAGCTTTTTCTTCTGAGCTTTTAGCTTCTCTATTTCACGTCTTAACTCTTCAATTTTTACAAGCTGTCTGCAAAGCTCCTGCGATACCGGGTCAGGGATATGAACCTGATCTAAATCCTGATTATTAACTTTTTGTCCTTCTATTCTTACTATTCTTGCAGGAACACCAACAGCAGTTGAGTTTTCAGGAACTTCGTCAAGAACGACTGCATTAGCTGCAATTTTGGCATTATCACCCACCTTAAAAGGACCTAAAACTCTTGCACCCGAGCCAACCATAACATTGTTTCCCAATGTAGGATGCCGTTTCCCGTGTTCCTTTCCCGTTCCTCCAAGAGTAACGCCCTGATATATTAAGCAATTATCTCCTATTTCGGCGGTTTCGCCTATAACTACTCCGCTTCCGTGATCTATAAGCAGTCCCTTTCCTATTTTTGCACCCGGGTGGATTTCTATTCCTGTCAAAAATCTGGAAAACTGTGATATCAATCTTGCTATCAAGTAACATTTATTATTGTAAAACCAATGTGCTACTCTGTGTAAAATAACCGCATGAAGCCCTGAATATGCCAACAAAATCTCAAGGCTTGTTCTGGCTGCAGGGTCCTTTTCCTTTACCATTCTAATATCCTCTTTTATCTTTTCAAACATAATGCAAACACCTTCCAATAGTTTTTCTGATTTAATTCAATTGTAAAAAAAGTAAAGCCTCCATAGCAAATAAATGCTAAGGAGGCAGTTTTCTCAAAACTACGGTTCCACTCCGATTTATAACTCAAACCTTTAACGCAGGAAACGCGGACAGATACTCTTAAAGCAATGTTCACTGCTAAAATTTCCCCGTCCGGGCTGGCAGCCGCACTTCACTGTAAACCGCTTATGTGCCTCTCACCTTACGCACACTCTCTTTAAAACTTCATTACAGTTACTCTGACTGTTACGCCTTTTAAGTTATTATATTCCAAAGTATTTGATTTGTCAACCACTAAACTAAAATCCATTTGATATTTTGTGATAAAACGCAGGACAAAATTTATCAGCTTGCAAAATTATAACTCAAAACCGAAATATCAAATCTATTTGCTGGAATCTATATACTTCCAATAAGCAGCAAGATATTGAACCCCTGAAACTACTGTCAAAACAGCCGCTATCCATATAAGAGTTTCGTTTATCCATATATTGTGAATCCCAAGACCCTCTAAAAGCATAATTGCTACAATTGCAATCATAGTAAACGCAGTTTTTAGCTTTCCCCATATTCCCGCAGGAACAACTACACCCTCGTTTGCTACAACAAGTCTTACGCCGGAAACCATAAATTCACGAGCAAGAATCAATATAACAGAAACTTCATCAACCCACATAGGTTTTCTTGCAAGAAAACAAATAAGTGCTGTTACTACTAAAATCTTATCAGCCAAAGGATCCAAAAACTTTCCAAAGGTTGTAACAAGTCCTCGTTTTCTGGCAATTTTACCGTCCAGCCAATCCGTAACCGAAGCTGCTATAAAAATTACCAGCCCCACAAAAATAAATATGTCACAGTTTGAATCTGGCAAATAAAATATATCTGTAAAAAGCATAGCTACCACAAAAAACGGTATTAATGCCACTCGTAAAACGGTTAATTTGTTTGGAAGATTCATAATTCAAAAATTCCTTTCTGCCTTTATAAAGTTCAGTAAGAACCCGTTTTGAATAAAAATTTAAAGGAAACAGCCGTTAGGATTATTGATTAAGTTCTAAATTATATTGAACTTCTTTTTAACACTTGAACTGTAAAAGCCCATACCCTTTATTATAATGGTTGCCTTGCCTCGTTTTTTGTTGTTCTTATAGCTTAACACATAATCTGTTCCCTCTACAAGTTTTTTCTTGCCTAGCTTGACAACAACAGATTTTTGTTTAACCGGTTTTCCTTTATATTTAAGGTTCTTTATTTTGCCGACTTTACATTTTTCAATACTCTTTTTATGCTCCATTCCGACAACTGAACTGTCATGTGAATAAATCTTTTTTCCGTCAACAATCTTATACGCACGAATATAAAAATAATACTTATTCATAGTAGGCAGTTTTTTAATGTAGGTTACTGTATCTGAATTTTTAACATATTTCAGAGTTTTAAAATGCTCCGTATCATTTTTGGAATAAAATATCTGATAACCGTCAGCGGAACTTATTTTTTTCCATTGTAACATAATTTTTCCGTTAGTCAATGACTTTTTTGAAACAATTTTTGTTTTTTTAGGATATATTTTAAAATACACCTTTTTTGACCCAGAATAATTACCCTTACCTTTAACAGTTACGATTCCCTCGCCCATAAAAGTTGTTTTAGTATATGAAATACTAAAATCTTTATTTAGACTCAGAGTTCTGTTTCCGTCCTTAACGGTAACATTAGGATAAAGTTTAGCACCTGTGTATATCATATCCTTTACTTTAAAGTATGTAGCATTTGATATTGATTTCTTTTTGATTTCAAACTTTTTTGTTTTAACACCGTAATAATGTCCTTTACCTGTACAAGTCAAAGTAGCGTCACCTACATTGACGTTATTATTATATGTACAAAAATAATCAATACCCTCTTTTAGTTCAATGCCTCCTATTTTAATTGTTACCTTAGGAGTAATTGCACTTCCTGTAAACGTATATTCTTCCGGAGAAAAAGTTACCTGTCCTGCCGGAAGATATATCTGAGACTTAGGGACCTTATTCATAGAATATTTTTTACCGTCTGATTCAGAAACAATAGTGCCTAGCAAATCCGTTCTATAAATATCTGCACCCGATTTTTGAAGCCTTGTAAGGATAGTTTCAGCAGGAAGTCCTGTGGAAGTCGGAGAAGAGTCTGCAGTTATTATTGCAGCCTCCGGCTTTACTGCATCTAAAAACGCCTGGGTTGTACTTGTATTGGAACCGTGATGTCCTACCTTATAAACATCACACTTTATATCTTCACCGCTTGATAATATATCCTGTTCTTCGCCGGCTTCAGCGTCTGCCATAAATAAATATGATGTTTCTCCGTATTCAAGCTTTAAAACAATCGAGTTGTTGTTCATCTCATCATTAACAAGCTTATAAGGAGCAATGCACTTTACTTTAAGCCCCATATCACCAACAGTTGTATCTATCAAAACGCTTCCCGACATGATCTCTATTGGTTCAATTCTTCTTGAATCCAAAAGTTCGGTAAACTCAATAAACCTCGGAACAGCGTCAATCGCCTTGGTCATATATATATTCTTTATTGTAAATTCATCATCTTCAACAACTTTGATGAGTCCGCCTACGTGGTCACTGTGCGGATGTGTGTTTATTAGGTAATCTATGTTTTTAACACCCTGTTCCTTCAAATAATCCACAACAGTAGTTCCCATTCCGTAGGTTCCTCCGTCAATAAGCATAACCTCGTTATTAGGAAGTTCAATCAAAATAGAATCTGCCTGTCCTACGTCTATGTAATGAACTTTTAATTTCCCGTCAGCAGCATAAGTGACGTTTTGTGACAAGAACACCGCCAGCAAAGAAAATAACACTATAAAAAATGCTGTAACACCTAATCTTTTGTTTCTTAAAAAACACATATTATAAATTATCCCCTTTAATGAATTTGCTCACCTAATAAATCATAGTCTAAAATATTATTTACTTTTATTTTAACATAATCTCCAAGCGATAGCTTGCTGCTGCTTGTAAAAAATACCTTTCCGTCAATATCAGGAGCGTCCATATAGCTCCTTCCGAAAAAGCACTCTGCATATCTGTCAAAGCCCTCGACAACTACTTCAATCTCACTTCCGAGTAAACTCCGGTTCAGCTCATCGGAAATCCTAAGCTGTGTATCATAAATAATATCACATCTGTGTTTCTTTGTATCCTCATCAAGCTGGTTCGGCAATTTCTCTGCCGCGGTTCCCTCTTCCTTTGAATATGCAAAACAGCCCAAACGTTCAAACCGAACTTCCTTTACAAATTCGCAAAGTTCTTCAAACTGCTCTTCAGTTTCTCCCGGAAAACCTGCTATAAGAGTTGTTCTAAGTATAACCCCGGGAATTTTACTCCTTATTTTTTTCATTAGTTCAATAAGGCTTTGCTTATCGCCTTTTCTGTTCATTCTTTTAAGGACTTCGCCATTGCAGTGCTGAATAGGAATATCCAAATATTTCACCAGCTTTTCCTCTCTCGCAATGGTATCTATAATTTTATCCGTTATACGCTCAGGATACATATAAAGAGTTCTTATCCATTTTAAGCCCTCTATCTTACACAATCTGCTTAGAAGCTCGTCAAGCCTTGACTCTCCGTATATATCCTCGCCGTATCGTGTTGTGTCCTGTGCAACTACGACAAGTTCAGTAAAGCCTTGTTTGGCAATTCCCTCTGCTTCATTAACAATATCCTCAATTCTTCTGCTTCTGAATCTTCCTCTGATAGACGGTATAGCACAATATGTACAACAGTTATCGCATCCTTCTGCTATCTTTATAAACGCAAAGCTTCCAGGAGTTGAAATGATCCTTTTATCATCAAAGCAAAGACTTTCCTTGTCGCCGTATGACGTTATCTGCATACTGCCGCAAACTTCTCTTATAATATCACATATTTTTTCATTTGAGCCTATGCCGACAACAGCGTCAATTTCAGGAATTTCCTTTAATACTTCATCCCTATATCTTTCAGACAGACACCCCGTTACAATAACTGCTTTTATTCTTCCCTCCTGTTTCAGAGTACAAAACTCCAATATGGTTTCAATTGCCTCCTGCTTTGCTGACTCTATAAACCCACAGGTATTTATTATTACAACATCAGAAAGCGCCGCGTCCGCAACAAGTTCATATCCGTCTCTTTTCAGAAGATAAAGCATTCTTTCGGCGTCAACCTGATTTTTAGGACAGCCAAGGGATACCATTCCCACTCTAATCATACAAACCACCATTCTCAATATTTATCGAAACCTATCTTAAATCAAAAACGTACAGTTAAAATCCGTTTTCAGTACTGTTATGCTAATATTAAACACTTCTATTCACTTAAAATTTCATCAAGAACTGCATTAATATCTTCATATGAATACCCGTATCTGACCAGTGAATTTTTGATCTTCTTTATTCCATTTTCATCTTCAAGATAACGATAATACTTTTTATTTATAAGTTCAAAAAGTCTTTCATACACGGTGTCCTCATATTCGCCCAAGGTTTCCTCAATAATCGTTTTAGGTATTCCCTTTCTTTTCATTTCAGATGAAGCTCTGTAATAACCGAATTTTTTAACCTCGGTATAGTGCCTTGCCAAACGCTCAGCATATCTTCTGTCATCAATCGTTCCCAGTTCAACCATACGATCCATTACTTTATAGCATATATCCTCGCAATAGTTTTTCTCAAGCTTTTTAAAAAGCTCAGTATACGAATAATCTCTATAATCAAGCAGATACAGCGCACGCTCTTTTGCCTTTCTGAAATCATTCTCAAAAGCAATTTCTTCAACTGCACTTTGTGGTATCTCCATATCCTCTTTTAAATGATACTCGCATATTAAATCAAAATGCCAAAAGTACGTTTCACCATTATCAAGATCGACTTGATAAGTTTTACCCTTATATTTTTCAAGGAGTATTATCTTCATAGGTATAAAACCCTTTCACAAATGCTTTACTTAACGTCAACAGGTGCGAATTCTTCAAAATCATCGTCAGGATCTACCACTATACTGCTTTCAGATGCTTTTGCATTTTCAACAGCTTCAGCCGCCTTTTCAGCTGCTTCCTTAACCTTAGCAGTTTTCTTGCTCTTTTTAGAAACCATTACAAGGGACTCTTCATTTTGCTTGATTTTTTCTTCAATTTCATTCATTATATCAGGATTAGACAACAAGAAATCCTTAGAGTTATCTCTTCCCTGACCGAGCTTAACATCGTTATAGCTAAACCATGCTCCGCCTTTCTTAACTATTCCAAGTTCAACTGCAAGGTCTAAAATCTCACCAACTCTGGAAATTCCCTGACCGTACATAATATCAAATTCACATTCTTTAAACGGTGGTGCTACCTTATTTTTAACGACTTTACATTTTGTTCTGTTTCCTATTACCTCTGCACCGTTTTTTATCTGCTCTGCACGGCGAACGTCAATTCTTACAGATGAATAAAACTTAAGCGCCCTTCCACCCGGAGTGGTTTCAGGATTTCCGTAAATCGTACCGATTTTTTCACGAATCTGATTAATAAAAACAGCAACGCAATTTGATTTTGCAATTACAGAAGTAAGCTTTCTCATAGCCTGCGACATAAGACGAGCCAACTGACCTACATGGGTATCACCCATTTCACCGTCGATTTCCGCCTTTGTTACCATAGCGGCTACGGAATCTAATACTATGCAGTCTATTGCGCCGGAACGCACCAAAGCTTCAGCAATTTCCAACGCCTGTTCACCGCTGTCAGGCTGTGAAACAAGCATATTATCAATGTCAACACCCAGCTTTTCAGCATATACAGGGTCAAGTGCATGCTCAACATCAATAAACGCAACATCTCCGCCCAACTTCTGAGCCTCAGCAGCTATATGAAGTGCAACAGTAGTCTTTCCTGAGCTTTCAGGACCAAATATTTCAACAATTCTTCCTCTTGGAACTCCTCCTATACCAAGAGCCATATCAAGAGTCATAGAACCGGTAGGAATAGCCTCAACATTCAAAGTAGAATGCTGTCCCAGTTTCATAACAGCGCCTGCACCGTAATGCTTTTCAATCTGCTCAATAGCTGTTTGCAGCGCTTTCTTTTTTTCTTCACTATTTTTTGGAACTACCATAGTCTTTTTTGATTCATTCTTTTTACTTGCCATTAAAATGCCTCCTAAAATATATTTTGACATACTTATTTTAACAATCTAACTGTCCACAAGTTTGGACAATATCTACAAAAATATAAATACAATCAAAAGATAGATCATCAACGCAGTATAAATCAAAGCAAAGATCGGAACGAAAATATAAAATACAGGCTTTCGGATTTTATGTCGGAATAAAATCATTCCTAAAACGCCTCCCAACGCTCCTCCTAATAATGAAGTAATTATAAGATACGCTTCTGAAATTCTCCATTTTTGATGAACAGCCTTATATTTATCAATTCCGAAAAGTGCAAACGTAAAAAGATTAATTGAAAAGAAATATAACGAAATCTTTGGTAATCCAGACATAAAGCTCTTTAGGAAATAATTTAATTTATACATAATTTTTCTCTCCATAGACTACTCTGGTTACTCCGCATAAGTCCTTTTTTACATTTACATTCTTATATCCCTCTGCAATTAAAATATCTGAAACATCTCTATCCTGATTTATCCCTACTTCAAAAATCAGACGCCCTCCTGTGTTAAGCAAAGCTTTATAATGCTTCGCTATTTTGTAATAAAAATCCAACCCGTTTTCTCCGCCAAACAATGCAACATCAGGCTCAAAACCAACCTCTGTTTGAAGGTTAGCCATATCGTCTGAACTTAAATAAGGCGGATTGGATACTATCAAATCCGCCATAGGCAATTGATTTATAGTATCCTCTGAAAAAATATCATCCTGAACAATATTTGCTTTGGAATTGTTGAGAAGAATATTTTCCTTAAGATATTTAACTGCATCGGGTGATTTTTCTACCAATACAATTTCTTTTATATCTAAATTTTTCTCAAGTGCAAGACCTATGCAACCGCTTCCCGAACACAAATCGACCACTGTTATACCGCATTTATCTTTATAGATCTCAATTGCAGTATCTACTAAGGTTTCTGTATCCTGTCTAGGAATTAATACTCCTTTTCCAACCTTTATTGGAATAGAATAAAATTCCCACTCCCCTAGAATATATTGCAGCGGCTCTCCGCTTAGTCTTCGTTTTATATAAAGCTCGTATAAATCACATTTTTCTCTATCGGGATAAGAGTCCGCTTTGAAATGCACAGGCTCTTTGCCGAATACATTGCAAAAAAGTTCTTTTGCCTCATAATAAGCGTTTTCTATTTTATTTTCTGAAAACCTGCGTCTGGCACTTTGAAAAATTTCTTTGTATGTTACCATCTGTCGTCAACTGAATCCTTAGGTATACACGGCTTTAATGCGGCAATAGCAACCTCGATAACATCAAGGTCAGGCTCTCTGGTAGTAAGCCTTTGAAGCCAAAGACCCGGTGCAGATATAATTCTGGTAAAGACATTGTTATATCTGCCTGCAAGTCTGATTATTTCATATCCAATTCCCACAATAACAGGCAAAAGCGGAAGCTTAAAAAGAAGTCTTAAAAACACGTTGCTCCAAGGAAGCCTGAAAACCGAGAACACAATAATACTTATAAATAGCACAATAAATATAAAGCTTGTACCGCATCTGGGATGAAATCTTGTATATTTTTTCACCGTTTCAGGAACAAGCTCATCCCCTGCTTCGTAGCAGGCTATGCTTTTATGTTCCGCACCGTGATATTCGTATGTTCTTCTTATATCCTTCATAAGACCGGTAAGTGCCATATATCCAACAAAGATAAAAATTTTTATTACACCCTCAATGAGCGTCTTAACAAAGGAATTCATATGAATGATCGTTCCTATACCTTTTACTATCAACGAAGGCACCCACATAAACAAGAGCAGTGCAACAACAACTCCAATAACAGTACCAATGGTAGTTATAATAGGAACAAGTTTATCTCCTATTTTTTCTTCAAGCCATATCTCAAACTTAGACTGCGGTTCTTCGTCCTCAAAATCCATAGCTCTGTCGGCTGATTTTGAAAGACACTTATATCCCTCGACCAGACTGCCCACCATATTGAAAATTCCTCTTATAAACGGGGCTTTTTTATACCAAGGTGCGTCCTTACCGTTTTTTGCATCCCATTCTTCTACTTCTATTTCACCCGTAGGAAGTCTTAAAGCCATAGCAGATTTGTCAATGCCCCTCATCATAATACCCTCAATAAGAGCCTGACCCCCGATTTTTGACTTAAACTTTTCAGATTTTATTCCGTCCTGTGCAGAAGACATTTCATGTCCCTCTGCTGAATTGTATTGCATATTTTCATTATTATTGAATTGATTGGTCATTTTGTATGTCGTTCCTTTCATCCTCTGACGAGAAAATATTTACATTAACGCTTGAATCACGGGCTTCTTTCGATGAAGATTGAGATGCGACCGGAAGTACAATTACCACTGTTGTTCCTACTCCCTCTTCACTGTTGATATCAAGGCTTCCGCCGTGAAGGGAAATGATCTCATTTGCCACTGCAAGACCTATTCCCGAACCTCTCCTTGTATGATTTGCCTTAAAGAACTTTGTTTTGACCTTCGGCAGATCCTCTTTATTAATACCTATACCTGTATCGGAAATTGAGATAACAACACCTCGCTCGTCCTCAAAAGCCTCAACCGAAACCGTGTCTCCTGCATCTGAATATTTAATGGCGTTATCTACAATGTTAATAAACACCTGACGCAGTCTGTTTTTATCTCCGTAAACGAACGGAAGCATCTCAGGTTCATAATAATTAAGCGTTATATTAAGTGCCTTTGCTCTTTCTTTATAAATCAGAACAGTTTCGCCCAGCTCTGCCAAAATATCAATTATATCCTTACTAAGCTGCAGTCTGCCGTCCTGAATTCTTGAGAAATCCAGCAGTTCTTCGACCATCTGCGAAAGTCTTTCAGTTTCACTTGTGATAACTCTCATACCTTTTATAAAGGTTTCTCTGTTATCAATAGTTTCCATCGTTTCACTCCAGCCTTTTATAGCTGTCAGGGGAGTTCTAAGCTCATGAGACACCTGTGAGATAAATTCATTTTTGATCTTCTCAGCATTTGAAAGCTCATCCGCCATATAGTTTACGCTGCTGCAAAGCTCTCCGAGCTCATCACTGCCTTTATACTTAACTCTCTTTGAAAAATCTCCCGTTGCAAACTGTTTAGCTGTTTCTGTTATTTCTGAAATAGGATTAACGATACTTCTTACAAACGAAATACCCGAAAGAAAAATAACTATAAGTATCCCCAATACAGCTACTGAAATCACAGCAAATATAAAGTACATCTGAAAATTTACGTTTCCCAAAGAAGTTACCATTCTCATTGCTGAATACTCACTTCCGCTTTTTCCTATCATAACAGTATATGACATAACCTTTTCGCCTGTTGTAGAAAGCTTGAAGTTCTTAAAAAGCGAATCAGTATTGGTGTCCCTGGCTTCTTCATAATCGGAAAGGTCACCGTCCGAACCGGGTGAAAACCCTGATGAGCTTACAGTGACCTTTCCTGCGTTATTGATTGCCATAAGCTCGATTTTATCCTTATCGTCAAAGGTTTCAACAAGCGATCTTACCTCTGAATTAAAATTGATGTCATCATTTTCGTAATACCTCTCCACAGCAGTTGTTACAATATTCATTTTGCTTGAAAGATATTGCTTTACCGAGGAGTAATAATAGTTTCTTACTATTAGAAGCGCCGCTATTTCAACAATAAGCAGTATAATAACCATTACTCCGAAACTGTTAAAAAGCCAGCGTCTGGTTATTCCGTTTTTAACCCTTACTTTCAACTATTATCAACCCCTTTCGTCAAACATACATCCTTTTATTAATTAGAAACCCACTTGTATCCGAATCCCCAGATGGTCTGAATATATTTTGGATTTGACGGTTCTTCCTCTATTTTCATTCTGATCCTTCTAATATTAACGTCTACTATTTTATCATCTCCGTAATAGCTGTCTCCCCATATATGATTTAGAATGCTTGTTCGGTCAAGAGCAGTATTCTGATTATTGAAAAAATACTCCAATATTTGATATTCTACCTGCGTTAAATCAATAGGCTTTCCGTTTTTATAAACAGTCCTGCTCTTTGGGTTAATAGTAAAAGGTCCCGACTTTATTGTGGGTGAACTATCTGTTTTCAAATGGCTTATATCGACCCTTCTGCAAATGGCGTCAACTCTCGCTATCAGCTCGGAAATAGAAAACGGTTTGGTAATATAATCATCAGCACCCATCATAAGAGATGAAACCTTGTCCATCTCCTGGCTTTTTGCAGAAAGCATAATAATTCCTATTGTGCTAGATTTTGCCCTAAGCTTTTTACATACCTCAAATCCGTCAATTCCGGGCATCATAATGTCCAACAATGCCACGTCAAAGCATCCGCCGTTATCTTCAAAAGACTTTAAAGCATCTTCTCCGCAGCTTACATCTGTGACATCATATCCTACTCTTTCCAAGTTTAAAACTATAACCTCACGAATAGAATCTTCATCCTCACAAACCAAAATTTTTCTCATTATAAATCCTCCGTTCTTTAATGAACCTTATACCAAACAGACCCTGAAAACTAATCATTGATTAGTAAACCTTTAACTGAATGGCACAAACTCAATATAAAAAGTAATTCTTACACATTTTTATTATTAAATATTAAGCTAATCCGTTAAAAACAAATTGTTTTTTATTGTATCAAAATCTATGCCTAAGACATCATCCGAGTTGCTTATTTTTGCAACATATGCAATTTGGTCGCTGAATCTTACAGCTATATAACCGCGTTTGTTATAATTGTTTATTTCATCACTGTCCGCAACATTGATCCTTAAAAGTTCAAAGGTGCTTTCCGAGAGATTTTTATTGTATTTATAAAATACCGTTTCCCCTGTCACCTCATCTGTTTTAACAGTGACCTTGCCTTTCCATTTGTCCGGAAACATAAATGCATATCCATCTGATAATTTATAATATCCAGTGTATTTTTCCTCCAAAGAATAGCTGTCCTTGTACACATTCCAAACAGTTAAAAATTGTTTATTCTCTTCAGAATCATCATAATCCTCATATCCGGGTGCAGACTGTATTTTTGGAATCTCAATTACTGAATCCTTGTCTATGTCCTTGCTTATATATCGTGACGGTCTTGAAGTTCTTTTCATAAGCCTGTTTGAAAACGTAACCATCGGATTTTGAAGCTTTTCATAACTGTATGAAACAACCTCTGTCTGAATTATACCTGTGGATTTTGTTGAATCTACAAACAAAGCCGAACTTCCGTCAGCAGTTTTGCCAATAGCGGAAGAAACATAAGCACTGGTGCCGCTTGTCATTTTAATATTATCAACCGACACTATTTTACCGCTGTTTGATCGAAGCAATGAAGCGGAAGACATTCCCGTTTCACTATCTGTTGAAATTGTTATTATATCGTTATGACCCTTTCCGTCAGAATCTATAATATGCATTATTGAATACTTATCTGTATATATACTGCTCATCTGACCTTCACTGTAACTATATATCTGAAACTGCTTGTCCTCAAGATTCAATGTGGAATATCCGATTATAATACTCGGCTTATCGTCAGAACCGAGATTTTTTATTTCAATCTGGTCGACAACCGGTCCGGCTCCCGGAAACTCATATACCGACAACCAATCTCCATCAGAATTCTGATCCAAAATTTCCACCATTACAGTACCCGTATCTTTTTCAGGATTTGTATATTGAAAGAAAACTATCGCCTCTTCGCTAGGCTCATTATCTATGTTTGCTACAACAAATGCAGAACGGTTATCCCCGCTCTTTGGATATTTCAAAGAAATATCACTGCCTACGTGCTTTGTAAGTGCCTGATGAATTTCCGATTGCTTTTCCGTAAGCTTTGGCGCAGAGATAAGACCGTCAATACCACTCTGTCCTATGGAACAGCCGGACATACCGATAATAAAAAGAAAAGAAACTATTAAGGCAAAATATCTTTTCATATTGTTATCTCTCCTTTACCAAAACTTAGCCATGATACATTTAAAATTATTATAACATATTTCAAAAAAATTTTAAAGGACTTTTGTAAAAATTTTTATTTTAAAATGCTTTTCCTTTATTTCTTAATATGAAACTGCTTTTTCCGAATACTTTTCTTAAATAATACAATAAAAGAGATGCTCGCTTATGAACATCTCTATGTAAAACTAACTTTTGTTTGATTTAATATTTTCTTTCGGCAATCGGAATATATTCCTTTGATCTTAAAACTGATTTATACGCAGGTCTTATGATACGTCTTCCTGTTACAAGTTCTTCAAATCTATGTGCGCACCAACCTGCCATTCTCGATACTGCAAACAGCGGAGTAAACAAATCATGCGGAATACCTAACATCTGATAAACAAGCCCTGAATACATATCTACGTTTGCACAAATATCTTTGTTTCGCCCCGTCTCACGGAGAATTTCAGGGGACAGCCTTTCAACTGTTTCCAAAAGATTGAACTTCTTTTCAAACTCTGTGCCATGAGCCAGCTTCTTAGCGTTATCTTTAAGGATTACAGCCCTTGGGTCACTTTTGGTATAAACTGCATGTCCCATACCGTATATTAGACCTGAATTATCATTGGCTTCTTTTCTTACAATTTTTCTTAAAAAGTCGGCAACCTCTCCTTCATCCTCCCAGTTGCGGACATTTTCCTCAATACATTGCTGCATCTGAATTACTTTAGCATTTGCGCCGCCGTGTCTAGGACCTTTCAAAGCTCCAATAGCAGCTGCATATGCCGAATAAGGGTCTGTTCCCGATGATGTCAGCACTCTGCAGCTAAAGGTGGAATTGTTTCCTCCGCCGTGCTCTGCATGGATCATAAGCATAAGGTCTAAAAGCATTGCCTCATCATGGCTGTACTTTCTGTCCGGACGAAGTGTAGAAAGTATAGTCTCTGCTGTTGAAAGTCCGTGAATCAGCGGATGCATTATCATAGTTTCTCCATAAAAGCTTCTTTGTTGGACCTGATATGCAGAAACCATTATACCCGGCAGTTTTGAAATAATTGAAATTGCTGTTGAAAGTTCATGGTTAGGCGACATATCCTCAGGATCATCATCGTATGAATAAAGTGCAAGGATCGATCTAGCCATTTTATTCATAATATTTTTTGACGGAGCTTTTAAAATCATATCCTCAAAAAAAGCATTAGGCAGTTCTCTGTTGGCGTCCAGCAATTTCAATAAGCCTTTCAATTCATTTTTCGTAGGCAATGACCCGAACAGGAGCAAAAATACGACCTCCTCATATCCGAATCTATCTTCTTTTATTGCGTTATCAACTATATCATTTATACTGTATCCACGGTAAAACAGTTTTCCGTCAACAGGCTCTTTCTCTCCCTCATTAACTACATATCCGTGTACATTGCATATATTTGTTACTCCTGCCATTACTCCCGTTCCGTCGGGATTTCTCAAGCCTCTTTTAACTCCGAACGTATCATAATATTTCGGATCTATATAATTATTTTTTACGAATTGTTTCTTTAAAGCCTCCTGAGGGGTTTTTACACTTTTTTCAGACATCGTGTTCACTCCTTTTATATTTTAATGAATTATTTGTCCGATACATATTTATGAATATTGAATTTAATTATACTATAAATTGCTTTATTAGTCAAGATTAAGAGCATCTGTATACATATGTTTTAATGCATAAAAACTGCATAAAATCTTAATTTTCAACGGTTTTTGTAAATAGTAATCCATGTTATTTTCTAATCTCCGCAAAATGAAAAACACATTTGACAAAAATCATATGTTTATAAAACCAAGCATAGTATATAGAAAAGGACAAGAGATCCTCAAAGATTTTCAAGGAGAAAAATAATGAACAAAACTTTTCATTCACTTTTAATTTTTGCGGTATGCTTAATGGTTATACCCGCATTTATACTTCTGGACAAAGGAGTTACAGCACTTTTTGAAAAAAGCAGTAAGGAAACCTTTCTTTCCACAGACTGCAAAGAAGTTTCAATACTAAATACCAAAACAAAAGATATTGCAGTAATGGATATTAAGGAATATCTGATATGGAACGTTATGGCGCAGATGCCGGGTACCTTTGAAAAAGAAGCGTTAAAGGCACAGACAGTGCTGTCGCATACATATATAATAAACCGTTACATAAACGAAAACGAACATCCTACAAAATCTCTTATGGGAGCAATTATAAGCACTGACGATACTACATATCCAAAAAGCTTTACAACCGATGAGGCAAAAGAATACTATGGAAGTAAATATGAAACTGTTCTTAAAAATGTTACCTCCGCAGTAGAAGAGGCAATAAATGAAATATGTATTTATGACAATCAGCCTATTGTAGTTGCTTATCACACTATTTCCTGCGGACAAACAGAAAGCTCTAAGGATATATGGAACGAAGATGTACCTTATCTGGTATCTGTGGATAGTAAATCAGATGAAAAAGCAAAAGGATTTTCAAAAACGACTACGGTTTCAGAAAAAGAATTTAAGAAAAATGCAGAAAGTACGTTTTCTGTAAAGCTTTCCGACAACAGTGAAGAATGGATTAAAGTTATAAAAAAGACCAAAAACGGAACACCTCTGACAATTTCACTGGGCGGAAAGGAGATACAGGCAAGCGAACTGTGCTCTGCTCTTGATCTGCCGTCACAGCACTTTGAAACAGAAATTAAAGACGGTAATATAATCTTTAAGACCAAAGGTCTGGGACATTTGGTAGGAATGAGCCAGTTCGGTGCAAATTCTCTTGCAGAAAGCGGAAAAAACTATAAGGAAATTCTTGAATACTATTTCCCTAAAACAAATATTTTCAATATAAAACAAAAAAGCTGAACCGCTTAAACATATAAGCGATTCAGCAATAGCTGTTAATTTCAGATTTCCGGCAAAAGTGAGTATTGTAATGATAATCACTTTAACTATCTTATTCTATCATTAAATATAATTACATTACATTAATTGATACTTTTGTCTTTAATGTCGGTTTTATAAGTGTCCTTGTTGAGGCGTCCATCACGTTGATGACTGCACCTGACTTGATATTACTAAAAGCATTTTGATGTACATCCTTCAACACAACAGAAGTTATATTAATGGTGCTGAGCTTTGAACAATATCTAAATGCCGACTGACCTATTACAGTTACATTTGATTTTATTCTTACCTTTTTAAGGTTTTTGCACTTCAAGAACGCATGCTTACCGATACTTGTTACAGAAAGAGAACTAATAACCGTTTTAATGCTATTTTCACCTTTAAACGAAGCTTTTCCAATCTTTGTTACTTTATACGTTACACCATTAAATGTTACATTACTTTTAACCTTAACTGTTGATAAAGAAACATTTTTAGCAAATCCTTTAAGTGCTACTGTATTTTTTCCGGTTACCATATACATATAATTTCCCGAAGTGAATTTAGTTCCCACAGCGGCTGAATTACTAGTAGTTGGCGTTGTTGATGGCTGCTGTGTAGTAGCAGATGTTGAATTTGATGATGATTCATCAGACTTATTTGAAGAATTATCATTAGAAGGGTCTGAAGAATTGCTTTCATTAGATACTGATGAACTGTCAGAAGTTCCTGACTGCGAACTGCTGTCATCATCTCCGTTCACTGCAAATACTGCCGTAGAAATGGAGCATACAATAAATACAGCCGACATTACAACTGCTATAATACTTTTTGTTAGTTTTCTTTCTTTTGTTTTTTTCATAATAATCCTCCGTTCTTTGATTCTATGTATATATTATTTGCTTTTTTATAATATATACAACCAATAAGTTTTTTATTTTCTTACTCTTATACCATAATTTTATTTTAAAATAAAATAGTGTTTAAAATGTGAAAACAAAGTGAAAATACGGAATATACTGTCACAAAAGCAAGATCAATCAAGATTTTCGTCCCTGATTGCTTTTAGAAGATAAATATCGATCGGTGAATATGTTCCCTTAAAATAATCTGTATTTGGAACATTTACCTTATCTATATCGATATCTTCCGCACATGGAAGCTTTAAAACAAAACTGGTTCCGCTGTTATCTGTTTTAAATGTAATTCCCCCACCGAATTTATCAACAAATTTCTTTACTAAAGAGAGCCCCAGTGATTCACGCATACCTGTCTTGTTGACATTGGAAAACGGTTCAAAAATTTTATAAACACTATCGTTAGAAATACCCATACCGTTATCAGTGACAATCAAAAAAGCGCAGCTTTCCGATTTTTTAAACTCCACAAAAACTTGCTTATGCTCTGACAGGTTATATTTTATTCCGTTAGAAATAAGATTCATAACAGCGACCATAAATCTTGCGTAATCAACCTTGAGATAAATGTCATCCTCTATTTTGTAGGTGATTTTAACTCCCTGCTTTCTTGCTGAGTGTTCAACAAAATGCATAAGATCGGTTATAAATTCTGAAGCGTTTGACAGCATAATATTAAAATCATCTGCTCCGTAAATAAATACCTCTTCAAAATTTGCACAGGATGAAAGCGCATTATTGAGTATCATATTAATATTTGCGTTTTTGGCAATCAGATCATATTCCTCAAGATCCTCTAAACGCTGATCAATCAGTCCTGTATTGAAAACAACTTCACTTACTGTATTTCTAAGCATTCTTAAAAACTTTTTAAGAACTACTGTAAACGGCGAATTTATATGCTTTTCTATTTCATTGAAAAAGCTGTAAAAGGTTATTACATAGCCCTCTAAATTCTTGCTGTCAGTATCATCAAATACAGGAAGAACATTAACTGTACATATAACCTGATCTGTCTCATATTTCAAAACCTTTTCTGTTTTAACCGGAAAATCGGCAATAATTCCGCTTTCTGATAACTGATCGGTAAGAACAGAATACTCATCCTTTGAAACATCATAAAAATCAGCCCTGTTAAGCTTATTTGACAAGCCGTCTGCGTTTGACCACAAAATATTTAATTTTTCGTCAACAATTGCCATCTTCTCTGACGAAGATGAAAACAAGTTTTTTAAGACATTTAGTTTGCTATCTTTCATAGTTACCTCTTGCCATAAAAATTATCCATATTTAATCTTTTTTGTCAAATTATAATATATTATAGCACATATGCTCGAAAAATGCTACTGTTTGATAAAAAAAGTAATTTTCAAGTTTTTTATTTCGTTTTGACTTATATCTTTTTATATTATCCTGCAATAAAAAAGAAAACCTATACATTTCTGTACAGGTTCTCTATTGATTGTTTTATATTATATTATTTTACCTTAACTTTTTTAGTTTTGCTCCATTTGCCGTATTTCTTATTGCCGTTTACAGTCTTATATGCTCTTACCTTAACAAAATACTTTTTCTTAGATTTCAACCTCTTTAATGTTACCTTGTTTTTCTTTACCTTAACCGTTTTCTTGCCTTTGAATTTATTATTTTTAGCGTACATAACCTCATAGCCTGTTGCTCCGCTTACCTTTTTCCACTTTACATTCAGTTTCTTTTTTTTAGCAGTCAGCTTAACGGATTTTACTTTTGCGGGTTTGGTTACGGTAACTTTTGTTGTATTTGGGGTCTTTGTGTTATTTATTGGGCTGACGGTTTGATTTGGTTTGGTTGAGTTGTTGTTTGGTTTATTGCTTTGATTATTGTTTGTATTATCACTTGGTTTTTCAGGTAATCCCATTGACGCATTACTGCCTATTTTGGCATAGGTTGCTTTTGCCCAATCACCGTCATTGTCTTCATAATATGTCATATTTCCATTTGAATCATAGGTATACTTATCCCAACAACCGTCACTGTCTTCATAATATGTCTCATTTCCGTTTGAATCATAGGTGTACTTTTCCCAAGTACCGTCATTGTCTTCCTCATATGTCATATTTCCATTTGAATCATATTCCCATTTAGTCCAATCACCATAACTGTCTTCACAATATGTCATATTTCCATTTGAATCATATTCCCATTTAGTCCAATCACCATAACTGTCTTCACAATATGTCATATTTCCATTTGAATCATAGGTGTACTTTTCCCAAGTACCGTCGCTGTTTGACCAATATGTTTCATTACCATTTGAATCATAGGTATGCTTTGCCCAATAACCGTCATTGGTTTCACAATATGTTTGATTTCCATTTGAATCATAGGTATACTTATCCCAATAACCGTCACTGCGTTCATAATATGTACAGTTTCCATTTGAATCATAGGTATGCTTTGCCCAGAAACCGTCACTGTCTTCATAATATGTTTCATTTCCATTTGAATCGTATTCAAATTTAGCCCAACCACCGTCACTGTCTTCACGATATATCATATTTCCGTTTGAATCATAGGTATACTTATGCCAAGTACCGTCACTGTCTTCATAATATGTCATATTACCGTTTGCATCATAGGTATCCTTTTCCCAATCACCGCCACTGTTTTCATAATATGTCATATTACCATTTGCATCATAGGTATACTTTTCCCAATCACCGCCACTGTTTTCATAATATGTACAAACATACCCTTCTAAAGGTTCACCAACATTTACAGCCTCTGCTATTGAAGGTAAAGCTCCTGCCAAACTAATTGCCATAACCAAAGCTGTCAATAAATTTAAAATCCTTTTCATTATAATATTTCTCCTAACTATTTCACCTTTTTCTTAGCAACTTTCGACCATTTACCGTAACTTGTATTGCCGTTTACGGTCTTGTATGCCCTTACTTTTACAAAATACTTTTTCTTTGATTTCAACCTTTTAAGAGTTACCTTGTTTTTCTTTACCTTAACTGTTTTCTTGCCTTTTGTGAATTTATTATTTTTAGCATACATAACCTCATAACCTGTTGCTCCGCTGACCTTTTTCCACTTTACATTCAATTTCTTTTTCTTGGCGGTCAGCTTAACTGATTTTACTTTAGCGGGTTTGGTTACGGTTACTTTGTTTGTGCTTGGGGTTGTCTTTGTGTTGTTTATAGGGCTGACGGTTTGATTTGGTTTGGTTGAGTTGTTGTTTGGGTTGTTTGGCGTATTTGAGCCATCTAAAAGTTCATAATTAAAACCGTTATCCTTAGCATACTGTTCTCCTGCTGTACCAGCATAGCAATAAATTTTAAAATTATTAAATTTAACTATTTCCTCAATTTCAGAATCAGAATCGTTATCCCAATACAAATTCAAATAGAAACCAAACGCATAATCACCAATTTCTGTAACATTTTTTGGAATAGTTACGCTAGTTAAATTTTCGCAATCATAAAATGCTTCATATCCAATACATGTTATGCTATCTGGTATTGTTATGCTTGTTAAATTTTCACGGTAACTAAAAGCATAATCATCAATACTTGTCACAGCTTTTCCGTTTATTGTATCTGGGATTTTAATTGAAGTTTCAGTGCCAGAATAACCGACAATTGATACTATATCATTCTTTGAAACTATACACATAAAATCATCAACCTCAATATACTCATTACCATTGCCAGTACCTCCACCTGCACTCGCCGTTACCGCAGGCAGAACGCCCACCAAACTAATAACCATAACTAAAGTTGTCATAATGCTTAAAAATTTTCTTTTCATTTAAATTCAACCTTTCATTTATTAAATATAATTTTACACTCAAAAAACTTAGAGCGATTTTTACTGCTAAACTTCAAAATATTCTATTTTGTTTTCTTTGATTTTGACTTAGACCAAGAACCACAAACTTTTATCGTACTTCCAGTTTTAGAATAATAATAGCTATATGCTCTTACCTTAACATAATACTTTTTCTTTTTCTTTAAACCTTTTATTTTCTTTGAAGTCCCTTGTACAGTTTTCATCTTAGAACCACTAAATGATTTTTTTCTTGAATATAAAATATTATAACCCGCAGCACCTGAAACCTGATTCCAAGATACTTTCAAAGCTTTTTTTGCTTTCTTTAATCTAGGCTTTGAACATTTAGCTATATTCGGTTTTGTTGTGCTCCTAAATGAAATATTATTATGAGCCGCATATCTTTGCGCATATGAACCGAAAGGCGCATAAATATATTTTGTAGAACTTACTGGTATACCATCATCTTCTATTTTTATTACGCTACTAGGAATATAAGCTGTTTGCAAAACTCTATTATAAAACGCATTTTCCCCAATTACCTGAAGTCCTTCAGGAAGTATCACATTTTTTAAATTTGTATCGTAAAATGCAGAATGATGTATCTCTTTTAATTTAGATGAAAACTTAACATAAGATAAACTCGTACAGGTTTTAAAAGCCCTATCCCATATTTTTGTTATTGTATCCGGCATAATTACTGATTCAATACTTTCACTATAACCATTAACATAATCAGCGAATGCATCTTCACCAATTTCGGTTATCGTATATCCACCAAGGCTGCTTGGTATTGTCACATCAAATACACCTGTTCCGTTAAATTGGGTAATTTGTGCTGTTGTAGCCGATAGCCTTACATATTCCCAATCACCTGATACATATGCTCCAGCCGTCACCGCAGGAAACACCCCTGCCAAACTAACTGCCATAACAAGCGTTGTCAGCAAACTAATAATTCTTTTCATCATAATAGATCTCCCTATTAATTATTTTCAACATTATACCATACTGCATTTAAAATTGCAAGTATTTATTAAATGTTTTTTATAATACATTATTGCAATTAAATAACTAATATATTAATAACTTTGAATAAAAGATATAATTATTGTGTAAATTTGAATTGTCAGTGCAATTAAATTTAACACAATAAAAAGGAGGGTTTGTTCCACATCGGAGCATAAAATTATTATGTTTGAAATAAGAAAAGTGCAGTCCTTTAACAAAACAATAAGGATGCCCGAAGACCTTATTGCAAAGCTGGAGACTCTTGCAAGTAAGAATGATATAAGCTTTAACCAGCTAGTCATTCAGTGCTGCGAGTATGCTTTGGAAAACTTAGACGATAATAATAAAAAAATAAGAAACAAATAAATATTCTCAAATATAAAGCATTAAAATTTTAAAAAATGTTCAGGTAAAGTTTATTTAAAATACAAGTAATTTTTTCTAAAACACTTGCAATATTATTGGAAATAGTGTAAGATATATTTATTAAATCTATTAGGAGGTATATTAATTATGGCAGTAAAAGTCGCAATTAATGGTTTCGGCCGTATCGGTCGTTTGGCATTCAGACAGATGTTTGGTGCAGAGGGTTATGAAATCGTTGCAATAAACGATTTGACAAAGCCTTCAATGCTCGCTAATTTATTAAAGTATGATACCGCTCAGGGCGGATATTGCGGAACAATCGGCGAGGGACTTCACACAGTTGAGGCTGATGATGAAGCAAATACAATTACTGTTGACGGTAAGACACTTACAATCTATAAAGAAGCAAATGCCGCTGATCTTCCATGGGGAGAACTGGGCGTTGACGTTGTTCTTGAGTGTACAGGTTTCTACTGTTCAAAAGACAAGAGCCAGGCACACATCGACGCAGGTGCTAAGAAGGTTGTTATTTCAGCTCCTGCCGGAAATGACCTAAAAACAATCGTTTTCTCAGTAAATGAAGGCAATCTTACTAAGGATGACAAAATCATTTCAGCTGCATCTTGCACAACTAACTGTTTAGCTCCTATGGCTGACACTCTTAACAAGTATGCTGAAATCCAAAGCGGTATTATGTCAACTATCCACGCTTACACCGGCGACCAGATGATTCTTGACGGTCCTCACAGAAAGGGCGATTTGAGAAGAGCAAGAGCAGGCGCTGCTAACATTGTTCCTAACTCAACAGGCGCTGCTAAGGCTATCGGTCTTGTAATTCCTGAACTTAACGGAAAACTAATTGGTTCTGCACAGAGAGTTCCTGTTCCAACAGGTTCAACAACAATCCTTACAGCTGTTGTTAAGGGCGATAATGTTACTAAGGAAGGCATCAACGCTGCTATGAAGGCTGCTGCAAGCGAGTCATTCGGCTATAACGAAGATCCTATCGTTTCTTCAGACGTTATCGGAATGAAATACGGCTCACTCTTTGACGCAACTCAAACAATGGTCGCACCTATCGGTGACGGTCTGTATGAGGTTCAGGTTGTTTCATGGTATGACAATGAAAACTCATATACAAGCCAGATGGTAAGAACAATCAAGTACTTCGCTGAACTTGGCTAAAATTGATTTATGATATTATTAAAAATGAGCTTACTCTTAAAGAGCAGGCTCATTTTTTTAAGAAAAAATTATTATATTTATAATGCAGCGCAAACCGCCCGGGTATCCCAAGCCCGAGCGGTTTACAATTTATATTAGGAATTTTAGGGAAAGCTTTTTTACCTCCGCCTTTGATAAGTATTAACTTTTTTTAAACTTCCCAAAGACGCAAAGCCTGCGGCGGTTCGCCGGCAACGATGACTGCCGAGCCGGCAGGGGCTCTCTGCCTTTGGATAAGATTTATAGAAATCAAACTTTGTTAAACGGCAGGTTGAATTGTCTAAGAATTAATAACTTTAATCATAGTTAAATCTGCCGTTGCACTTACTTTAACCTTTATCTCATTTTCCAAAGGCGGCAGAGCCCACGGCGGTTCGCCGTTGCTATTTAGCTTTTACTTTCCTTATCTTCTTGACCCACTTGCTGTATATCTTCTTTGTTGCATTGTTTGCGTCTTTGTATGTAGCATATGCTCTTACTCTTACATAGTAGGTCTTTTTGCTCTTTATCTTTGAGCTCTTTATTGTCAGCTTGTTCTTTGTAAGGCTCTTATTGTAGATTACCTTCTTAAAGTTCTTCTTTGCCGATACCTGTACCTGATAGCCCTTTGCGTTCTTGACCTTCTTCCAAGATACCGTTATCTTCTTCTTTGCCTTGCTCTTAGCCGTAAGCTTTGTTATCTTTGCCTGCTTCATTGCCTTCTTAGCCGCTGACTTGTCTTTCTTCACCTGAGCCGCACTTCTTGTTGACTTAGTCGGTCTTGCTGTTGTAGGCGTCTGTGGTGTGGTTTTATTAGGTGTTTGCTGCTGTGAATTTGATGAATCAGACTCTTTACCTGATGTATTATCTTCAGGCGGCTTTTTCTCTAAGCCTTTTATTGCCGTATATATATCTTCTGTCAGATACGTTAAACCTAAAACGTGTGATTCATTATTCTTTGTTGCAGCTTCATCAAGCAATGTCTTTAGCTTTCCATAACTCTCTGCGGTGTAGTCCTTTTCAGGATATTTTTCTGCCTCTGCTACTGCTGTATTTAATTCTTCAAGCTTGCTTGATATAACATTGCTGATGTCATAAGGTGCATATCCTGATTCTTTTATTAAATCGCTGTATACCTGTGAATCTTTAAAACAATAAACTTTTGTGTTTACATTTTTATTATATTTATAAGGTATGTCATATGCATGCACGTTTTTTGAATATACATATATCTCTTCTATTGAACCATCAGATTGATAAACACTATTTTTAACGGTAGATAAATTTTCAGGAACTTCTAAAATCTTTAAATTTATACATCTATAAAATGCACTAGTACCAAATTCCGTGAGTTGAGAACCATCTTCAAAAGCTATTTCTTCAATTCCCGCTTCGTCCAAATTAGCAGAATTAGCAAAAGCATTATGAATATCTGTTACTGTTGCAGGTATAAATATCTTTTTTAGTAACGGACAATCTCTAAATGGAGTACCATAAATGCTAGTTATTCCGCTTTTAAATGTAACTGATGAAAGCTTTTTACACTGATAAAATGCATCATTATGATTAGCTGCATTATTCGGTTCAGAACGAATTGTCCACTGCTGTATTGTTGACGGAATAACAATGCTTTCAACTGCTGTCTCTGCAAATGCACCTGCTCCTATTACAGTTAGCCCTTCCGGCAGTGTTACATCCTTTAACGATGAACAGCCTTCAAATGTATAATTTCCCCAACCATTTTCACCATAGATACTATTTTGACCAGTTGATTTCATAAGGGTTGAAGGAATTCTTACACTTTCAAGTGCTGTGCATTTATAAAATGCCCTTCCGCTTAAAATTGTCATACCCTCGCTTAATGTAAGATTTTTTAATTTTGGACAATCTGCAAAAGAGTAACATTGATAACCATATATACTCATCCCTGATAATTTTTTACCAAAACCGGTTATTGTTTTTGGTATCGTCACAGTTTCAAGATTCGGAAACTGATAAAATGCACAGTATCCAATTGATGTTACTCCGTCTTCGATTTCTACCTCAACAATATTATCCTTATATTCTTTATATGTGTATGTTTCTGAGAAGTCGCCTTTCTCTAACGTTGACCCTGATCCATCATTAGCATAACTAGGATCGTTATCTACATCTTGAGGCGTAGCCATTTCACCCTCGCCGGAAATTGTAAGCTTGCCTGTTGAACTGTCGAAACTCCATTTTACATCTCCGCAAGTTCCTGTTTTTGTTTCAGCCGAAGCGCATATTGTACCTGTAAACGCTGTTACTGCCATTGCTGCTGCTGCTAACAATGACAATAGTTTTTTAACCTTCATTTTCTCTTTCCTCCTAAATATTTTCCTGATTTTAAGTTTTACATTTGCAGACTTGGGATGTAAATCTAAGCAAAGCGTCTGCTATGCTCTGCCAAAAGAATAATTTGCTTACCACCTCCATAAACGCAAAAAAGACGCAGTACGCCTTATAAGCATACTACGCCCTATATTCAATATTATATTTCAAAGAATCATTTTGTGCAAAGTTAATAAAGGTTAGACTTTTAAGCCCCCCCCC
>CANPWL010000015.1 GCA_947584375.1 uncultured Clostridia bacterium | reverse complement strand
TTCTTTGATTATACTTGTAATCTCATCAGGACGTAACTTCATAATCAAATACCATACCTTTCTGAAAACCTGCTATATCATAATAAATAAAACGATACAACTATTTATTTTCCGTCAAAGAAAAAACAGAAAATAAGTAAGACTTATATACAAATACATATAAAATTATGCAATAACAGAATTAATTCTGTCACGCAGCTCATCAAGTCTGTGTTTTATGCTTCCCTGAATTTGAGTGTTGTTATATTCAAGCACTATTCCGCCGATTATAGACTTGTCAATTTTCTCTGATAATACAATAGTCTTTTTTGAAACACTCTCAAGTTTTTTTATAAGCTTTTCTCTAAGTGCCGCAGACAAAGGCAATGTAGTTATTGCGGTTACCTCTAAAATGTTATTTTCATCGTTGTATAAATCGTTAAATCTCTCAATAATTTTACTGATATACTTTATTCTCTTTTTATCTGAAACAACACATAGAAAGTCAAATGAGGTCTTTGAAAGCTCGTTTTCAAACACATTTTTTAAAACATTTTTCTTATCTATTGGCTCAATCATAGGTGCATTTAAGAATTTAACAAGCTCACTATTATTTTCTATAATTTCATTCAGCCATAATAATTCTGAATGTACCTCGTCAAGGCTATCACGTTCTTTGCATAACTCAAACAATGCCTCAGCATAATTAGCTTCTAATGAACCCTTCATTACAGTTCACCTACATTTTCAATAAACTCTTCAATAAGCTTTTCATTATCGTTGGTATTAAGCTCCTTATTTACAACCTTACCCGCAACTTCAAATACCATTCCTGTGATTTCGTCCTTGATCTCATTAACGGCAATTTTCTTTTCCTTTTCAATCTCGCTGTGAGCATTGGCAACGATATGCTTTGCCTCCGCCTTTGCCTCAGTGATGATTTCATCAGAGCGGGAATTTGCCCTCTTGGTTGCTATATCTATGATTTTTGCCGATTCCTCTTTAGCGCCCGAAAGCTTTTGAGTATACTCGGCTTTATATTCTTCTGCTGCCCGGTTAGCCTTATCAGCATCGTCATACGTTTTCTGAACTTCAGCTTTTCTTTTGTCCAAGATCGCATTGACAGGCTTGAAGAAAAAGTGCTTCAATACCAAAAACATAATTAAAGTATTCAGCAATGTAGGGATAATGGTTCCCAAATCAATTGAGAAAAAATCAGTTACTCTGGCATAAATCATTTTTATTACTATGCCCGATTAAGAGCATACCCTCCTATTTGCAGATTTTAAATTAAAGCTTACCGATAAACGGGTTTGCAAACATAAGCAGCAATGCTACAACAAATGCGTAAATACCGGTTGACTCGGAAATAGCACATCCTATAAACATAGTTCTTGTACAGTCACCAGAAGCCTCAGGCTGTCTTGCCATAGACTCAATAGCTTTTCCTACTGCAAAACCTTCACCGATACCAGGTCCTATACCTGCAATCATTGCCAATCCTGCCCCAAGTGCGGAACATCCCATAACTATTGCTCTTGCAATTAAATCCATAATAGTATCCTCCAATACAATTAATTTTCTTTTTTTAACAATTGACGTCTAAACTGCGTCAATTGATTTTTAACAAGTTCATTATAAAAAACAAATATCAAATAATAAATATCTAATCAGCAGCTCCTGCAACATTGACCATTGTAAGCGTTGCAAAAATATACGCCTGAATACAGCCTACAAATAAATCAAAATATATAGACAATATTCCCGGAATTCCTATTGAGGCTATGTTAATAGTAAATCCGCCGATAGTGAAACTCAAATGCAAAAGCTCCGATAAGCTTCCTAAAGCCATATAGAGTATTCCTGTAATAACCATTCCCCCTGCGACATTTCCAAATAAACGGAAAGCCATTGAAACAGGAGTTGCAAATTCGCTTATTATATTTATTGGGGTTATGACCGGAACCGGCTCTGCAAAGGTTTTAAAAAATCCAAAAAAGCCTTTATACTTAAACCTAGTGTAGACGATCATCACAAATGTAATAAGCGCCCATGAAATCGTTACGTTTACATCTGCCGTAATAGATCGAAGTCCTATTATGCTTACAAGGCTTCCCAGTGCTGCATAAACCAACAGAGTTGCAATATACGGTGCATAGCACATAAATCTCTCGCCCATAGAATCACGCACGCTTTTATTTACAAACTCCACTGCATACTCTGCGATGACCTGTCTTTTTGTTTCGGGCTTGACCTTCAAATTATAAGTAAGATACTTGCAAAAAATCGCAACAACAACTATTAAAAGCCATCCCACAACAACTGATTCGGTTATATCAACATTTATAAAAGGAATGGTAAAGACAACCTTAGGTCCGTGAATATCCAATGCGCTATTTATCAGCTGAGGACTTATCATTCTTAACTGCCTTCCCTTCTTTGTAATTATTAAACATTAGTACCGGCTTTGGAAACAACTGAGGTATAAGCAAAGCAAAAACATTAATTACTTTTGTTATCACTGCTGTAAGACACAGTATAAAAAGTATAAGATACCTTAACAGATAACAAATAAATATCATTCGCTGAGCTTTTTCTTTGCTTTGATTTACCGCACGATAAACAGTCTCAGATAAATAATAATAAGACAAAACAACATAAATCAATCCAAGAACAAAGCCTAATAAAACTGACAGCTTAAACCCAAAAAGCAGAGAAATCAAATAAGCTGTAACAGTTAATAAAACTAATCCGGGAATTATTTCCCGCAACATACTCATAAGCGGATTACTGTTTGGTTTTATCATTTTCATGCTCCTGTCGGGACAATCAGGTATTTTATCTAATATTTACATACAAGTATTATATCGCCTTAAATATAAATTTATAATAACATTGTTTTAATATTTAAAAAAGTATCTGAAAAAATTATTAACCTGGTCATAATGTGAAAAAACACAGTATCGTAACAACTGCACGACACTGTGTTTTCTGTACGGATACTTTATGTTTAAATTTTAGCAAATCTGATTATAATTGTCAACATCAAATATATAAAAAATCAATAACATTATCCTGATATTTTGTGCAAAGTGACAAATCGCAAATATTAATAAAGATTATTGACTATCACTGATAAAAAAACAACAGCACATTTATTAATTAAAGACCATATAATATTAATATTCGGCAATAAGGAATGATTATATGAATGCTTGTGAAATTTCAGCGGCTGTAACAGCAATTGCAAATGTTATATTTGAAAAGCTCAATGATAATGAGGTAGCACTTTTGGGAGCAATATTGGTTCAGCTTGGCGATACTCTTGAAACGATGTCTGTTAAAAGAGAAATCTGCCAAAATCAAATTGAAAGCTGCTGTAAATAAAACAATAAACCTTATAATATATAAATCACGCCTTGTTTTGAACAGGGCGTGATTTAATATACATACATAATTATATATGAAAGATTAAAAACTGCTATTACGAACCTGCTATATGTTTTAACAAACAAATTAACCGCAATACAGATAATTAAATTATCCTGATGTAAAACTTCTGCCTGTTCGTAATTTGTAGTACATGCTAAACTTACTACTTGCTTTTGATAGCAGCCTGTGCAGCAGCAAGTCTTGCAATTGGCACACGGAACGGTGAGCAAGAAACATAGTTGAGACCAATGTTGTGGCAGAACTCAACTGATGTAGGATCTCCGCCGTGCTCTCCGCAGATACCGATGTGAAGATTTGGATTAACAGGTTTACCAAGCTTGATAGCCATGTCCATAAGCTTACCAACACCGCTCTGATCAAGTCTTGCAAAAGGATCAGATTCAAATATCTTAGCATCATAGTAAGCGTCAAGGAATTTACCTGCGTCGTCTCTTGAGAAGCCGAATGTCATCTGTGTAAGGTCGTTAGTACCGAAGCAAAAGAAGTCAGCCTCTGTTGCGATTTCGTCAGCTGTAAGAGCAGCTCTCGGAATCTCGATCATTGTACCAACCTCATACTTTAAGTCAGCATTGGCAGCAGCAATTTCTGCGTCAGCAGTTTCGACAACTATCTTCTTAACGCATTTAAGCTCTTTAATATCACCAACAAGCGGGATCATAATCTCTGGAACAATATCCCAGTCAGGATGTGCCTTTTTAACATTAATTGCAGCACGGATAACGGCACTTGTCTGCATCTTTGCAATTTCAGGATAAGTTACAGCAAGACGGCATCCGCGGTGACCCATCATTGGGTTGAACTCATGAAGTGAAGCAATGATCGCCTTGATTTCTTCAACGCTCTTGCCCTGAGCTTTTGCTAAAGCCTCAATATCAGCTTCTTCCGTAGGAACAAACTCATGCAGTGGTGGATCAAGGAATCTGATTGTTACAGGGTTACCTTCAAGTGCCTCGTAAAGAGCCTCAAAGTCTGCCTGCTGCATAGGAAGAATCTTAGCTAAAGCTGCTTCTCTTTCCTCAACTGTGTCAGAACAAATCATCTCTCTAAATGCTGCTATTCTGTCAACCTCAAAGAACATATGCTCTGTACGGCAAAGTCCGATACCCTCAGCTCCAAGCTCTCTTGCCTTCTTAGCGTCAGCAGGAGTGTCGGCATTTGTTCTAACTTTAAGAGTTCTGTACTTATCAGCCCAGCCCATAATTCTGCCAAACTCACCAGCAATTGTAGCGTCAACAGTTGGAATAATTCCGTCGTAAATATTACCTGTTGAACCGTCTATTGAAATGTAATCACCCTCGTTGAATGTCTTTCCTGCAAGTGTGAACTTTTTGTTTTCTTCGTCCATAACTATATCAGAGCATCCTGATACACAGCAAGTACCCATACCACGTGCAACAACAGCAGCGTGAGATGTCATACCTCCGCGAACTGTGAGAATACCCTGTGAAGCCTTCATACCTGTGATATCCTCAGGCGATGTTTCAAGACGTACAAGAACAACCTTTTCACCCTTAGCATTCCAGTTTTCAGCATCCTCTGCTGTGAATACTATCTTACCGCAAGCAGCTCCAGGCGAAGCACCAAGTCCCTTTCCGATAGGTGTAGCAGCCTTTAACTCCTTAGCGTCAAACTGCGGGTGGAGAAGTGTATCAAGGTTTCTAGGATCGATCATCAAAACAGCCTTTTCCTCTGAAATCATACCCTCGTCAACAAGGTCGCAGGCAATTTTCAAAGCGGCAGGTGCTGTTCTCTTACCGTTTCTTGTCTGAAGCATATAGAGCTTTCTGTCCTCAATAGTAAACTCCATATCCTGCATATCTCTGTAATGATTCTCGAGAGTGTTGCATATATTGACAAATTGATCATAAACCTCAGGCATAACCTCTTTCAACTGTGAGATAGGCTGCGGCGTTCTTACACCGGCAACAACATCCTCACCCTGAGCGTTCATCAAAAACTCACCCATGAGATGCTTTTCACCGGTAGCAGGGTCACGTGTAAATGCAACACCTGTACCAGATGTTTCGCCCATATTACCGAATGCCATCATCTGAACATTTACAGCAGTACCCCATGAATACGGAATATCATTATCACGGCGGTATACGTTAGCACGTGGGTTATCCCATGAACGGAATACAGCCTTAACTGCTCCCATAAGCTGATCAACAGGATCTGTCGGGAAGTCCTCACCGATTTTTTCCTTATACTCTGCTTTAAACTGTGAAGCAAGCTCCTTTAAATCGTCAGCGGTAAGCTCAACGTCCTGAGTAACGCCCTTCTTTGCCTTCATTTCATCGATAAGCTCTTCAAAATACTTCTTGCCGACTTCCATAACTACGTCTGAATACATCTGAATAAATCTTCTGTAACAGTCCCAAGCCCAACGAGGATTGCCTGATTTCTTAGCCATAACCTCAACAACCTTTTCGTTAAGACCAAGATTTAAGATTGTATCCATCATACCCGGCATTGAAGCACGAGCTCCTGAACGTACTGAAACGAGAAGCGGATTTTCGTCATCACCGAATTTCTTACCGGTGATTTCCTCCATCTTTCCGATATACTCCATAATCTGAGCCTGAATCTCATCATTGATCTGTCTTCCGTCCTCATAATACTGAGTACAAGCCTCAGTAGAAATAGTAAAACCCTGCGGAACAGGAAGTCCGAGTTTTGTCATTTCAGCAAGGTTAGCACCCTTACCGCCGAGAAGTTCTCTCATAGTAGCGTCGCCCTCTGAGAACAAATAAACCCATTTTTTGCTCATTGGTATTTACCTCCATAAATAATTTATAATTCTTCCGATCAGGACCGGCACACCGCCTTATCCCAACGGACATATGACAATTATAGCAGATTTATTTTCAAATTGCTAGCCTTTTTGGAAAATTTAATGCAAAAAAGCGGGAAATTTTTATTAACAATTTTGTTACTTATATATAAAATTGGCACAAATGGTGTTGTAAACGACAGAATAATATAGTATAATTATAAAAACATATAATGAAAAAATATTGAAACGGAGACATATTTATGAAAAATTCTGTTGTTATTTTAGCAGGCGGACAAGGCAAACGTATGAAAACTGATATGCCCAAAGTACTATGCGAAGTACTGGGAAAGCCTATGCTTCAATGGGTTATTGAAGCCTGTGAGGATGCTGATCTAAAAAACATATGCATAGTTAAAGGCTTTGCAGGAGAATATATCGACAGCTTTTTAAACGGAAAATACCAAACTGTACTTCAGGCTGACCGCTTAGGAACAGGTCACGCAGTTATGCAGGCGGTAAACTTTCTGCGTGAGAACTCTGACGGCAACACTCTTATCCTATGCGGAGACGCACCTTTTATCGACAGCAAGACCATAAAAAACGCCCTTAAACTGCATGAGGAAAATGAACTGTCGGTCACAGTTGTTACATCTGTTGTTGACGATCCTTACGGATACGGAAGAATTATCCGAACCGAAAACGGCATATCCGGTATTGTTGAAGAACGTGACTGCACCGAAGAGCAGAAAAAAATCAAGGAGATCAATTCCGGCTGTTTCTGGTTCAAAACAAAAGACCTGCTAAATGTTTTATTCAGTATAAACCCTGACAACGCACAAGGTGAATATTATCTTACCGACTGCATTTCGCTTCTTATTAAAAACGGTAAATCGGCAGGTGCATATTTATCAGAAAACGAAAATGTATCGCTCGGTGCAAATGACAGACGGGGGCTTCTCCGCTTAAACGATGTTGCAAGGCGTCAAATCATAAACAAGCACCTTGATAACGGCATTGAGTTCACCTGCACCGACGGCGTAAGCATTTCAAACAGTGTTAAGATAGGTGCAGGAACAGTTATTCACGCAGGAGTTATTTTAAAAGGAAATACAGAGATCGGTAACGGCTGTGAAATTGGTCCAAACACATGTTTAAATGATACAAAGGTCGGAAGAGATACAAAGCTCAATAATGTCGTTGCCAACGAAAGCGTGATAGGAAACGGAGTAACCATTGGTCCTTGGGTTCAGCTTCGTCCTAACACACATATTGCAAACGGAGCTAAAATCGGCGACTTTGTAGAGATAAAGAATTCAAATATTGGCGAAGGTACGGCTGTTGCACATCTTACATATGTCGGTGACAGCGATGTCGGTGAGAATGTTAATTTTGGATGCGGTGTTGTTACAGTAAATTACAACGGCGATAAAAAATTTAGAACGACCATAGGCGACAACTCGTTTATCGGCTGCAACACAAACCTTATCGCACCTGTAAAAATCGGTAAAAATGCATATACGGCAGCCGGCTCTACGGTAACAAAGGATGTTCCCAACGGTGCACTTATGATAGAACGCGGTCAGGGTGTTATTAAAGAAGGTTATGCTGACAGAATGCTCAAACACAGAAATGAAAAAATCGCAATGGAAAAAGCCCAGCGGGCTGCTGATGACGATAACCAGAATTAAAAACAGATCACTTTCATTATCAATTATCCACTGTAAATTGTCAATTAAACAAAGCGATTTACCCCCTGTCCTGAAAGGAACGGGGGTAAAGTGATGTATAAACTTATTTTTAGGAGAAATAAATATGAGCATATGGGACATATTCAAAAAAATAGAAAACGGAAACAACTTTTCCAAAGGAAAAATTGAATATATTATAGTCGGTTTGGGGAATTTCGGATTGGAGTATGATAAAACAAGGCACAACGCCGGCTTTATGGCAATAGACAGACTTGTTCAAAAAAACGGATTTGATATTAGCAAGGTAAAATTCAAATCAAAAACAGGTGAAACGCTTATTAATGGCAAGAGGTGTCTTGTACTCAAACCTACGACATATATGAACAACAGCGGTGAAGCCGTTGCTGAAGCTATGAACTTTTACAAAATCCCTATTGAAAACGTCATTGTGATTTACGATGATATTTCTCTTGAGCCGGGAAAGCTGCGCATACGCAGAAAGGGTTCAGACGGTGGCCATAACGGTATAAAGAGCATTATTGCTCTTACCGGCAGCGACGAATTCCCAAGAATAAAAATAGGAGTAGGAAAAAAGCCTAACCCTAAATACAATCTTGCCGATTGGGTGCTGTCTAAATTCAGCGAAGAAGATATGAAGGCACTTGAACCTGCTTTGGAAAATGCAGTAGATTCTCTTAGCCTTATTGTAGATGGAAATATAGATAAAGCTATGAATTTGTATAATTAGTTATTCCATAATCAAATATTAATGGGTATATTATGAAAAACATCTTTAACGAAATTTGTAAGAAACTCAATTTCTATCAGGAAATTGAAAGGTCAATAAAAGTCGGTAAAACTCCCCTATCCCTGACGGGAGTTTCCTCCGTTCATAAAGCACATCTGGCTTTGGCTCTCTGTGAGCTGAAGCCTTGCTGTATTATCTGTGACACAGAAACCTCGGCAAGACGTATATGCGAAGACATAAACTCCCTTTCCCATCATGAAACAGCTTGTCTTTTTCCTGCTAAGGATTTCAACTTTGCATATGTCGACAGCTTTTCAAGAGAATATGAGCATAAAAGAATAGAGGCACTTTCTAAGATAAGAAATGGCACGTCAAGAATAATCGTCACAACAGTTGAGGCTTGTATGCAGGGTACTATTCCTCCTTCTAAACTTGAGGAACACTCCTTTGATATAAAGACAAATGAAGATATAAATTTATCAAAGCTTACTTCACTTCTTATTTCAGCGGGATACACTGAGTGTGAACAAGTAGAAGGACAGGCACAGTTTTCAATAAGAGGCGGAATAGCAGATATCTTCCCTGTTCATTCCTCACAGCCGTACAGAGTTGAACTTTGGGGTGATACGGTCGACAGCATCCATATGTTTGAAGTTGAATCTCAAAGAAGAATTGAAAAAATAAGTTCCTTTACAGTTTCCCCTGCTCTGGAAGTTATATTCCCATCTGTCGATATACTTGCTGAAAAGATCCAAGAGATTTCTAAAAAGCCGAGAGGTAAGAAAGCAGATAAAATCAAAGAAAAGCTATCTGCCGATTTAGAAATACTCCATTCAGGAATTTCCCTGAATAATTTAGATAAATACTACTCTCTTGCTTATGATGAATTCTGCTCGGTTATTGATTATTTTAAGGACGATATAGTTATTATCTCGGAAAACTCTAACTGCAAGGAACATTCTAAGGCAATTTCAGCTCAGCTTTCTGAGGATATAAAAATGCTCTATGAGGACGGTATCCTGTTCAAACCGCTTGAAGGCTTTTACTGTGAGTATTCAGAACTAATATCGAAAGCAGAAAAAACATCACTTGTTTATCTAGACACCTTTATGCGCGGCGTAGATGATTACAACCTCAAAAATCTTATAAATGCAAATCCTCTTCAGACATCTAACTGGAGCGGAGATATAAGACATCTTATTGAGGATTTAACATCATACTGCAATCAGAATTACTGTGTAATTGTTTTTGCAGGAAGTGAGAAAACTCTGCCTATTCTTGTCAATGATTTGCACGACAGCAATATCCCTGCTGAAATACTAACTGATAATTCAGAAATAAATCAAGGACTTGTTTATGTAACCTACGGAAGTACAAGTGGAGGCTTTGAATATCCTGACATTAAGTGTGCAATGATAACAGGACAAAAAATCAGCGCTCCCAAAAAGAAATCTAAGAGAAAATACAAAAAAGGTGAAGAAATCAAAAATCTGTCTGATATATCAAACGGTGATCTAGTTGTTCATTCGCTCTATGGCATAGGCAGGTTTTCCGGCATACAAAAGATTGAAACCAACGGTGTCGCCAAAGACTATATAAAAATCAACTATGCAGGTACTGATATACTATATGTTCCCGTTACCCAGCTTGATTTAGTGTCTCGGTATATAGGTCCGCGTGACGACGCTAATATCAAGCTTAACAAGCTTAATTCATTAGAATGGCAAAAAACAAGAAAACGTGTTAAAACCGCAGTTAAGGATATGGCTGACGAGCTGATAAAGCTTTATGCAAAAAGACAAATGTCAAAGGGATTTGCGTTTTCTCCTGATAATGACTGGCAGTCAGATTTTGAGGAGCGCTTTGAGTATCAGGAAACTGACGATCAGCTTCGCTCAATAAACGAGATCAAAGAGGATATGCAAAAGGCTGTTCCTATGGACAGACTTCTATGCGGGGATGTTGGCTTTGGCAAAACCGAGGTCGCACTCAGAGCCTGCTTTAAGTGTATACTTGATTCAAAGCAGTGCGTTATTCTTGCACCGACGACTGTGCTTGCATGGCAGCATTACCAGACCGCCATAAAACGCTTTGAACACTTCCCTGTTAAAATTGAGCTTCTTTCGCGATTCAGAACACCAAAACAGCAAAGAGAAATTATAAAGGAATTAAAGCGTGGAGTTATTGATATGGTGATCGGTACTCACAGGCTTGTTCAAAAAGACGTTGAATTTAAAAATCTCGGTCTGGCAGTTATTGATGAGGAACAAAGATTCGGAGTTGCACACAAGGAACGCTTTAAGGAATTGTTTTCAGGGATCGATATTCTAACCCTTTCGGCAACGCCTATTCCAAGAACACTTAACATGGCTATGAGTGGTATAAGAGATATGTCAGTCATTGAAGAACCGCCTCAGGACAGATATCCTGTTCAAACCTATGTTATTGAACACAATGACGGAGTTGTCACAAATGCAATATCAAAAGAACTAAGACGCGGCGGTCAGGTTTACTATATTCATAACCGAATTGAAACTATTGACCGCTGTGTTTTAAAGCTTAAAAATCTTCTTCCGGATGCCCGAATAGGTGTAGCTCACGGTCAAATCGGAGAAAATGAACTTTCGGAAATATGGAGAAAGCTTATAGATAAAGAAATCGACATATTAGTTTGTACAACGCTTATTGAAACAGGCGTTGATGTTCCGAATGTAAATACTCTTATTATTGAGGACGCAGACAGACTTGGTCTTTCACAGCTTTATCAGCTCAGAGGAAGAGTAGGAAGAAGCAGCCGCCGGGCGTTTGCTTATTTCACATTCAGAAGAGGAAAAGTTCTCACCGAAATAGCTTCTAAAAGATTAAATGCGATAAGAGAGTTCACCCAGTTCGGTTCGGGATTCAGAATAGCTCTTCGTGATCTTGAAATAAGAGGCGCAGGTTCTATTCTATCAGGTAAACAACACGGACATATGGAGGCTGTCGGATACGATATGTATATAAGACTTTTGAACGAAGCTATTTCAGAGCAAAAGGGGGAAACTCTTCCTGCCTCGCCTGAAGACTGTCTTGTTGATATCGCTATTGACGCTTATATTCCCGAAAAATACATTGAAAGTCTTTCTCAAAGAATTGATGCATACAGAAAAATTGCTTCAATTCAAAACAATGACGACAGCAATGATGTTTTAGACGAGCTTACTGACAGATACGGTAAACCTCCTGCCGCCGTTTCAGGACTTATAGATGTTGCACTTATGCGTAATAAAGCGTCAAAACTTGGTATAACCGAAATCACTCAAAAAGGTGATTGGATTTATTTTTACATTAAATCACCCACTATTGAACAGATAACTAATCTCAGACAGGCTTATAAAAAAAGAGTTGATTTTGAAGATGTAAAAAAGCCTCATATAAAAGTCAGTCTTATACAAAAGCCGAAAAAGCAAAAATCTTCCGAGCTGATGAAAGAAGTGATTGATGTAATGAATGGTAATTTAAAACCTGATGAAGTAATTCAGACAACTAAATCCCCTGAGGCAAAACCTAATAAGTATTTCAAAGAAAAAAAACAGCAGTAAATTATTCAAACCTAAATTGAATGTTTTACGGACCATATTATTATAAATTATTTTATAACTTCATAAAATAATCGTAAAGTTAAGTATTTATTAAGAAGTAAGCCTAAAATTACTTCATAATTATTTTAAGCTTTACAGTAAAATAAATATGCAACAAACTTTCTGAAAAAGGTATGGTGATTTTTATGAAAAAGAGATTATTAAAAAATATATTGTTAATTATTATAGGATCAGCAATGTACGCTTTTGCATTGAGTCTGTTCCTTACACCGAATAAAATTGCTCCGGGAGGAGTTTCTGGTATATCAATTATGGCAAATCACTTGACCGGTATAGGAGTAGGCGTATTTTTGTTCCTTATTAATATTCCGCTGCTGATAATCGGACTAATCAAGTTGGGAAAAAGCTTTTTCTTAGGAACAATGGTCACTATTCTTCTATCTTCCATACTAACTGACCTATTTGCAAAGCTACCTCCGCTTACAAATAACACAATGCTTTCCGCTTTGGGAGGAGGAGTATCGCTTGCTGTGGCAATAGGACTAATATTCAAAGCAGGATACACAACAGGCGGAACTGATATAGTGGTTAGGCTTATTAAACTTAGGCACAAGCACTTGAAAACGGGCATCATATTCATCGCCGTTGACGGTGTTATCTCAATATTTTCAGGAATAGTTTTTCAAAATCCAGATTATGCGCTTTATGCATTGCTGTCGCTTGTTACATCAAGTGTTGTACTGGACATAGTTCTATACGGAAGCGATGAGGCTAGACTTGTTTATATAATCACTAAAAAAGAAAAAGAAATAAGCGACTATATATTAAAAAAGCTTGATATAGGATGTACCTTGCTTGACTGTCAAGGCGCTTATTCGGGAGAAAAACGTCAGACTGTTATGTGTGCAATAAAAAAGCGTGACCTTCCTCAGCTTCAAGAGTATATATTGCAAACCGACCATGATTCGTTTATGATAGTCACATCAGCAAATGAGATTTACGGTGAAGGCTACAAGCTTAGAATGAATAACTACTAATGCTAGAAGTAAAAATCAAAGGCAAGAAGCAAAAACATATCTTTTCCACTAAGTTCAGATAGTAATAACTTGCTTCTTGCCTATGGCTTATTGTCTCTTTACTCTAATCGCTGAAATACTTTTCATCCAAATTTTTTGCGGCTAATTCTACTAACTCAACGCAAGGTCTTTTTTTATAATAACTGTCAGTCCTCAACTCGGGAACAGGACTGTCCGTTCCCTTTTGAGAAAGTCCCAAAAGCTCACGGCATATAATAGAACCGTTTTGCTGCCTGAACCTGTCTGCAAGCTCCTGAATGTTTTTATAATGCTCTGCCTTAGCTTTGTTATCTCTTGCGTCGTAACCGCCTTCTAACATTCCAAGAACCATAAACGATCCTGTTAATGCACCGCATACCTCTCTCATTCTTCCCATGCCGCCTCCGAATGATGACGATATCTTAAGTGCAGTATCCAAATCAAGTCCAAGCTCCTCAGCATATGCTCCAAAAACCGCCTGAGAACAATTATACCCGCTTTTGAAAAGCTCAACAGCCTTTTTAGAATGATCCACAAAAAAATCTCCTTTCAAATTGATTTATGTACATATATATTTTATTCTTATTGTGAAGTGGATTTCCTGCTTTCTGCTATATACATTATATACTTTATAGACAGAAATGTAAACGATCTGAATATTAATGTATTATTATACTTTTTTATTGACCGGTAGTTTTTGATATGATATACTAAAATCACAAATTAAAACAGAAAGGATTATGCTCTATGAAAAAAATAGTTTCAATTCTGCTTGCTATGGCAATGGCGCTTTCCATTTGCTCCTGCAAAGGAAATTCGGACAGCTCCTCATCAAACAGCCAACCTGTAAAAGTAAAAAACGAAGACAGCAATTTTGATAAATACATATCAAATACTTTTGTTGCAACCGGAAACAACTACATTGTAGAGGAAGCTGACAAGGCGGTATACCGTGCTTATTTTCCTGTTGAGGAATACGGCAAACTTGAATATTGTTTCTACTTTTCCAATACTGTTGATTCCACTTATGACAGCGGAACTAAGGCGCACGCAGGTCAGCCGGGAGGTAAATACACAATTGAAAGCGCTTATATAGCTGACGGAGGGACCGGTCCTGATGATGAAATAAAAAACAGAACAGAAGTTACATTTAACGGTCAAAAATCAAAGAGCGTTTCTGAAAATGAAGTATTCTGGAGCGACAGCCTTGAATTTAATGTTGATGAAGGTCACTATCTTGTTTGGGAATGGACGCTCACAGGAACAAATATTCCTTGCATACAAATGTCAACACTAACATCAACTACTGCGGATCTATACGGAGAAGGAAATTTTTCATTCTGCGATCAAATACCTCTTCCTCAGATGATCGGTGCAAAGCGTGATGTTAAACACAACATCGCTGCAATCGGCGATTCTATCACGCAGGGATGTCAAACAGAGTTTATGAAGTATGAATTCTGGGCTGCGAGAATATCAAGCTTGCTGGGCAACGATTATGGATTCTACAACTGCGGTCTTGGCTGGTCCAGAACAAGCGACGCATCACTGAACGGAAACTGGCTTGTACGTGCTAAATCTGCTGAAACAGTTATAGTAGCTTTCGGGACAAACGATATTATATCGGGAGAATACAACGCTGATAAAGGCAACACTGCTGATGAAATCAACACATATCTTAAAAGTGTCCTTGATGTTCTAAAGAAAGCCGGATGCAGAATAATAGTATTCAATGCTCCTCCTCAGGACTACAATGAAGAGCTTGAGAACACCAGACTCAAATATAACGAGCTTTGTAAAAAAACCTGTGAAGAATACGGTGCAGAATACTTTGACTTTGCATCATATTTAAGCAATGATGATGATCCTTCAAAAGCTATTTACGGCGGTCACCCAAACGGAGAAGGCGGGAAAATCGTAGCAGAAGCCTTTGTGGAAAAATACAAAAAGTTACTTGGCTGAGACTAATTAAATCTAAGTTAATAACAACTAAGGGAGATTTATAATTTTTATATAGACTCCCTTTTTGTTTTATTGCAATTTTATTTGAATCTCTCTTGTAAAAATAAGCTTTTTTGGTTATAATACTTTTATAATTACTATTAAACTGGAAAGAGGAATTTATATGAAAACAGCACTAGTAACAGGAGCAAGTTCCGGAATAGGTTATGAAATGTCAAGAATTTTAAGCCATCTGGGATATGAGCTTATATTGGTTGCACGGCGGGAAAGCAGACTTCTGGAGCTTCAAAAGCTGCTTGAAACACACTCTGAAATTATGCTTTGTGATTTGTCCAAAGAGGAAGAATGTAAAGAACTTTATAAAAGGGTCAAGGAAAAGGATATCTCTGTGCTTATCAATAATGCGGGTTTCGGGCTTTGCGGTAATTTCAAAGATACAGATTTAGAAAAAGAACTTTCAATGATAAATGTAAATATAAAAGCTGTGCATATTCTTACAAAGCTGTTTTTAAAGGATTTTATTAAGAAAGATGATGGTTATATTCTGAATGTTGCTTCATCCGCAGGACTGATGGCAGGAGGTCCGCTTATGGCAACATACTACGCAACAAAATCATATGTGGTTGATTTAACAAGAGCTATTAACACAGAGCTTGAAGATATGGGCAGTAATGTTTATATCGGAGCACTGTGTCCGGGACCGGTCGATACTGAATTCAGCGAAGTCGCTGACGTTAAGTTTGAGATGAAAGGAATAGACAAAAAGTATTGTGCTAAATATGCGCTTTATAATATGTTTGAAAACCGTAAGATGATTATTGTTCCATCGGCAGGAATAAAACTCTCAGCTTGTGCGTCAAGATTTATCCCTACACGCTCTCTGTTAGAAATAACTAAACGCATTCAGAAAAAGAAGCAATAAATCATTAAATTTGAAGTGCAAATGATACAATAAGCAATTGTGAAAATTATATAATATTCTATTACTATTTTTGGCTATTTAGCACATTGCATAATTGAAACACTTATAGTAGAATATATAATGTAAAATAATAAGAAAAGGAGTTTTCAAATATGAAACTTAAAAAAATCATTGCAGGTGTTGCTGCAACCGCATTGGCAGTTTCAACTTGTGCAAGCTTCTCAGCTTCTGCTGCTGATAGCTATAATGCATTTTTGATGTTTGCTGATAGTCAGTGGTTATGGCAAAGTATGGCTGCACAGGCAGGCGGCAGCGGATATGGTATTGATGCAGAAATCACAAAAGACGGTACATATACTGTATCTATAACAAGCGATTCTGTTGTAAAGAATGAAAACGGTGATAACCCTCAAGGAATAATGGGTACTCCGAATGCAAACGGTACAGTTGTTTTCTGTGTTGATATTACAGGTATCTTAAAGACAAAAGAGTTCAAGGCATCTGAAGAAAAGAAAAACGGTGTTACTAAAAACGGTACTTTTTCTGAAAAGGATATTAAGTGCAAGTTAAAGAGCATTAAGCAGGACGGCAAAGAGCTTAAATTTGACGCAAGCAAGATCATTTACGGTGACATTGAAGACAATAACACAAATTATAGAATTGAAATTTATAATGAGTATGGTGACACAAAGAATGACCCACCTATCGATCCTCTTTCAGTAGCATGGGCTAAGAGCCTTGAAGTTACATTTAGTATCTCAGGACTTGGCAGCGGTGAAACTGAAACAAAAGCTGCTTCAAACAATGACACAGCACAGGTTGCTGCTACAACTGCTGCAGTAGGCGGCGGTGCAGACACATCTGCTGCTAATACTTCTTCTAATACAAATACCGGTGCAGAAACTGGTCTTGCTCTTGTAGGTCTTGCTCTTGCAGGCGGTGCAATCGTTCTTACAAAGAAGAGAAAGTAATATAATTACTTATATATAAAAAGGGATCTCGTATGAGGTCTCTTTTTATGCGTCTAAAGGCATTAGATAAAAAGTCAAGAGATAAATGATAGAAAATAATAAAATTATTAGCAGTAATTAGTAATAACCAATATTAAATCTTGTTTGACAACGCTAAAAAAATATGATATACTTCCCTTGCGAGTAAGCTATGCGGTAGCTGGACGGCGTTACGTTCAGAGGAAAGTCCGAGCATCGCAGAGCAGGATAGCTGCTAACGGCAGCCGAGGGCGACCTTAGGGCTAGTGCAACAGAAATATACCGCCTTATAAATTCTAAGGTAAGGTTGGAATGGCGAGGTAAGAGCTCACCGGAATGCGGGAGACCGTATTGCCATGTAAACCCTATCCGATGCAACTCCAATGGTAAGTTCAAAGTCAATGGCTGCTCGTCAGACTTTAGCTTATAGGGGGCTTGAGCCTTATGGCGACATAAGGACCAGATAGATTACCGCACACGACAAAACTCGGCTTATCGGCTTAGTCGCATATTAAATAAAGACCTGACTCTGTTTATTTTGTCAGGTCTTATAATTAACTTTATAAAAACTCTTGACAAATGCTTTTTAATTGTTTATAATATGCTTTAGTAAAAGCTGTGACGAGGACGAATCGGTTTTTGTCTTTTTAAGAAAGCTGACGGTTGATGCGAGCCAGTAAGACTTTGCCATGATTTTATCACCTCTGAGCTGACGGCTGAAATTTTCAGTAAGCTAGTTCGGGAACTCCCGTTATAGAGTAAAGCATTGTCAGATGCTTAAGAGGGTAATGGATATACATAAAACCATTACCGAATAAGAGTGGTAACACGAACGGTTTTCGCTTCGTCTCTTAAAGCTTATGCTTTTTGAGTGAGGCGTTTTTTGTTGCCGGTTGTAATATTAAAATAATTAGTTAGAAAATAAGCGTAATTATAACGCAGGAATGAGGATCAATATGAAATTAAACGGTTCTGACATTATCATCGAATGTCTATTAGAGCAAGGAGTAGACACAGTATTCGGTTATCCGGGGGGTGCAGTTTTAAACATTTACGACGCACTTTACAAGTACAAGAAAAAAATCAGGCACATTATCACTGCCCATGAGCAGGGCGCTTGCCATGCGGCTGACGGATATTCAAGAACAACAGGCAAAACAGGTGTGGTAATTGCTACATCAGGTCCGGGTGCAACAAATCTTGTAACGGGAATTGCAACAGCTCATATGGACTCAATACCGCTTGTAGCAATAACAGGAAATGTAGGCACTTCCCTGCTTGGACTTGACTCTTTTCAGGAGGTTGACATCTGCGGAATAACTATGCCTGTTACAAAACATAACTATATTGTGAAGGATATAAACAAACTCGCAGACACGATAAGAGAAGCTTTTTATATTGCAAACGAAGGAAGAAAAGGTCCTGTACTTATCGATATTCCTAAAGATATTACCGCCGCTGTCTGTGAATACAAAAAGACAGTTCCTGTAAAACCGGTTTATCACAACCCCGATAATATTAATGAGCAGTGTGAAAAAGTTGTTGAACTTATCAAAGAAAGTAAAAAACCATTTATTTATGCAGGTGGAGGAGTTGTTTCAGCTGATGTTAAAGATGAGTTTGAGGTTCTTGTAAAGAAGATTAATGCTCCTGTTTCACTTTCTCTTATGGGACAGTGTGCTTTTGACAATACAAATGAGCTTTACACAGGTATGCTTGGTATGCATGGAACAAAGACAAGCGCTTTGGCTCTTCAAAACTGCGACTTGTTTATCGTGTTCGGTTCAAGATTTTCAGACAGAGTTTTGTGCAATGCAGATACTTTTGCAAAAGATAAAAAGATTATACACATTGATATTGACCCGGCAGAAATAGGAAAGAACGTTGATGCATATCTATCAGTAAACGGAGATGTGAAGTACATAATAAGCAAACTTAACAGTCTTATTTCACAGCAGAACCACAGCTCTTGGATCGATGAAATTTTAACGTGGAAAAATGAATATCCTCTATATATGAAGCCATTCAAGAAAAGCAGTGAGGTTCTTCCAAGCGATGTAATTACAACACTTGACAGGTTAACTGACGGCAAAGCAATAATAACTACCGAAGTTGGTCAGCACCAAATGTGGGCAGCACAGTTCTATAACTTCAAAACTGCCAGACAGTTTGCCTCCAGCGGAGGTCTAGGCACAATGGGCTACGGACTTGGAGCGTCGATTGGCTCGAAAATTGGTAATCCTGATAAACCGGTAATTAATATAGCCGGCGACGGAAGTTTCTTTATGAACCTTAACGAATTGTCAACGCTTAAAAAACATAATATACCTGTGATTGAAATCGTTTTCGATAATAATGTTCTGGGAATGGTCCGCCAATGGCAAAGACTTTTCTATAAAAAGCATTTTTCTGAAACCGATATTAACAGAAACACCGACTATATGAAGCTTGCAGACGCATTTGGAATTGAAGGTTATATTATTTCAAAAAAATCAGATATTGAACCGGTTCTTGAAAAAGCTCTTAAATTAGGCAAGCCTTGTCTGATCGACTGTATAATTCATAAGGATATAAATGTTCTTCCTATGGTTCCTGCCGGAGCTGATATAAACGATCAGATAATGGAAATTAAAATAGATGACTGATAATATATAAAACTATCTACGATTGGAGGATATATATGAGAGTTTCTATGTACGATTCAACCCTTAGAGACGGCGCTCAGGGTGAAAATATGAACTTCTCGGTTCAGGATAAAATTGCAATTACCAAGGCGCTTGATGAAATCGGAATTGATTTTATTGAGGCAGGAAATCCTTTTTCAAATCCAAAGGACAAGGAGTTTTTTGAGGCAAGCAAAAGCCTTGAGCTTTCACATTCTAAAATAGTTGCATTCGGCTCTACAAGAAGAGTTGGTGCAAATGTGAGCGAGGACAAATCAGTTAATGTAATGGCTGAGGTTCCATGCGATTATGTAGCGATTTTCGGGAAAAGCTGGGATCTTCACGCAACTAAAATTTTGAACACAACTTTAGAAGAAAATCTGAATATGATCTATGACACGGTAAAATATTTGACTGATAAGGGTAAATATGTTTTCTTTGACGCAGAACATTTCTTTGACGGTTATAAAAACAATCCACAATATGCAATTGAAACAATTAAAACTGCAGAAAAGGCAGGTGCTAAATCAATAGCACTTTGCGATACAAACGGCGGCTGTTTTCCTCATGAGATTGAGGCGATTGTAAAAGAAGTCTGCAAGGCTGTGTCCTGTGAGGTGGGAATTCACTGTCACAACGATTCAGGATGTGCTGTTGCAAATACCGTTTCTGCTGTTATCGGCGGTGCATCAAGCGTTCAGGGTACATTTATCGGCATTGGAGAACGATGTGGAAATACTTGCCTTTCAACTGTTATTCCTAATCTTCAGCTAAAGCTTGGTTATGATGTTATACCTGAATCTTCTATGAAAAAACTTACATCTTATGCAAGATACATAGCAGAGCTCTCTAACATTACCCTTTCTGACGGATTGTCATATGTCGGCAAATCGGCATTCGCACACAAGGGCGGAATGCACATTGACGGGGTGTCTAAATTATCAAAATCATTTGAACATATTGATCCATCCGAAGTCGGGAATGAACGCCAGTTTCTTTTAAGCGAGGTATCAGGGCGAACCGCAATACTCTCAAAAATAAAGTCATTTATGCCTGACATTGAAAAAGGCTCACCTATTTTGGCTGATGTACTTGAAATGCTTAAAATTCAGGAGCAGAAGGGCTTTCAATATGAAGCGGCAGACGCTTCTTTTGAACTTTTGGTAAAAAGATTTTTAGGTCTTATAAAACCATTTTTTCATATTGAATACTTCAAGGTTATAACAGAACCTGAGTTTGAACGTGAATCACCTGCCTGTGCAATGGTCAAGGTAAAAGTATCAGACAAGTGCAAAATGGCTGCTGATGAAGGTAATGGTCCTGTCAATGCACTTGATAAGGCTATAAGAAATGCTCTTGCAGAATACTATCCCGATGTGCTCTCACGTATAAATCTTATAGATTATAAAGTTAGAGTTGTTGACACAGCATCCGCTACGGCTGCAGCTGTAAGGGTTTTAATAGAATCGACCGACGGTCAAAACGTATGGACAACAGTAGGAGCTTCAACCGATATTATAAACGCATCAGTTAAGGCTCTGGTTGACAGTATTGAATATAAACTGATGAAAGTACAAGAACAGGGATGACCACTTGACGCATTGCCGCCTGTTAAAATTTGATTATTGTTTAATCATGTTCAACAGCTAATATAAAACATAGACCAGATAATACGAAAGCGTTCGGAATTTTTCCGAACGCTCTTGTTTTTTATATAATTATTTTCATCCCAGCGTCAATCAATTATAGCGTTTATAATCCTGCCGTTGTGCAAAGTAATTACGCTCTAAAAGCTTTTCAAAGGTAGCAGAGCAACCGGCGGCTCGGCGATCACCATAAAAACTTTCTTTTCTTTTTCAATAAAGTACCAGCCTGCCGTTGTGCAAAGTAAATACGCTCTAAAAGCTTTCCAAAAGCAGCAGAGCAACTGGCGGCTCGCCGGTCACCATAAAAACTTTCTTTCTTTTTTCAATACAGTAACAACCTGCCGTTGTGCAAAGTAAATACGTTCTAAAAGCTTTCCAAAGGCAGCAGAGCAACCGGCGGCTTGGCGGTCACCATAAAAACTTTCTTTTCCTTTTCAATAAAGTACCAACCTGCCGTTGTGCAAAGTAAATACGTTCTAAAAGCTTTCCAAAGGCAGCAGAGCAACCGGCGGCTCGGCGCTCACAATAAAAACTTTCTTTCCTTTTTCAATAAAGTACCAGCCTGCCGTTGTGCAAAGTAAATACGCTCTAAAAGCTTTCCAAAGGCAGCAGAGCAACCGGCGGCTCGCCGGTCACTGATGCCAGTACTTTCTATCTAAGCTTCTATACTGAACAGCCTGTGCAATATGTGCTTTTTGAATCACATCACTTTTATCCATATCAGCAATTGTTCGCGCAATCTTTACTATTTTGTCATAGGCACGTGCGGAAAGTCCCAGCTTCTCAAATACATTTTTAAGAATTGTGTTAGCTTCGTCGGTCATAGGACATACCTCGTGAAGTATATCAGATGTAATATTTGCATTGCAAGTTATCTTTGTACCATTAAATCTCCTGTTTTGAATTTCTCTTGCCTCAAAAACACGCTCTCTTATCTGAGCTGAAGTCTCAGACTTTTCGCTTGATGAAATACTTTCATATTCAACAGGAGCAACCTCCAGGTGAATATCAAATCTATCTATTAACGGTCCTGAAATCTTTGACAAATATCTGGCAACCTGGCTCTTAGAGCATATACACCTTCTTGTGGGGTGTCCATAATATCCGCACGGACAAGGATTCATTGCGGCAACCAGCATAACCGAGCATGGATATGTAATGTTCCCCCATGCTCTTGAAATAGTCACAACTCCGTCTTCCAACGGCTGACGAAGAGCTTCCAGTGTTCTTCTGTCAAATTCAGCAAGCTCGTCTAAAAACAAAAGACCATTATGCGCAAGGGATATTTCTCCCGGTCTTGGAATTGTCCCTCCTCCTGTCAGCCCTGCTTGTGAAATCGTATGATGCGGACTTCTAAACGGACGCCTTGTGACAAGTGGAGTATCTGGATTTAAAATACCTGCTACCGAATACAAATTGGTCGCTTCTATTGATTCCTCGAATGTCATTTTAGGCAATATAGTTGGAAGTCTTTTAGCAAGCATACTCTTTCCGCTGCCCGGTGAACCTATCATTATAACATTATGACCCCCGCAAGCTGCGATCTCAAGAGCTTTTTTAGCTCCCGCCTGACCCTTTACATCGGAAAAATCGAGCTTATCGAAATAATCCGCTTCCTTGGGTATATACTTCTTTGCAGGAGCTATCTTAGATGAAACAAAATGCGATAAAAGTTCTTTAAGATTGCTTACTCCGTAAACTGTTATACCTTCAACGACCGACGCTTCAAAAGCATTTTTCTTTGGCACGAATATTTCTTTTATTCCGGCTTTCTTTGCATATAAAACCATTGGTAAAACTCCGTTTACCTCTCTTATTTCTCCTCCCAATGAAACCTCACCAATAAAAGCCTTTCCCATTGTTGCCGACTCTTGAAAAAAACCTGATACAACAAGCAACGCAACAGAAATAGCCAAATCAAATGACGACTGTGTTTTTCTAATATCCGCAGGAGCAAGATTTACTGTAACAGAATGCTCCGGAAAAGGAATATTGCTTGAACGAAATGCACTTTTAATTCTGTCACGGCTTTCTCTTACAACTGTGTCAGCCTGTCCTACAATATCAAATTTAGGTAAGCCGTTAGAAGCTTCAATCTCAACTTTAACACCGAATGAGTTCATACCTAAAAGACCTATGCTGTCAATTTTAGCAAACATTATGTCAATCTTCCTTTCTTGAAGTATGAAAATCCTTTAATAATATTTCTATTACTAATTCTCGATTATTTGTATTGCTGCCTTTATCCCGTCAACTGCCGCACTCATAATTCCTCCTGCATAGCCAGCACCCTCTCCGCATGGGAACAAGTTTTCACAGTTAAGTGAATGATAACAGTCCGTTCTTGTTATTCTTACAGGCGATGAAGTTCTTGTTTCCGGAGCCGTAAGTATTGCTCCTTTATCACCAAAGCATTTCATTTTTTTAGAAAAATCTTCAAGCCCTGTTTCCAACATATCAGTCACAAACACAGGGAATAATTCTCTAAATTCAACTGCTCTGATACCTCTTGAATATGTTCCGCACAATTTGGATCTTACACTTGGCTCTCTGTTGAAAAATCCTTCAACCGTAGTTGCAGGAGCCGAGTAATCCTCACCTGCCAACTTATATGCTTGGGTTTCGATTTCTCGTTGAAAATACATTCCGTCAAGCGGCTTATCTCCAAAATCCCTTGACGATACAGATACAACAATTGCAGAGTTTGCATTCTCTCCGTTTCTTGAAAATTCGCTCATTCCGTTAGTTACAACAGATTTTTCCTCACTCGCCGCAGGAACAACATATCCTCCCGGACACATACAAAATGTATAAACTCCTCTACCATCACTGTTGCGTTTTGATAATTGATACTCACCTTTCGGTAAAAGAGGGTTATCAGCGTGAATTCCGTAAAGACTGAAATCAACATCTTTTTGCCGATGTTCTATTCTTACACCGACTGAAAACGGCTTGGATTCAAGAAAAATATTTTTTTCAGCCAAAAGCTCAAATGTATCTCTGGCAGAATGCCCAACAGCCAAAATTACATCGTCGACCTGCATGGAAAATCTGTTTGTTTTTATTTCGCTGATCCTGCCGTTTTTTATTGAAAAGTCCTCAAATCTTGTTTCAAAATGTATCTCGCCGCCTAATGATAATATCCTTTCCCTAATAGCTTTAACAATTTTCCTAAGATTATCTGTGCCTATATGGGCTTTCGCTTTTGTAAGTATTTCCCTAGGCGCTCCAAACTCTACAAATCTTTCAAGAACATATCTGCAAAGCTTATCCTTAATGCGAGAAGTAAGTTTTCCGTCTGAAAAAGTACCTGCTCCTCCCTCGCCGAACTGAATATTGGATAAATCATTAAAAACCCCACCGTTCATAAAGGTATTAACGGATATAACTCGCTTTTCAATCGGCTCTCCTCTCTCAATAACTATGGGCTTAATTCCGTTTTCAGCCAACACAAGCGCTGAGAACATGCCCGCCGGTCCGAAACCTATAACGGCAATTTTCTTTTTCTCATTTCCCCTTTTAAGTTGAGTTGAAAAATCTAATCTCTCACATAAATTTACAAAACTATACCTTTTACACAGCTCTTTTTCATTGCTTGAATTTATAAGCTCTATAAAAACCGAGTGAACAAATCTTATATTATTTCTGTCCCTTGCGTCAACAGATGTTTTATATATTTCAATTTTTCTGACATCACTTTTCTTAAGAGACACACTTTTTAATGCCATGGAATATATACTATCTTTTTTAGCTTCAATAGGCATTTTTATCCCTGAAATAATCACAGGCATTTTCTCACCTTCTTATAATTTACAGTGGAATTCTGTCACAAAAAAGGGTGACATTATCCTGCCACCCAAAATTCAAACCAGTACAAAATCCTTTTATTAAACGATTCTAAACTATTACTTTACCTCAATAGTTATATCATATGAACCATAAGCCCATACTTTTCCGTTATCAGGTGCATATATCGTTACTGATTTTGTATATGAGCCTTTTTTCAGAATTTCACCATTCAAATCAAGCTCTGCAACAAAATCAGAATCATTTACGGATGAAATAGCATCAGCGGATCCGTATATTGTTATGTCAGAAATCTGATTAGTTTTCTGAGAAATTTTGTTATCCTCAGCTTTATTTATAACTCTGATCTGAGATTTATTAAGAGATATGACCTTACGCTTTAAATTACCTTTGTTTATCTTTACAGTTACTGTGCTTATTCCCGAAGCGTTTATCTGACCGCTTTCAGTTTTAACATCCATATCAAATTTCATTCCGGGACGAATATCCTTTAGAGAAATAAATCCCAAATGCTTTGAACTTACATCTTGAATATTTTTGTTCGGCGACAGAATATCAATACTTTTATCTGAAAATGAATACTGAATAACTGATTTATCAAAATTCTTCGGTGCGTCCTGTATATCAATTTCAAAAGGGAGAGTTTTTTTCTGATAAACGGCAAAATCGATCGAATAAGTTTCAGGACTCAGCGTTATATCAGATTGATCTATTACTTTATTATTTTCGTATAAAACTATTTCTGAAGATTCAGCAGTATATGATTCAGACAAAGACATCTTTTCATTAAATTTAACCTTAACATCAGTAATTGCTTCTATTTTATCCTTTGGTCCTGTAATCTGAATTTTTTCAGGAGAAACAGAGGTCTCTGTAAGGGTGAATCCCTCTGAAGCGCTGACATCATTTGCTTCAACAGAAAGATCTTTTTCAACCGTTTCTATATAATCGAGCTTTACTGTAACATTGCTTGGAGTTACATTTTCAACTGAAAATTCATCATCAGTCTTAGACTGAATTTTTACATCAAGATTATATTCACCGGCTTTGCTTATTTTTGAAGCGTCAACAGTTGCATATAAATCATCATTCGAATAGTTTCCGATTTCATATCTCATGCCGTTAATGGTTGCACTGACAAGATTAACGTCATACTTTACAACCGAAAGACCTTCACGCTCTGCTTTTGTACCCGTTAAATTAACTGAAAGCGGTATGTTAGAAACAGTTTTGTGTATTGTTGGATAAAGAGTCAGCGACAAAGTTATCCAAATAATAACGGCTATAATTACAGAAAATATTCTTAAGAACATCTTGTTTTCAAAAAGATGCTCCAAATCTATTTTTCTTCTTTCTGTACGCTTTTCCATTTCTTCTTCACCCTCTTTGCAAATCCGCCTTTTTCCTTTTCAGAGATATCAGGTATTAAGCGTTTTTTCAAAAGCCTTTTTAAGCTTTCCTTAGAAAATCCCCGAGTAAGTTCCCCTTCCTCTGCAACAGAAATATTTCCCGTTTCTTCAGATACGACTATTACAATTGCATCCGAAACTTCGCTTATTCCTATTGCTGCTCTGTGTCTTGAACCAAGCTGCTTATTAATAAGCTCTTCTTTCTGCGGAGTAGGAAGAAAACAACCTGCTGCTAGAATCTCTGCATCTCTGATAATCACAGCTCCGTCGTGCAAAGGAGAATTCGGAAAGAATATGTTTTCAAAAATAGAATCGCTCGGATTGCAGTTAAGTATAGTTCCGTTTGCGACCTGTTCGCCGAGTTTTGTCTTTCTCTCACATACTATCAGCGCACCGGTTTTTGTCTTTGACAGATTAGACGCAGCGTCACAAATCGAATCAATACACTCAGTCCACGCCGAGCGAAAATCTTCATTATCCGAATTTATAAACGACAGATTTGCCACCGTAGTTCGTCCCATTTTTTCAAGAATTCTTCTGAGTTCGGGCTGAAAAACAATAATTAATGCAACAAATCCCCATTTAAAGAAGTTTTCAAACAAAAATGTCAATGTTTTTAATTCAAGAAGTGAAGCTATCAAATAGCCTATCAGAATAATGATTATTCCTTTGATAAGCTGCCCTGCCCTTGTTTCTCTTACGATCTGTGTGCCCTTAAAAATCAAATATGACAAAATAAGCATATCTATAATATCAACAATTGTTATTGATTTAAAAAGACTTATAAAAGCCTGTAAGATTTCAGATATTGCAGACAATATGTTCACTTCCCTTCTAAAATTCCTACAATTAATGTTATTATTAGTATAACATATCAATTCAATTTTAACAAGGGCTAAATACCAATATTATTTACTTTTTTTAGCTCTGTTATTAATTTTCTTACTTCTGATTGGTTATTAAATACCGAAGGCGAAAATCTTATAAGTCCATCTTCCTTTGTTCCAAGCGTTGTATGAGCCAGCGCTGAACAATGGTATCCCCCTCTAAGTGCAAATCCGCGCTTGCTTAAATAATCGGTAACCTCAAACGAATTTGCTTTCTTATAACTGAAAGAAACAAGCGGAGCATACTCTTTTCTATTATCTCTTATAACTGTAAAGTTGTCTAATCGTTCAACCTGAGATACAAACATATCACAAAGCATATCCTCTTTTCTTTTTATCTTATCTATCCCTATTTTTCTGATAAAATCTATTCCTGCTCCCAGTGAAATAATTCCGGGAACATTTATCGTTCCGCTTTCCAACTGTTCAGGAAGAAAATCCGTTTGTTTAAGTTCAAGTGAAGTTGCTCCGGTTCCTCCTTCAATGATCGTATTTAGTGAATACTTTCCGTCCGAGATAAGTACGCCCGTTCCTGAAAGACCGTAAAGACCTTTATGACCAGCACAGCATATGAAATTGATTCCATCACCAAGCTTTATATCGATAATACCTGCTGCCTGAGCTGCGTCAAGAATAAAGCATATTCCTCTTTTTTTACAAATTCGAGCTATTTCATTAAACGGAAGAATTTCTCCTGTTACATTGGAAGCCGCCATCATACAAACACATTTTGTATCTTGTCTTATAAGCGATCTAAAATTTGAAATTGTCTTTTCTCTTGATTCTGAAACTTTTGCAACAGAAACACTTATATTTCTTTGAGAACTCATAAGTGCAAAAGCAGGACGTGATACAGCGTTGTGCTCAAGAGAAGATATGATTATATGTCCGCCGTTTTGCATAATTCCCTTCATTGCAAAATTAACTGCATGAGTACAGTTAAGCGTAAAAACAACATTTTCAGGCTTAGCATTAAAAAATCCGGCTATTTTTTCTCTTACCTTATAAACCTCGTCTGCCACTCTGACAGACATTTTATGTCCGCTTCTTCCGGGATTTCCGCCTAAATATCTTGCGGCATAATCAGCTCTGTCGAATACAGATTTAGGCTTAGGAAAGGTTGTAGCAGAATTATCAAAATATATCATATTTATATCAATGCTCCTTTAAGAGCATACCTCCTTTTTATATATTATAGAATTTCTAATATGAAGCTTTTACTCAATTTTAAAAGCAATATTTCGATAAAAACCTAAAAGCACAAAACCTTCCCTTCTTATTAATTATTCAGGAAGATTCTGATATGCCTTATGGGTAATGTTTTCCTTATCAAGAATTGAAAAAATATATCTTAAATCGTCTCGGACTCTTATTGAATAACCGCATCCGGAACCTAAGTTTTTAGGTGTTCTTTGGATCTCACAGTAAAGTCCCATATTATTGAGAAGCTTTTTTGCTTTCATGGCATAAGTTATGGATGAAACTGCTATCAGGCTTTTTTGCATTGTATATTAAATCCTCCTTTGTCGTTTGACAATAAATATTAGGGGCATTAATATAATATGACATATTCATTTAATCGTGAACAAAATCCGATCAGTATTTACAAAAAAAACAGACAGAATTGCACTATCACAAATCCGTCTGTATATTTTATAAAAATAATTTCTTAAAATCTTTTTATCCAAGCTATTGCATGTTCAACCCACTTTTCATTCACAGGCATAATATGATGCTCTCCGGTAGAAATCTGATAATTACATAAGGAAAGTCCATGATTTCCCCACTCATAAATGTGGGATTCAAAAGGAATTTTATATTTAGACAACGACATCATATAACGAAGTGAATTTTCAACAGGAACAGCCGAATCATCTGCTGTATGCCAAAGAAATGTAGGAGGCGTAGTTTCTGACACTCTGTTCTCCAGTGAAACCATCTTTCGGATCTTTAACGCTTCTTCATTTGTTTTGTCATTACCCAACAGGTTTAAAATACTGGTTTCGTGGGTATATTCACTATCGCTCGTTATAACCGGATAGCACAATAGGCATCCGTTAGGTTTAATGTCATCAGGCTTGACTTCTAAAGCTTTTGTCAGAATATCCTTATCGTAAAAATTAGATAATGACGCAGCCAAATGACCGCCCGCAGAAAATCCCATAACAAATATTTTATCTTTATCGACCTGATATTTTTCACAATTATCCCTTACGTATTTTACGGCGCTTGCCAGTTCTAATACAGCTGTCGGAAATTTTTTATTTACACATGAATACTTAAGCACAAATGAAGCTATCCCGTGTCCTGCAAATCTCAATGCGACAGGCTCATTCTCTCTGTCTGAAACGTAATCATATCCCCCTCCCGGACATATTATCAGCGCAGGGAATCTCTTGTTTCCTATCTCCTCAGACTTAGATGTGCAGTAGCTTGTCAAAATCGGATTACAGCATTCGTCGCTAAGACCTGCTTTTTCATAGTCAACCTTGATGTCAATTGTTTCAAAAATCATAATTATCTCCATATCCTAAGTAAAAATAAAGTATATACTATATAGTATCATAAACTTATCACAATTTCAATAACTCAAATATTGAAAAAAGATATTTGTTGTGATATACTAAATTTATTGTTTAATTATATTAATGCTGTTCCGCCTGAAAACAGATATAACGGAACACTTTTCGGAGGAAGCTATGAACTTAGAAGAGCTTAGAAAAAATATAGATGAAATAGACGACGAGTTGTTAAAACTGTTTGAAAAAAGAATGGAAATTACTCATAATGTAGCACAATACAAGATTGAAAACGGAATGAACGTATTTCAATCAGCCAGAGAAAATGAGATCATAGAAAAAGTAAGAAACAAAGCGCCAAACGGTCTTGAAAACTCGGTTGAAACTCTATTCACTACTATTATGGATATAGGCAAATCAAAGCAGTTCAGCGAATTTTTTGCGGGCAACTGCAATATAGATTATACTGAATTCAAGCTATCCGACAACATGAAAATTGCTTGTCCGGGTATAGAGGGAAGTTACAGTGAACAAGCGGCTTATCAGATTTCAAAGAATGCTGAACTTAAATACTATGAAACTTTTGAAGATGTATTTGAAGCTGTCGGGAAGGGTGAAATGCCATATGGGATCGTTCCTATACAGAACTCTACGGCAGGTTCGGTATCTGCTACATATGAGCTTTTATCTAAAGAAAATCTGTATATAGCATGTTCTACAAAGGTTAAAGTAAATCATTGTCTTGCTTGCAAAAAATCAACTGACTTATCAGAAATAACAAAGGTATTTTCACATGAGCAAGGACTTATGCAATGCTCTGAGTTTATCAAAGAAAACAATTTATTCAAGCGTGAATGTCCTAATACATCACTTGCAGCTCTTCAGGTAAGCAAAAGCGACGAGCCAATAGCCTGCATTTGCTCTGAGAGCTGTGCTAAGGAACACGGCTTGAAAATCTTAAATACCAACATTGCAAATGCAAATAAGAACTATACACGTTTTATTCTTGTTTCAAATAAGCTTTACTCATCAAAGAATGCAAATATTGTTTCTGTTACTTTGACAATTCCTCATGCACACTCCGCATTATACAGACTCTTGACAAAGTTTTCAGTCTGCGGTCTTAATCTTGTAAGACTTGAAAACAAGCCTATTGCGTCTAAAGATTTTGATGTACAATTTTATCTTGATTTTGAGGGTTCAATTTTAAATCATGATGTTCCAAAGCTTATTGCTGAGTTAAAATCTGATTTAAGCTATTTTAAGTTTCTGGGAAATTTTGAGGAAATATGATTTTTGATTTATTAACAAATGTTCCAAAATCAAGTAAAAATAGAAATTTTGCTTATAAAGTCAAAAGGTATTGGGAAATAAATTCTCAATACCTTTATTGTTTTTATTATTTTACGAATTATCCTTTTTTGAATTTTTGATTTCCTCTAAATGTTTATCTGCCATATGAGCCGCTTCTGAAAAACTGTTATTTTTCCACCATGTCATCATAGACGTTACACCGGTAAATATAGCCGAAACCGCCTGCTCAACTGTTTCATTATCAAACGGCAGGACGCTGTGATCAAAAATTACAAGACAATTATTTATTAAAGCAACTATCAAAAGAACTGTTCTGATAATAGTTGACTTTGTACATTTAATATGAATAATTCTATCATCTTTCATCCAAATTCTCCATTCTTTTTAGTTTGTTGTTTAATATAATTATAATTGGCATAAACAGTTCAAGAGTAATTTTATAATTAACTCTCATTCTATTAAATGCAAATATTAAACGAATCGTTAACAGAATAAAATTTTATCAGCTTTTTACATTTAATTTTTCTAAATCAAGAATACGATGATTTAACACCGATTGCTCTTTTTCCAAAAGCGAAGTCTTAACATAAACCTCACTTAATTTTTCAACGCTCTTTTCAAGTTTATCAATTCTGTAAGCCAATAGTTTATTAGCTGTAAATATTCCCGTAAGTGAACCGAAAGCAGTTCCTATAAGAGACAAAACAGCAATTAAAATTTCATTAGACATATTTCCTTTTTGATCCTAGACTGAAAGAACGTATTTTTATTTACTTTTCTTATCATTCGCAGGATTTTCTCCTTTCTAAATCAACCCTCTCTCATACATATCTTAAAAAACAAAAAAGTTGCACATATTTGTGCAACAAAACAAAAAAATATTTTAACAGCAATAGTGTTAATTAAAATTAACATTTTCTGTTGACATCAAAAAAAAATCAACTATAATAAGATTATAAATTTATATTTCACATTTGAAAGGAGAAAAAATGGTTACAAAAACATCACCTATGGGCTGGAACAGCTGGGACTGTTACGGCACCTCGGTTACTGAAGAAATAGTAAAACAAAATGCAGACTTTATGGCAAAGCATCTAAAAAAATACGGTTGGGAATACATCGTTATAGACGCTCAATGGTTTGAACCAAAGGCTAAAACACATAGTTATAATCAGTTTACAGAGCTTTGTATGGACGAGTATTCAAGACTTATTCCCACAGAAAACCGTTTTCCGTCTTCTAAAGGGGGAAAAGGCTTTGCACCATTAGCAGAGTATATTCATTCTCTCGGTCTTAAATTCGGAATACATATTATGAGAGGGATACCACGTCAGGCTGTTCACAGAAACACAAAAATCAAAGGTTCAGACAAAACTGCACGTCAGATCGCCAAAACAGCAAGCATATGTGCGTGGAACACAGATATGTACGGAGTTGACCCGTCTAAAGACGGTGCTAAGGAATATTATGACAGCATCTTTGAACTGTATGCTTCATGGGGCGTTGACTTTATTAAATGCGACGATATTGCACGTGAACTTCCGCACGAAGAGAAAGAACTTTTAATGCTTAGCGATTGTCTGCACAACTGCGGACGGGATATGATACTTAGTCTCTCTCCGGGTCCGGCACTTCTTGAAAAAGCCGAGCTTTACAAGCAGGTGTCAAATATGTGGAGAATTACTGATGATTTCTGGGACGACTGGGAACTGCTTTACGATATGTTCTCTCGTGCAGAAAAATGGTGTACACACGCAGGAGCAGGTCACTGGCCGGATGCAGATATGCTGCCTATTGGTCCAATCAAGCAGGATTATGACAAGTCGATCCGCACAAACTTTACCTGTAACGAGCAGATCACAATGATGACTCTTTGGAGTATACTCCGTTCTCCGCTTATTATCGGTGGCGAAATGACTCGCTTTGATGATTTTACAATGAATCTTGTTACCAATGAAAAAATCCTTGAAATGCATAAAAACGCACGTCACTCTCATCAGGTATGGCGAAAGGAAATTGACAGTGTTGAACATATTCTATGGACAGCAACAAATTCACAGGGCGGTATATATATAGCTGTATTTAATACCGGCAGTGCTGACAGTGAGATTGAAATACCGCTTACTGATATTGAGATTTATGATAAAGTATACGGAACAGAGCTTTGGAGCGGAAAAGCAATTTCTGCAAAAGAAAGTTTGAAAATTAAGCTTGAAAGTCATGAGGCAAAAGCATTTTTATTAAACACACAAAATTGACAGTGCAAATTTTTTTAAGAAGTTATAGTCAAAACGCATAATAAAATATCTTAAAACAGCAAAAGCGTTCGGAATTTTTCCGAACGCTTAAATTATTTCTGCACACTGATATTCTCTGATTTATTCCGGTTTTGTCTTCAGTATAAGCTCTGAACCTCCAATGATTGACTTTGAAGCCTTTACTGTCAGCTTTATTTGAGTGGTCTCAATCTTAAGCTCGTCAATGAGAAGCTCGGCTATCTTATCCTCTACCTCTTTTCTTATTACTCTCCTGATATCTCTTGCGCCAAGCTTTTGATTAAACGATTTATGAGCAATATATTCACAAGCCTTTCTGTCATAGCTGAAATCAATTCCTTTTTCTTTTAAAGGCTCTTTCATTTCATCAAGCATCAGTGCTGCGATGTCGGCATAATCTTCTTCAGTAAGCGGATTGAATACTACTATTTCATCTACTCTTCCAAGAAATTCAGGTCTTAAAAAATCTCTGAGACCTTTCATAGCCTTTTCCTTTGATATTTGATAGTCAGATTTGTTAAAGCCTACGCCCGTGTCCTTTGAGGTAGACCCTGCATTAGAGGTCATAACAATAACTGTATTTTCAAATGATACTGTTCTACCCTGTGCGTCTGTAATTCTTCCCTCGTCGAGAAGCTGAAGCATTATATTCATAACATCAGGATGAGCTTTTTCAATTTCGTCAAATAATACCACTGAATAAGGACGGCGTCTTACCTTTTCAGTAAGCTGTCCTGCTTCATCATATCCTACATATCCCGGAGGCGAACCGATAAGCTTTGCAACACTATGTTTCTCCATATATTCTGACATATCAACCCTTATAATAGGTTCAGTTGCATCAAAAAGCGTTTCTCCCAAAACTTTTACAAGTTCGGTCTTACCTACTCCGGTAGGTCCAACAAATATAAAAGAAGCCGGTCTGCGACGCTTTGATAGCTGAATTCTCGTTCTCTTGATTGCTCTTGCAACTGAGTCGCAAGCCTCATCCTGTCCGATGATCCTTCTTTTAAGTTCACTTTTCAGATTTCTTATCTTCGTATATTCGGATTCTACAACTTTATTTGCAGGTATTCCGGTCCAAAGTTCAATAACCTTTGACAAATCCTCTTCGGTAACCCTTACTTTGTCAACCTCTTCTTTTAAAGCTTTTTCCTTTTCTTCCAGTCTTATTATATCAGCCTTTATCTTTGCAATTTCCTCAAAATCAGGGTTTTCGTCTTTTTCAGCCTCTTCCTCTTTTTCCTTTTGCTTTTTAAGTTCATCCTTTATCTTCTCATATTCTTCAATTTCAGGACTCCTTATACTGCAGCAAGCACAAGCCTCATCAAGAAGGTCAATTGCCTTATCAGGTAAAAACCTGTCATTTATATATCTCTCAGCTAAAACTGCACACATTCTTAAAGTTCTGTCATCGATCTTAACTTTATGATGATTTTCATAATACTTTCTGATACCGCTTAAAACCTCAACAGAATCGGCAAGGGTCGGCTCGTTTACCGTTACCGGCTGAAAACGCCGTTCCAATGCAGCATCCTTTTCAATATACTTTCTGTACTCCTTAAAAGTTGTTGCACCAATAACTTGGATTTCGCCTCTTGATAGAGCAGGTTTTAGAATGTTAGCAGCATTCATTGTACCTTCGCTGTCTCCTGTTCCTACAAGATTATGGATTTCATCTATGAACAGAATTATATTACCCTGAGCTTTTACCTCTCCTACCAATCCCTTGCATCTGGACTCAAACTGACCTCTGAACTGAGTTCCTGCAACAAGGGCAGTCAAATCAAGAAGATAGACCTCTTTATCACGTACATGAAAAGGAACATCACCGGACACTATTTTTTGTGCAATGCCCTCAGCGATAGCTGTCTTTCCTACGCCAGGCTCACCTATAAGACACGGATTGTTCTTTTGACGTCTAGATAAAATCTGAACTACTCTGGCAATTTCCTTATCTCTGCCTATTATGTTGTCAAGCTCATTATTCCTTGCGCGTTCAGTAAGATTTGTACAGTAATTGTTAAGGTATTTAAGCTTCTTTTTCTTATCTTCCTTTTCCTTGGCTCTGTTTTGTCTCTTTTTCCTTTTTATATCTTCAACAGTATAACTGTCATCATCAGGATTATTAATTTCGTTATTTGCAGCTGCATTTCCGTTTGAATCAACATTCCCAAAAAAATTATTAATAAAGTTAGGAAGCATATCACTTCCGCCTAACTGAAAATCCTCACCGTCATTTATATCCATAAGCTGATCTGAAAAATTCTCAAGATCCTCTTCTGATATACCCATTGATTTCATATAATCATCAACCTGAGTGATCCCTATTTCTTTAGCACAAACAAGGCATAATCCCTCGTTTTTTTTCTCATTACCCTGCATAGCGGTAATAAATACAACAGCAGGTCTTTTTTTGCATCTGGTACACATCATCATTGATTTTTGCCATCCTTTCTATGTGTTATATGATGTTAAATAGAGCATTATAAAAGTGATCATCGACTTAAATAACTCTCGCGATTAAATTCAGTTTAACATATCATTTATAAATCTTAAAAATATCGAGTTATTGACAGACTCTTCACTTAAAGCAAAAAAACTGTCAGTATCAATTAATGATATAACAGGAGATATTATACCGACAATTGCTGTTATCAATAAAACAACAATCAATCCTTTGACAATACCCAGTATTCCTCCTAATACAGTATTGATACCGCCTCTTTCGCTGTTTTTGCCAATCTTTGCAATTGAAACAATTATTCTAAGTATGATCCATACTGCAATAAAGCTTAACAGAAATAAAATAGTTCTTAAAGCTATCAGCAATACCGGCTTTATAGCTTTATCTGTTATCTCCTCAGCAGCCACAGTTTTATCTGTGTTTGCAAGGGACTGTATAACATTTCCAAGCAATTCCTTGTCATTTGAAACAGCAGATTCAAAAACAGGAACAAAATAAGAAGGAAGAAAACCTTCAGCTTCACTTGTAAAAGTATCACTGCTTATAATGGAATCTATTTTTGTAGAAACTGCTTCACTTGATAGCGGTATGCCCTTTGAGTTAGCATACTTTGAAATGCTTTCAGAAATGTTTTCGCCATTTCCCAATGCCTTTTCAATTTCACTTTCACTTACTTTTATGCCCAGTTTGCTGTCAAGGAATTTCTCATTTATAAATTCAGCAATATCAAATTTTTCTATCGGACCTTTTACATTGTTTATAACTTTATCCTTTACGTAATTATCATATACAGGTTCTGTTATAAACCCGGACACTATATAACCTGTCAACAGTGATAAAATCAATATTACAAAGAAAACAATGCTTCTGATAATTCCACGTCTTGCACCTGTTATACAGAACATTATTACAATTATAAGCATTATAAGGTCATATAAAAGTCCCAATGTCAATAAATCCTTTCCGGTTTTTAAGATTTGTGAAAACCTATTATATTAATAATCAAATTCTATCATATTTATATCTCTGTAACCCATAAAGAAAATGTTACCGTCTATATAAACAAAATCAACATAATCGTTTTTTACATTTGCGGTAGATATTGATTTTCCTCTTGTATTATATGCTGAAATCGTTTTGTCAGATAAAACAAATGTGTGAGCAAAATATGTCTTTATAGTCTTTATTTTTTCATCAACAACTATCTCAACAGGCTCAGAGTCAGACTCTATTAAAACAAGTCTGGATGTTCCGTCATCGCTTATACTTTTAAATGCAATAGATAAATTATCCTCATTTGAATCAAAAGAGATCAACTCTGATTTGTATAAATACTCTTCTATTATTTTACCCTCATTAGAAAGCTTTAAGTATCTGTCCTGACATACTGCCCAAATACTGTTATCGCTCATCTTCTGTGCGCCGTAAACAATGGAATATATTTTATCGCTTGTGAATTGCTTATCTTGATTATAAAAGCTTATTCCGTTTAAAGTTGTTACCTGCATACCGTTCTCTGCATTAAGTGTAGAAACTATCGCTCCGTCGCCGGAAGAAATAAAATCTATACTAGTAATTCTCTGACCGTTCGCCCATTTAAAACATTCCTTACCTTTACTGTCATATACAGTCAGATAAGCAGGGTATTTGTCGGTTTCTGTCACTACGGCAATATAGTTGCTTTCGCTTATTTTAGCACTTATAATTACATTGTCAAGTGTTTTTTTGAAAACCTCGCCTTTTTTTGTCATCACAGAAAAAGAGTATCCGTTTAAATCATATGCCAATACCATATCTGAAGATGCAGACAGCATAGGGTTAGACAAAGTATGTTGAATGGAATTTATCTCATTAGCACTGTCATTATAAAATCTTATATAGGTATCTGTCGCAACAACCAAATCCTCGTCACATTCGGTAAAAGTCGATGAAGTAGAACCTTCGCCCAAACTTATAGGAAAGTTACCGCCTGCAAGTTTCCCATCATTTACAATCGTTTCCTGAGTCTTTTCAATTATATTGTAAACATACGGCGACCATATTCCTCTTGTAAAGAATATTACCGTTGCCAGAACTATAATCACACAAACTAGGGCTATTTTCTTTGCATTCTGAATAAACTTCTTCTTTCTTCTCTCTTTTCTTATATCCGTCTGAAACGGCTTTTGCGGTTCATAATCCATAACACTTTCACTTCCTTTTCCCGGCAAACCTCCGGTGGCAATGTTTCTTGTATCTTACCTCTTGCCTCCGACAAGCAGTTCTTGATAGCAATCTAATAATACACTTTATTCAAATACAATCCGCTTGCACCGGCAGTTCTGCCAGCAAATTTTCTGTCCTTCTTTTCTATAATTTCAGGTATGTCTGATTCATCTATTTTACCCTCATTTACAAATAACAGCGTTCCTACCATTATTCTTACCATATTATATAAAAAGCCATTTCCTGAAACTATCATTATTATTTTATCTCCATAACGCTCCACATCAAATCGATGTATTGTCCTGACGGTGTTTTCTTTTTCATCTGCATTTGTGCAAAAACTCCTGAAATCATGCGTTCCCACAAAATGCTTTGCTGCTTTATTGAGAAGCCTTTCATCAATAGGATACCAATATTTATATACTCTTGTTCTCAAAAATGGATCTTTTATCTCACTGTTGTGAATAATATACTTATACTCTTTTCCAATACAATTATATCTTGCATGAAAGCTTTCATCTACCTCTTCACAGCTAAGTATTGCTATATCATCGGGTAGTTTTGAATTGAGCCCAAACACAATTCCCCTAGAATTAATCTGAATTTTATCATTGCAATGAAACGAAAAATAATACTCATTCGCATGAACACCTGTATCAGTTCTTGAACATCCAAAGATAGTAATATCCTGCAAAAAAAGCTTTTTTATTGCTTCTTCAACAACCTCCTGAACAGTCAAGGCATTATCCTGTCTTTGAAATCCATGATATGAACTTCCGTCATATGCCATCTTAACCTTAAAATTACTCATTTTAACTAAAAATCCTATTTATAATAATTACACCTATAAGAAACAAAGCTGTCACAAACAATGCAGCAAAATCTCTCGGTGCGGTACAAAGCTGTTTTAGTCTTGTTCTTCCTTCTCCTCCATGATAGCAACGACATTCCATTGCCATTGCAAGCTCCTCTGCACGGCGAAAAGCTGATACAAACAAAGGAATCAATATGGGAATTAAAGCCTTTGCTCTCTTAATAAGTGAGCCTGTTTCCATATCAGCTCCCCTTGCTTTCTGAGCCGACATTATTTTGTCGGTTTCCTCAATAAGAGTAGGTATAAATCTAAGGGCTATCGTCATCATCATAGAAAGCTCATGTACAGGAACTCTTATTTTCTTCAGCGGAGATAGAATTCTTTCAATAGCGTCGGTTAGTGCTATTGGAGATGTAGTATATGTTAAAAGCGATGTTCCTATTATAAGACATATAATTCTTACAACCATAAAAACTGAAGTTTTAACACCGTCTGTTGTTATTTTTATTATCCAAAATTGGAAAAGAAGTTCTCCTGTTGTTATAAAAAATAAATTTAGAACTGCGGTAAAAATTATGATAGGAACAATAGGCTTTATGCTTTTCAACATAAGTCTTATAGGAATCTGAGATATAATAAATGCACCAATCATAAAAATAATTCCTACTAACAAGGCAAATATTGATTTTGCCAAAAATAAAAGAACAATATATATCCCCGTTAATATGATTTTCATTCTGGGATCTAATCGGTGAACAATTGATTTCCCCGGAAAAAACTGTCCTATTGTAATATCCTTGATCAAATTGTTTCACCTCTTATAAAGCTTTTTTCTAAATACTTCAAATCTATATTTTCTCTTATCATATTACAATGTTGTCTGACCGTCCTTAAGCAATCCAAGATGCTTATATGCAAGGTCTGTTGCACATCTTCCTCTAGGAGTTCTGGATATAAATCCAAGCTGCATCAAATAAGGCTCACAGACGTCCTCGATAGTGACTGCTTCTTCTCCGATGGCGGAAGCTAAGGTTTCAAGACCCACAGGACCTCCGTTATAGCCTTTAATCATCATAGTTAACAAACGCCTGTCAAGACCGTCAAGCCCAAGATCGTCTACTTCCATTCTGTCAAGAGCGATTTTTACTATTTCCTTTGTGACCTTTCCGTTACCCATTACGTCAGCATAATCACGAACTCGCTTTAGAAATCTGTTTGCAATTCTAGGAGTACCTCTTGATCGGCTTGCAAGCTCATATGCACCATCCTTGTCACAGGCAACTCCCAGAATAACCGACGAACGCATTATAATATCGCAAAGCTCATCCTTTGAATATAATTCAAGCCTTTGAATAACGCCAAATCTATCACGAAGAGGAGACGTAAGCTGTCCTGCCCTTGTCGTTGCACCGACCAGTGTAAATTTATTCAAATCAAGTCTTATACTTCTTGCACTCGGTCCCTTGCCGATAATTATATCAAGAGCATAATCTTCTAATGCAGGATACAAAACCTCCTCAATTGCTCTGGAAAGACGGTGAATTTCATCAATAAAAAGAACATCACCCTCCTGAAGATTAGTCAGAAGTGCTGCCAAATCACCAGGCTTTTCAATGGCAGGTCCTGAGGTAACTCTGAAATTAACTCCCATTTCGTGTGCGATTATCCCGGAGAGAGTTGTTTTTCCCAGCCCCGGAGGACCGTATAAAAGCACATGATCTAAAGTATCTCCGCGCTTTTTAGCCGCCTCAATATATATCTTTAAGTTTTCCTTTGCCTTTTCCTGACCTATATACTCGTCAAGCGTTTTCGGTCTTAAATTCAAATCAACATCATCAGTTGTATCTGCCTTTATGACCTCGGGGGCAACTATTCTGTTTTCAAGGTCAAAGTCATTTGTCTCTATCATAGCTTTTCCTTTCTTTTATAAGAGCATTTATTTCTGCTTGTCAAGCATCTTCATAATAATCTTTTTTGCGTACTCGACCGTATAAACATCGTCATTAAATGGTAATCCCATTGCCTTTAAGCGATTAAATACCCTTGTTACCTGCGGAACCGAAAGTCCCATACCTTCAAGCTCTTCTGCTCTTTTGAAAACATTCACCGGAGTATCATAACAAAACAGCTTTGAATTGTTCATAACTAATATCTTTGTTGCATTTTTTGCAACGTCCTCCATAGAGTGAGAAACAAGCATTACCGTATTTTTCTTTTCCTCGTGATACTCCTTTATCTGACCTAATATCCTGTCTCTGCCTTTTGGGTCAAGTCCTGCCGTCGGCTCGTCAAGAATAAGCACCTTAGGTTCCATTGCCATAACTCCTGCAATCGCAACCCTGCGCTTTTGTCCTCCCGAAAGCTCAAACGGCGACTTTTCTAAAATACTCTCGTCTAACCCGACAAGTCTTGCGGTTTCTTTTATTCTTCTGTCGATTTCATCGTCATCAAGACCCATATTCTTAGGTCCGAAAGATATGTCCTTATAAACTGTTTCCTCAAATAGCTGATATTCAGGATATTGAAAGACTAAACCTACTTTAAATCTCATCTCTCTCAGCTTTTTCTTATCTTCCCAAAGCAGTTCCTCGTTATCTATAAAAATCCTTCCGCTGGTCGCCTTGAGCAGACCGTTGAAGTGCTGTATCAAAGTCGACTTTCCGCTTCCGGTATGCCCGATAACTCCGACAAACTCGCCCTCATCTATATCTATACTCACATTGTCTACGGCAGTATGCTCAAAAGGAGTTTTTTCCCCGTAGACATATGTTAAATTCTCTGTTTTTATAATTGATATTTTAATCACCGATCCTGTATACTAATTAATTTGTATGATTTTTTATGAGAAACCCTCTCTTGCAGGGCTTCCCCTCTTTAAAAACAGTCCGCCGGACTGTTTTAAAATTCACCCCTTTCGGAGTGTACTACGTAAGGGGTATTTCGCTGACGGCTCGTCAGTGACAGGGCTCAGCCATTGACCCGCAAGCCTTTTGAAAAAGGCTTGACCTAAAACTTTTAAATTAATTAAAAAGTGCTCTAATCGCCTCAACACATTCGTCCTCTGTAATTATCTCTGAATCAATGCTTACTCCCTCGTCAATAAGCATATGCGTAAGCTCCGTCACCTGAGGAACATCAAGACCTATATTCTTAAGCTCCTCCACTCTTGAAAATACTTTTTTCGGAGTGTCGTTCATAACAATTTCTCCGCTGTCCATAACAACTACCCTCTCAGCCTGTGCCGCTTCGTCCATATAGTGCGTTATGAGAACTATGGTAACGCCGAACTCCTTATTGAGCATTTTAATCGTCTTTAAAACCTCTTTTCGTCCGTTCGGGTCAAGCATTGCGGTAGGCTCGTCCAGTAAAATACAACTGGGGCGCATAGCGAGTATTCCTGCTATTGCGACCCTCTGCTTTTGCCCTCCAGACAGCTTGTGAGGTGCGTGTTCACGGTACTCATACATACCGACTGTTTTTAAAGCGTCGTCTACACGCCTTCTAATCTCCTTCGGCTCTACTCCCATATTCTCAAGTGCAAAAGCAACGTCCTCCTCAACGATCGTGGCGACTATCTGATTGTCAGGGTTCTGGAAAACCATTCCCACCGACTGTCGAATATCAAGCAAATGCTCTTCGTCTTTGGTGTTATAACCGTTGACGATCACGTCTCCCTCCTCAGGAATGTTTATGCCGTTAAAGCACTTTACCAAAGTAGATTTTCCGCTTCCGTTATGACCAAGCACTGCAACAAATTCGCCTCTCTCAACGGCAAAGTTCAAGTTGCGGAACACCGTTGTTTTTTTAGCGCTCTCATTTTCATCAAAATCATTTATATATGAAAAGGTTATATTTCTAGCATATAAAAAACTCATATTTGTCTCCAAAATATTAATATGTATTCTATTATAGAACGCCTATAACGTGATACTCCAACAAATGTCCGCCAGAGAAATCAGATATATTTTCTATAATTGTATGCTCTCCGTATTCATCTGAACAGTATTCTGTTTGAGTTTTGCCTTCATAAGTATAAGTATGTCCTATATCTTTATACCCTGCTTTCTCCATTGCCTGTTCGGCTGTGAAATCATCATTGTAATAAATATATCCAATCCAATGGTTACAGTTTGAACCGCCTTCACCGCAATAGTAACCTTTTTTCAAAAGATAATAATCAGGATCGTCCAAAACAATGTTTTTGACTAACTTAAAGCCGTAAGAAACTTCCCATGTTTTCAAATATGCCCTTGTTAATGTAACGCAAGCTATTCCTATAATCAAAATACAAGCCAGAATAATTAAAACTATTTTTTTAGTCTTTGACATTTTATTACTCCTTAACTTTTAACTAATACTATAATCAACATTCTAAATGCTTCCACGCAAACGGAAGCAAGTCCTTTATGCAAACCTTTACAAGATTTCCGTCATCATCATTGATAATAACTTTTATATCAGGACAATACTCAATCAACATTTGACGGCAGTTTCCGCAAGGAGAAATTACTGAATTTACAGAGTGCTCTTGAACAGCAACTATGGTGTCAAATTCCCGTTCGCCTGCCGATATAGCAGTACCGATCGTGATATACTCAGCACAAGAACCGTGAATCCCGTCACAGTTTACGCCTTTGTATACCTTGCCGTTCTTGCATCTAAGCGCACAACCGACAGTATGGTGATATATATTATCATCAAAATTCTCAGCCAAAACTTTTAGTGCCGTTTGTATAAGCTCCCTGTCAGAATCGGTTATATCGCAGAAGATCATAATATATCACTCCTATTCACATTAAATTCGACCCGCCGTTGTACAAAGCGGTACATTATGCAAACTCCACAAAGGCGGCACCTCGTGCAGGGGCTTGCCCCTGCCAGATTGCTGTTGAACCGCAAGGCAGAATACCGCCGGTCGCCTCAACCGGCAAGCCAATCTCATCGGCTGTTACCTTTCCGCCGAGTTTCTCTACTAATATATCGTTTAAGATGTATGCCATAACCGACGGAGAAAGCCCCGTCGTGTAACTGTTTAAAAGAAAGAACAAGGGTTTGTCTGATAAAACCTCCGAGCATACCTTTACAAGGTCGTAAATAGAGTCCTCCAGCTTCCAGACCTCGCCACCGGGACCTCTGCCGTAGCTTGGAGGATCCATTACAACTGCGTCATAAAGGTTACCCCGCCTTATTTCTCTGCGTACAAACTTTTCGCAGTCGTCTACAAACCAGCGTATAGGCTTATCTGAAAGGCTAGAAGCCGCAGCGTTTTCTCTTGCCCATTGAACCATTCCCTTTGATGCGTCTACGTGAGAAACCAAAGCTCCTGCCTCCGCACAGGCAAGAGTTGCTCCGCCTGTGTATGCAAAAAGATTGAGAACCTTTATCTCCCTTCCAGCATTTCTTATCTTATTGGACATAAAATCCCAGTTGACTGCCTGTTCGGGGAAAAGACCCGTGTGTTTAAAGCCTGTCGGACGTATGTTAAAGGTAAGGTTACCGTAAGAAATATTCCATAAATCGGGGAGCTTTGCTCTGTATTCCCATTCGCCGCCGCCCTTGCTTGAACGGTGATAAACTGCGTCAGCCTTGCTCCACAAATCCGACCTGTGTCTTGACTTCCATATTATCTGGGGATCGGGGCGAACAAGTATTTTTTCTCCCCAACTCTCCAGCTTTTCTCCTGTTGACGCATCTATTATTTTGTAGTCTTTCCACTTATCTGCTATTCTCATTGATATAATCCTTATATAATAGATAAATAGGTTATTTTACTCCGAATCTAAATTCTAAAGCCTTGGCTATTGTCTTTGCATAATCAGTAATAAGTCCAAGGTGCTTGCCCTCGATCATAACACGAATTAGAGGCTCTGTACCCGATTCGCGAACCAAAATTCTACCGTCATCACCGAGTCTTTCCTTATAATCCTCAATAAATCTGTTCACCTCAGGCTCCTGAGACCAAACTCCTTTATATTTTGCATCAATGGCAACATTCTCTAAAACTTGCGGATATTCCTCCATTATTGACGCCAACTCAGACGCTTTTGCACCTGTATTGACCATAACCTCTAAAAACTTAACTCCCGTAAGTTCTCCGTCGCCCGTATTAGAATTATCCAAAAAAATTATATGACCCGACTGCTCTCCGCCTAATTTATAACCCCCTTTTTGCATTTCCTCTAAAACATATCTGTCACCTACATTTGTGGTTGCAGCAATAATACCATCCCTTTTAGCATATTTAAAAAATCCCAAATTTGTCATTACCGTTACAACACAGGTGTTATGATTAAGCGTTCCCTGCATTTTCATATATTTAGAAAACACCGCTAACAGCTTATCTCCGTTTATTACATTACCATTTTCATCGCAAGCCAAACATCTGTCAGCGTCCCCGTCAAATGCAAGACCTACATGGCACTTATTCTCTATAACGTGTTTACATAATCTCGCCATATGAGTCGAACCACAATTATCATTGATATTTGTTCCGTCAGGATCGTTATTAATAAAATAACAGCTTGCTCCCAATCCCTTAAAAAGCTTTACCGCACATGATGATGCAGAGCCGTTAGCACAATCGATTGCAACCTTTATGCCTTTAAAGTCACAGTCAACACTTTTCATAATGTATCTTACATAATCCCATTCAGCATTTTTTTCTTCATATACTCTTCCGATTTTTGTACCATTTAACAGTTCTATTTTTTCAGGAGTATCAAAAATCAATTCCTCAATTTCATCCTGTATTTTATCATCTAGTTTAAAACCTGTTCCTGAAAACAACTTAATTCCGTTAAATTCAACAGAGTTGTGCGAAGCTGAAATCATAACGCCGGCATCTGCATTATACTTATTTACAAGTACTGCAACAGCAGGTGTAGGTACAACTCCCAGCTTATGAGCGTCCGCCCCAACAGAACATATACCTGCTATAAGAGCAGATTCCAAAACATCGCTTGAAATCCTTGTGTCCTTTCCTATCAGGATTTTAGCCTTATGTCTTTTCTCTTTAGTAAGGACAATAGCCGCAGCTCTTCCTATCTGCATAGCCAGTTCACAGGTAAGCTCTGTAACGGCTATTCCTCTTGCCCCGTCTGTTCCAAATAATCTTCCCATATTCGTTATCTCCTTACAAGTAAAATATTTTTATCTGAAAGTCTTTATATAAAGACTGAAATTCCATAATTAAAACAAACTTCTGTAAATTCTGTCATCAGAAAGCTGTACCACAATGTTCATCGCACTTTCTTCAATAAATTCAAGTATTCTACTGTATGTAATATATTTAGGCGTCTTATATTGATTGCTTTTAGCATCAAAAAACTTATCGCAAACGAACCATTTGCTGCCTGAAAGCTCTTCATGTTTAAGCAACCCGTCAACTGAATATCCCCATTCCTTATAAAGCTCTTCACGAACATTTCTTGAGAAAGGATATTCCCTAGCAAGACGGTAATCTATATCGTCCATATCAAACATAAAACCGTCAAAAAATTCTTTCCCTGTTTCTGTGTCCTCCTCGCCTTTCATTGCTATGATATATTCCTGGCGAACGGTCTTCATAAAAATCTCATCAGTCAATAAATGAACAACATATCCCTTTAAAAAGTCATTATATTTATTTCCATCGGTTATTCTATCATTGATAAAATCTCTTACTCTGCTATGAAATAGCTCCTGATTTTTATCTTCTGAAAACTCACAGTCCCTTATTCCATCCCTAAGATGGGTTCTTTTCTTATCTTCTCTGTTAAAACCAGGTCTTGCGTGTATAGCGTCAGGACCTATGCTCCCGCAATAAAACAGAGATATATTATTAAACTTATTATCTCCGATAAGTTCTATTATTTTATCGGCTATTGCAATATGCGTAATTGCACCTGGCATAATTTTTCTCCTTTAAAAATTTATCTATAAATTTATGCAAGTCCTCTGAGTGCCTGCTTAATCATTTCCTCAACAGGAGTATCCGGATCCAAACCTGAAATAAATTTTGCTGCGTCCGACTGAGAATACCCAAGAACAATAAGTGCAGATATTGCCTCTGAAGCATTTCCTGTGCTCATTACAGAAAAATCGATATTGCTGTTATCTCCTATAAGTGCTGTTTCCTTAGAAACCTTATCTTTAAGCTCTAATACAATTCTTTGTGCAACCTTTGGACCTACGCCCTTTGCTTTGGTAAACATCTTGGAATCTCCCGACGCAACCGCAAGTGCAAACGACTGTGGATCGCATACCGACAGAATTGAAAGACCTGCTTTAGGTCCAACTCCAGATACAGATGTAAGAAGCTTAAATGCCTGAAGTTCATCCGGAGTTGCAAATCCGTATAATGATACATCGTCTTCTCGGACAATCATTGATGTATAGAGGGTTACGTCTCCTTGAATTCCCTGAATCCGACCAATAGTTGACAAGGTCGTATTACAAGCATATCCAACTCCGCCGCATTCTATGACTGCAAAATCCTGTCCGAAGTGAATAAGTTTTCCTTTAACACTGTAAATCATATTTTATCTCCATATATCAAATTAGAATTGGACGAATGTCCATGCGTAATTGCCAGAGCCAAAGCATCGGCGGTATCGTCCGGCTTTGGAACTTCCTTTAGCTTTAAGATAGAACGTGTAAGCTCCTGAACCTGTTTTTTTTCAGCTCTTCCGTAGCCGACCACCGCCTGCTTAACCTGAAGAGGCGTGTATTCCCGAACTTTTATTCCTCGCTCAATAGCTGACAAAAGTATTACTCCTCTCGCCTGAGCTACATCTATTACCGTCTTTTGATTAGTGTTAAAAAACAGTTTTTCAATCCCCATTTCATCAGGTTTATATGTATCTAAAACTTCGCACATATCATCATAGATAGTTTTTAGTCTTAAATCAAACGGAACATGAGCCTTTGTAGTTATTGCACCAAAATTTATAACATGAAAATCATTTCCTATATAATCAAGAACTCCAAAACCTACTATTGCATATCCGGGATCTATACCGATTATTCTCATTATCCACTAATATTCTCCTTATTTTTTTAGAAAACATATGAAAATATGGTTTGAAAACAAGCAATATCTTCTCAGTATATTAATAATTAATTATATCATTATTATATAAAAAATGCAAGCACGGAAAAATTTATTTTATCATACAAAAAACATGCCGCACAAACAACACAAACCGCCCGAGTAACCTAAGCCCGAACGGTTTGCAATTATATATAAAATTTAGAGTAAAACCTTATTTTACTTTTACTTTTCTAATCTTTTTGACCCACTTGCTATATACTTTTTGAGGTTTGCCGTACTTATCTTCATAAGTTGCATA
>CANPWL010000014.1 GCA_947584375.1 uncultured Clostridia bacterium | reverse complement strand
ATAGGGCTTGTTTTAGTGCGTCTGTTTTCAATTTCTTAAAAAATTTTTAAAAGTACTTGACTTTTAATAGTTAGTCATCTCCTGAATATTATTTCTCAATTAATTTACCTAAATAACTCTTTCTGCTTATACTAGCGTTTCAAAATACAAAAAGTCTCACTAATTTATTAAAGTTTATAAAAAAGCAGGCACATTTCTGTACCTGCTTTAACGCTACCCATTTATATTCTGATAAACTACCTTTTTACCTATCAAAATTTTTGCATTTTTAACTCCACTGCCTTTTAGCTGTTTTTTTAGGCTCTTTGCAACTTTTTTGTTTTTGACATGAAATTTTATGCCTTTCTTGGTGCCGGAAAAGGTCTTTTGATATACTTTTTTATTTTTTTTATAATTATAATAACAATATACTTTATTTTTAATTTCAGGTGCTTTATTCGTATTGCTTATTATAACTTTTGATAACTTTTTACAATCCATAAATGCAAAACTACCTATTTTCTTTAAATTTTTTGGTAATTTTATTTTCTTTAAAGACTTGCAATCACGAAATGCAGAGCCTTCAATTATTTTTAGAGTTGATGGTATATTAATATTTTTTAATGATGAACACCCATTAAATGATGACTCACCAATGGTTTTTAACTTTTTTGATTTTATTTTAACTGTCTTTAATTTTTCATCAGAGCAAAAAGCTGATTCTCCTATTTCTTTAGTATTTGTTCCAATATATACATACTCAAGATTTTTGCAATTTTGCAGAGAAGATAAATCTATTTTTTTTAAATTATCTGAAAGATAAACCTTTCTAAGATTATTTCTTTTAAATAAAAGCATATAAGAGAAAGTATCTTCGATAGTATTCGGCATTTTGTAAACTGTCATATTGTTCCTGTTAGGGTATAAATACAATATCTTCATATCCTTTGAATACAAAACACCGTCTTTTGAGCATAGGTAAGGATTATCCTTATCTACTTCTATATTTTTAACACTTACTAATCTCTCACCACTTTCATCATCAAAAGGATCATAAACACAACTTATGCTAAATACATCAATGGTTTTTGGTATAAAAATAGTATTTACTTTTAAATTTTCGTCATGATTATCATTTGTAAATCCTATTACATCAACTTGTTTTCCATTGTGTTCTGCCGGGAACTCTATACGTTTTATTTCTTGCTTTGAACTTCTCTTTTTATATAAGACCTCTAAACTTTTTCCTCCATATCTATATATATATCTGAAATCTCCTACATCTTCATATTTGAATTTATCTCTGTAACTACCATAATCTTTATAACCGTCTTTTAATTCTGCTGAAGCAGGACTTATCATTATTGACATTAAAATAGTTATGCTTATTATGGTTGTTAGTAGCTTTTTCATTATTACTCCTCCTATATTCTTGCTTTGTAATCATTAAATTCATTAAGTTTAACATTTCCTTTACTTATCAGAATATTGCTGAATGCCTGCGTATAATTATTCAAATAGGTTTTTGCAACATTTTTTGCGGCTCTGTATCTTTCCGGACAAAATCGTGGATTGTCCTCGTATTTAGCGTTTGAATTATTAATCATAAAATATTTTATTTTTCTGAATGTTAATGCTTGAAGCTCAGTTGCTCTGTATAAACAGCCCCAATCTATCTCATTTTTTTTAACTTCCTTTTCTGCATGCTTAGCAATTTCCTTAATTCTATTATTAAATGCTTCAGTATCTTTATATGAGTTTCTTAATTCATAAAAATATTTAGTAGCAACAAATTCATCCATACCAAATCTTGATTCCTCACCGTCAGGATCATCAGAGAATTTAGCAACTTTATAATGTCTGTTTTCTCCTGGTACTTTATTCAACGTATACATAGGTACAATAGTCACATGGGCATAGATGTCACCAATTAAATGCATTATAAAACCCATAACCAAAAACTTTTTATTTGTGCTAGTTAATTTAATGTTTTTACTATTATAATATGTAGTTTGATCTTTAAGCATATACTCAGCTGAATTGATGCCAAGTTTTATTTCATGCTTTTCATCAGGTTTAGCTTTTGATTTATCCACAGCATCTTTAGCCGTACTTTTTGCTTGTGCAAGAGTTTTTCCTTGACCAATTAGATTTGCATATTTCCATAAATATTTTAAACTGGCTACATAATTTCCTTTTCCATGAAAAGCTTTTATAGTATGATAATATTGCGCACCCGTTTTACTACCATCCCCTTTATCAGCTAAATTGGCTGTTCTTGCCATATAGTCAATATTTTTTTGAGTAATGCCTGAGTTACTGGCAGCATCTTTAACAATTTTGCCATGACCCGAACTATATATATCTGTTAACTTTGTATCAGCCATCCACAAACCCTCAACAACTACGTCTGCATCATCGGAATAATCAGGTATTTCTTCTGTGTTTTCGAATTCATTGTCAATGTCTTTATCCTTTATGTAGTTTTTTGCATATTCATCATAAATATCAAGAGCGTAATTATAATCAATAAGTCCTGCACCTGTTCCTTCAACCTCTTTTGATGACGCGTTTAAAAGTCCTCTTATGAAGCTTGCGGATTTGGTTTTGTCTTTAGCTTTAAGCAGTGCTGCTGTTCCTGTAACCTGTGCCGTTGCTATACTGGTTCCGCTTACTCCTATTGTACCATAAAACAATCCTGTAGTATAAACCTGTTCGCCTGGTGCAAGCAACTCCAGTTGTGTACCTGTTGATGTTAGCTCTGCAAGCTCACCCTCTGCATTTATTGAACCTACTGCCATTACTTCATTATATGCTGCTGGATAATTTACTTCCTGATGCTCAGTATTTCCTGCTGCGGCAATAAGAATAATTCCTGCATCTGCCGCCGCTTTAACAGCCTCGTGAAGAACATCTGTATCTATACTTGTACCAAAGCTCATATTAATAATATCCATATCGTTTTCAATTCCCCAATAGATACCCTCAACTATTCTGCTTAAAGGAGATTTAAGATTTTCATCTAACGCTTTAACAGAATATATTTCTGCGTTAGGGAAAACTCCCTTTATTCCATCATTGTTATCCTTTGCACCAATCAGTCCTGCTATACCTGTTCCATGACCATTTGCGTCCTCAAACATAATGCTTACTTCTTCTTCACCTGGAATAAGGTTTATATTACTTTGAATATTAATATCATCAGTATAAGAAACACCACTGTCGAGTACTTCAATTTTTACATCTGATGATTTAATATCAGATTCATTAACACCTATGGCGTCTAGATTCCACTGCTTTGGAGCATCGCTTTTTATTTGTTTTTTATTCTTTGATTTCTTTCCTGTACCAGTAAGTATAATGTCTTCACTCACAGCTAATACACCGGGCTGGCTTTCCAACTTATCAGCCTGACGCTCTGTAAGTTCACAGCTAACTGCTTCATTACTGTAAAGGGCTTCGCCGTCATAATCGGATATAATTTCTTTACCGTCCTTTTCTGTTTCGGTCAAAACTATGTAAGTTTCTTTATCATCTGAAAAAGCAGATTCATCTGCAGACGTTGCACTTTGTGCAAAAACAGAAATACTAATTACCATACATAAGATAACACTAATTACTTTTTTCATTTTAAAACATCCTTTTATAATAGAATAGATTGTAATTCTATTATAAAATGGAAATCATGGAAAGTAAAGTAATATACAAGTATATTGTTAAACTTTGTATATTTGCACAAATTATGTTGTAATAATTGTATATAATAACATATTTTGTAATTTATACTGGCTATAATTACTTTCTACTTATAATAGCGTTTTAAAATAAAAAAAGTCTCACTAATTTATTAAAGTTTATAGAAAAACAGATGCTGTTACACATCTGTTTTTTAAACTATATTATTCATTATTTTTTATGATTTCTCTAGGGCTTGTTCTGCCGATAATCGTAAACGGCATTATCAGAGATATTATGAAATTAAACAAAAGTACGGCGAAGCAGGAAATCAATTGCCATTTTCCAATGGTTATTACGGTTCCTTTTAAAAGTCCAAAATAGTCTGCTAAAAAGATTACTATACCTGTGAGAATTACTGCAAAGAGTGTGATGATAAATGTTGAGCATACGCTTATTAGTGCGCATTGTTTCCAACGTGAACCGCATATATAGAGTATACCATAGCTTCTGAGTTGCTTTTTAGTGTTTATAGCTGTTAAGCAGATTGATGAAATCGCAAGAAAAATCAGAATTGAAATAATCATTGGAACAATAGTGAAAGCCTGATCCTTTGCTTCTTGAAGACTTTTTTTGTTTACAGTTTCAAGACTATATACCTGACCGTATTGTGATAGCTTTGTCTTAGCATCTGACAGTTCTTCTTTTGTCGTGTCACTATCAAAGGTTATAAATGATGTTCCGGCAGTCCATGTTTGATAATTCTTATCATCAAGCTCATTTTTAGTAATGACAAGATAAGGCTCCTCTTCATCAGATGAATTGTATGGATAAAATTGTGCAGAGATTGTTTCAAAATCTGTATTTAGCTTTTCATCACTTGCAACTGCTGTGTTAGACTGGTAAAATAGATTTTCTCCGTCCTCAATTTCACCAACTATTTTTATGGTTATGGGTTTTTCATTTTCATTCTTATCTGAATAAGTTGTATTAATAACACTTCCGGTTGTGTAACCTAATTTGTTTTTTGTTATGACTGCATAAATCTCATTTTTGTTATCGCTTAAGGTTATATCGCTTAACCATTTTCCACTTTTCATTAACGGTTTGTGAGCGTTAATTATTGCCTTATCAATAGTGATAGCAGTTAAACAGTTGCTGTCTTCTAATCTGCCGGTTGAGTTTTTTATCTCAAAAAACTCCTGACCGGTTGAGTATACTTTATCAATCTTATCTGAAAGTGAGTATAGTTGGTCATTTAAGATAACCTGACCTTCATTGTTTATAAATAAATTTGCCATAAAGCCTTTTGATGTAAGTATATCCTTCATAGGTATATAATATTTCAGTGTCGACTGCAAGGACGAAACTAACAATACAATCAAAAACATAACTAGTATCAGTTGTATTAAGTTAAAAAAAGTATAGATTTTGTTTTTTCTTATTTCTTTAAAACTTAATTTGAAAATCATATTATTTCACCACCCTTTAATAGTGAAATAGGGGTCTTTTTAATATGTCTGTAAATCAGAACATTAAGTATTATGTATATTACTAAAATATACAGCAAAAATGTTATACAATAATTTTTAAGACTGTATACAACGTAGGCATATTCATAATGGGATAAAACAATATCTTTAATAAAAACATCAAAAAAACAAGCACTGAATATGAATAAAATGATTGATATTATCATTGTTTCAAGAATATATAGTCTTCTGACTTTATTTACAGTTGCACCTGTAATTCTTAAAATTGCAAGCTCTTTCCGTCTCGTCATTAAAATATATTTGAATAAAAGTATCAGGTTTATTGATACCAATATAGCTACAACTATTGCAATAATCAAATTTGTATTGTAAAATCTCACCTGTTCTGCGTCTGAAACAGCTATCTCAGGCAGTTCAACCTGCCTGTCTGAAAAATATTTTAAATATAACTGCTTGATTTTTGCAAATTCATTTTTTGTCAATGGTGTATTAAGCTTAAATGTTAATGAATCAAACACATAAAAATTATCATCAACAGCTTCAAAAGGAATATCAATGCAACCAAGATTTTGAAACTCCCCGATAACCTCATATTTTGTATTATTTGTTGTTAAATAATATTTCTTTTTCTTTTTGTTATATTTTAGCATTCCGTCAAATAATGGATTTTCATTAATAGATTGTATATCAGCTACGCAAACCTTTTTATTGCTAATATATTCTTCTTTGGTAAAATACCTACCGCTTTTCCACCAACCATCTGCTTTTAAATTTTCATATTCGTCCGTACAATTTATTTCTCCGTTTTTTAGTTGATATCCAAAATTTATATATGTTTGCATAGCATCAACTTTATTTTCATCAAAAATAGCATCTAAATCAAATGTACAATTTGTACCAAAACCGTCTAATTTATTAGGTATAAAATTTAATAGATCTCTATAAAATGCTTTTACTGTTCCTGCTTTTAATGGTTTATCTTTTGAATTTTCATAAGATAGTTGATATAATAAATAGCTTGGGTCATCTTTGTCATATTCCTCGCCGGTTCTTTCATCAAATAAACCTTCAGGCTGCTTTTGATTTTGCATTTTGCTTTCATTGTAGTTTTGATAAACTCCCATTGAGAAAAACAGAATTAATACAGCTGAAATCTGGCACAACAAAAACAGACTGAAAATCAGTCTGTTTTTTGTTGCAAATTGTTTTAAATTGCTCAGTAGAATCATTTATATCCCTACTTTAAAAATATTTGTTAAAATCATATATATAATAAGGTCCGGAGCTATATGAAGTAGTATTATTTAAAACGCCTCTATGCCAGTATCTTCTGTAACCGGATGATTGAGGTACTTCAACACCTTCACCATAACCTTTTTTTACTATTACACCACCAGATTTACTATAATCTACTACATTGTATTTACCGTTTGCGTTTGCTTTGAAAACCATAACTTGGGGTATTACAAAACGGCTTTTTCCTGAAAAATTGATTATTTCGGTGTTCGAATGTTTTGAAACACCATATTTAAAAATATTGTAACCGCTTTTACTTGCAGCCGCAGTTGACGAACTGCCGTAAGTAGCATATGCCCCTGCACTAATGATTCCTGTGGTTGCTATTGTTGTTGCTGCCATTAAAATGGCAACCATTTTTAAAATTGTTTTTCTAATGTTTGTCATAATTATTATTCATACTGTGTTGGATTTAATATATGCACATCTGTTAGAATGAATGGTACAGCAACTGTAAATACATAGTAACATAGAATAATTTGAAAGTAAAGTAAAATACAAGTATATTGTTAATCTTTGTATTTTTGCACAAATTATGTTGTAATAATTGTATATAACGACATATTTTGTGATTTATACTGGCTATAAACGCCCTCTGTTTTTACTAGCGTTTCAAAATACAAAAAGTCTCACTAAAATAAAAAAGGAACCCCAAATTTTATCGAGTTTTCTTAATATATTACTTGCAATAGCTTTCTATATGATTAAAAGTCAACATCTGCTAAAAGCACATAGAATTTCAGTTAAGCGTTTATAATATATTTATCGCAATTCAATTAGTGATTATGTAATAATATATTCTATGCATTTATTTCTTTTAAATCGTGACAAATGGTGATAATTATGGTATACTGTAAATAATTTCGATATTAACTGACCCTTTTGGTAAGGTTTAAGGAGTATAAATATGAGCAGAAAACGAAAAAGCGGTATTTTAATGCATATATCCAGTCTTCCTTCTGAATATGGAATAGGGAAATTTGGCAAAGAGGCATATGATTTTGTTGATTATTTAGTAGGCTGTAAGCAGAAATACTGGCAGATTTTACCCCTTTCTCCGACTAGCTACGGCGACTCTCCTTATCAGTCATTTTCCATTCACGCAGGAAATCCTTATTTTATAGACTTTGAATCTCTTAAGGATGAAAACCTTTTGAGGGAAACTGATTATAAAAACATAAAATGGTGTGATGATGAACGATATGTTGATTATGATAAGCTGTATAAATTTAATTTTAAAGTTTTGAGAAAGGCTTATGATGAATTTAAAAAAAATATTCCAAAATCGTATGACAACTATGTTAAGAAAAATGATTATTGGCTCAGTGATTATGCGCTGTTTATGTCATTAAAGGATGCTTATGGCGGTAAATCATGGATAGAGTGGGATCCGTTGCTTGTTAAGCGTGATAAATCTGCTGTTAAGCAAGCAAAAGATAAATACAAGGACGATATAGGCTTTTGGAAATTTACACAATATAAATTTTATGAACAATGGTTTAATATTAAGAACTATGCGAACAAAAACGGCATTGAAATTATTGGGGATATACCTATTTATGTTGCTTATGACAGTGTTGATGTATGGTGTTCCCCTAAACTTTTTGAGCTTGATAAGAACTTATTGCCGATCAGTGTAGCAGGCTGTCCGCCCGATATATTTACCCCTCTGGGTCAGCTTTGGGGAAACCCCCTTTATAATTGGGAGCTGATGAAAAAGAACGGCTATTTATGGTGGATCGACCGTATAGAAACTGCTAAAAATACTTATGATGTCATCAGAATAGACCACTTCAGAGGATTTGACAGCTATTTTTCAATCCCGTACGGTGACAAAGACGCTATTGGAGGGCACTGGGAAGAAGGTCCTAAGAATGATTTGTTTAAAGCGGTAAAAGAAAAACTCGGAAAAGTTAATATAATAGCTGAAGACTTGGGATTTATAACATCTTCCGTTAAAAAACTTCTTAAGCAGTCAGGCTATCCCGGAATGAAAGTGCTTCAATTTGCATTTGAACCGGGTGCAGACAGTATGTATCTTCCTCAGAATTATAAAAATCAAAATTGTTTTGTTTATACGGGAACTCATGACAATGAGACCTTAAAAGGCTGGACTTACTTAGAAAACAAAAATACTATCCGCTTTGCTATGGATTATCTCGGAGTTAAGCGAAAAAAAGATCTCCCTTGGGCAGTAATCCGCCTTGCATGGACGTCAATAGCCAATACAGCAATAGCACAGATGCAGGACTTCCTTGATTTAGGCAGTGAAGCAAGAATGAACATTCCTTCAACGGTGGGTAACAACTGGCGTTGGAGAGCGGTTAAAAGCGATTTTACACCTGAACTGCAGAAAAAAATTGCAAATTTAACAACACTGTGCGGAAGGTAATTTTATTTGAAGGGAACTGAATTAAGTGGAAAAAGAAAAATTTTTAGAAGAATTTAAAAAAGATCTGATGACGAAATATAAAGTACAGCCAAAGGACGCGTCTCCTCAGCAAATTCACGAAAGCTTATCCTGCGTAATTATGAATATGATTTCAAAAGACTGGGAAAGAAGTATTCGATCTCATGACAACACAAGAAAGGCTTGTTATTTCTCTGCTGAGTTTTTGGTAGGACGAGCAATATATAATAATCTGCTTAATTTGGGAATAACTGATGAGGTTGAGGCTGCACTCAAAGAAACAGGCTGTTCTCTTGCATCACTTGAAGATATTGAAGACGCAGCGCTTGGAAACGGCGGTCTGGGAAGGCTTGCCGCCTGCTTTATGGATTCCGCCGCGACATTAGATCTTCCTTTGGATGGTTACGGAATAAGATATAAATACGGTTTGTTCAAGCAAGAAATAAAGGACGGATTCCAGACTGAAACCGCAGATAACTGGACAAAATACGGCGATCCGTGGTCAAAGAGGTGTGAAACTGATACACAGCTTGTTAAGTTTAAAAATCAAACTGTTAAAGCTGTGCCTTATGATATGCCGATAATAGCGTACGGTACAAAGCATATAGGCACACTGCGTCTCTGGCAGTCAGAACCGATGGATGAATTTGACTTTGCGCTTTTTGACAGCGGAAATTATGAACAGGCAAGCCTTGAAAAAATCTATGCCGAGGACATTTCAAGAGTTTTATATCCAAATGACAATACATACGAGGGAAAGGTTTTAAGGCTTAAGCAGCAGTATTTCTTTACAAGTGCATCTATATCTGACATACTAAGACGTCATAAAAAAAATTATGGTACGCTTGAAAATTTAGCTGACAAGGTCACAATTCAGCTTAATGACACTCACCCCGTAATTTCAATCCCAGAACTTATCAGGCAGTTATTAAACGAAGGATTAAGCTTTGATGAGGGTTATAAAATTGCTCAAAAGGTATTCAACTATACAAACCACACCATTATGTCAGAGGCATTGGAAAAGTGGAGCGTTGAGCTTATTGATGATATAATTCCAGATGTATATAGAATAATACTTTTATTAAATGAGCAGTTTATTAAAGAAGCTTATAACACGGGACTTTCAAAGGATAAAGTCAGTATGATGAAACCGATTATCGATGGAACTGTTCATATGGCAAATCTTGCGATTTTCTGTTCAAGCTATACAAACGGAGTTGCAGAGATTCACACACAGATCCTGAAAGACGATGTTTTAAAGGATTGGTATAAGCTTTATCCCGAGCGTTTTCAGAATAAGACAAACGGGATTACTCAGCGAAGATGGCTTGCACTGTGCAACAAAGAGCTTAGCAAACTTATAACGGAACTTCTTGGCGGCGACGATTGGGTAACTGATTTAGATAAACTCCATGAGCTTGAACGGTATGCAGATGACAATTCTGTTTTGGACAGATTTATTAATATCAAAAAGACTAAAAAATCAGAACTGGCTAAATTTATAAAATCTCGTGACGGAATTGAAGTTAATCCTGATACTATTTTTGATACTCAAATAAAAAGACTTCACGAATATAAACGTCAGCTTTTGAATGCATTTTCTATTTTATATATCTATTTTGGAATAAAGGACGGAAGTATATCCGATTTCACACCGACTACATTTATTTTCGGAGCAAAGTCAGCTCCGGGTTATGCGAGAGCTAAAGGAATAATCAAATTTATAAATGAGGTCGGCAGGCTTGTTAATTCTGATAAGCAGACAAAAGATTTAATATCTGTTGTATTTATTTCTAACTATAATGTTTCCTATGCTGAAAAGCTGGTTGCAGGTAGCGATGTTTCTGAGCAGATATCAACAGCGGGCACAGAGGCTTCGGGAACGGGAAATATGAAATTTATGCTCAATGGTACGGTAACTCTCGGAACATACGACGGAGCAAATATTGAGATAGTCAGAGAAGCAGGAGAGGAAAACAATTATATCTTCGGCGCAAAAGTGGAGGAACTTTCAAAAATAATGCCAGACTATAATCCTCGTGAAATAAAGGAAAAAGATGATAAAATCAACCGAGTTGTTAATACTCTTATTGACGGAACCTTTTCAGATGGAAATACAGGTATATTTCGCGAGTTGTATTTTTCACTTATGGACGGGGCAAGCTGGCATACTCCTGATAACTATTATCTTCTCGGCGATCTTGAAAGCTATGTAAAAGCTAAACTTAAGGTGAACAGGGATTATAATGACCAAAGAGCATTTTATAAAAAATGCTGGCTTAATATGTGCAATGCTGGGAAATTCAGTTCAGATCGAACAATAAAGGATTATGCAGAAAACATATGGAAAATAGAAAAGGTCAGTGGCTTTGATAAATAAGATAATTTAAAGGGAACAGAAACATTCTGCTCCCTTTATTAGTTGTTTATCTTTTTAAATTACAGCAACGGTCCGAAAATTTTTAATATACCGCTGAAAATTTTATCAAATACATTTCGCTTGTCCATTTCTCTGATTGTTATTTCAGTACAATCATTGTTGATCATATCTATTATATCATTTTTCACGCTTGATACTACTCTGTTTTTATAAAAAACAGTTCCGTCCTCAAAATGAAGATACAAGCTCCTGTAATCAAGATTGACAGTTCCCACAGTAGCTATTTTATCATCGGAAACACAGTCCTTAGTGTGTACAAAACCCGGATTATAACGATAGAACTTTACTCCCTGCTCCAAAAGTTCTTTATAATAACAGTTTGAAATCTTTTGAACATACCATTTATCCGATATTCCCGGAACAACAATTCTTACATCTATTCCGCTTTTTGCGGCATAACCTAAAGCAGTTGTAATTTCACCGTCTAAAATCAAATAAGGAGCTGTAAAATATATATAATCAGTAGCTTTGTTAATTATGTCAAGATAAACCATCTTTCCGACGGTTTCATTGTCAAGAGGAGAGTCGCTGTATGGAATAACATATCCGTCGCTGTTAAAGTTATCCGCATGATATTTATTAGGCGCATATTCCTCATAATTTGCAGATTTTTTTTCATCAAGCTCCCACATTTGAAAGAACATCATAGTAAAGCTCCATACTGCGTCTCCCTTCAACATAACAGCGGAGTCCTTCCAGTATCCGTATTTGACCTTCTTATTAATATATTCATCTGCTAAGTTTGTTCCTCCCGTAAAAGCAGTATGGCCATCGATAACAATAATTTTTCTGTGGTCGCGGTTGTTTTGTACACTGGTAAGAAACGGCACGAACGGATTGAATACCTTGCATTTTATACCGTAGTATCTGAGTGTTTCATCATATTTCCCCGGAAGTATAGTCTGCGCTCCTACTCCGTCATACATAACCCTTACGTCAACGCCTTTATCAGCCTTTTCTTTGAGTATATCAAGGATCTGGTTCCACATTACACCCAACTCAACAATAAAATACTCAATAAAAATAAAATGATTTGCTTTACGAAGCTCTTCAAGAAGCACTTCAAATTGTTCCTCACCGCATTTAAAATATTCTGCTGTTGTATTTTTATATGTTGGAAACTTTCCGAAGTCCGCAATATAATTCGACAGCCTTGCAAAGGATTTATCTTCTTTATCAATAATATCTCTGTTTATTTTCTCATTGTTAATTAAATATTTTTCCGTTTCAATAATTTTTTTCTGTACAGTCTTTTTGAAAAAGTGTCTTGATATCTGTGTTTTCAAAAAGACGTAAACCAAAGCCATAAAACCGGGGAATACCACGAACGGAACAAGCCATGCGACCTTATATCCTGCATTTTCATTTGAACTTGCTATATAACCTACCAATACGATCGCAAGAATAGTCAAGCCTATATATATATATATAAACTGTTCATACAAACTCAGAAAGGCAAGCGCAACAAATCCAAATTGAATAAACAAAAGAATAATAACAGTTATTTTACGTGAAAATAAAAAGCTTAGTTTTTTTCTTAAACTCGCTTTCATTGTGTCTTTTTTTTGTTTCTTCATTAATATTGTTCCTCCCATTGCCGAACTTATCAAAATTAACTTTTCAAATTTATTATATCAAACACTTCAGATTTAATCAATACAAAAACTCTCAAACTAGTTAATTTGAGAGTTTAATTTATCATTCAGTATCCATATCAAGAAGCTGATTTGCTTTTGCGTCGTTTGCTTCTAGTGTTGTTACGCTTCTTAGCTTTCTGTTTATTGCTCTTGTGCGGACGCCCACTAAGTCGTCAAGCTGCCGTGACGCTAGATTCAGACTATTCTGCGTTTTTTTAATGACGTCCTCAAACTTGCCAAACTCAGTTTTAACTGCACCGAGAACATCCCATACCTCGCTGCTCCTTTTTTGTATAGCAAGAGTTTTAAATCCCATCTGAAGACTGTTAAGCAGCGCCGCCATTGTACTTGGACCTGCAAGATTAACTTTATAGTTTCGCTGAAGTTCTTCAACCATTCCTCTGTTTACAAGCTCAGCGTAAAGCCCCTCAAAAGGTACGAACAGAATACCGAAATCAGTCGAATAAGGAGGACAAATATATTTTTGATTTATGTCCTTTGCCTCATTTTTAACTGTTGTCAGCAATACTTTAACAGCAGCGTTAATTTCATCCTTAGAGCCGCTTTCATAGGCATCAACAAGATTTGTATAACTGTCGCCCGGAAATTTAGAGTCAATAGGAAGATATACTGTTTTATCGTCGTCGGCAGGGAGTTTAACGGCAAATTCAACACGCTTTCCGCTGCCCTTTTTTATCTCAACATTTTCATCGTATTGCTCAGGAGCAAGTATTTCAGACAAGATTGAACCTAGCTGTATTTCGCCCAAAATTCCTCTGCTCTTGACATTTGTAAGAACTTTTTTCAAATCGCCTACCCCGGTGGCAAGCGTTTGCATTTCACCTACGCTTTTGTAAACCTGCTGCAAATTATCATTTACCGACTTAAATGACTGAGTTATACGCTCGTCCAAGGTTTTCTGGAGTTTTTCGTCAACAACCTGACGCATCTCGTCAAGTTTCTTTGAATTCTCATCCTGAAGTGAGCTGAGTCTTTTTTCAACGGTTGTTCTGATATTATCAAGTTTTTGCTCATTTTCGACAGAAAAGGTTTTAAACCTTTCCTCCTGATGGGAAAGAGAATATGTAACAGATTTTTGTAAATTTTCCTGTTTGTCTGCTAAATTTTTATCTAGTACAGAAAGCTTTTCGGTAACTGTATTATTCAAATTCTTTTGATTCTGCGATACCATTTCTCCTAAATTCTTAATGGAATCGCTTGTTGTTCGATTAATTTCCTGTCTAAAAACAGAAAGCTCATTTTCAATATCGCTCTTTATTTGGCGGATGCTTTCTTCATTATTGTTTGAGTTCACTTTTTTATGCAATACTAACGCTGTAATTATAAGAATCAACAACAATAAAATAATTGTACAAAATAGAATCATTTCAAGCATAGTTTCCATTTCTCCTTGACTTTAAATAATATAACATATATAATATATTTGCAATTTAAAGTATACAGCAGGAATTTATGCAACGTCATTTCCGTTATTCTTGTTGTCATTTGAGGCTCTGTTTGAAATAACTGTGATTTGTCTTTTATTATCATTCTCAAATGACGTATCAATTTCACATAAGTAATATACGCATCCCATAGCTGCAATACCTAAAACAGCCAATATCAAAAACATTAAAGCACTAATCATAAAAATCACCAAACCTTATTGTTAAACAAAATTCATTACAGTTAAAGTTTAAACATTTACCGTAATTAAAGTTTACCGGTTTTTCAGTCCGTTTGTTTGGACTGATATATTAATTTTTGTTTTTAGGGCAAAAAATAAGGTTTAGTTAAATAATCAGGACGCTTGCACCCTGAATTATCTATGCAAAATCAGCTGTGAATTTTACATATTCGGATTAACGCTATTATTTATTTGTTAAAAACAGTATAACAGAAAGGGTCGAAATATGCAAGAAAGTTTTAAGATTATTGAAGGATTGATTATTTCCGGGACTGAAAAGGTAAAATCATCTTATATCAGGACAAGTGACAATGAGATAAATTGTGTACTCAGTGCAGATAAGATAAAGGCTACGATTAAAAAGGCTGTAAAGCTGATAAAGAAACCTTATTTTTTTCTTGAAGTCCCATGCACCGATGTTCAGGAGGCTGAGCTTGCTAAAGCCGGTAAAAGCGGACTGCATATGCAGCTTTATAATCTTGAAGTTACGCATGATGTAGCTTATGCAATTTTGAAAAGGTATGGGGATCTGCTTATAAACGATGGTGTGACAAACTTTGGTTTTTGTTCCCTTGAAACTGAAACTGAAATTTATGTTAAGCCGTTTCAAAGCATTATGTTTTACAGTGAAAACGGAATATCTTCCTTTGAAGATATTCTAAAGCAGGAAAATATACCTGAATGCAAAAAGGATCAATATGTTTCTTTGGACAGTTTGATCTCAGAGGATAATCCTTCTGACAGAGTTTTGGTAGAACTTAACGGCGAAACAGTATTCGATATGATTGAAAACCTAAAGGAAGTCGGGCTGACGCTTTGTGATGTAATAGAAGAAGATTAATTTTTATAATAGAAAAGAGAGGATGTTGATTATGGCAAATATATGGCACGATATTTCTCCTAAAAAAATTTCTCAGGACAAATTTATGGCAGTTATAGAAATTCCTAAAGGCTCAAAAATAAAATACGAGCTTGATAAGGAAACCGGACTTTTGATGATGGATAGAATTTTGTATACATCAACTCATTATCCTGCAAATTACGGATTTATACCCAGAACTTATGCAGCGGACGGCGACCCTCTGGATGTATTGGTTTTATGTTCGGAAACACTTCAGCCTCTTTCTCTCGTGAACTGCTTTCCGATAGGAGTTATTAAAATGATTGACAGCGGTTCTTCTGACGAAAAAATAATTGCTATACCGTTTAATGATCCTATGTATAATTGCTATGATGACATTAAGGAACTTCCTAAGCATATATTTGACGAGATGTCACACTTTTTCTCTGTTTATAAAACTCTCGAGGGTAAAGACACCGCAATAGAAGAAGTAGACGGTAAACACAAAGCCAAAAAAATAATTCAGAGCTGCATTGATAACTATATAGAAAATTACTGCAAATAATCTGTTATTTTTGTAAAAGCATAGTTGTTGTTTTAGTTTTTTGTCAAAAGGTCAGTGCAATTATAATAGCTAAGCTATATTTGAAAAATTATACATACCGATATAAAAGAAAAAAACAAGCATCGCAGCGGTTCAAAATCCGTACGGTGCTTTTATATTAATTATTTTTATTAAGTTAATATGCAATGTTTTATAACAGCAGATACCCAAGTCCCAAAAGCAGCTTTACATCTGCGCCGTTTTTTGCAAGAATATATATCAAAATGCCTATTAGGGCATTTTCCTCGCTTATATTAAAACCGTCGAGAAGTTCACTAAGCGGGCCTTTTTTAGTTTGTCCGCCGCCTTTCGGGAAAAGACTTCCCAGTATATTTGCAATAGCTCCTGTCTGATTGTTATTTATTCCTGAATTTTGGGCATTACCATTATTATTAGATGCGTTTTTGTTTTCATTTTCATTAATAGTTTCATTCACCTCTGGATTTGGAATAACAGGCGTTGGTTCGGTATTCTGTACATGATTACCGGTATGCTGATTGTTTGGCGGTGTAACAATTTCTCTTGAACGTCTTTGCATTGAGCGGACCCGTTCAATTGCTTCCTGCCGCATTACGTCAAAATCTCTGTCAACATTATAGGATGCCAAACAGGTCACCCCCTAATAATCCGCTATCTTTGATGGCAGGCCAAATTGAAATCAGTTTGAATATCTTGATAACTTTATCGACTTTGTTTTGCTTTTCCTCTTTCAGATGAGGCTTTAAGGCAAGAAGAAGTTCTGTATTCTTATCAGCCTTTGAAGCATTTGAAATTATACTGCCCAGCGTCATAATCTTTCCAATATCAAACGGCAATTGGTCAGAGTTTTGCTGGTTTGAGTTCGGCGGATTAAGTATATTAGACTGATTGTTTTGGCTGACATTCGCCTGAGCGTTATTATTTGTCTGACTGTTATCTCCGCCTAAGGACGCCAGAAGTTTTGAAATATCATTCATATTTATTTCAGATTCTGATGACTGAGTATCAGATGAATTATTCTGCTGAGTTGAAGGCGGATTTTGAGTATCAGATGTGTTATCGTTATTACTTCCACCGAACATTGACGCAAGCTGGCGGATCTGATTCATACTTTCCTCATCACTTAATACACTCTGTATTTTTTGCATAAGCTCATCCATTTTATCGCCTCCGAACATTGAATTTTTACTGAAATTTTAATTTACTTCGTCAGCTTTTTATAGATCTCCTGAGCCTGCGGTGTTGAAAGTATTTTTTCTGCAACCTTTGGATTGGATAGCGCTTCTTTTAGCCTTTTACTGTCGGTAGGATTCATACTTGCAAGTGCTTTATCAAATTTGCCTCCCTCAATCTGTGCCTGAAGCGCCTCAGGCGTTGTACCAAGCTTTTTGCTTGCAAGGTTTAAGAGTCCGTTATATTGATTTTTATTCATTTTCATATTAATCACTGTGCCTTTCTGCTAACTTTAGTATAAAATCTTTCATCAATAATACTATTAATTAAAAGATATTTAATGTAATTCAATAATTATTATGATATAATTGTAAAAAATAGACCAATAATATTGTCAAAGGAGGATTGCCCATTGAGGATAATTGTTTTTTCTGATACACATGGTAACTTCCGTGTTATGAAAGAAATTTTTGAAAAAAATCAAGATGTTTCTACTTTTATTTTTCTTGGCGACGGGGAAAGGGAACTTAGACAAATAAGAAAGCTTTATCCAAATAAAAAGATTTTAAGCGTTAAAGGAAACTGCGATTTTTTGGACGATTCTCCATTGATCGGAACATACTCATATAAAAACATTAAAATTATATACACTCACGGTCACAGATATAACGCTAAATACTCAACCGATAATCTATTTTATCTTGCCAAGGAAAATTACGCTCATATTTTATGTTTCGGTCATACCCATTGCAGGTACTACACTTATACAGAGGGCGTCCATATGCTTAATCCGGGCAGTGCTTCTCAGCCTCGTGACGGTAATCCTCCAAGCTATGCTTTTATAGATATTACCGATGCAGGCATTATGTGCTCTCACGTTGATTTGATAAAATCACCAAATAAAAGTGATGTTTTAAATTTCAGTTCATTTAGGTGAAATGATTATTAAATCATATTTTATAGTATGCGTAAACTCAATTTAATGTTAATGCTTATACAACGAAAAAAGCGTTCGGGTCGTTTTATTGACCTGAACGCTTTTGATATTTATTTTACCTTTTTCTTAACAGCCTTGCTCCATTTGCCGTAATATGTATTGCCGTTTGCTTTCTTATATGCTCTGACTTTGACAAAATACTTTTGATTTAAGAATTTATTGCCGCCATCTGAGATAAAAGCCGTATCTTTTTAATTATTTTTTCTCCGGAGCATCAATAGAACCACTCATTTTATTATCCCCTTTAAAGTAGTAGAGATCTATATGATACTTATCTTTGTTATCAGCAGAATAATCACCTTCAGAACTGCTCGCATTGACGGTATATCCTTGCTTTTTACATTCTTCAACATAAGCGTTGAACTGATCTAAAGACATTCCATATGCATGGAAATTAAAATTACTCTCATCGTCTACGTCATAAGATTCAACCACATAAACATCGGGTTTAGGAATGTGATTACCTAAATCAGTAGTTGACCACTGATATGCTTTAACAGTTTCATCGTCTATATTATATTTGTCTGATATAAAGTCATAATTAACAGTGTATATCCTTTCACCGTTTATGTATCGTATTGTCGCAATATCCGGTGTTACTAAATTATAATGATTTATGTCCTTAACCCTATAAGAACCGCTGTAATAATAACAGTAAATATTAGAAACCGATTCGCCAACAGCTGCGATTTTTTCGGTTTTAGCGTTCATAGCAATTTTTTCCTCTTTTGTCTTAGCCAAATCTTCATTGCTTAAATCAAATGCTTTTGCAACCTCAGAATAATATTTTTCTTTCTCTTCATCAGTAATATTATCCTTTTCTGTAAACGAAATCTCAAGCCCACATATAACAAAAGGTGAGTTATTTGTATAATTCATTAAAACATAACGCTCTCCGTCAATAACATTTGAATCAATAGACCAATCAATATCTTTCATTGATATTTCGTCGCTTTTAGCTGAACTTTCTTTTGAGCCTGACTGATTTTTTGATGGTTTTGTACACGCAACTAATGACAACGCCACTACTGCTGCTGATATCAATGATAATATTCTTTTGTGTTTCATACAACTTCCTCCTAGAATTAACTTACAATATTGTAAACTTATAAATTGTTACAAAACGTAACATAAATAGTGTAACAGAATGTTACAATAATGTCAAGGGGATTTTTAAAAAAGTTTGAAAAATGTAAGTTAACGGAGAAACGGTTATGTGTATGCAGGGACTACGGCTTGTAAGAAAAGCTCGTCATTTAAGCCAACAGCAGGTGGCTTTTGATTTAAACATCACTCGCGAAGCCCTTTCCCACTACGAAAACGGCAGACGTGAGCCAAGCCTTGATATGCTTGTGAAAATGTCTCTCTACTTTAACAAGTCAATAGACTTTCTTATAACAGGAAAGGAATTTTCAAAAAAAGACAATACACAAAATTAATCCGGATACCATCTCGATATCCGGATTTTTTTATATTCATTTATATTTATATTAACTTGTAACGATACTAAAAAGCTAACCTACGATGGTTGACCGATGATGCCTTTCATATAGCAAAGTTTATTCCTGTTTTAAAGTACAAAGTATAATTTCCTTATGATTGAATAGCCTGAATTTTCCCAGCCCTCTTGAAACCACCATCCGTGTTTCGCCGCATTTATAAACACCTTCTGTAAACGGAGGAAAAAATTTTCTTTCAGGCGACAATAAGCCCTTGCCAAAAAGCCTGACTGAACCGCCGTGAACGTGTCCCGAAAAAACTAAATCAGCGCCCCACTCGGAATAGGAATTTAAAAACTTAGGATTGTGGGAGAGAAGAATGTTAAAACCGTGATTTTTCTCGCCAATAAGTTTTGTAAGTTTTTCTGCGTTCAAATAAGGAATATTCTTATAGTCAAAGCTTTCACCCATATAGTATTTAGGTTCAATATTTACACCTGAAAGGGAAATGCTGTTTTCGCCTCGTTCAAGACTTATGCTTTTGTTATTTAAAACTGTAAACGGAAAATTCAAAAGCTCTTTTTGAACTTCATCGTCAGCGTCGTTTTCGTGATTGCCGAAAACGAAATACACAGGGGCGATTTCACTTAAATACTTTACAAAATCCTTTTGCTTTTTTAATTCGGTCTGATTTCTTGTAATGAGGTCGCCCGTGAGAAAAATATAATCAGGTTCAAGCTCACGAGTTATTGAAATAATTTTATAGTCAAACTTATGAGAAGTTTTTAGATGCAAATCGGAAAGATGTGCAATTTTAACTCCGTCAAAACTGTCAGGCAAGCCTTTTGATTTAATTTCGATTTTTGTAGTATCATACAGTTTATTTTCAATAATCATAAATATTATCAAAGCTGAAATAATTATACCGATTATAATTTTGGCAATCATATTATATCCTTTCTAAGCAATTACACATTTAAGTAGCTTTTTAAGGCATTTATATTATCTTCGGTTACACTTACTCCGTGATAGTACAATGGTAAAAGCTTATTCGGATTTCCCTCTGTTCTTTTAACTCCCATTGTGGTTACAGGCTCAATCACAAATACCTTGCCGTCACGCTCAAGAGCTCTTAATTCTTTGATCTGATTGTTGTAATTATCGGCTCTTGAATCTAGTGCCTTAACAAGTTCGGGATATTTTTTGTATAGCTTTTCCGCCAGCTTAACGCTTTTCCCTGTATGCTTTACATAGCCTCTTTCACGGGTAAGCACAACAATAGCTTTATCGCAGCCTTGTTCTAAAGCATACTTATAAGGTATAGAATCTGAAATTCCTCCGTCCAGATAATCCTTTCCATCAATGCTGATGAAAGGAAATAATATAGGAAGCGCACAGCTTGCCCTTAAAACAGGTAAAGTTTTGTCTGTTCTTGAAACGGGAAGGTACTCTGCTTTGCCTGTTTGAACATTAGTGCAAACACCAATAACATCGCCTTTAAAATTCTGAAATGCATTCCAGTCAAATGGAAGATGAATATTAGGTACATCGTCGTAGACAAACTGCATATTGTAGTAGCTTTTATTTTTTCGGTTAAAAAGATGTCGTATACCCATATATCTTTTATCACCCATATATTCTGACGCAAGATGTAAATTTCTCTCCCTTTGCAATGACGCATAAGAAACTCCGAATGCAATACCTGCTGAAGTTCCTATAACCATATCGGTAATTATGTTATTCGCAAGTAAAACGTCCATAACTCCGCAGGAAAAAACCGTTCTGCTTGCTCCGCCTTCCAGAATCAAACCTATCTTCATATTTATCAGCTTTCTTTGAGGAGAATTTCTCCATTAATAAAAATATTTAATTAAAGTATATAACATTAATTAAAAAAATGCAACATCCATGTAAAATCGACTTGTGAAAACTTGTTTATTGTGTTAAAATTAAATATATAAATATGTAAAAAGAGGTAACCTTATGGACATTTTAAAAACCCTTGCCGAGGAGTTCGGTTTAAGGCAGGAACAAATCAACAATACAGTTGAGCTTATCGATGATGACAAAACAATACCGTTTATCGCAAGATATAGGAAGGAAATGACCGGCTCGCTTGACGACCAGATCTTAAGAGAAATTTTCGATCGTCTTACATATCTGAGAAATCTTGTGAAGAGAAAAGAAGAGATTCGTTCGTCAATTACCGAGCAGGAAAAGATGACCGATGAAATAGAATCTGCAATTGAGGCTGCAAAAACTCTGGTTGAGGTTGAGGACATTTACAGACCGTTTAAGCAAAAGAGAAAAACAAGAGCGTCTGTTGCAAGAGCGAAGGGACTTGAGCCGCTGGCTGAAATACTTCTTGAACAAAATCCCGATACTGACCCGAAAGCCGAAGCAGAACGGTTTGTTTCTTCAATTGACGCAATTAATGAAGCAGGGGATGATAAAAAAGCCAGAGAAATGCTCGTCTGTGATATAGATGAAGCTTTAAACGGTGCTATGGATATTATTGCTGAGGACGTATCCGACAATGCTGTGCTGAGAAAATACATCAGAAATATGTTTATGCAGATAGGAAAGATAACCTCCAAAGCCGCCGATGAAAACGCCGAAAGCGTATATGAAAATTATTACGATTTCTGCGAATCTGTTTCAAAAATCACAGGTCACCGTATTCTTGCAATTGACAGGGGTGAGAAAGAGGGCTTTTTAAAGGTTAGCGTTACAATAAATGAAGGTGCTGGAGAAAGAGCATGCAGGAGCAAGTATGTTATAAATGACAGCACTTGTGCGGCTTATGTTGGCGCAGCTTGCGACGACAGCTATAAAAGACTTATTTATCCCTCAATTGAACGTGAAATAAGAGCAGAGCTTACCGAAAACGCTGACGAGGGAGCAATAAAGGTTTTCTCATCGAATTTAAGGCAACTCCTTATGCAGCCTCCTGTAAAAAACAGTGTTACATTAGGTCTTGACCCTGCTTACAGAACAGGCTGTAAAATAGCGGTCGTTGACGATACAGGCAAGGTCTTGGAAACAACTGTGGTATATCCCACCCCTCCGCAGAACAAAACAGAGGAGGCAAAGAAAAAGCTTTCGGCTCTTATTGCAAAGCACGGTGTAACAACAATTGCAATCGGCAACGGAACAGCTTCACGTGAAAGCGAGGCGTTTGTCGCAGAGCTTATTAAGGAGATACCTCAAAAGGTTTCATATATGGTAGTTTCTGAGGCAGGAGCGTCTGTTTATTCTGCATCAAAGCTTGCAGCTGAGGAATTTCCTGAATATGACGTATCATTAAGAAGTGCAGTATCAATAGCAAGAAGACTTCAGGACCCGTTAGCGGAGCTTGTTAAAATCGACCCTAAAGCAATAGGAGTAGGGCAGTACCAACACGATATGCCTCCAAAGAGAATGAGCGAGGCTTTAGGCGGTGTTGTTGAGGATTGCGTAAACTCTGTTGGTGTTGATTTGAATACAGCCTCTCAGCCGTTATTGTCATATATTTCGGGAATAAACTCGTCGATTGCCAAAAATATAGTAAAATACCGTGAGGAAAACGGTGCATTCAAATCCCGCAAAGAGCTTTTAAAGGTATCAAAGCTTGGAGCTAAAGCTTATGAGCAGTGCGCAGGTTTTTTGCGTGTTGCAAACGGTGAAAACCCTCTTGATAACACATCCGTCCACCCTGAAAGTTATGACGCTACTAAAGTACTTTTGGAGAAGTGCGGTTTTGATTTGTTCGATTTCAAACCTAGCAACATAGAAAGCGTAAATGATAAGATTAACGAGATGGGAATTGCCAAACTGTCAAGCGAAATCGGAATCGGTATTCCTACGCTTGAAGATATAGTCTCCGAGCTCGGCAAGCCGGGCAGAGACCCTCGTGATGAGCTTCCCGCACCGCTTATGAGAAGCGGAGATGTTATGGAGCTTAAAGACTTAAAAGAGGGTATGGAGCTTGTCGGAACAGTAAGAAATGTTATCGACTTTGGTGTGTTCGTAGATATAGGCGTCCACGAGGACGGTCTTGTTCACATTTCACAGATTTGCAGCAAGTATATCAAGCACCCGCTTGAGGTGGTCAAGGTCGGTGAAATAGTAAAGGTAAAGGTTCTTTCGGTTGATGAAAAGAAAAAGAGAATTTCACTTACCATGAAGGGGTTGAATTAAGGATAGAAGCCAAGCTTTTGCTTGGCTTTATTTGTTTATGCTCAACCACTTGATACAAAAATTGAAAATTCTATAAAATGCTTTGCAATAAGAGCAAGGAAAAGAGATGTTTTTTGTTTTAATAAATAAGATAATATAATCAAGTATTTATATAACAAAAAGACACCGCCGAAAAACGGCAGTGCCTTTAGAAAGAATCACGATAATATATAAGATTATTCTGCTTCCTTCATTTTTGCAAAGCATTCGCTGCAATATACAGGGCGATCCTCGCTGGGCTGGAAAGGAATTCTAGCTTCTCCGCCGCACGATGCACAAGTTGCAGTGTACATTTCTCTGTTTTCTCTTGCAGCTTTCTTTCTTGCATCTCTGCAAGACTTGCATCTTTGAGGTTCATTCTCAAAGCCTTTTTCTGCATAGAACTCCTGCTCGCCTGCTGTGAATATGAATTCTTCTCCACATTCTTTGCAAACTAATGTTTTGTCTTCAAACATAATTTTTCCCTCGCTTACGCTAAATTTTGTGTGCCTTGTCGGACTTACACCGACACCTTTGAATATGATTGCCGCATAAACAACGCTCTGATATTAAGCTATTCGGCCATATTAATTAGTAAACCTAAGGTTTATTAGTTTTTATTATTAATAACTGATTTTAACTTTTTTCTAACCCTTTGCATAGCGTTGTCTACTGCTTTTTGCGAAAGCGAAAGTTCATTTGCTATTTGCCCATATGTTTTTTCTTCTAAATAAAGATTAAAAACAGTCCACTCCAGCTTAGTGAGTGAATAAGAAATTTGTGAAATAAACTCCTTATATTTTTCTTGTTCAAGAATAATGTTTTCGGGGCTTTTATAGCTGTTAAAATCATTTCCCGTTTCGGAGTATGTTTCTAAATTATCGCTCAAAGCCTCGTTAAAGCTTATCTTATTCATTTTTGAAATACTTGAAATCATTCTGTTGGTAATACAAGTATTGGCATAGGTTGAAAACTTTATCCCCTTTGATTTGTCAAAAGTCTGAATCGCCTTGATAAGTCCGATAAGACCTTCCTGTGAAAGGTCGGCAACTTCATCAGGTGTATTCCCATATGCTTTAGCCTTATATTCAATTATAAAAATATATCTAAGCACAAGCTCGGAAACTGCGTTTTTATCATTCGTTGAAAGACTAACTAACTCTTTATCATTTAACTTTGTATAATCAAGCTTTTGAGCGTCTTTCACTTTGACCCCACCGTTCACTTTGCTATGCTTATGTATATAATAGCATTGTTTTTATTTTTTGTCAAGCATTTTTAAAAAATCGGTTAATAAATAGATAAATAATTTTTACAATAATTTCATAAATAGATTTGAATGTTTACTTACAGAGAGCAAAACTTCTGTCTGCCGATGTGAAAGATATCACCGCCGTAGACGTCATCTGCTACAACAAGCGGGAAGTTCTCCACATTGAGCTTTTTCACTGATTCGCATCCCAAATCGTCGAAAGCCACGACCTCACATGATTTTATACATTTATATGCAAGCGCACCTGCTCCGCCGATTGAACATAGATAAAGTGCTTTGTTTCTTACAATAGCGTCTCTCACATCAATATTTCGTTCGCCTTTTCCTATCATTCCTCCAAGACCCAGATCCAAGAGTCGTGGTGCAAACCGATCCATTCTTCCAGAGGTTGTAGGACCGCAAGAACCTATGGGCTTACCCTCAGGTGCCGGAGTTGGACCTGCATAGTATATAACAGAGCCTTTGATCGGGATAGGGAGTTCCTTTCCTTCGTCAAGAAGTGTATTAAATCTTTTATGTGCAGCGTCACGTGCTGTATATACTGTGCCTGACAGAAGTATTTTATCTCCGCATCTGAATTCGCCTGAACGTGCTTTAAGCTCGCTTGATAACACTTTTTTTATTTCAGCCATGTTAGATCACCATTTCCTAAACAATAAACAAAGAAAATAAAAGCACCTTACATAAAAGTAAGGTGCATAAAGTTAATTAATTACTTGTTTTTAATGATGTTAAATATATCATCATAGTAATTTGGATTGTCAGGAGCTTTAACTCCTGCCTTTGCCATAGCCTCAGAACTAAGTGAAGACAAAGCGTCATCCTTTGAGGATTTCTTTACGTCAGCAAAGTCAGTAGCAATAACAGTAACATCAATAGTATCTGTTATTTCAGAACTGTAATCCGCACCGAAAATGATTATAGCATCCGGATCAACGGCCTGAGTTATAATTTGTGTAAGCTCGTCCATATCAGATGTAACAATATCTTCAGACATAACAATGTTTACAAGAAGTCTTCTTGCACCGCTGATCGATGTTTCAAGAAGCGGACTGGAAATAACCTGCTTAGCTGCCTCCTGAGCCTTGTCTTTGCCTGTTCCTGAACCGATAGCAATATGAGCAAGACCGGCGTCTTTCATAATAGTTGTAACATCAGCAAAGTCAACATTCATAAATCCGTTTCTAAGAATTAAGTCAGCAATAGACATTACACCGGTTTTTAATATATTATCAGCAAGTGAGAACGATTCACGCATTGTAAGTCTTTGTTCGCCTGTTAAAAGCTTTTGGTTAGGAATAACAATAAGTGAGTCAACATTCGATAAAAGTTCATCAATTCCCTTTTCAGCCTGCTGCATTTTCTTTGCTCCTTCAAAAGCAAAAGGCTTTGTAACAACAGCAACTGTTAAAATTCCAAGTTCCTGAGCGATTTCAGCCACAACAGGAGCAGCGCCTGTTCCTGTTCCGCCGCCCATTCCGGCAGTAATGAATACCATATTAGCGTCTTTAATAGCGTCTGCGATTTCTTCTTTGCTTTCCTGAGCTGAAGCTTCGCCAACCTCAGGCTTTCCGCCTGCACCGAGTCCACGTGTCAGCTTTGAGCCTATCTGAATTTTTTCAGTAGCCTTAGATCTCTGCAAAGCCTGAACGTCTGTATTTACAGCTATGTAATCCACATTGCCTGATAAGCCCTCTTGTGCGATACAATTCAAAGCGTTACCGCCGCCGCCGCCGACGCCGATTACTTTTATCTTAGCACCAAAAACATCCTCTGAGCTAATTGAAAAACTCATTATAAAGTCCTCCTACTTAATTTTTATAGCATATTAATTCATAATCACATACTACTATACGTTAGTATTCTAACACATTTTATCCCTCTTGGCAAGTGTTTTTTTAATGTTTTTGCAAAAAACACACGAAAAAACGTATAATTTTGGTATGTTATTTCTGTAATGTAATTAATTTCTTTGTTTTTATCTTAATTAATACCATGTAAATTTATTCTACTATTATTCTATATAAAATCAAACTTAGCTTTTAGAAACATACGGTATTCGGGACTGGAGATGGAATTATTATATTCATCTGTGATTATTTTTCTTATCCATTCTAATTTAGCCAAACTATTTTCTTCAAACCTATTTAAAATAATCTCTCCTCGTTGAGCAGACTCCAAAACAGCTTCATATGAGTCGGATATAAATTCGCAATTCTCAACGGTCACAGGGTTTTCACAAGTAACAGCAAAAGGTATATCTGTCATTTTCTGATGATCACCTATTTTTTCAGCAGAATAAATAAAGCCTGATATACCTTTATAAGTATCCTCAGTTGCGTTTGGATAATACTCATCTAACTCTAAAATACCGTCCTTATTAAACCCGTAGCTTGCCCAAGTTTTTATATGCGTTTTGATTTTAATACCTGCTTCTTTGCAATACTTCTCAACTGCGTTGCTTAAATAAACTAATGCATTTTCCCTCTTTTGCGTGAAATAAATAAGCGGTTTACCGTGATTTGAAATGCGTGGGATTAAAACTTTAATGTTCGGCGTCTGTGAAGCATGAAAAAACAAAACAATCCCTCTTTATTTACCCAAAATTCTTTATATTAACTATATTTTAATTCCCCTAAGACGTCGCTTCAGCCGTTTTCGGTATTGCCGAAAGTCCGCTTGTCGCATTGTGATATATAAGAGTTCCTTGATATGTTTCTGAAAGCTTATCAATGACCGCTTCAACGTATCTTATTTTAAAGCCTAAATCAACCGAACTGCCTATCTCTATATCAAGCCTGTTATCATATTTCATTTTAATATTGGTTCTGTCTTTTAGGTTTATTGTGTTCAATTTTGTCATTCCCAGAGTATTTATCTCACTCAGCATTTGATTGAGAATTGTCGATTTCATACCGTCTTTATCTTCATAGGTTTTTCCTAAATCCTTTACCTTTAAGTCCATTCCCGTTACTGTGACCAAGCCTTGTTTTTTTTCAAGCACACCTGTTTCCACAATCCTTCCCGTAGTGCTTATAACGCAGAAGGTACCGTCCTTGTTTTGAATATTGGCCATCGGAACAGCTTGTACGGCGGTAAACTGCAATGTGGACGGCAGTTTTCTTTTTATAGTAATATCCTCAAGATAGGGAAATGAACTCAGAATGTCCGACTTCATTTGGTCTGTATCAATCCTGAAAAGGTTATCTTTATTTGATATTCCTGCTATTTGAATGATCTGTTCATCAGTATACAAATCTGTTCCTGAAATATCTGTTTTTTTAATATTAAAGAATACAGTCAATGACAAAAAGATGAGTGCCATAATTACAAAGACAACAACAATGAAATAGTAAAGTGACATATTTCTTCTTCGTTTTCTTCTGGACACAATAACCTTTTCGCCATTGATAATTCTATATTGCTCATCTGACAGATTTGTTTTTTCTATATCCTTCATTTTTTCAGCTATGTTCCTTAGGGAACATACCTCCTCTCGATGTTTTTGCATTAATAGCATAAACTGTAAAAAGCACAAAACCCGTAAATATTTCTGTTTTTTATACTCTTTTAATTTTTGCACCGACAGATGAAAGACTTTTCTCAATCATCTCATAACCTCTGTCAATCAGATGTATATCGCTTATTTCAGTCTTTCCTTCGGCTGCAAGAGCTAAAATAACAAGAGCAGCTCCGCCTCTTAAATCGGTTGCCTTAACATTTGCACCGAAAAGACGCTTTACTCCATCAATAATAGCTACCTTGCCCTCAGTTTTTATTCTGGCTCCCATTCTTATAAGTTCATCAACCTGACGGTATCTGTTCTCAAATATATTTTCTACAATAACACTTGTTCCTTGAGCTTTGCAAAGAGCTGCCATAGTTGTAGCTTGTGCATCGGTGGGAAATCCGGGATACGGCATAGTCCTTATTGTTTTGACAGCCTTCAGTCCGTGTCTTGCGTTAATATAAATGTTATCGTTGTAGGTGTATACAGAGCATCCCATCTGCTCAAAAACAGGAATAACAGCCTCTATATCGCTTGTTCTAACTTTGGTGATATTCAGTTCTCCGCCTGTTATTGCCGCAGCAGACATATATGTTGCCGTAACGATTCTGTCCGGCATAACGGTATATTCACACCCGTGAAGCTCCTTAACACCCTCGATAACTATTGTGCTTTCTCCGGCATTTGCTATTTTTGCTCCGCAGCAATTTAGAAAGCTTGCTAAATCATTAATTTCAGGCTCACGAGCTGCGTTATGTATAACAGTTGTTCCTTTAGCGGTAGCGGCGGCAAGAATGACATTTTCAGTAGCGCCTACCGACGGAAAAGAAAATGTAATATTAGTTCCTATTAAACCGTTCGGAACAGAGCAGTCTAAAATGCCGTGTTCTTCATTTATTTGAACACCCATTTTCTTGAGTGCAGAAATATGCATATCAATAGGACGCGGACCAAGCTCACATCCTCCGGGAAAGGAAAGCTTGCATTTTCCAAGTCTTCCTAAAATTGCTCCAAGAAAAACAATTGACGAACGCATTTCTCTCATTAAATCATCCGGAACATCGAAATGAAGGAGTCCGTCTGTGTTGACTAAAACACTGTCCGCTTCACGTTTGCAGTTACAACCTAAGCATGATAAAATTCTACACGCCGCAAAGACATCGCTCAGTCTAGGGCAATTATGTAAAACTGTTTCACCTTTTGCTAAAACGCATCCTGCAAGCAAGGGCAGAGCTGCATTTTTCGCTCCATGGCAAACAAGCTCGCCTGTAAGTTTATTTTCGCCCTCAATAACCAGCCTTTGCATAAAGCTTCTCTCCTTTTCTAACAAATTCGCTTAACACATATTATGCAAACGCCTAAAAGAGAGTTACTGTTTTTAAGGCTGATGTTTTTTATCTATTTTGAGGATGACTTAATTATAACACTTGCAATAAGAGGGGATAAAACTCCGTATACCCGTTCAGGGGTATCGCTTATATAAAGCTTTTTAGCATTTTCAGAAAGAATTTCAAGCTTTTCTTTGTTTGTATAAAAGTCATTTATCTTTTCTATAAGCCACTCGGCAGAAAAGTCCTTTTGCTCAATACAAATACCTGCCCCTGCCTTATCGAGTACCATACCATTATAATACTGATGATTTTCAGCTACATTAGGCGACGGAATAAGTATTGAACCTCTTCCGATAGCTTCAAGCTCGGTAAGTGAGTTTGCTCCGCAGCGACTTATAACAAGATCCGCCGCAGCCATACACACAGGCATATCAACATATTCTGAAAGTCTGATTCTTTTATCGTTCAGATCAATGCCTTCAGCTTTTAAAGTTTCGGGATAATCCTTATATCCCTGATATTTTCCGTAAGAATGTATGTGGTTGATTTTTATATTGTTTTCCTGATACCACTTAAAAAGCTTGGCAACAGCTTCATTTATTACTTTTGCACCAAGGCTTCCCCCGGTAGACAAAATGCAAATCTCATCTTTAGGCAGCCCTAACTTTTCTCTTGCCTGCTGCTTTGATATTCCTCCAAAGCCCTTTCTGACAGGAAGTCCTGTTACTGCACATTTTACACGGTTTTCCAAATACTTTTCTGTCTCCTTAACGGTAAGCATGATCTTGTCAACATACTTAGATAATATTTTTGTAGTAACGCCCGGAAATGCATTAGCCTCATGGATCGCAGTTTTAATACCCATCTTAGCTGCCATTCTTACAATAGGACCGGAAACATATCCGCCTGTTCCTATGACAATATCAGGGTCAAATTCTTTTATTATCTGCTTTGACCTATGACCTGACATTGCCAGGTAGCTTACTGCCTTTAAATTTCTTTTGATATTTTCAAGACTTATTTTTCTTTGAAATCCTTTTATCTTAATAGACTTGAACTCGTATCCTTCCTTTGGAATAATAGACGCTTCCAGTCCATCGGGAGTTCCGGCAAAGCAAAATTGTGTATCGGGATGTTTATCCTTTATTATTTCTGCAATTGCCAGTGCAGGATTTACATGACCGGCTGTTCCGCCTCCTGCTAATAATATCCTAAGCATAAATTTTACTATGCCCGTTCATGAGCATTTCCTCCTACTGTATTTTTTGTATATAATTACCCTATAAAATACTTTACCTATTCCATAGTTTTAGACTGTCTCGAAACGGAAAGCACCATTCCCATTTCAATAAGCTGAATCATCAGCGCCGTTCCTCCGTAACTGAAAAACGGAAGCGAAATTCCCGTGTTCGGGAAAGAATTTGTAGCAACGGCGATATTTAAAAGTGCCTGTAATCCGATTTGAATTGTAATTCCTGCTGAAAGAATCATTCCAAACTTATCGGGAGAATTAGCCGCAATATAAAATCCTCTGAATACGAACAGTGCAAATAAGAGCATAACTATAATTGCTCCGATCAATCCAAGTTCCTCACAAATTATTGAAAATACAAAGTCGTTCTGAGATTCGGATAAATATAAAAATTTTTGCTTTGATTCGCCAAAGCCAAGACCGAAAATTCCTCCAGAACCGATGGCTAACAGCGATTGCCACGTTTGATATGTAGAGTTCTTTATATCAGACGACGGATCTCTCCATGACTGTATACGGTCTGAAATGTATCCTAAATCTCCGTTGATTATTGATCTGAAAAGCAAAAGCATAATTCCTGCTCCTGCACATACCCCCACAAATGCCCAAAAGTTTTTTCTCGGAACTCCTCCTGCAAACATAAGTGAAAGACCTATCATTCCTATAATCAAAACGCCGGACATATGTCTTTGTAAAACCAAGGTCATTGCACAAAGCGCAATAATTATTGCAAAAGGAACAATACTGTACGTCCATTTTTTAGTAAATTTTGTATAATTCATTGAAATTATATATGCAAATATGATTATGATTGCAACCTTTAAAAGTTCAGATGGCTGAAATTCAATACCAATAGTTATCCATCGTCTTGCCCCTGCAACTTCACGTCCTTTAAAGGCAGTAAACAGGTTAAGCACCCAAGTAAATATAAAAAAGAGATAAGCAAGCTTTGTATTCTGATACATATGATAATCCAGATGCGTAACAAAATACATAACCACAATTCCGGCAACAGCTGCTATTATCTGTTTTTTTGCGTAATAATAGCCGTCTCCATAATCATGAAGTCCCCAAGCGTAGCTCGCAGAGAACATCATTACAACTCCGAAAACAAGCAGGGTTATCACTATTATTAAAAAAGGTTTATCCATATCTGTTTTTATCCATTGGATATTCCATTTTTTTCTGGTAACTGATACGGGCGTTTCAGTGGGATTATATCTTTTCTGTTTAAAACTGCTGCCGTTCAGATTTTCGGAATTAACAGGCAATATTCTTTCTCCTTTCTCAGCTTAAATGTGATTATTTTATTTTCTCAATTATCTCCTCAAATTTCATTCCGCGGCTTGCTTTGAATAAAATTGCGTCGCCTTCTGTCATTGTTGATTTAAGATATTCGGCAATTTCATCCTTTGAAGTAAATACTTTAGTATTATTTATATCAAAACCTTTTTTTAGAGCTCCTTTAATGTAGTAATCAGACATGTCGCCAAGGCATAAAAGCAAATCAATATTTTCTTCGCAAACAGCTTCTCCAACCGATCTGTGAAGTTCATTTGACATTTTTCCGAGTTCCAACATATCTCCTAAAACTGCAATCTTTTTTCCTGTTGTATTGATCTGCGAAAGAGTATGAAGCGCCGATTTTGCGGAATCAGGACTGGAGTTATAGCAGTCGGCTATTATTTTAACTCCGTTTATATCGCTTATTGTTTGGCGTATTCCTTCGGGAATATACTCGCTTATTGCCTCAATCATAGATTCAGGACTGATCCGGTATTCACGTCCTACACAGAAAGCGGCAAGAGCATTTTTAATATTATGTTCGCCAAGAAAGTTGATTTTTGCCTTATAAGTATTGCCGTCGCTGTTAATATTAAACTCTATCTTATCGTCTCTGGTTATTATATCACTTGCATAAACATCAGCAGATGTATCAGATATTGAATAGAAAATTTTCTTTCTGTCTGCCCTGACTTTAACATCTTTTAAAAACTTATCATCCTTTGACAAAATCAGAGGAGCGTTTTCATCAGCGCCGTCGAGGATCTCCATCTTAGCTTTTAATATATTTTTTTGAGAACCCAAATTTTCTATATGAGAAAATCCAATATTTGTTATTACGCACAAATCAGGCTTAGCAGTTTGCGAAAGACGTGAAATTTCACCGAGATTAGACATTCCCATTTCTATAACTGCAGCTTCATGTTTGTTTGTAAGATCAAATAATGTCATAGGAAGTCCTATCTCATTATTAAAATTTTTTATGGTTTTCAACGTATTAAATTTCTTTGACATAACCAGTGATACAAATTCCTTAGTAGTTGTTTTTCCCACACTTCCTGTTATGCCGACAAGCTTAATATTAAATTTATCTCTGTAATAGCTTGCAATATCCAGCAGAGCCAGATGTGTAGAATCAACTATTATGCATTTAGCGCCTTCTATTGCACGTTCTGCTACAACTGCAACAGCTCCAAGTTCCATTGCTTTTGCAGCATAATCATGTCCGTCAAAATTATTTCCTTTAAGTGCAACAAATACTGCTCCCTTTTCAATTGTTCTGGTATCTGTTGATATTGATGTAACTTCAATATTACTTGGATAGCCAAAGCTTCCCCGCACTGCTGTCACTATTTCGCTTAACAATAGCTTTTCCATAATATTTTTACCTTTTCCTATATCTATAATGTAATTGATTTTATGTTACCATTTTGAATAAATTTAATTAAGTTCTTTTAAAGCTTCCGCTATTATTTCTCTTTCATCAAGGTGTATTTTAACTCCGTTTTTAAGTATTTGATAATCCTCGTGTCCTTTTCCTGCGAGAACAATAGTATCATTCTTTTGTGCATTTTTGACCGCCCAATGAATAGCATCAATTCTGTCGGTAATCGTAACATAAGGAACATCCATTCCTTCAAGTCCTGCCAGAATATCTTTAATGATATCATCAGGATTTTCGTCTCTGGGATTATCCGATGTAACTATGAGAAAATCAGCATACTTGGCAGCCGCTCTTGCCATAAGCGGACGTTTTATCTTATCTCTGTTTCCCCCGCAGCCAAACAGACAAACCACTCTGCCTTTAGAACAGCTTTTTATAGCTTTGAGTATGTTTTCAATAGCGTCAGGGGTGTGAGCATAGTCACAAATAACAGTAAAATCCCTTCCTGTCGGAACTACCTCTGCCCGTCCTCGTACACCGGAGGTTTTATTAATAGCCCTTATAACCTCATCTGCACCATATCCAAGCATAATCAGACACGAGATAACTGCCAGAGAATTTGATACATTAAATTGTCCCAACATATTGAATTTGACCGGTAACGACTCTCCGCTGCCGCTGAAGCTGTATTCGACACCGCTTGCGGAGAGTTTTATATCATAAGCATTAAAATCGGCTTTCTCAGTTGTAGAGAAGGAATACTTTTCGCATTTAATTTCACTTAAATATTGTTTTCCTCTTTTGCCATCGATATTTATTAGTGCTTTATCGCACATTGAGAAAAGTAATTTCTTGGCTTTGTAGTAATTATCCATATCACCGTGGTCATCTAAATGGTCTTGAGTAAGATTGGTAAACAATGCAATATCAAAATGCAGAGGTCCTATTCTCTTTTGTTCAAGAGCCTGCGAAGAAACTTCCATTATTACATATTCGCACTTTTCTTCTGCCATTTGTGCTAAAAGCTCATATAGATCAAATGGTTCAGGAGTAGTTCTTTCAGTATGAAGAATCTTATCTCCTATTTCATTCTGACAAGTACCTATAAGCCCTGCTTTTACGCCAAGCTCTGTAAAAACTTTTTTGATTACTGTTGTTATTGTTGTTTTTCCGTTCGTTCCGGTAACGCCTATAAGTTTTAACTTATCCTGCGGATTTGAAAACCACCTGGCACATAATGACGGATAAATTTCTCTGGTATTAGGAACTATAATTTGATTTTTCAATCCCAAATCTTTTTGAACAACAACACAGGAAGCACCCTTTTTAAGCATTTGTCCGGCAACACTATGTCCGTCAAATATTTTCCCTTTAATGCATACAAACATTGCACCTTTTTTTAAATCTTTTCTGTCATCAGATGTTATATCTGTAATTTCAATATTTTCAAGGGTCGTTTCTGCTAATCCGTCAATTAATTCATATAGTTTCATATTAATTATCCTGCCTTTCCGTTGCAAAGGTCTCCTTTCATGTTCTTTAATTGAATTATTACTGTCCTGTTAAAATAGCCGAAATATTTTTGCAGATAAGGTGGTTAGAATATCACAAAAACCTTTATGCCGGTTGATTTGAATTTTAAACAATAATAACAATGTATTATGTAAAACAGCATAAGTCGTATAGTTACTGCGAGCCTGCCTTTTCAACGGCAAATGTAACAGATACAATTGTTCCAACGGGAACTTCGGTTCCTGACTTATAGTTCTGATCTGTTCCTGCAATCGCCCCATACTCATCAACGGCATTTCCCTGAGCATTAAGGTTAAGACCTACATCTTCAAGTCTGCTTTCCGCCTCGCTGACAGTAAGACCTTTTAGACTCGGAACAGATACTGTTTTTGCCTTATAGTTGCTTTCGGTATAAAGATAGATTGTTCCATTGTGCTGCATTGAACCGCTTGCGGGAACCTGAGCCACAACTGATTTACCTTTACCTACTACCTCGTATTTAAGTCCCAAGCCTTTAATTGTTTTTTTAGCGTCTGATAATTTAGTTTCAAGTAAATTAGGTATTGAAACAGGAACCTTCTCCATTTCATCTTTTGTATATTCAGGGAAGTATCCCAAATAGGGGAGTACATCATTAAGAACCTGAACACATACCGGAGCTGCAACCAGACTTCCGTAATAGTTGCCGCCGGTAGGATGGTCAACCATAACAAGCATGATCAGTTCAGGATCGTCAGCAGGATAAAAGGCACAGTAAGACGCTACATATGTATTTCCTGATATGTCCTCGTCAATTTTCTGAGATGTTCCGGATTTTCCTCCTATGCGGTATCCTTTTATGTAAGCGTTCGAGCCTTGTTCGGTGTTTACTACATTCTCCAAAACTTTTCTCATTGATTTTGATGTTTCCTCTGAAATGACCTGTCTTTTTTTTATCGGAGTAATATCTTTAACTAAGTTTCCGGATGAATCAATTATCTTATCAACGACCTGAGGAGTCATCAGATATCCGCCGTTTACAACTGCTGAATATGCGGTAATCATCTGGATAGGTGTGACCTTATTGGTCTGTCCGAATGAGCTTGAAGCCAATTCTACTATGCCTAAAGTATCATTGGTAACATGAATACTTTCTGATTCTGAAGGAAGATCTATACCGGTAAGTTCAGTAAATCCGAATGCTTTAAAATATTTATAAAACTTTTCTGCACCAAGCGCCTGACCTATCTGTATAAACGCAGGGTTGCAGGAATGTACCATTGCCGTTGCAAAGTCCTGCGAACCATGGCTTGTAAATGACCAGCAGTGAAAGGTTCTGTCCTCTACCTGAATTTTAGTATTGCAGGAGAAAGTTTGTTTTAGATTTATCGCTCCTGCGTCAAGTGCAGACGAACCGGTTACGACTTTAAATACCGAGCCGGGGAAATAAAGTTCTGAAATAGCTTTGTTTTTCCATTGCAGTGCCCATGCATCCGACTGCGTTTTTGCGTATTTTTTACTCTTTTCAGAAAGTTTAGAAAGCTTCTTTACAGTATCTTCATCGGTTATTTCGGCAGGATTATTAGGATTATAGCTGGGGTTTGTCGCCATAGCGATTACAGCGCCGGTCTTTGGGTTCATAATAATTCCGCAGGCTCTGTCCGTAGGCATATTTGTAGCTACTGCCTCTTTAAGCGCCTTTTCAAGATAATACTGAATATTAACATCGATATTAAGAACAAGGGAATTTCCATCCTGTGCGTCATAATTCTGCTTATATCTGTAAGGTATTTCAGTGCCGTCGGCAGCTTTTGCAGTTACAACTCTTCCGTCAACTCCTGCCAAATATTCATCGTAATACTGTTCCAGTCCGTATATTCCGTATCCGTCGTAATGAAGGTGGCCTATCACATTTGAGGCAAGCTCATTCTGCGGATAAAATCTTTTGGTAGTCGGCGTGAGCCCAATAGCGTCAAGACCTATTTCCGTTTTATATGCTATAATTTTATCAGCAATTGTTTTCTCAACATTTTTCTTAATGATTTGATACATATTATTCTGCTGACAAAGCTTTAAGATCTTTTTTTGACTGATTTCCAATATGTCTGAAAGTTTTTGTGTTATCTGACTTATATCAGCCTTTGGATTATCCTCGGATAAATAATCTTTAAGCATTTGAGGATCAACGTAAACAGTATAAACAGACGCACTTCTTGCAAGCGCCTGCATATTACTGTCGTATATTGAGCCGCGGTTTGCCGTAACTATTGTACTCTGAAGTTGTTGAGATGAGGCAAGCTTTTGATATCTATCTGATTCTTTAACAGATATCTGAAACATATTTATAAGTATCCAGATCATAAAAACAAGAATTCCTAAAGCTATCCAGATATTAAGTCTTCGCTTCATAAGTCCCGTAGGTCTTTCGTCCATAATGAGCCTTCCTCCGTTGCCGTTTATTTAATAGGCATATTAAAATCTATGACATAAGTCGTTGTTATTTTATCTGTTATCCTAAAATATTTAATACTCCATATAAGTACAAAAAAGCTAAGTTTAAAACTTCCGCCAAGAAGTATAAGCTTAACTTTTTAACTAATAATATCCTATTCATTATGCCCCAAAGTATTCCAAAACACTTTTTAACCATTTTTTAATAGACACAAAAATATTATCATCTTCGGTTTCAACAACCTCGGCCACACTTTCATTTTCGACTTCAACATACTCAATTTGAGATTTATCAAGCTTTTGAAGACCTAGATTGTTTTCTGCATATTCCTCAACCTGAGTAAGACCCGTTCTTGATTCAAGTTCAGATTCAAGACTTAAGTTTTCATCCTGAAGCTTTACAAGCTCGGCGGTTAAGTCAGATTGTTCCGAATAAACTTCGCTAAGCTCAACCTGTCCGAATACAAATGAGCATAGCAACGCTAAACCTATAAACCCTAAGATGGTGCATTTCATGGCAAACGCTGCTTTTGGCAGAAGCTTTAGATTTCTTTTGTGTTTTATTTTGGGCTTCGGCAAATTGCTTTCGTCTGAGTCATAAGCCGCATAATCATAAGCAAGATTATTAATATTTGCCACTGGTTCTGCACCTCATTCTTGGCGTATTTTTCTCTTTCTTTTGTCCTCAGTCTTTTCTACTTTGTCGCTTTAAGGCTTATTTTTTATTTAAGCCTTTGTTTTGTTTTGTCTCTTTCTTTTGTTTTCAATAGCTTTTTTATTAGTCGCTATTTACATTTTGCCGTACCCTGTCTTTTTGTTTTTAGTTCTTTTATTCTGTTGCTTTCAAAAGCCCAACCGACGTATTAATCTATATTTTCTCTATAATACGAAGTTTAGCGCTGCGGCTTCTGTTATTAACCTCAAGTTCGTCTTGTGAAGCTAATATAGGTTTTCTGTTCACAAGTCTGCCTCTCGGTTTTCTTCCGCATACACATTGCGGAAAATCCGGCGGACATATACACCCTTTGCAAAAGCTTGAAAACCTTTGCTTAACGAGTCTGTCTTCAAGTGAATGAAACGAAATAATGCAAAGTCTTCCTCCGCTTTTTAATGCGTCAAAAGTCTTGTCAAGTGCAATACTCAGATGTTCAAGTTCTGCATTTACCTCGATCCTTATCGCCTGAAAGGTCTTTTTACAGGGGTTTTTTTCCCGCCTTACCCTCTGGGGAACTGACGTTTTTATTATTTCTGCCAACTCCAGAGTGGTTTCAATGGGTTTTGTTTCTCTTGTTCTAACAATAGCTGATGCAATACTTCTTGCAAACTTTTCCTCGCCGTATTCAAACAAGATTCTTGAAAGCTCATCATATGAGTATGTGTTAACCACATCTCTTGCCGAAAAGCCTTCGCAGCTCATTCTCATATCAAGCGGGGCATCGTTATGATAAGAAAATCCTCGCTCAGCTTTATCTAATTGATGCGACGAAACTCCTAAATCCAAAAGGATCCCGTCGACTTTATCTATTGAAAGGTTTTTTAAAACCTCATCAATCTCAGAATAGTTTGCCTTTACAACTGACGCGTTATACTCTTTAAGTCGCTTGCTGGCGACCTCTACCGCTGTGGGGTCACGGTCAATTGCAATAAGTCTGCCTTTATCCAGTCTTTTTGCAATTTCTATTGAATGTCCTGCACCGCCTGTGGTTCCATCAACATATATGCCGTTTGGTTTAATGCTAAGCCCTTCAATACACTCATTTAATAATACTGATATGTGTGAAAATTCCACTCAGCCACCATCTCTCATAACTAAAGACTAAAAGTCAAGCTCTTCAAGCTCTGTAACAAACTTATCATCATCATAGCTTTCGTCTGCCTTTTCCCATGCTTTTCTGTCCCAGATCTCAGCTCTGGAGGAAACTCCTGCCACGACGATCTCTTTTGTAAGGTTTGCTAGCTCTCTCAAGCTTTGCGGAATAAGTATTCTGCCCTGCTTGTCTGTTTCAACCTCACTTGCCCAAGCCATAAAATGTCTTTGAATACCCTTTCCTTTTCCCATAGGAAGCGCACTTATCTTTTCTGCCATTACTTCAAAATCTTCAAGTGAATAAACGAATAGACAGCCGTCAATTCCTCTTGTTATGATGAACCTTTCGCCGATTACTTCTCTGAGCTTTGTTGGAAAACTCATTCTTCCCTTTGTATCCATAGACTGAAAATATGTCCCTTTAAGCATACTTATCGGCAAACTGTTCACCTCCCAAAAGAATATCAAGCGGAATGACGCTTTTTAATACAATTTAGATTCATTATCTTTTGACCATGTTGAAAACTCATTCAAAAACAGAAGTTTTCAACGGTTTCAACAAGGTTTTCAACATTTAGGGATTGACCGCCACTTTTTCGCACCATTTTCCACTCAAAAATATTATACACTAATAATTTAAGAATTTCAACTGCCTGACAATATTTTAGTGTTAGATAATTCTACAATTTTATTATATGTATTTTATGCAAAATTACTAAAATAAAATAATCATACTGGTTTTTTCGACAATAATATAATCATTATTTGGAAAACAATACATTAAATTAAATTCCCTGTTTTTAAAAATACAGTGTTCTTAAACAGGTAATCATAGTTCCTAAATTTTATTCTACTATTTAAACAAACACAGCTGATATTTTCAAATAAAAATCATTGCTTTTGCATACTTTCAAAATAGGTTAAGCATTTTACGTGCAAAATCATTATAAATTTTGCATAAGAAACAGAAAAAAATCCTTTATAATATGGTGAGTTTGCACAATTTGTCTATTATTTTTTATAATAAATATAAATTTGCAATGCGGAATAAAAAAAGATAAAATTATATTACCAAAAAAGGAAAGGTCGTTATGATAATGAACAAAAAATTTGATTTTAAACTTCGTATTATTGTGTTTACGGGACTTTTTGCCGCACTTATTTGCGTATTGACAATGCTCCACATAAATACCACAAATGGTGGATATATTCATATTGGAGATTCGCTACTTTATCTTTCCAGTATGCTTCTTCCGTTTCCTTGCGGTATGATCGCAGGGGGAATAGGCGGGGGATTATCAGATTTATTGTCAGGCTCTCCTGCATACATTATTCCTACATTTGTTATAAAGGTCTTAAACTCTCTTGTGATATATATTATTGCAAAAAACAGTCAAAAAATTATAAATGTGCGTTCAGTCATTGCGGCTATTCTTTCGGGATTAATAACCGTTTTCGGGTATTATTTTACTGCCGTTATCCTGTGGGGAGGCTTTAAGGCTCAGCTTGCGACAATTCCGGGCAATATTTTTCAAGCGGTGGGAAGTGCAGTGATCTTTATTGTTTTAGGCATTGCATTTGACTCTGCTAAGTTAAAAAATAAGCTGAAGTTTTAAAACAGGTAAATGAAAAGTCCCAATAAAACAAATATCCCCCGGTTCAGCCGGGGGATATTTGTTTTATGCAGGTAATTCATCAAATAAATTTTAAGTGATTCTTAAACCTAAGTAATAAATTTATACTTTTCAAATTAAAGATTATTTAGATAATTTAAGTATCATTTTGATATGAGGTATATCATCCTCCAAAAATTCGTCAGAAATCTGTACAAATCCCATTTTTTCATAAAGGCTTTTAACATATACCTGTGCTTCTATGCAAATAGCATCTGCATCAAATTTTTCCTTTGCAACTTGAATTCCCTCTGATAAGATTTTACTGCCCAATCCACATCGGCGTTTAACAGCAATAACTCTGCCGATTGAAGCCTCGTCAAACTTAATACCCTGTGGAAGTACCCGCAAATATGCCAGTATACCGTTTTCGTCCTTAAAATAAACATGATAGGCTACTTTATCTGCATCATCAACATCAGGACAGGCACAGTTCTGCTCTATTATAAATACCTCTGACCGCAGCTTGTATATATCAAAAAGTTCTTCAGTTGTCAGTTCTTTAAAATGTTTTACTTCCAGTTCCACTTTTTAACCGCCTTATAAAGTTTTAGCTCAGCTATATAATATCACTAACGATTAATAAAATCAACGTCTTTGTTAAAGTCAATCCACCGTTATTTAGTTAACAATAAATGATTGAAGAAAGCAATATTTTTGTACTCATCAATGTCCTGCACACGCATTTCAATTTGCAGCATCTTTTTCTGCCAGTCAGCGTCATTTTGAATTTCTTGATTTTGCTGTAAATCCCAAAACGTTCTTATACCATACACCTTAGATACAGAAAAATCCTTGCACCATTTTGTCAGGTCGGTATTCTCATAATAATGGATTGTACCATATTTTTGCGCGTTTCCGTCCTTTCCGTCAAGAAGGCTATTAGCATTTTCAAAATTATTAAGCAAAACCACCATTTGCATTACCCTGCCCGTGCGGTTGTGCTTTACAACAGAAAGCAGTCCATTCGGTTTTAGCAGACGGTAAAACTCATTGACGATAAATTCCCTGTCCTCTGCATACTCTAATACATTGTGGCAAAGAATTACGTCAAAAGACCCATTTCCGAATTGTTTTAATTCTTTTGTACTACCTGTTATCTGGTTATAATCATTATCACAAACTCTGTTTACTAAAATTTCTTCTGACGGCTCAATGGCGATTACCTCATTATCCCTTGCATAAAAACTTGCAGTAACTCCATTACCGCTTCCGAAATCCAGTATTTTTTTATTATGTATACTGCCAAGCTGTTTCCATATCATATGTTTGGAAAGCAATTCCCAAGGTGGTAGGTTTTCTGACATAGTGTTACCTCCGCAAATTTCATTAGTCTATATTCTATTACAAAACCCTAGATACACCTATTTACCTTTACTCTAATTCCATTTTATAAAATTTTGCTTTAAAAGTCTGGCTGCCGTCATGTTTTGTGTATTCTCCGTAATGGTCGAATTTTAGACCGCACTTTTCCATAACCTTACCCGAACGTGGATTATCTATTGCATGATCTGAACATATCTTTTTTACACCAAGTTTTTTATGAGCAAAATCAATAATGGCTTTCATAGCTTCAGTGCAATATCCCTTATGCCAATAATCATAATGAAGATTATATCCGATACCCCAATAGTCTTTCATTTGGGCATTTGGACCTATGCTCCCTGTTCCGATTACTTTATTTTCCTTTTTCAGAACAAATGCCCAATACCATTCATTTTCGTTCACAAGAGTTGACTTTATCCAATCAATAGTTTGGCTGATATTGGTATATGTAGAATAAGACATATACTTCGTAACTCTCTCATCACTGTTCCAACTGAAACAAGCTTCTGCGTCATCAAGCGTTATAGGACGTAAAATCAACCTGTCTGTTTCAATAATCGGCTCTTTATTCATATCAAAGTCCTCCGATGATCCTGTTTTTACTTCTTTTTAGGTTTTGGACTTGGTAACTCATCATATATAGCGAGGATTAATCCCTTCAGATATTCATTGTTGTCAACTTCGTCTACCAACAACATCTCTTTTGCTCCCTCATAGGGTAATTCATATCGAGCTGTTGGCATATAGCTGATTGCTGCTTTTATTGGTTTTACAAGCAGTCTGTCATCATAGATACCGCCTATGATTTTACCACGGTAATAGATGATAAATTCTCCCATCATAGACCGATATGTAATTTCATCCAATTCGGATAACTGTCCTAAAATAAACTCTAAATACTCTTTACTCGATGCCATTATTCCACCTCAAATCAATGTTTTGTTTTTTCTCTAACATTTCAACAAACGCGAATTTGTAGTATTACAAACGACAAAGCATAATATATTCTTCCTCGTTTTCATCTACAATTTCAAATCCTGTTTTCTGATACATTTTTACCGCATAATTTTCTTTTTGAACAGCAAGTGACGCTTGCTTGTATCCTCTGATTTTCAAAACACGGAGTATTTCTTTCATCAAAGAAGTTCCTATACCAAAGCCGCGATATTCCTTAAATAAGGAAATGGCAAGGGATGGTGTATCGTTATCAATATGTCCGTAATCGTCCATAATGCGTACCCAAACGGCGCCGACAACTTTGTCACCCACTTCTGCAAATAATCCTATATCGTCCTTTTGCTTTCCAAAGTCGGAGATATATACTTGTAACTCCGGTTGTTTGATAATGGATTTGGAAGGCGCAGGCATCCCTTCTGGCACAAAAATAGCCTCATATAGAAAATCTTCAAGTATGCTATATTCTTCCTCTGTTATTTCCCTGATTGTATAGTCCAACATTACCTCCAGCAAATCAATGTTTTGTGTTTTCTCTAACATCTCAATATATGCCGATTTGTTGATTTGTCTTTTCTAAAAATGGGCGACCCCGAAAGGGAATCGCCCATTCACGCTTTGAAATTATGTGATTATTGACACATTGCTTAATTTAACGGCTTCATCGTCGGGAAGTGTTTCTAGGGCATTTACAAACTCTCAAAGTAGGGGCTTTTAGCCCGATAACAAGCCATTTCACGTACTTTTTACTCTACGAATGTTACCGTATCTCGACGTATCTCTACGGTCAAATGTGGTAAATTTCGTGGTAAATTAGTGGTAGGATTTTCAATCTGTAATTCTTGCTATCAACTGATTTTCATAACCCCTTCAAGTCTTGCAAAGCTCGCTTTCTTACGGTCTGTATTAGACTCGTTATATACATCCATCGTTGTTGTTATATCTGCATGTCCCATAATCTCTTGGATTAACTTTAAGTCGCTTTCATTTTCGCATAGTCTTGTGCAGAATGTATGTCTGAGATGATGGACAGAGAAATGTGGCAACAACTGCGGTTCTCTATTTTCCTTTTTTGCCTTCTCAGTTTCTTCGGCGTTGCAGTCACGAATAATCCGTGCAATCGCTCTGTTTACACAATGCGGATTTTGGACTTGACCGTAGCGATTCTGCCAGATGAATCCAGAATAACCATCTATTTCATCTCTACAAAAGCCGTTATGCATTTGATTCAAGCGTTCTTTCTTTAATGCCTTTTTGACATCTTCAAACATCGGAATCTCACGCACACCATTTTTTGTTTTCGGTGTTGTAATGTGAAATTCACACTTTCCGCTATCTTGTACACGATAAATTAGATTATGATTAATGTTTATAACATTGTTTTGCCAATCAACATCCTGCCATCTTAGCCCCAGCATTTCACCGATTCTACAGCCTGTACCCAATAAAGTCGTAAACAGGGTCAGCCAATGACTGTAGGCTTCATGTGAGGCAACATAATCAATAAATAATGCCTGTTGCGTCTTGGTTAATGCGTGTCGCTTCTGTTTTTCCCAATCATGGCTCTTTTTCAGTTCAGCGATAATACCATCTGTGGGATTGGTACGAATGTAGCCATCTCTCGCAGCAACGGTAAAAATAGGATGCAATATAGTGTAGATAATTTCTACGCTGTTTGGCTTAAATCCTTTATCACGAATGAGCTCATTGAAAAATTTCTTCATCGTACTGTACTTGATTGTTGTAATATTCATGTCTCCAATCACATTTTTCACATATTTCTTGTACATATACTTATAGTTGGTTGCTGTTGACTGTTTTAACTCCCTTTTCTGTGCGATATAATCTTCCCAGAATTTATTGAGCGTTAGCTTTTTTTGAACAATTATGCCGTCTTCTAAATCACGCTTGATTGTCTTTTCTATTTCACGCAAGGAATCTGTTTTGCGTTTTCCTTTGGGCGTTTTATCAGTTTCAACCAACCTCCAGCTATATACGCTTTTTAATTCACCTTTATGGTTAAGATAACGGAATTCATACCTCCCATCTGATTTTTGATATTCTCCATCGCGGAGAATTCTACCTTTATTATCTTTTCGCTTTTCCATGTATTTTAACAGCCTCCTGTCCAACCACATGAAAAGAGCAAACGCTAAAGCATTTTTATTATAGCATATATTTGCTCTTTTTTTCAAGTATTGTGGTGTAATTTTATATATAGTTTACTGAATCTATAAAATCCTCAAATTTCTTTCTTTTAATTTGTGCCCGATTGGAGTTCCATAAAATCCAATCGGCATCTTTATTTTCATTTGCAAGATTGCGAAGCTTGTTTATTCCTATTCTAAAGTATTCAGCCGCTTCTTCAATAGATAATGTATATTTTTCCCATAGCGGAACGTTCATTGTATTTTCCATTTTTCCTCCAATATATAATAAAGGGCTACTCTCGCAAACAGTCCAAATTCATCTCAAAAATTGTATTAACGTATCGTAAAAAATGATTTCCTAAATTTAAATTTGCTCTATATCAGAATCTTTTTTACCCAACAGTCGCCCCCCCTTGCAGAATAGCTATTTTAGTATTAAAAAGTTTGTCATCATTGTTAACTATAATATTTATTGCATATTCGGATCGGCATTGATGTTTTAAAAACGTGCAGTATGAAACTACAGTTCAATATAAAAATAATGATTTATTCTTTTTTTGTTTTATTAGCTAATCATAATTCAATTATCCTTTTCTTATTTCTAGTTGTTGCATAATAAAAGTGGGTAGTATTTGAATACTGCCCACATAAATATTATCATAATGTAATATATGATTTATCAGGTTTTGTTACAAAGTTTTTAGAATGTGTTTGCTTCCATTTTTTCAAAAGATACTGCAAATAATAGTTACATAATTCAATTTTAATACGTTCTGATAATTCTGCAACAATTACATTTTCTATATTCTTATAAATATTTTCAATTTGTTGATTAATTTTTTCTTGCTCTTTAACTTTATTTGAAACATCGACAAATTGTTTTTCATATGATGATATTCCTAGTACCGCAGTAATATAAGTTTTATCTAACCTTTTTAAATTGATTTTAAAACAGGCAATTGAACCTTTTAATTTATGATTTGTATCATATTTGTCACACTCATCTGGTTGATAACAACCCTTTTCATAGGCTTCTTGTTTACTATTAAAAAAAACAGATGGAGATTTTTCAGTAGCATTTTTCATTAAATAGGAAAATGTTGTATTATTTTCAGTAAGTTTATCAATTGATAAACCCTGTTCATTTTTAACATTAGACCATTGCCAAACATTTGGATTTTCCAAAGGAAAGTTATAAGCAATACTAGCATAAATATCATTACGATTAAATCTTCTGCTTTGTTCAGATAAAACATATGTAATACAATTGCATAATTCTGAGAGAATTTCTTCTAATTGGTCGCAAGGTTTGGTATATATTTTGGGAGGTTTTTTTCCATTTTGTTTAATGTCCACAATGGTTTTCATTTGTCGACTATATTTACGCTTACATATTTGACCAACTGCATTAAGTACCATATCAAATAAATTGTATCCTCCTTCTTTAATTTCTAATTGCTTATTGTATTTGTCACTATGAAACTCTTTGTGTTTGACATAAAAAGTTAAAATACAAATGATAATAACCATAGCTAATGTTACAAATATGCCCCAACTAGACAAACCTCTACTTGTTACACCATTTTTATTTTGTGTGACTTTAATTAAATTCCAATTTTCCCCGAAATATGTAAGAAGTGTTGAAAAGAGAAATGGAAGTATAGATAACATAATCGTTATAATTATCCAAATCATCCCAATGGAATTTTCTTTTTTATTGGTTGAACCTATACTATTACTCTTCTTCATAGTTATCTCTCTCACTTTTAAATTTTCTTTCATAAGTTGCAGTTGCTAATATTGATGTCTTGGGTAACTTTTTTTCTTGGTTTCTTTTGTAAACACAAGATTTACACGCAGAATACATACCTTTACGAGATGGACTAAAAATTTTTACAAACATTGCAATTATTCTCCTTAATTTGTACAATTTATTTCACCACCATTCTATCAGACGTTTTAATAAATGTCAAGCTTTTTAGACAAAAAAAGTTATTTAGTACCATATATCTGCCAAAATTGAAAACATATGTTCTATAATTATTATACATTAATATTATTATTTGTCAAGTGAATTGTTACGACAAGAACAGACAGTTTAATTATTAAGCGTTTTTATGTCTCGTCAATACTTCATTCCACTTTCTCCTATCCGCATCCAACTGCCTTTGACTAGCAATATGTACTTCGTTAATGAAATCCTTCAGCACACCCTCAACTACAAATGCAGGAAGTTTGGATTCATTTATCGCCTTTGCTATAGCAGAGATTAAATCCTCTCTTAATAAAGTGATAGGCTTTGTTGCTTCTTTATTTTCTTTTATTTCACTGCTCATATAATTGGATACCTCCTAGATACTTTTAAAACGCACTATACTACACTCTAAGACGTTTTGTTTTTGATAGTATAATTTCACTAATTACTAATAAAAATGTGATACGGTGTAGATTTGTTGCGATTATGGCAATGTCTTGATTATATTTTCATCATATTTTTGATGTGTATTTGACAAGTTACAAATAATGGTGTAATATAAAATAGCACACTTCTCCTAAACTACAGCTAGTATGTTTGACAACTTGACAGAAAACTGTCAGGGAAGGAGGCGATTGGCGTGGCTAAAATTAGGGCGAAAGTCAGAATTAGAGTTACAACTCAAACGAGAGTTCGAGTTTACAAACGCCATCGTTGATGTGCAAAAGAGGGTGTTAACGCACTCTCTTTTTTTATTTTAACATTAAAAATAAAAAAGAGCCTCATAACTAAAATGAGGCTTTATTGTTATTAAAAGAATCGGAGCATTTGCAAATATTTCTTTTGGTC
>CANPWL010000013.1 GCA_947584375.1 uncultured Clostridia bacterium | reverse complement strand
TTGTACTTTGCATAAACACAGTATATTTCTCTTTCAGAAAACGCAGGCTTAGAGGAAAAAGGTTAAATAGATAAAAAATACAGAAGTCGTATTATGAACTATGTATGTTCAGATACGACTTCTGTTTTATTCTTAGTTGTTTCATAAAAAATATAAAGAATTTTTTACCGTTGAGCAAAGAAAACACATTACGCTAACTTTCCAAAGGCGGAGTGGATGCAACGTCACCGCTGCTGTGCCGGTCTCTGAAAACTAATTTTAAAAGCACAGGGGTAACAATGGTCGTGACTATAACCATAAGAACAACAGGTCCGAAGTACTGAGGCGGCATAAGTCCCATTTTTTCTCCCTTGCTTGCGACAACAAGTGCGACCTCTCCTCTTGATATCATTCCTATACCGATTTGTAAGCTTTCTTTTGTCGTAAACTTGAACAGCTTTGCTCCCAGACCGCAGCCGAGAATCTTAGTTATAATTGCAACTAACGTCAGAACGATAGCAAATATCCAGATGGTCGATGTCATTCCGGAGAAGTTGACCTTTAAACCTATGCTCGCAAAAAAGATAGGCGATAAAAGCAAGTATGAAAGAGTGTCGAATTTTTTGGTAACATATTCGGTTTTCGAGGTCTTTGCTATTGCAAGACCGGCAATGTATGCTCCTGTAATGTCTGCAACACCGAAGAAAAATTCAGCACAGAAGGATAAAAGCAGACAAAATGCAAATGCGGTTATAGCATATCTTCGTAAATCTTTTTCTGTTTTTGAGGTCCATTTTTCGTATAATTTACGGAACAGATAACAAGCAATAACGGCAAATACAAAGAAAGCAACTATTTTCAAAAGCACTATCAGTATGCTTACCGACGAGTCTGCTAAGCTCATAACAATAGTTAAGCCGATAATTCCCAGAACATCGTCTATAATTGCCGCTCCGAGTATCGCATTGCCTGCACGCGAGTTTAGCTTTCCGAGCTCCTTTAAGGTTTCAACTGTAATGCTTACAGATGTAGCCGTTAAGATAATGCCTATAAATACGTCGTGAAGAATTAAATCAGGATCGCTGTTTGCAAGGTACGCAACCCCAAAGCCTCCCGCTAAGGGCAGTAAAACTCCTATAAGCGCTATCACAAACGAGGCGGCACCCGTCTTTTTCATCTCGTTTAAGTCCGTTTCAAGACCTGCACAGAACATCAAAACTATAACGCCTATCTCTGCAAGGGATGATATCAAGTCGGTATCTCTTACTAAATTTAAAACGGCAGGACCAAGTATAAAACCCGCAATTAAAGCTCCGACTACCTGTGGCATACGGAACTTCATTGTAACAAGCCCTAAAAATTTTGTTGACAGTAAAATTATTGCAATAAACAGCAGATAACTGAAATCAGAGTTCACAAGGCTGTTGATAAAAGATTGCATATAACTACTTCCTTTCTTATAAAATAAAACTTTATACATTATATCTCTTAAAAGATATAAATTCAAGAACAACAAATAATTATTAATTTAATAATTAATAAATTTTAATATTATTTTTTAGCTATGTATGTTACTATAATGTATGTAGTACATTTCATTCAAAACGGTGATTTATTATGAAAGTAACTGAAAATGAAAATAAAAGACTTCCCTTTTTAAGAGATAAAACATCAAAGCTAACTCTTTCACCCGGTTGCTATTTGATGAAAAACGAAAAAGGGAAAATAATATATATCGGCAAGGCGAAGTCTTTAAGAAAGCGCGTTACCAGCTATTTTCGTGCGTCAGCCGACCACCTTCCAAAGGTTGCAAAAATGGTATCGCAGGTTTATGACTATGATTTCATTGTCACAGACAGCGAATTTGAAGCGCTGGTACTGGAGTGCTCGCTCATTAAACAGAATATGCCGAGATATAATATTCTGTTAAAGGATGATAAGGGATACAGCTATATAAAAATAACTAATGAGGATTACCCGAGAATTTCAGCGGCTTTGCAAAAGGACGATGACAACGCAGCTTATATCGGACCCTACACTAGCAGTTTTGCTGTAAAACAGGCTGTTGAGGAGGCAAACAAGGTCTTTAAGCTGCCCACCTGCCGCAAGGCTTTTCCAAAGGATTTTAAAAAGGGAAGACCCTGCTTAAACCATCACATAAACAAGTGTATGGGACTTTGCAGAGGAAAAATTTCCAAAGAGGATTACAGGGAAATAATAAATCAGGCTGTCGATTATATAAAAAACGGTTCTGCTAAATCAGTTGAAAGACTTACTTCTCTTATGGAAAAAGCGGCTGATGAACTTGATTTCGAGCAAGCTGCAAAACTTAGAGACAGGATACGTGCGATTGAAAAAATATCAGAAAACCAAAAGATAATCGACGAGAATATGAAAGACGCTGATATAATTGCACTTGCAGAGAATGTCGAGATAGCCTGTGCCAGTGTTTTGATGTATCGCGGAGGACGTCTGTTTGATAAGGTAAGCTTTATGCTTGGTGAAATTGAGGATACCAAAAAAATGCGAGGAGATTTCTTGTATCAGTTCTATTCTGACAAGGCTGATATACCTAAGAACATCTTCATAGACGGTGAGCTTGATGATATAGGACTTGCAGAGAGATTTCTAAGGGAGAAGTCGGGCAGGGCAGTTCATATAAAAATACCTCAGAGAGGAGATATGCTAAGGCTTGTTGAAATGGCACGAGCCAATGCAGGCGAGCAAATATCTATTAAGGTAGGCAGAACAGGAAAAGAAATTATAGCTCTGGATGAGCTTTCAAAGCTTTTAGGGCTTTCCAATCCGCCAAAGTATATTGAATGTTATGATATTTCAAATCTGGCGTCTGCGAATATGGTTGCCGGAATGGTCGTTTTTAAAAATGCAAGACCTTTCAAAAAGAACTATAAAAAATTCACCATAAAAACTGTTTTTGAGCAGAACGACTATGCTTGTATGCAGGAGGTCATCGACCGCCGTATCAAGCGCTATCTGGATCCTGATGAAACAGACGAGGGCTTTAAAACTCTTCCCGATCTTATATTCCTCGACGGCGGAAAGGGTCATGTAAACGCTGTAAGTACAGTTTTGGAAAAATATCATCTTAATATTCCTCTATACGGCTTGGTAAAGGATTCAAAGCACCGCACAAGAGCTATCGCTACGGGAGGCGGGGAAATCAGCGTCTTTCAGATGAAGTCTGCGTTTAACCTTATTACCCGTATTCAGGATGAGGTCCACCGCTATGCGATAACCTTCCAGACGGCAAAGCATAAAAAGAACACATATCAGCTTGAACTCACTAAGGTCAAGGGGATAGGCGAGGCAAAGGCAAAAAAGCTTATTACGCACTTTAAAACTAAAGACGCACTTAAAAAGGCGAATCTTGATGAAATCAAATCGGTAATAGGAGGAAATGAACGTCAGCTTTCAGAGCTCAAAGAAATAATCGACAATATGAAGTGATTAAGCGATGATAAGAAAATAAAAATAAAAACCGATGGTTTTATCTTAAAAAGTTTAAACGCCATCGGTTATTTTTATTAAGTTATAGGGTCTATAAGAAAGAATAATTATTCCTCTGCCTGATCTGCTTCAGCTTCGGGAGCAGTGCTTTCATCCGGCGCTTCCGGAGCCTCATCTTCAGACATATCCTCAGCCTCGGCAGAATTTTCAGCCGCTTCGTTTATAGCTTCCTCAGCAGATTCCTCATCAGGATAGCAGCAATCATCACAGAAACACTCATCAAATTCCTCGTATTCGTATTCTTCCATTTCTCTTTTTTTCTTGTAGGCAAATACTGCGGCTATTGCTCCTGCTATTGCAGAAAGACCCAGAAAAGTTTTCAATTTACTCATAAATCAAACACTCCTTATGCTAATAATTTATCAAAATTATAACAAAATTATAACATGGTTATTTAACAATTTCAAGTCCTTTTACGAATTTTATTTGATCATCGGCTGTATAAAAAATTCAATTGCCGTAAGTTATCATTTTTTATTTGACATCGATCTGATTACTTACATATTTCCGCTGAGCGCCATTATGATGCTTACGGCGCTTATCGGAGCTGTTTCGCATCTTAAAATTCGCTTTCCCATACTTATGGTTTTTATATTCATATCCTCCAGGAAATCTATTTCACTTTTATCAAAGCCGCCTTCGCTTCCGATAAAAAGACCTATGCTTTTGTTTTTAACATCCTTAATGTTTATTACGCTTGAAAAAGGAATTCCGCCCTTTTCATAGCATACATAGGAAAAATCGTGTTCCTTAAGCTTTGAAACTGCCGTTTTAAAATCTATTATATCCGATACTTCAGGGATTATTCCTCTTCCCGATTGCTTTGCAGCTTCAAGAGAAATTTTATTAAGGCGTTCCTTTTTCTTTGCAAAGCTTTTATTGTCAGGGCGTGAAATACATCGAGAGGTTATTACGGGAACAATTTCAGTTACTCCAAGCTCAACGGACTTCTGTGTAATAAATTCGAGCTTATCAAGCTTTGGAACCGCTTGATATAACGTGAGGTCAATATCAGGCTCTGAGCATATCGGCGACTGCGAAAGTATCTCGCAGCAAACCTCTTTATCGCTTATAGTTAAAATTTTTGTGGTATAATCTGTTTTGTCACAGCACAGAATAAGTTCATCTCCGATTTTCATTCTCAGAGAACGCCCTATATGTACAGCGTCGCCGCCGTCAACGGTAATACGGTTTTCGGTTATGTTGTTTTTATTTACAAAAAATCTGGGCATATTTACTTTCCTCTTATTTTATATAATAAATTTAACGCCTAATGCCGATAAATGAAAATTCTTATAAAAGTTAGCGCAATACCGGCGGTCAGGAATGTATAATCGGCTCAATAAGTAAAATTATTTAAAGAATAAACAGAGAAATTGTTTAAAAGGGGTTGACTATTACTCTTTATTATGATATAATAAACAAAATATTTAATTTATACTTTTTAGATTATATCACATCTTCCTGATTTGGGCAAGGTGTGAAGGCAATTATATTTATATTGTTTTATAATAATTTAAAAGTGTGTATTAAGTATTTACTTTATATTTTTCTTTTCATAAAATTTTCTTTAATTTGATATGTAGGCTTTACCCCAAGCCTTCATATAAAGTTTGAAATTTTTTTCAAACTTCTCCCCTATAATTTTTTTGTGATTTGGAAAAACCAAACACGGCTCCTATCTTTAATCGGATAGGAGTTTTTCTTTGTCTTTTTTTATAATATTTAAAAGAATATTTTGCAAAATCGATTAATATATGCTATACTATAAATTGATATTGCTGCATAGAGTTTTGCTGTCTGACAGCAGAACGCTTTTGTAAGTATTAGGAGGTTCTTTTTTATGTTGACTGATATTGAGATAGCTTCACGGGCAAAGATGCTGAAAATTAATGAAATAGCTGAAAAGCTGGGAATTCAAAATGATGATATTGAGCCTTACGGACATTATAAGGCTAAGCTTTCGGAAGAACTTTTCAAAAAGCTGGAGGGCAAAAAGGACGGAAAGCTTATTTTAGTTACTGCTATTAATCCGACTCCTGCCGGAGAAGGAAAGACAACAATTTCCGTGGGACTTGCACAGGCTATGGCAAAGATAAATAAAAATGCAGTCTTGGCGTTAAGAGAGCCATCTTTAGGTCCTGTGTTCGGGATCAAAGGCGGCGCAGCAGGCGGAGGATACGCTCAGGTAGTTCCTATGGAGGATATAAACCTTCATTTTACCGGCGATATGCACGCGATAACTTCTGCAAATAATCTCCTGTGCGCTTTGATAGATAACCATATGCAGCAGGGAAACGAGCTTAGAATTGACCAGAGAAGGATCCTTATAAAGCGCTGTATGGATATGAATGACAGGGCTTTAAGATATATAAATATAGGTCTTGGCGGAAAGGTGAACGGAATTCCGCGTGAGGACGGGTTCCAGATAACCGTAGCTACCGAGATCATGGCGATACTGTGTCTTGCGTCGGATTTGGATGACTTGAAGAAACGGCTTGAAAGGATATTGGTCGCTTATGATCTGGACGGAAACCCTGTTTATGCAAAACAGTTAAAAGGCTGCGGCGCAATGACAGCTCTTTTAAAGGACGCTTTAAAGCCAAACCTTGTTCAAACTCTTGAAAACAATCCGGCTATTATGCACGGAGGACCTTTTGCTAATATCGCACACGGCTGTAATTCAGTCCGTGCGACAAAGCTTGCTTTGAAGCTGGGCGACTACTGTATTACTGAGGCAGGCTTCGGAGCAGACTTAGGCGCAGAAAAGTTTATGGATATAAAGTGCAGATTCGCCAATCTCAGTCCCGATTGTGTAGTTTTGGTTGCAACTATACGAGCGCTCAAATACAATGGAGGAGTTGCAAGAGACAAGCTTACCGAAGAAAATACGGAAGCGCTTAAAAAGGGAATAGTTAATTTAAAAACTCATATAGAAAATATGCATAAGTTCGGTGTGCCTGTTGTGGTAGCAATAAACAGATTCCAAACAGATACAGAGTCTGAAATAGAATACATAAAGGATTTCTGTGCTGAAATGGGAGTTGAGGTGTCGCTTGCTGAGATATTTGCAAAGGGCGGAAACGGCGGAACAGATCTGGCACAAAAGGTATGCGATACTATTGACAGGCGTGAGGACTGTGTTACCGGCTTTCATACCCTTTACGACGAGAAGCTCCCTATCAAGGAAAAGCTTGACATAATCGCAAAGGAAATCTACCGTGCCGACGGTGTTATTTATACCAAACAGGCGGAGAAGGCAATTAAGGAGATAGAGGCTTTAGGTCATGCGGATATACCTGTTTGCGTTGCTAAGACGCAGTATTCGCTTTCTGACGACCCTACAAAGCTGGGCAAGCCTGAGGGCTTTGAGATAACTGTTAGGGATTTAAAGCTGTCATACGGAGCAGGGTTTATCGTTGCATACACGGGGGATATTATGACTATGCCCGGACTGCCTAAAAAACCTGCCGCAAATAGTATAGACTGCGATAATAACGGAAATATAAGCGGACTTTTCTAAAATATTTGCAAGATGTGAAATGTATTTGTATGAAGGGAGAATTGAATAATGAACTTTTTAAGAGATTTATTCGGTGAAAAGGGAACCGTGATTTTTTTCATAGTATGCGTGGTAATCATTTTGCTCATTTTGTTTTCTGTTATTTTTAAGGTGATGGGCAAAAAAAGACGTAAAAAACGTCTTGAACGTGATATTCAGCGCGTAAATGCACTTGTTGCAAAGACTTTGCCGGGTGTTAAGGATTTAACTGTTGTATTTGCAAACAAAACAGGTGCAACTTCAAATTCAAAGGGAAAGAAATCTTATACCTATGAAAATTATATTTACGCTTTTAAAGAATGGGAAAGCTATGCTATTCCTATAAAATTCAGAGGGGATAGAGTTATTGCCGGCGAGCCTGTAAGACTTGCACTTGATAATGTTTCAAAAATTATAGTAAGATATATGAAAACCAATGCTATATTCTACGATAACAACGGCAATGAAATTATTGAATTTACAGTTGCGGCTCTTAATACAAAACAAATTGCAGACGAGTGTCCTTTTGATATAGATCAGGTAGAAGCTGCACAAAAGTATTTTACTTTTATTGAGCGTTTTGATACTAAGGTCCATCATAAGAACGATACTGATATTAAAAAGCAGGCGGCAAAGCCTGTTACTGATGTAAATAATGACAGTAAAATAGATGAAATATTGTCAAATGAGCCGTTGTATGACGACCATACTGAGGAAGCGCTTTTGAAAAAATAAGTTATTAGGAGAAGTTATATGAGGGTAGTTACAAATTCGCCTGAAGAAACAATTGAATTTGCAAAAAGCGTCGGGAAAAAGCTTAAAGGCGGAGATGTTATTGCTTATATCGGTGGCTTGGGAGCAGGTAAAACTACCTTTACAAGAGGTCTTTCTATCGGTCTTGGAATAGGCGACACAGTTACGTCTCCTACATTTGCGCTTGTCAATGAATACAGGTCGGATAGCAGTGATGTTACTCTGTATCATTTTGATATGTATAGGATCACAAGCTCGCTCGACCTCGAAACAACAGGCTTTTATGATTATATGGATGATAATAATATTATGGCGGTCGAGTGGAGCGAAAATATAAGAGACTCGCTTCCTGAAAACACTGTATTTATAAAAATAACAAGGCTCAGCGATAATAAAAGGGAAATTGAAATCAACGGAGATGAACGCTTTGGCTGATATAACGGATATTAATAAATCAAAAATAGTTCTCGGCGTTGACACATCGGGAAAGATAGCGTCGTTAGCCATTGCAGACGGTGATAAAATTCTTGCAAATACTACTGTTGTTACAAAGCTCACACATTCTCAGGTTTTACTTCCGCTTTTAAAAAAGCTTTTGAATGACGTCAATTTAACCCTCAATGACATTGACGCCATAGCTGTTGCAAACGGTCCGGGCAGCTATACGGGATTAAGAATAGGTATTTCGGCTGTCAAGGGGTTATGCTTTAATAATAATAAAAAGTGTGCGGGGATCTCGACATTGAAATCGCTTGCTATGAATATATGCACCGGAGAAAACAGTGAGAAAATAGTTTTTTCGGTTATGAGAGCAAGACCTGATATCTCTTATTTCGGAGCATATAAGCTTAACGGAAATAATATAGAATGTATAGTTACTGATACTGTTTGCAGTAATGAGAAGATACTTAAATACAAGCAGGATAAAGGTTTCGGAAGTGTTATTCTTGTTGGCGATAATGCAAGTGAGCTTAAGAACAGCTTTTTTAAAGATGACAAAAGCGTTATTTTAGCGCCTGTTGACAAAAGACTTCAGAATGCAAGTTCTTTGTGTATGATAGCGCTTAATGATGAGAGCGTATTTGATGACGCTTCAAATCTAAATGCAAGCTATTTGCAGATAACAAAAGCAGAGAAGGACAGAAGGGAGATAAAGTAATGATTGGAATCGGAAATGACCACGCAGGAACTGAAATCAAGGAAGCAATAGTTGAATATTTCAAAAAAAACGAAATCCCATATAAAGACTACGGCTGTATGAGCGGAGAAAAATGCGATTATCCCCAAAAAGCAAAAGAGGTATGCGACGATGTTGTAAACGGCTATCTTGAAAAGGCAATACTCATCTGCGGAACGGGTATAGGAATATCGATTGCCGCAAATAAGGTAAAAGGAATAAGGGCGGCTTGCTGTTCTGACTACTACTCGGCAAAGCTTACAAGACAGCACAACGACGCTAATGTTCTCTGTATGGGCGGCAGAGTTGTAGGCGAGGGGCTTGCAATTGAACTGGCTGATGTTTTTCTGAAGACTGAATTTCTCGGCGGACGCCACAAGAGAAGAGTTGATATGATAACGGATATAGAGGTTAAAGGTTAGAGATTATAAGTTAGAGAATAGAAAAAGTGTTCGGTTTTTTCCGAACACTTTTTTGCTTATTGGCTTTTATAACTATTCATTATCAATTATCAATTATCAATTATCAATTATAATCTTCCTGCACTCTATATAAAATCTCTTATCCTCGGCGTGACCCATTGAGAATGTTTTTCTCGGCAGAGCGCCGTCTTTAATAACTGTCGGGAAAAGCTCGGATTTAAGCATATCGGGAAGTATGAACCCTATGCTGTTATCAGCTTGTGCAAGCTTTTCCAAAATCTCAGTTCCGTGAATGTAATCAACTTGACCGCCGTTTTCCTTTATGTAGCCGTCTAATACTGTTTGAAGTGAGCCTACTGTCAGATTTGAAAGAGGCTTTCCTATATACATTTTCCTTTTAACACCCTTGCAGACATATGTGAATGCCTGACCTGAACCGCAGTCCGTTTCAGTCAGAGAAAGCGTGAATTTAAGACTTGCCAACAGGTTATCACAATCAACATCTGTAACAATGCGGTGGATAGCCTCAAATTGAAGAGCCTCGCTGTGAAGGTTGACTATCTCAACCAGTGCATATCTTGCAGGGTGGGAAGACATATCCTTATCGGGGTTGTTTGATTTGAGTTCTTCATAATACGCTTTTGCAGTTGCAAGCGAATGGTTTCCGTCGCCCATAGCATAAAGCAAAACAGGCGTATCTGATAATCCGTATTTTTGGTTAAATGCATTTTTATCTCCAAGAGCCGTTAATGCACTGTCTATTTTGTCCTTTTGGTCATCACCGACAAGATAGCCTTTTATGCTTCCGCCGTTTTTCATAAGAGGAAAATCGTACAGCTTTTTCATAGAGTCAGCCTTTGTGCCTATCGGCTCGATCACGGTCTTTTTATTATCGTCTATAAGTATCATAATGTGAGGAAGTTCAAGACAAGCGTCCCTTCTCACTTTGATCCTGGGAGGTATCCTTTCCACAACAGTTGACTCAGTTGCACGTACAGACGATGTACTGCCCTTTGAATAATCATATTCCTCAAGGTCTATCATTCCTATCAGACCCTGACGAAGTATTCCGTTGCTTTGGGTGCGCTCGGTGTAGATGTATGAATTTTTGTATTCATTAAAAATATCTGACGAAAGATATTTATCCATTGTCTTATGTATGTTATCTATTCTGAAATCAACATCACTTTGATTAAGATAAATTTCAGGAAGTATCATATTGAGAGTAGAAGCTTTATCTCCTACGATTTTTTCGACGTCCTTCCAATATTCAGGCTCGCTTGTATATTGGTCGCAGGCAACCACCGACCAAGCTGACATATCGGTTTTTGTATTCGGCAGCAGGATGTCCGCCGACTTGAATGCTGTTGACATAGTGTACTCTCCTTTAAGTAATATAATGCTTTATCTTTCGCCCTTGTGTACAATACCCGTCTTATTAAGTATCAGAACAATAAGCGGAATAAATATAATCTGAATTGCTATACCCGAAAGGACATTTAAAAACTCCCCGTTTATAAACATATCGGCTGTATATAATCTTCCCTCATAGCGGAGCATAAAATAATATACAATATAGAATATCGTTCTTCCGCTGAACATAGATAGCAACAGGGAAACATAAACATTCTGTTTTAGTATTTTGTAGAGCAGTCCGCAAATAATGCCGTAAGCGCAAAGCTCAACAGCCGTTGCAACACCGAGAGGATATATATCCATTGTTCCGAAAATAAGCGAATAGAGAATAGGTACTAATGCTCCGATAACGCCGCCGTAGCCCGGACCGCATATCATTCCGCAAAGAAGAATAGGGAACTCCATAGGCAGAAGTTTTGTACCGAAAAGGCTTACTCCGCCAAAGAACCAGGGAAGTAAGATCCCCAGTATCCCTAATATAACAGCTAAAATAAAAAGTTTTATGTTCACTCTCATATTATCACCATTCCTAGTTTTACACAGTAATTTAATTCAGTAACATACAAAATTATAGCATAAACATTGAATTTTTTCAACCGCTTATTTACTTTAATGCACGGTAAGCTCTATTTTATCTTGCAATTTATTAATATTGTGTTATACTATAAATTATTAATTTAAGAAACGGAGAATCGGAATGAACGAGCTTAAAGGTCTTATTGACTGCCATACGCATACATATTTCTCGCCTGATTCAGACGCTGACCCTGTACAAATGGTCGAGAGGGCGATCGAACTGGGTCTTGAGGCATATGCGATAACCGATCATTGTGAGTGTAACCGCTGGTTCGGTATAGATCACTATAACGTCGAGCCAAACGAGCACGACACATATAATTTCGGAAGGGATTTTGACAGGTCGCTTGACTGTATAACAAAACTTAAAGAGCGTTATGCAGACAATATAAATTTGATATGCGGAATTGAACTGGGTCAGGCAACGCACGACTTTGAGATAGCTGACAAAGCGGTTGAAGATAAGCGTCTGGACTTTATCATAGGCTCAATGCATGAACTGCCGAAACGTCCTGATTTTTGCTTTATCAAATATGAAAATTATTCGCACAGCCAAATTGACAAGCTTTTAGAGGACTATTTTCTTGAACTTCTAAAGCTTTGCAAGTGGGGAAAATTCGACGTTTTAGGGCATCTTACTTACACGCTTAGATATATTGAGGGAGAGTACGGTCTTAAAACGGACCTTTCAAAATACGATGATATAATTGAAGAGTGCTTTAAAACCATTATTCGGAATTCAAAGGGGATAGAAGTAAATACTTCAGGGTTAAGACAAAAATACGGAAAGCCATTTCCTGATTTCAAGTATATAAAATTGTATCACGATTTGGGCGGGGAGATCATCTCTCTTGGCTCGGACGCACATCGAGTCGACGATTTGGGCAAGGGGATATCAGAGTGTGCAGAGCTTGTTAAAAAGGCAGGATTTAAGTATCTGACTTATTTTAAAAAGCATAAGCCTGAGTTTATAAAAATCTGATCAAACAAATAAAAAACCTACTGAAATTTTTATTTTCAGTAGGTTGTATTTTTTTATATGCCCGTCAAGTCAAAGGGAGGAATATATTCCTCTTGTGCAGATGAGCGTTCCTGAACATAGCCCCTAAAGCCGTATTGACTTGCTCTGCTTACGACCTTTTCATATTCAAAGGTCGTAATTTTTCTGTTAAGTTCGGGAAAATCTTCACAAGACGGCGTAGGAGTAAACTGGCTCATAAGACTGAGTAGAAAATTATATTTATTCAAAAATTTGCAGTTATAAAGCCAGTCGAGTATATCAAGGCTGTCGTGATAACAGTTCGGCAATACCAAATGCCGTATTATAAGTCCTTTTTGGAGAATTTTAATATCATAGTCTTTAGCTCCTCTCTCCCAAACAAGCTTTGGCGCTTGCCTGTGCATTTCCTCAATTGCTAAGCAGACCTTTTCAAAGTAGTCGGGACAGGAAGAGTATTTAGCCGAAAGCTCGGAGCTTTTATACTTGATATCAGGAAGATAAATATCTATATATCCGTCCAGCATTTTTATTGTTTCAGCGGATTCATATCCGCCGCAGTTCATAACTATCGGAATATCCAGCTTTGGTTTAGCCATATCCAAAGCCTTGAGAATTTGATAGGAGTAGTGTGTGGGAGTTACAAGATTTATATTTTCCGCACCCTTATCCTGAAGCTCCAAAAATATCTGAGCCAAGCGTTTGCAGGATATTTCCTTTCCCTTTCCCAAAACGCTTATTTCAGAGTTCTGACAAAACACGCATCTTAAATTGCAGTTTGAAAAGAAAACCGTTCCGCTCCCGTTTTCACCGCTGATACACGGTTCTTCCCAAAAGTGTAGAGCCGCCCTTGATACAATGACGTTATTATGATTTCCGCAGGCTCTGCAAAAGCCTGCGGAAACTTCTCTGTCAATATTACACTGTCGGGGACAAATATTGCAAAGCTCAGCCAATTTTAATCACCGCTTACTGACGCTTCTGCAATAACGCTTGCAACTAAGTGGGAAGGAAGCTGTTCGTATCTTTCCTGTTCTAATGTGAAGCTTCCTCTGCCCTGCGTCATCTGACGGAGAAGCATAGTAAAGTCGCTCATCTCGGAAATTGGTACTTCTGCTATAACCTCGGTCATACCCTTTTCGGTTTCCGATGGGTTCATACCGAGTACTCTTCCGCGACGCTTGTTCAGCTCGCCTATTATGTCGCCTGTATTTTCATCAGGTACGATAACATTTAACGCTCCTATCGGCTCTAAGAGAACCGGATCAGCCTGAGCAAGACCTTCCTTATAAGCAATGGAGGCTGCCATCTTAAATGCCATTTCAGACGAATCAACAGGGTGATATGAACCATCGACCAGGATAGCTTTCAGTCCCACAACAGGGAACCCTGCCAAAACTCCTTTTGCAACGCATTCCTGAAGTCCTTTTTCAACGGCAGGGAAGTAGTTTTTCGGAACTGCTCCGCCGAAAATTTTCTCCTCAAATATAAGTTCATCTGAAACGCAGGGCTCAAATTCGATCCAGACATCGCCGTATTGACCGTGTCCGCCTGATTGTTTTTTATGCTTACCCTGAACCTTAACTTTCTTTCTGATAGTTTCTCTGTATGGTATCTTTGGTATCTTAAGCTCAATATCAACACCGAAGTCGTTTTTGAGTTTTGACAGTGCGGAGGTAAGATGCTGTTCGCCCAAGCCCTTTAAAATCTGCTCATGAGTAAGATTATCCTGATAGTATTCAAGAGTAAGATCCTGCTCAAGAAGCTTTGATACTGCACTTGATATCTTACTTTCATCACCCTGAGCCTTAGCCTTAACAGCCATAGGATAACAAGGCTTAGGAAAATCGACAGCGTCAAATTTTACTATCCTTGAAGCATCGCATATAGTATCGTTTGTATTTACATCCAGCTTTGTTGCAACTACAATATCTCCGCAGTTTGCGTCGGTTAGTTCAATTTGTTTTTTACCTACAAGCGTAAACAGCTTTCCTATTTTTAACGTGTTTCCCGTTGACGCATTTACCGCGTCTAAACCTGTCTGAATTTTACCGGACATAACTTTTATAAACGACATCTTTCCGACAAATGGGTCTGCCACCGTTTTGAATACAAAAGCGCTAAACGGTTCAGAAATATCGCATTTAATTTCAACAGGAGAGCCGTCCTTATCGGCTGCGACAGCAGTTTCTTCGTCGGTTGAAACGGGAAGCAGCAGAGAGATTTCCTTTAAAAGCATATCAATGCCTGCCAAGGTAGCGGAGGATACACAGGTTACAGGAGTTATAATTCCCTCGTTCATTCCCTTGTGTATTCCGTCAATAAGCTCTTTTTGAGTGAATGCTTCACCGCTGAAAAACTTTTCAAAAAGCTCTTCATCCGTTTCTGCAACAGCTTCTGATATGGCTTCTTTTAAGCCCTGAAGACGATATTCTATCTTATCTCCTAAATCAGATGTAGGCATTTCAGTTTCAACAGCATTTCCTTTATCGTCATACTTATATGCTTTCATCTCGATAAGATTTACATACGACACAATTTTTCTGTCGGATATAACGGGAACTACAACAGGACATACTGTCGGTCCGAATTCCGATTTAAGCTCGGTAAGTACATTATAGAAATTCGCATTATCAGAATCCAGCTTGGTGATAACGAACATTCTGGGCTTTTTCATAGAAACCGCTGCCGAGTATGCTTTATGTGTTCCGACATTTACGCCTGATTTTCCCGATACTGTTATCATTGCGGTATCGCATGCAGCTATTCCCTCTGTCATTTCGCCGGCAAAATCGAAAAGTCCCGGTGTATCTAATATATTGATTTTAAAGCCGTCATTCTCAAACGCAGAAAGTGATGTATATACGGAGGATCTCCTTGAAATTTCTTCGCCGGTATAATCTGAAACGGTATTTCCGTCGGCAATTTTACCTAACCTTTCGCTTGCGCCGCTTTTATACAGCAGTCCTTCGCAAAGGGATGTCTTTCCCGAGCCCGCATGACCGCAAAGCACAATATTTTTGATTTTTGAATTGTCGTATGTTTTCACAATCTATCTCTCCATTCAAATATAATTGCAGCATATTAGATCATATTATAAATTAAACAAAATTTATTAATCGCCACAACGTAATTATATACTATTTAGCTATAAATTGCAAGTAATATTTAGATATTTTTGTTGAAAAGTATAGAAAGATTATGTGTTTTCCTAATGGTTATGCAAATTTTATTCACCGAATTTTATAAGTTTCATAAATGCTCGGTTTTTCTCCAACAGCTTAAACAGTATAACGCCTATAACAGTAACGCATACAAACTCTCCTAAGGCTACTTGTGCCATTGACAGAAACAGAGGTAAACCAAATACGAATTTTAGTTCAACACCTACAAGAACGCCATTGAAAATGACAGGAGCAAGAGATGCTGTGACCAATGCCGCAAAAGATGCAGATCTTTCGTTCATGCCCGGCTTGTTCTCGAAAAATTCAGGAATAAATTTTGCACATAAAACTATTGTAAGAACAGACAGAAGAGTTGCAAATGTTCCTACAACAATATCAATAGGTCCGACAGTGCTGATAATATTTGCAAGCAGACAGCCAATAACCATTGAATAACAGTATTCTTTTTTATAAAAGCAAAGAAGCACTAAAGCCTCTGAGATACGGAACTGAATATTCCCATAGGATAGAGAACCCAAAGCCATTGTCACCGCAACATACAATGCTGCTGCTATTGACAGAACTGCAATTTTTTTAACACTCAGATTTTTCATAAAATCTTTCCTTTCTGATGTTAGATAGAATCTTGCTTATTGTGCTGATCACATCTAATCTCTAACCTCTAACCTCTAATCTCTAACCTCTAAAAAACTAAAAAGACGTATCACAAGGATACGCCTTTGAGTTTAGTATTATCCCTGTTTTTATTAACGAGTGGTAACTAGGATACACTCGATATTAACTTGCTTTAAAATTTATGCTTTGCCTATTGAACCGAAAAGCTCCATCTTTTTCTTCACGGTTTCTTTAATAGCTTCAAAGCCGGGCGCAAGAAGTTTTCTTGGGTCAAAGCCCTTACCTTGCTTGTCCTTGCCCTCTTCTATGTATTTTCTGGTCGCTTCCTGAAAGGCAAGCTGACATTCTGTATTAACATTGATTTTTGCAACACCCAAAGAGATCGCCTTCTTTATCATATCCTCCGGGATGCCTGTACCGCCGTGAAGTACAAGCGGCATATCTCCTACCTTTTCCTTTACGGCAGCGAGAGTTTCAAATGAAAGACCTGCCCAGTTTTCAGGATATTTACCGTGAATATTTCCAATACCGGCAGCAAGCATTGTAACGCCTAAGTCGGCTATTGCTTTACATTCGTCAGGGTCGGCACATTCGCCTGCGCCTATAACTCCGTCTTCCTCTCCGCCGATCGAACCGACCTCAGCTTCGATCGAAAGACCTAGCTTTTCACACTCAGCAACAAGTTCTGTTGTTTTTGCAACATTCTCTTCTATCGGATAATGTGAACCGTCGAACATAACTGAACTGAATCCTGCCTCGATACAAGCCTTTGCACCCTCATATGAGCCGTGGTCAAGGTGAAGCGCAACAGGAACGGTAATGCCCAGCTCCTCTAACATTCCGTTTACCATACCAACAACAGTCTTATAACCGCACATATACTTTCCTGCTCCCTCTGAAACGCCGAGAATTACAGGTGAGTTTTGTTCTTGCGCAGTAAGCAGAATAGCTTTAGTCCATTCAAGATTGTTGATGTTGAACTGACCGACTGCATATTTACCGTCTCTTGCTTTGTTTAGCATATCCTTTGCAGAAACTAACATAAATATTTTACCTCCAAATAAAAATTTCTATCACAATGATATTATACCTTATTCTTAAAGAAATTGCAAATATATCTTATAAGCTTTACAAATAAGTTACATTAAACAAAAGAAGCGGCTAGTTTACCGCTTCAAATTTAATTTTTCTGTCTTTGCAGTATTTTTCGGCGTAGGTGTCCGTTTCTGCACAAATTCTAAAGTTTTTATCTGTACCTGAAAATGCCCATCCGCCTATTTCTTCTACCGTTTCCGGAATGTATATCTTAGTAAGATTTTCACAGTCGTAAAACGCCATATTTCCTATGTATGTAATACCGTAAGGTATATATACTTCTTTTATGTTTGAATCGCACATAAATGAAAATCTGTCTATTTCACTAACTTTGGTATCGTTTATTTCGTCCGGAACAACCAACTGTGTAAAATATCCGTTATAAGATTTTATTATCAAAGTATTGTTATTGTCGTCTGATACAGCCGTTTGGAAATAATCTGACGAAACAGGCGTAACATCATAAGGTCCGTAGGGATGATATATATCTTTGTATGCGTCTTTGATAATCAAATATAATGAAATGCAAATCACCGACGCCATTATAACTATTGCCGCCCAGCTTAAAAACATTGTCAAGCTGTTTTTGCGAATGGGGCGGTGCAAAAATTCGTAAAGTTCATTCTTAGTCATTATTATGACTTTGCCTCCGTTCGGAGAGTTCCTCCCATAAATGTTTTTCACCGACTGCGTTTTATGCCGTCGGATGCTTATAATTAATCACCGAATGAAATTCCTATGTCTTTTGCTGTCTTTACCAATTGATCGTCTGCCGGAACAAACTTTGTTTTGCCTGCAATATCCTCCAGTCTGTTTTCGGTTACTATATTGCCTTTCATAGCAACTGCAAATCCGTATTTTTCTTCTTCTATCAGGCAGGCTGCGTGACAGCCGAATTTTGTCGCAAGCACTCTGTCATAAGCAGAAGGGCTTCCTCCTCTCAGCATATGCCCGGGAACGCATACCCTTGTTTCAAATCCGGTGTTTTGCTCGATTGCCTTTGCGATCCTGTTAGTGGCGGTGGTTTCTCCCGCTTCGGCTCTTCTTCTTGCGCGTTCCTTTTTCTTCAGCTTTGCCTCGTCCTCGTCAAACGCACCTTCTGCAACAGCTAATATCGAAAATGCACTGCCTCGATTTGCACGTTTTTCAACTGCCTTGCATATTTTCTTTATGTTAAAAGGGATTTCAGGTATTACTATTATATCGGCACCGCCTGCTATTCCCGAATACAGTGTTAGCCAGCCTGCCTTGTTTCCCATTATTTCGACAACAAGAGTTCTTCCGTGTGAGTTTGCGGTTGTGTGAAGTCTGTCTATAACGTCGGTTGCGATATCAACGGCAGAGTGAAATCCGAATGTAACGTCTGTTCCCCAAATGTCGTTGTCAATGGTTTTCGGAAGTCCTATGACGTTCAGTCCCTCGCTTGCCAGAAGATTTGCAGTTTTATGAGTACCGTTTCCGCCCAATGTCAAAAGACAGTCTAACTTCTGCTTTTTATATGTCTGTTTCATTGATTTTACCTTGTTGACATTGTCGTCCTCAATGACCTGCATCATCTTATACGGAGTTCTCTTTGTTCCGAATATAGTTCCGCCCTGAGTCAGTATTCCTCTAAAGTCCGACGGAGACATTTCTTTGCATTGATTATTAATAAGTCCCGAATAGCCGTCCTGAATACCAACAATTTCAACGCCGTCTGTACCGAATTTCTGATAGCAAGCCTTTGCAACTCCCCGTATGGTAGCGTTAAGCCCCGGACAGTCTCCTCCGCTTGTTAAAATACCAACTCTTCTTGCCATAATACTTCTCCTATGATTTACTTTTTTATTAGTATACCATATTACAAATATAAAAACAAGAAATATACAAATAATTACTCCTTTGAAATAATATTATTTATTGTAAAGTAAATTTTAAATACAGATATATTTTTCAGGAGTGAATATTTTGTTTAAAATAATTTCATCTAAAAAGATTTTAAAGTCTTTGTCTTTCTTTATTTTAGGATTTACAGTCGTTTCGATTTTGGCTTATGCAGGCTATGCCTTTGCAGAAACAAGAAAGGGAATCAAGCTTCCCATTATAATGTACCACTCTATCCTGAAGGACGAGAGCAAGCAGGGGGAATATGTTTTATCTCCTCTTGAGCTTGAAAGCGATATGTTATATCTGAAAGAACACGGCTATACTCCTATACTTTGTCAGGACCTTGTTTCGTATGTGTATTCGGATAAAAAGCTTCCTGATAAACCGGTAATTTTGAGCTTCGACGACGGCTGCTATAATAATATGTATTATGTGCTGCCGCTTTTGTCTAAGTATAATATGAAAGCGGTTTTCAGCGTTGTAGGCAGCTTCTGCGACAAGGCGACTGCGGAAAATGACCCTAATCCCAATTATTCATATATGTCTTGGAAAGACTGCAAGGACGCTTTTACAAGCGGCAGAGTTGAAATTGCCTGCCACTCGGATAATTTTCATACTTTAGGCGAACGTAAGGGAACTAAAAGAAAATATAATGAAAATTATGATGACTATCGCTCTGCTTTTATTTCTGATACGCTTAGCTTTCTCGATAAGATAAAAACAAACAGTGAGATCATTCCCGTTACATATACATATCCTTACGGTCTTATATCGGATGAAAGCAAACAGTTTATCAAAGCTTGCGGCTTTAAAGTCAGTTTTGGGGTTGAAGAAAAACAAAATTATATCACAAAGGATAATGACTGCCTTTACGGTCTTAACAGATATAACAGAAAAAGCGGCATTTCTACTGAAGATTTTATGAAAAATGCCCTGGATATATAAGCTTTTTTGGATTTTGTTGTAATTTATAGAACATTTTATGAATTTTATATAAAAATTTGTCTTTTAATGGTTGACAATATCAAAAAAATATAATATAATGTAAAAATAAGTATTAAAACTTATTTTTGGAAGTAAAAAAGGAGGGTAAAACATGAAGTCAATAGGTGTATCTAGACCGGTTGACAGTTTAGGAAGAATAGTTATTCCGATTGAACTGCGCAGAGGAATGGATATTTCGCATGGAGACCTTATTGAGATCTACACAGACGGCGATTATATCGTTCTTGAAAAGTGTCAGAAATCATGTGTTTTCTGCGGAAGCCATGATGTTTCCATTGATTATGGAGAAAAATCATTATGCTCAAATTGTTTTGAAAACCTTAAAAAGTTGAAAAAATAATTTGAAAAAAGCATTATGCTTTTAGCCTGTCGGATTTATTCCGGCAGGTTTTTTCTTTTAATAGTTTTAGACAGATACCGACAAAGTTCGAGTTTTATTAAAATAAAATAAAAATAAAATAAAAAAGGAACACCGCATCCAAACCATAAAATGCGGTGTTCCGGAGTATTAAAAGCTGAGGAGACGGGGCTGCTTTTTTAATGCAGTTCCCTTATCCGTAAATCATAATAACATATTATTTTATATTTGTCAACTGTTTTTTTCCTATTTTATTAAAAAATTTCCTAAAAAATTTATTTTCATTATTTTTTACTGTTTTTAAATTTCTTTTTACTTTATTCGACAAAGTAAAATCGTTGAAAAATAAAACTGCGCCGGTTAATCGCATACGGTGTTTCTTAAATACAAAAAGCTTAGAACATCAAAGCTGACTTTTTATGCAGTTTCACTTATTATCAACCTCTTTAAGTAATATTTTATCATATTGCAGAATCCCTAAAATTATTTCGGCAGATCGCTGTCAGACTTCTGCGAATTATTTTCATCAGCTTCTGTTGAGTTATCTAAATTATCTATTGCAAAATTTAAACATTGTATTACCAGTTGATTGAGAGATAAATTGTTTTCATATGCAAGCTTTTCGAGTTTTTGCGTCAGTTCTTCAGGTAAACGAAACGTTTTGCTTATTGATTCATATCCTTTTTGTATTTTCCACATAAGGCTTAGTCCTTCCTAATTAATATCACTTATATTATGCAACATATTTTGTGCAAAATATACAATTATTTTATAATACAATTGTAATACTTTATGCTTGCAATATTTGATTATATGTGATATAATTCCTATCATAAGGTTTTTTAAAATTAATACATTTTAGAATACTAAAAACACACAACAACTATACCAAAAACTAAACGGAGGATAAAAAGAAAAAGAAAGTCAAGATTGAACAGTTAACGATCAAGCCTGACTCCGAACTGCTGAAAAAGTACGAATACATATGCAATTTTTACGGACGCGTATTAAACGATTAAATCACATTTACAATGCGGATTTACGTTTACAATTTTGAGTTAAATCACGGACTTGTTGAAGTTTAATGATATAATACAACAGATTACTTTATACTGTGTACAAGTTTATATTTTATGATACTGTCTTGTGAATTTAGGAAGGGTATATATGTTAAACAAGATATAAGTTTACTTTTAAGCTTATTCATTTAACCTCTATGGTGACGGGAAAATAAAAGCCCGTCGGCAGCTTTTAAGCTGCATTCGTTGCCGTTTCAGGGGAATTTCCCTGAAACGGTGATTTTTTTGCCGACGCTTTAATACTGTTTATTAGCACTTGCTTAATGTTCCTGTTTATGTTATACTTCTATTTGGTTATTAAATAAAGAAAGTTAAAAGAAAGGCTGAAGAAAATGTTAGACAAAAAATATAAGGCACAGGAAAAGGAAGACAAATGGTTAGAATATTGGAATGAAAATGAAATCTATAAGTTTGAACCTGACCAGAGAAAGGTGTTTTCTATTGATACTCCTCCGCCGACAGTTAGCGGAAAAATCCATATAGGACATATCTTTTCATATTCTCAAACGGAAATGATAGCAAGGTATAAAAGATTAAGGGGATACAATATATTCTATCCGTTCGGATTTGACGACAACGGTTTGCCGAGTGAAAGATTAGTAGAGAAAGAACAGGGCAAAAAGGCACACGAAATCGGAAGGGAAGAGTTTTCAAAGCTGTGCTATGAAACAACAGATAAATATGAAGCAGACTTCCAGACGTTATTCAGCAAAATGGGAGTGAGCACAGACTGGGATATTCATTATAAGACAGTAAGCCCGACAACCATAAAGATAAGCCAGACGTCATTTTTAGACTTAATAGAAAAAGGACATTGTTATCACAAAGAAAGTCCCGCATTATGGTGCAACGAATGTTTGACTTCAATTGCACAGGCAGAGCTGGAAACCAAAACAGTAAAGACTACATTTAACTATGTTACCTTTAAAACTGTTGAAGACGGAGAAGAATTTACAATAGCGACAACAAGACCTGAATTATTGCCTGCAATAGTATGCGTATTTGTAAATCCTGATGATGAAAAGCATAATCATCTTATCGGAAAGACGGCTCATATTCCCGTTATAGATGAAGAAGTACCTATAATGGCAGACGACAAGGTAGCAATAGATAAGGGTACAGGCGTCGTTATGTGCTGTACATTCGGAGACCAGACCGATATAGAGTGGTGGAAGAAATACAATCTGCCGTTAAAGTATATTTTTACCGATAACGGACGTATTGCTGATTTTGTTCCGAATTACGGCGGATTGAAGATTAAGGAAGCAAGAAAGAAAATTATAGAAGATCTGCAAGCAGGCGGATATATTGTCAAAATAGAAGAATTGGAGCACGAAGTGCAGACGCACGAAAGATGCGGTAAAGAAGTAGAGTACTCGGTAATGAAGCAATGGTTCATAGATATTATGAATCACAAAAAGGATTTCATAAAGATAGGAAATGAGATCAAATGGCATCCGGCACATATGCACAGCAGGTATAACGAATGGGTAGAAAACATTATGTGGGACTGGTGCATTTCAAGACAGAGATATTTCGGAGTACCGTTCCCGGTGTGGTATTGCAAGGAGTGCGGCGAGCCGATATTTGCAAGAAAAGAAGACCTGCCTGTCAATCCTCTGGCTGACAAACCTCATATCGATTGCTGTCCGAAATGCGGATGCAAGGAATTTGCTCCCGAAACAGACGTTATGGACACATGGGCAACATCATCGGTAACACCGCTTATCAATATGAGATACGGCGAAGAAGAAAACTACGAATCCATTTTAAAGCCTATGAGCATAAGGACAAATGCTTCCGAGATCATAAGAACGTGGGATTTTTATACTATTGTAAAAAGCTTTTATCACTTCGGACAAAGACCGTGGGATAATGTAATGATCTCAGGATTTGTAATGGCGAATAAGGGAGAGAAAATCAGCAAGAGCAAGGGAAACGCCAAGGTGGAGCCTATTGATTTAATAAAACAATATTCTGCTGATGTTATCCGCTACTGGGCAGGTTCCGGAAGATTGGGAACAGATATAGTATTCAGCGAAGAGACGCTGCAAAGAGGTAAAAAGCTGATAAACAAGATATGGAATGTATCTAAGTTTATTGAGATGCACTTATCTGATTATCAGGATAAAGAGTTCAATGATTATGAATATATTGATAAGTGGATATTGGGCAGCTTTCAGGAAATGGAGAAGGGCTTCATTAAGTATCTCGACGAATACGAAGTAGGATTGGCGTTAAATCATTTAGAGAAATTCTTCTGGAACTTCTGCGACAACTATATTGAAATCGTAAAGCACAGACTGTACAGACCGGAGGAATTTGGCGAAATTCCGAGATATTCGGGTCAAAAGACAGTTTACACACTTCTTTACAAACTGCTTCAGGATTTCAGTATTTTCTTCCCGTTTATAACAGAAGAAATTTATCAGGAGCTATACCACGATAAGAAGTCAATCCACATAACAGAAATACAACCTCTTAACTTTGATTTTACAAAGGAAATCGCAAACGGTGATTCTATAATAGGCATTATAAGTCAGGCAAGAGGAGAAAAGACAAACCACAATGTTTCGTTAAAGACGCCTATAAAAATTCTTGATTTAAGCGTAAATAAAGAATTAGCAGAGGCTATAAGCTTATCGATAAAGGATTTCAAAGCTACTTTATTTATAGAAAACTTAACCGTTCAGGATACAGACGAGGGTTACACTGTAAATAAAATAGAGCTTAATTTAGATGAGGCGAAGAAGTAAAGGTTTTTGCAATCAACTTAAACTACTGCATATACAAAACGGCTTAAACGTAATGTTTAAGCCGTTTTTGTGATGTGTAGTATAAATTAATCGTTACGTATTAATTCACAATATAAACCATAAAAGTTGAACTAAGGTCATAAGGATCGCTGAAAACGCTTGCCTCACCGCTTTCTACATCTACAAGATAGCTTATACTGCCTTCTTGAGAAAGATTAGGAATGTCAGGATTAGGCGAATAACTGCCTGTGAATTTAACAATATAGCTGGTTTTGCTGTCCTCGTAGACCTCAAAATCCCATGAATAGGAATGGAACACAGTATTTATCATTTCTACAACTGACGGTGCCCAGCCATCGCAGGCAGGTGTATCGGCTAAAACATCTTCGATATGTTCACCAATAACTGCTCTGCTATCTCCCGATTGACTGGCTTTCGATTTAGAACCATTCCCGCAAGCCGAAATTGACAAACATAGAATTGCCGTTAAAAAAATTAATATGATTATTGTTAGTTTTTTCATAAAACTACCTCCTTTTATTTGGTAGTTTTATTTTACCAAAAGCGATGGGACAAAATCAGACCATCATTTGTTATCGTTTAATGTTTCTAATATTTTTAAACTATTACAAAATTTCTTGTCACTGTTTCGTCGAGATGGATGATAAATATTTACAATGTAGGCATGCTTATTTTTGTTAATACTATATTTTTGTTTTTGGGGATTTTTTCGATCCCAATTATGCAAGCATTGATTATCTTTCTTCCTGCAGGCTTTTGCAAAAGCATCAAAACAACCGCAAAAGATTATATATTTCGGTGATAAAATTTCAATTTCCTTTTTTATAAAGGGATAGTATTTTAAAGTATATGCTTCTAATTGATTTCTGTTTGTTGAACCATATCCTCCTCGTTTATTTAAGTTTATATATCCAAATTTATATTTAGGATCAACTGGTTTTCCAATAACTTTTTCAAGGGCTGACCCTAGTCTTTCTGCATATTTATTACGAGTCTCGTCTCCTTCTGTTTTTTCATTAAACCAAAACCTAACATTAACCTTATCTCCACTAATCTTATCTCCACTGCAATTAGATTCTTTTAAAACAAATAAAATATCTACATTACTTTCTTCTGTGTTTACATTGCCCTTCAAAGATGTGATTCCGTCTTTACTAAAACTTTCTATCAAACCCTTATTCATATTATTATCACTTGAACCTTTAGGCAATGTCTCATAAGGATTTTCCTCATCTTTATGAGCTTGTTCCCAATAACCAAAAAGCTTATCTAATGTTTTGCAATCTTCAATTTCTTTTTTTAATTCTTCAGTCATAACTATTACTCCTTAAATTTTATAATTTTCCATTGCAATTTTTATATCTTCTTTCACCTTGTCTGCAAGGCTTTGAGGTGAAAGAATCTTTGTATAAAGCGAATACTGCAATGCCCATTTACGCATTGCCAACAGATTAACATAAACCTTAGCAGTTACTTCCTTATCCGTTTCGTCTAAAAAAGAAATGTCTTTGCCAAACCAGTCAATAACTTCGCTAAGCAGATGCTTTTGCAGGCGGAAGGTTACTGTTCCGCTTTCTCCTGTGAACATATATATGTGTTCCGCCATATGCTTGGGCAAGCTAAATCCGTTTTCTAAACCTTTAACTTTCCTTGCGGGTTTTATCGGAGTATCCAGCATCTTTATATTAGTTATCCTGTCAATACGATAGTTGGAAACATCATCATATTTATCGTTATTGCAAATCAGGTAATACCACCCATTTGCAGCAGCGATCTGATAAGGATTGATGATATATTCTCTAAGGTTTCCATCACTGTTAAGCTTTGGACAAAGCTTTTTATCAGTGTGGTATTCGTTATATGTAAAGGAAACCTGCTTTGAACTGCTGATAGCCTCATCAAGGATTTCAATTGTAAAAAACAACTGCTTGTTTTGCAGTGAATTGTCTAGCACAGACCTTATATGCTTTATGCGAGATTTAAAATATATACTTGACAATCCCTCCAATTTTTCAATCAATTCTCTTGCCTGACTATTTGGGATGTGCTTTGAAAATAGTAAACTGTCTATAAGTAATCTAAGTTCTCCGTCAGTAAAATCACGCACAAGATAAAAATCTGACAAGATATTGCTTTCTTCAAGCTCACCTGTTTTAGCATTTGGCATCATACGAACTGTTTCGCTGTACTCAATTTCATAACCGAAATCAATCAGTTCCATAATATTTCTCTTAATGGATTTGCGGTCGGCAGTCATTTCGTATTCACTCTTTAAAATATCACCAATTTCTTTTTGGCTAAGTCTGTGATTTTCATCGGTGTATTTTCGCAAAATATCCAGTATATTAATAATCAACATCTTTTTCGATTGTTTGCTATACAATACTCATCACCTCACGAATATCTTATCATATTTTACTATATTTTTCAATATTCTGATGGGTAAAAAAAGGTACATCTATAATTTAATAAAACAGACTTAATTTTTCATTAAAATAATCATTTGGGGATAATTTTGTCTATATGCACAAAAATATAAATAATGGGTTATTATAATTTTATAAAATAAATTTCTTAAACCCCTTGACATTGAAAAAAATCTGGGTATAATAATACTTAGCACTCAAAGCAGAGGAGTGCTAACACTCAATTAAAACAAGTGATAAGTTCCGGAGGTGACCGTGTGGACGACCGAAAGCTTAAAATTTTAACTGCTGTGGTTGACGAATATATAGTTACCGGCGAGCCGGTGGGTTCTAAAGCTATGATGAAGTATATCAAAGCTTCATCAGCGACTATAAGAAACGAAATGGCAGAGCTTGAAAAGCAGGGTTATCTTGAACAGCCGCACACCTCAGCAGGCAGAGTGCCGACATATAAGGGATACAGATTTTATGTTGACAAGCTGGTTGAAACTGATCCTCTCACAAACGAAGAGAAAGACTTGATTGAGTCAATGCTTCCAAGCGGAGAGCATTTAACAGAGGAAGTAATAGTTCAGTCTGCGTCAACTGCGTTGGCAGAGCTTACAAAGTGTGCAACGGTAGTAGCTACCGAAACGCCGAAGTTTTCAATTATTTCAAAGGTTGAAGTTATACCGACAGGGAAGCGTATGTATGTTCTTTTGCTGATCACTTCATCTGGAAATATAAAGAATAAGGTTTGCAGATTACAGTTTGATTTGACAAACGAGCAGCTTGAGTTCTTTTCTAATTTTCTTAGAGAGAATTTAGAGGGCATTGAGATAGATAAGCTCTCTGATGACCTTTTAAAGAAGCTTGAGGAAGCAATGGGAACTTATATGATGACGCTTTCTCCTCTTGTTGCTGAGATTTACAAAATGTCAAAGGAAATAACTCAGAAGGAAATTTCCTTTAAAGGTGAAAAGAATCTGTTAAAATGCGATGATTTTGACAAGAATGAGATAATTGAGTTTTTGGACCATAAAAAAGAAATCGCAAAGCTGTTTGACAGCAGTTTTTCAGGACTTCATGTTATGTTTTCCCCTGAAGACGACGGTTTTGTTATCAATAATTCCAGCATTATAACCTCGCAGTATAAAAAAGGCGGAAAACCTGCGGGTACAATAGGGCTTATCGGTCCTATGAGGATTGATTATGCAAAATTCATTCCATATCTTGAATATTTCACAAACAGGATCTCCGATATGATTTCAGAAAACGAATATGATACAGAAACCGTTATGGATATAAATGATATTGGAAAATCAGACAACGAAGGGCAGTGATGACTAATGGCTAACGAAAATGAAAAAGAATTAGAAGAAGTTTTAGAAGAAACCGAAAACACCGGCACAGATGAATCGTTTGCTGAAGAGACGGTTGATAGCACTAATGAACAACAAGAAGTCAAAGAAGAGCCTGCACCTGAAGAAAAGCTCACAAAGGAGTTAGACGAGCAAAAGGATAAATATATGCGTCTTGCCGCTGAGTATGATAACTTCAGAAAGCGTTCTGCTAAAGAAAGGCTTGACATTTCGGCTGCTACTGTGGGCGATACAATCAAAGAAATTCTTCCTGTATTTGATAATTTTGAAAGAGCTTTGAATGCTGAAACTACTGATGAAAAGTATAAATCGGGTGTTGAGATGATCTTCAATCAGTTCGGCGAAGCGCTTAAAAAGCTCGGTGTTGAAATTATCGATCCGCTGGGGGAAACCTTTGACCCGAATATAGCTAATGCAGTAAATCAGATCGAGGACGACAAACTTGGCGAAAATGAAGTCGCACAGGTGTTCCAGAAGGGTTATAAAATAGGTGATAAGATAATAAGATATGCAATGGTAGTGGTTGCAAATCCTTAAGGGGAGCAAATTATTCCTGTCAAAACAATTGACAGGAACACAAATAACATACAAATTAATATATTAAAGTCAGAAAGGAAATGATTAATTATGAGTAAGATTATAGGTATTGACTTGGGTACAACAAACTCCTGCGTTGCAGTTATGGAGGGCGGCGAAGCAGTCGTGATCCCTAACAGCGAGGGTGCGAGAACTACACCGTCAGTAGTGGGGGTTTCTAAAACAGGCGACAGACTTATCGGTCAGGTCGCAAAAAGACAGGCAGTAACAAACTTTGATAACACAGTAATCTCTATTAAGAGACATATGGGTTCTGATTATAAAGCAAAAATGGGCGGAAAGGAATACACTCCACAGGAAATTTCAGCTATGATCCTTCAAAAGCTGAAAAAGGACGCTGAGGCTTACTTGGGTGAAAGCGTAACAGAGGCTGTTATTACCGTTCCTGCTTATTTCACCGACGCTCAGAGACAGGCAACAAAGGACGCAGGTCAGATCGCCGGTTTGAATGTTAAGAGAATCATAAACGAGCCTACTGCCGCTGCTTTGTCATACGGACTTGACAAGGAGGAAGATCAGAAGGTCATGGTATATGACTTAGGCGGAGGAACATTTGACGTATCGATCATTGAAATGGGCGATGGCGTTACTGAGGTTTTGGCGACAGCCGGCAACAACCGTCTCGGCGGAGATGACTTCGACCAGAGAATCATTGATTGGATGGTAAGTGAGTTCAAGTCATCAGAGGGTATTGACCTATCTAATGACAAAATGGCTATGCAGAGACTTAAAGAAGCTGCTGAAAAGGCTAAGATAGAGCTTTCATCGACAGCTACAACGTCTATAAGCCTTCCGTTTATCACGGCAGACGCTTCCGGTCCGAAACATATGGAGCTGACGCTCTCGCAGGCTAAGTTCAATGAACTTACTGCTGATTTAGTTGAAAAAACTATGGGACCTGTTCGTCAGGCATTGTCAGATTCAGGATTATCGGCAGGCGAGCTTAATAAGGTCCTGATGGTAGGAGGTTCTTCAAGGATTCCTGCTGTTCAGGAGGCTGTTCAAAAATTTATCGGCAAAGAACCGTTTAAGGGTATAAATCCTGACGAGTGCGTTGCTTTAGGCGCCGCTATCCAAGGCGGAGTTCTCGGCGGAGACGTTAAGGACGGATTACTTCTTCTTGACGTTACTCCTCTTTCGCTCGGTTTGGAAACCATGGGCGGGGTTTGCACAAAAATCATTGAGAGAAATACGACTATACCTACAAAGAAGTCACAGATATTTTCAACAGCAGCTGATAATCAATCAGCAGTTGATATTAACGTACTTCAGGGCGAAAGAGAATTTGCAAAAGACAATAAACAGCTGGGTATGTTCCGTCTTGACGGTATCGCACCTGCTCCAAGGGGAATTCCTCAGATCGAAGTAACATTTGACATTGACGCTAACGGCATAGTTCACGTTTCGGCTAAGGATCTGGGAACCGGAAAAGAACAGAATATCACGATAACCTCTTCGACAAATATGTCTAAGGAGGATATAGACAAGGCGGTTAAAGAGGCTGAGGCATTTGCCGCAGAGGATAAGAAGAAAAAAGACGAGGTCGACGCAAGAAATCAGGCAGACCAGATGGTATTCCAATGTGAAAAATCATTAGGCGAGTTTGGCGATAAGATTTCTGCTGATGAGAAGTCATCTGTTCAATCAAAGATAGACGCTCTTAAAGAAGCATTGAAGGGTACGGACATTGAAGCTATCAAGTCCAAGCAAAAGGAGCTGGAAACAGAATTTCAAGGCGTTGCAACAAAGGTTTACCAACAGGCTGCCGCTCAGTCACAGCAGGCACAGGGCGCACAGGCAGGACCTGATATGGGTGACGCAGGAGGAAATGCAGCAGATAACGGTGATGATGTCATAGACGCAGAGTTCAGCGACGCTGAATAAATCTTGTAAAGTGTAAAAGGGAGAACATTGTTCTCCCATCAGCCTGTCGAAAAAGGTTTTGCGTAATCAACTAAAAGTTTTCGGTCAAGCCTTTTTCAAAAGGCTTGCGGGTCAAGGGCAGAGCCCTGTCGCTGACGAGCCGTCAGCGAAATGCTTTACGGAGTGCGCTCCGCACAGGGTGAATTAAAAAATAGTCCAGTGGACTGTTTTGAAATGGGCAAATAGACGTTAGTCTATTTTTTAGCTGAAAATGCTATGCATTTTCAGGTTAAGCCCATGCAAGAGAGGGCTGCCCCTAAAGAAGACTTTATCTGCACCCAAAGGGAGAACATTGTTCTCCCGTTTTACATAATAATGAAAGGACGATTTTAGTATCTTTCTCTTAAAATTTTCGAGTTTTGGCGAAAGGAATGGTCATATTAATGGCAGACAAAAGAGATTATTATGAAGTGCTTGGCGTATCAAAAGGCGCTTCTGATGATGAGCTAAAAAAAGCATATAGAAAACTTGCTAAAAAATATCACCCTGATTTGCATCCGGATGACAAGGAAGCAGAAGCTAAATTCAAAGAGATAAACGAAGCATATGAAATTCTTTCTGACAGCGATAAAAGAGCTAAGTATGACCAGTTCGGACACGCAGGAGTAGATCCCAGCTACGGAGGGGGAGCCGGCGCCGGAGGATTCGGAGGTTTCAGCGGTTTCGGAGATATGGGAGATATTTTTGATTCGATTTTCGGTTCGTTCGGCGGAGGACGTTCTTCCGCTAACCCGAACGCCCCAAGAAGGGGACAGGATATACGGGCAAGCGTAACCATTGATTTTATGGAGGCTTGCAAGGGTAAGAAAATTGAAGTCAGAATGAACAGAATGGAGAGATGTCCCGACTGCGGCGGCTCAGGCGCTGCACCAGGAACTTCTGCAAGGACCTGCCCTGACTGCGGAGGACGGGGACAGGTCAATGTTCAGCAGAGAACTCCGTTTGGCTCAATTACTTCAACAAGGGTTTGTTCACGCTGTTCGGGACAGGGCAAAATAATCGATTCACCATGTTCCAGATGTTCGGGACAAGGAAGAACAAGAACTTCAGCGAGAAGAGAAATTGAAATTCCGGCAGGTATAGATAACGGTCAGACTCTTCGTGTGGCAGGCGCCGGCGACGCAGGCATAAACGGAGGTCCGAACGGTGATCTGAACGTGACAGTTTCGGTAAGACGCGACAGCGTATTTGAGAGAGACGGCTTTGACGTTTGGACGGAAATCCCTTTGACATTTGCACAGGTTACTCTTGGCGATGACATTACGGTTCCGACAGTTGACGGAAAGGTAAGATATACGGTTCCGGCAGGAACTCAGACGGGAACGGTTTTCAGGCTGAGAGGAAAGGGAATTAAAAAGCTTAACAGAAACGACAAGGGCGACCATTATGTAAGAGTTGTTGTTGAAACGCCTAAGGGTCTTAGCAAGGAAATGGTAAGAAAGCTGAATGAATTTGACAGCTTGCTGAGTGAAAGAAATTATGCAAAAAGACAAAGCTTTTTATCAAAGCTTAAGGAAAGAATTATGTAATTATAGATAAGTTCTAACCTATCGGTAAAATAACACCGATAGGTTTTTGTTTAAGGTTTAATAAATATATTGCTTTTATTTATTATTTATGTTAATATAAAATAAGTTAACATTTTATACAACAGATGTGAATTTAATAATCTAAGAAAAAATTACAACAGGAGTTGCAAAAAATGATTGGTTATATAGACCTTAGCGGAGAATGGTCGCTTGAACTAGATGAAAAAATGGAGGGAAAGACGCTCCCTTTTAGTGACAGCATTAGGCTTCCTAACTCTACATCCAATGCAAAAAAAGGCAGATTTAACAAAAGTCGTAAAACAGATTGTTTAACTGATACATACCAATTCGAGGGCTGGGCTTGGTTTTCAAAGGATATTGATTTTTCCAAGGCTGTCGGGAAAAATGCTTTTATATTTTTTGAACGTACAAGAATATCGACTTTGTTCATTGACGGAAAAGAAATAGGAAGTTTTGATTCTTTGGTTTCTCCGCATATTTACGACGTAACTGATTATATAAGCGAAGGGATACACACTGTTACCGTAAAGGTTTCAAATGTCGGATACAAAACATACGGCGGACACCTTACCTCTGCTGATACTCAGACAAACTGGAACGGAATTATCGGAAGAATGGAACTTCAGATTTTCGATAAGACATATGTTAAAGACGTTTTTGTAGAAAGTGATATACATTCTAAGACGCTCCGTATAAAAGCAGATGTGGTCGGTGACAATTTCGGAACTGTAACTGTTTCGGCAGTCGGGTTTGACGGACCTAAGGCTAAAAACGATCAGATAATCCCCCCATGCCAATATAATTATTCAGACGGCAAAATCGATGTTGTATACCAAATGGGTGATGACGCTTATCTTTGGGATGAATACCGACCTTATCTTTATAATCTCACGATTACTGTCGGAAATGATGTTTACAGCACCATTGTCGGACTGCGCGAATTTAAAACTGACGGTGATAAGTTTACCATAAACGGTAAAAAAACATTTCTCAGAGGAAAGCATGACGGAATGATATTCCCGAAAACAGGTTTTATGCCGGCTGATACAGCGGAATGGCTCAGGGTCATGAGCATATCGATGGATTACGGAATGAATCACTATCGTTATCATACCTGCTGTCCGCCTGAAGCGGCTTTCATTGCAGCGGATATGCTCGGAATTTATATGGAGCCGGAGTTACCTTTTTGGGGAACTATTGCAGCAAAGGGTGAAGAAGGATATAACGAAGAAGAACAGGAGTTCCTTATAGCGGAAGGATTCAGAATGATGAAGACTTTCGGCAATCACCCGTCTTATTGTATGATGTCTCTCGGAAACGAGCTTTGGGGAACCCCCAGCCGGGTAAATGAAATAATAGGCGGTTTTAAAGAAAAGGATACGAGGTTTCTTTACACGCAAGGCTCAAATAACTTTCAGTTTTTTCCGAATGTTTTGGAAAACGACGATTTTTTCTGCGGTGTAAGGCTTTCGCATGACAGACTTTTGCGAGGCTCTTTTGCAATGTGTGACGCACCGCCTTTAGGACATATTCAGACAAGAAAGCCTGCTACTGATATGTGCTATGACGGTATGATTCATCCTTCAGTGAAAATCGGTGAAAATCAAGCAAGTGCTGACGGTACCGTTCAGATTCAGTACGGAACGACAATGAAAGTCGTAAAAGCAAGCGAGGCTGATGCAAGCTTTATACCTGAGGTTCCCATTGTAACTCATGAAATAGGACAGTATGTAACATATCCTAATTTTGATGAAATTGAAAAGTATACGGGTTCATTAAAAGCAAGAAACTTTGAGATATTTAAAGAGCGTTTGAAACAAGCCGGTATGGAACATTTAGCTAAGGACTTTTTCAAGGCTTCAGGCAAACTGGCTGTTGCCTGCTATAAGGAAGAAATGGAAGCCGTGTTCCGTTCAAGACTTTTGGGAGGCTTTCAAATTCTTGATATTCAGGACTTCATAGGTCAGGGAACAGCTTTGGTAGGAGTTCTTGACGCTTTTATGGATCAAAAGGGTACATGCTCGCCTCAGGAGTGGAGGATGTTCTGTTCTGACGCTGTTCTTATGGCGAGGTTTAACAGCTACACCTATGAGAGCGGAGATAAATTCAAGGCTCATATTGAGATCGCATATTATAGGAATTACAGCATTGATTCAAAAACACTTAAATGGGAGCTTAAATGCTCTTGTAAAACAACTGTTGCAAGCGGAAGTAAAGTTATAGATCATAAAGAGGGGCAAAATTACATTGATATATGTGATATTGAAGTAACACTTCCTAAAACAGATGTTGTTCGTGACGTTGAGCTTAGACTTGAAGTTGAGGGAACGGACATAAAAAATTCATATAGAATTTGGGTGTTCCCGATAGTAGAAAGCGTTGATATTTCGGGAGCGTATATTTTTGAGAATACTTATTCGCCCGACGCTGAAAAGCTATTGTCAGAAGGCAAAACAATACTTGTTGTTCCGGATATTGAAAAGCTGAATGAAAGCGATTATATTCAAGGATTTTACTGTCAGGACTTTTGGTGTTATTCTATGTTCAGGGCTATATCCGAGATGATGAAAAAACCTGAGCCTGTTGGTACTATGGGACTTTTGATTGACAATAATCACCCGGCGCTTTCGCAGTTTCCGTGCGAGAAATTTTCTACTGAGCAATGGTGGGAGATCGTAGAAAATTCTAAGAGCGAGATTTTGGACGACTGTTATGAGAATAAGAAATTTATAATCCGCACGATCGATAATTTTGAAAGAAACCATCAGCTTGGAATGCTTTATGAATACGAGCATGGCGGCGGAAAGGTAGTCGTTTGCAACTGCGATTTTGACAAGCTTTCGCAGAGCGCCGCAGGAAGGCAGTTTATAAAGTCCGTAATTGATTACTGTAAAAATTAATAGTGTAATTATTGACTGTATTATCTGTTCGCGTTATGTTTTAAGTGGCAGATGAAGTATTTTACTTATTGCGATTTTTTGATCCCAATTTGGCTGCTTCGTCTGTCATTTTATTTTTAAATAAAAATATGGTGTTTCTAAGAGTTATTTGCTTGACTAACTTTCTCAAATGTTGTATAATTTCTTTATATATTTTATGGTAAAGCATATTAATTTTTTAAGATATGGAGGCGGCTTGATATGAAAATAAGCAAAGCAATGGTAAAATGCTTGGAGGCAGAGCAGGTCAAAGTCGTCTTTGGTTATCCTGGAGCGGCGATTTGTCCTTTTTACGACGCCTTATATGAGAGCAATATAAGACATATTCTCGTCAGGCATGAGGCAAACGCAGGTCATGCGGCAAATGGATATGCAAGAATAACCGGCAGACCGGGAGTATGTATTGCTACCTCCGGTCCCGGAGCGACAAATCTCATTACAGCTATTGCAACGGCATATGCCGATTCAATACCGCTTGTTATAATAACAGGTCAGGTCAACAACGACCAGATAGGCTCTGATGCCTTTCAGGAGGCAGACATAACAGGAGCTGCTGAGCCATTTGTCAAGCACAGCTATTTGATTAAAGATAAGGACAAGCTTCCCAAAGCTTTTAAGGAAGCGTTTTATATTGCAGGTACGGGACGTCCGGGACCTGTTCTTATAGATGTTCCTATGGACGTTCAGTCGGAGGATATTGAATTTGAATATCCGAAAACCGTGGATATAAGAAGCTATAAGCCTACAACTAAAGGCAATGTTCTTCAGGTCAAGCGTGTTATTAATGCTTTGAAACAAGCGAAGAAGCCTCTTATCTGTATAGGCGGAGGGGTGTTCTCATCAGACGCAGTGAGTGAAATAACAGAGCTGTCAAAGGTTATGCAGATCCCGGTTGTTACTACAATGATGGGCATATCGGCTTTTTCAACTGATAACGAGCTGTTTTACGGAATGATCGGAATGCATGGAAAGAAGATAGCAAACAAAGCTGTTGAGCTTTGCGACGTTATTTTTTTGGTCGGCGCCAGAGTGGGCGACAGAGCAATAAAAAAGCCTGACGCCGTTAAAAAGACAACTAAGGTCATTCATATAGACATTGACCCTGCCGAAATCGGTAAAAACTTAGGGGTAGATATTCCTCTTGTAGGGGATGCAAAGCTTGTACTCAGGCAAATGCTTGAACTTATTGAGCCTGAAGAGCATACTGACTGGTTAAATGAGTTGAACAGTTTGAAATTTGATGAGTCTGTAAAGCCTGCAAAAGAAGGAACGGTAAATCCCAGAAAGTTTATAAGCGATTTATCTGATAAGATGCCAAAGAATACTACGGTCGTTGCCGATGTAGGACAAAATCAAATATGGAGCGCTACAAGCTATAAGATCCGTGACGGACGCTTTTTAACGTCAGGCGGAATGGGAACTATGGGATATTCTGTTCCCGCTGCTATCGGAGCAAAGCTTGCAGATGAAGATCATCCGGTTATTGCTATCTGCGGTGACGGTTCTTTTCAAATGCAGTTTATGGAGCTTGCGACCGCAGTTCAGCACAATGTTGATATAAAGATAGTTGTTATGAAAAATAACTTCTTGGGAATGGTGCGAGAGGTTCAGACAAATTTATATAAAAATCGTCTTACCGCTGTTTCACTTGACGGTTCGCCTGATTTTATTGCCATAGCAAAAGCGTATGGAATACCTGCTATGAGAGTTGACTGCAAAGAAAAGGCTGAAACGGCTATTGAACAGCTTGCGTCCCATAAAGGCTGCTACTTGGTAGAATGTGTAGTAGATGATTTTGAGAGCACTTTATAACTAATAAGTTTGAAAGGAATGTTTTATAAATGAAGTATACTATTTCGGTTTTAGTGGAAAATCATGCGGGAGCACTGTCCAGAATTTCAGGATTATTTTCAAGAAGAGGATTTAATATTGAAAGCTTAGCAGTCGGTATTACGGACGATCCTGAAATTTCAAGGGTTACAATTATCGTAGACGGAGATGAGTATATAGTCGAGCAGGTTGAAAAGCAGCTTAATAAGCTTATTGATGTTATCAAGGTCAAAACTCTTACCAAGGACGAAAAGTTGGAGCGTGAGCTTATACTTATAAAGCTGAAAGTTCCTGCAGAGAAGAGAAGCGAAATTATGACTATTGCAGATATTACAGGAGCAAAGGTCATAGACATTTCACTGACTACTATGACTATTCTGCTTGCAGATACTTATGCACATATTTGCAGACTGGAGGAAATAACAAAACCATATGATGTTTTAGAGGTAGTAAGAACAGGTACTATCGCAATACAAAAGGGTCAGGATGTTATGACTTTTAAAAAATAAGCAATTAATCAAAACATTTATGTAACATTTTAAAAGCATAATAGAAAGTAAAGATATATAAAATTAATTATGTTAATAAATAAGGGGAATCCTTATTGAAGTAATAATATTAATGCATTTATATATGCATAATTTTAGGAGGAAAAGAAAATGTCAAACACAAGTACGGCAAAGATTTTTTATCAGCAGGACTGCGACCTGAACAAGCTGAAAGGTAAAAAGGTAGCTATCATAGGTTATGGAAGTCAAGGTCACGCTCATGCTTTGAATCTTAAGGACAGCGGAGTAGACGTTGTTATCGGTTTGTATGAAGGAAGCAAGTCTTGGAAAAAGGCTGAGGACGCAGGTCTTACAGTTATGACAACAGCAGACGCTGCAAAGGCTGCTGATTTGATTATGATTTTGATACCTGATGAAAAGCAGGCTGCTCTTTATAAAAGTGAGATAGCCCCATATCTGACAGAGGGCAAGACTCTTGCTTTTGCACACGGATTTAATATTCACTTCGGATGTATTGTTCCACCTAAGGATGTAAACGTAATTATGATCGCTCCTAAGGGACCGGGACACACTGTACGTTCAGAGTATCAGGCAGGAAAGGGCGTTCCTTGTCTTATCGCTGTTGAACAGGACGCAACGGGAAATGCACAGGAGATAGGTCTTGCATATGCAGCAGGTATCGGCGGAGCAAGAGCAGGTGTTTTAGAAACAACATTCAGAACAGAAACCGAAACTGACTTGTTCGGCGAGCAGGCTGTACTTTGCGGAGGTGTTTGCGCACTGATGCAGGCAGGTTTTGAAACTCTATGCGAGGCAGGCTATGACCCGAGAAACGCTTATTTTGAGTGTATTCATGAAATGAAACTCATTGTTGATTTGATTTATCAGTCAGGCTTTGCAGGAATGAGATATTCTATTTCAAATACTGCTGAGTACGGTGACTATGTAACAGGACCGAAAATCATCACTGAAGATACCAAGAAGGCTATGAAGAAGGTTCTTTCTGATATCCAGGACGGAACATTTGCTAAGGACTTCTTGCTTGATATGTCAGACGCAGGCTCGCAGGTTCACTTTAAGGCTATGAGAAAGCTTGCTGCTGAGCATCCTGCTGAGGTCGTTGGAGAGGAAGTAAGAAAGCTTTATAGCTGGAGCGATGAGGATAAGCTCATTAACAACTAGCAACGGTGACGTTGGCGGCGAGCCGCCGCTGGCTCTATGCCCATGAAAAGTTTGATAAACGAAGTAGTTTGATTAACGGTGGGCTAGCACTTAGATACAATAACAGATGAAAAAGATAAGAATAACGGTGATGTTGGCGGCGAGCCGCCGCTGGTTTCTATGCCCTTGAAAAGTTTGATAAACGTAGTAGTTTGATCAACGGCGGGCTGGAGCTTAGATATTAGAACATATGAAAAAGGCAAGAGCAACGGAGACGTTACTCTTGCTTCTTTTATTATTTGATGATATATGCTTCAAGCCGGTAAATAGGGAATCCCTCATTTGAGAAACGCTTTTCATATTCGGTCATTATATTTCCATCAAAATCGGAATTGTGTAAATCAAACGTGACATTTTTAAGTGCAAATCCGTGTTGGGAAAACTCTTCTATTGAAAATTCAAAGAAGTGAGCGTTATCGGTCTTTTGCCAGATTTCAGCTTTGTCATTCAGCAGAGATTTGTATATTTTCAGAAAATTATGATGCGTTAGCCTATGGCTTGCGTATTTTTTCTTAGGGAACGGACAACTGAAGTTCAAATATATTCTGTCAATTGATTTGTCAGGAATGTAACACGAAAGATATTCTGCGCCGCCGCGCATAAAGTATAGATTTTTAAGCTTTGCCTTTTTTGCGTTCTCAGCAGCCGTTACAATTACATTACTAGCCTTTTCAACTGCAAGAAAGTTTATATCAGGATTTTGTCTTGCAATTTCACAGGCAAAACCGCCTTTCCCGCAGCCGATTTCCAAATGTACAGGATTATTGTTTCCAAAAATACTTTTGATATCAATGTATTCTTTTTTTAGAACAGATGTCTGAAAATTTCTGTTCTCACGATCCATAAAGAATATATAGTCGCTGCACTTTTCAAGACGTTCCTCAAGATGTTTTTTCTTTCTCATTCGCATAAGATATTCTCCGTTGCATATAAATTATTTAAGCAGACGTCTAGATATTATCTGCAACTTCAATTCCTCCGACAGGACGGATAGAGATAATATGACAGCTTCCTTCGCCGAAGCAGCTGTTGACGGTTTCTTTGAACTTCTCCAATTTAGCATTAGGAACAAATGCCTGAATAGTTCCTGCAAATCCACCGCCGTGAACCCTGCAAGCACCCTCTCCGCGTAGTACCATTTCAGCAAGGCATAAGCCGACTGCCAATCCCTGTTCATGCGGATTTTTGTTAGCATAGATGTTTTGCAGATATTTATATGAGCTGTTGCCTGACGCGTTAACCTCCTTTAAGAATGCATTGAAATCGCCTTTTTGAAGTGCTTTTGCCTCACGCTCAACAGTTTCGTTCTCATTTAGAAAATGCATAGCTCTTAGTACTGCTCTGTCGCCGAATTTTTCTCTTAAGGCGGTTATGTTTTCAAGTACATCAGAAAGTGTAATTTCACGGAGAACCTTCTTCCCGAAAAAGCCTGCAACAGATTTCATTTCTTCCGGGATAGCCGCATATTCGGGAGTAAGGTCTGCATGATTGCCTTTTGTATCAACTATACAAAGACTGTGACCGCATTTATCAAAGTCAAAATCAATTTTATCAATAACCGGGTTTGCAGGGTCTTTGAAATCAATGGTTATAAAGCTTCCCACGCTTGACGCCATCTGATCCATTAGTCCGGAGGGCTTTCCGAAATATACGTTTTCGGCATATTGTGCTATTTGAGCTATCTCTATATCTGTGGCTTTTAGGTTGTTGTAAAGATAGTTTAAAATCGTTCCTATCAAGACCTCGAAAGCAGCAGAGGACGAAAGCCCTGAGCCTTTAAGCACATTTGAAGTAGTATATGCTTTAAATCCGCCTATGCCGTAATTCTTTCTCTTAAAGCCTGCCGTAACTCCTCTTATAAGTGAAGAAGATCTTCCATTTTCATCAGCGTGAACAGAAGTATCGCTGATGTCAACGACGTCTTTAGGAAAGCCTTCAGACTTGACCTCAATAATATTATCATCGGTTTGTTTAACGATTGCTATAACGTCCAAAGAAACGCCTGCCGCCAGCACTTTTCCGAAATTATGGTCAGTATGGTTTCCTCCGACCTCTGTTCTTCCCGAAGCGGAGAAAATACGGTATTCGCAGTCGCCGTAAAGCTCTTTAAATTTTTCTAAAGCTTTTTTGTATCTTTCAGTTTGTGCAGCTTTATTTTCTGAACCATACAGTTCTTTTATTGTATAAATATTTTTTTCTAACATTAGTGTCCTCCGAATCTATCTCTAGTTGAGAAGTTTTAAAATTATTATACACTAACCTAATTAAATTAGCAAGTTGATTTAAGGGCGAGATTTATAAAAGATGATAAATATTTAAAATTGTGTTATAATTAAATAACACTAAAATTTAAAGTCAATAAATAAAGTATAATATAAAGGGGGCTTGCTCTTTCTGAGGAGCAGATGGATATGAATATTCAAAATAAAATATTTAGCAAAATGGTTGAATATTATGCAGGAGATCCAAAACGTATTCAGCATTTTGCAAAGGTATATACATTTGCAAAAATGATAGGTGAGCGTGAGTGTCTTAGCGATGAAACATTGGAAACCTTACTTATTGCTGCAATTGTTCACGACATAGGAATAAAGACCTCTGAAGAAAAATATAATTCTTCAAATGGCAAATATCAGGAGATCGAGGGAGAAAAGATAGTAAGAGAGTTTTTATCCGAATTTGATTTGGATAAAAGCATATTAGAGCGAGTAGCATTTTTGGTCGGGCATCATCATACATATAATTTGAAGGAGGGCATTGATTATCAGATACTTATTGAAGCAGATTTCTTAGTAAATGCTTATGAAGACAATTTGAGCAAAGCTGCGATAGAAAAAGTGATGGAAAAGATTTTTTCAACAAAATCGGGAACTGACCTTCTTAAAACTATGTTTGGCATATGAGGATCAATTGTGGAAATAAAATGCTGGTTATTTTGTCAGCATAGAGAGCATTGTGCGAATAAGGAAATTATTAATTATTTATTTTTTCACAAAAGACTTGCAATTTTTAAATTATGTGTTATCATAATAGATAATAAATGTTTTTAACATTTAAAATATTGAAGGAGGTATGCTGAAATGGCATATAAAATTTCTGATGAATGCATCAGCTGCGGCGCTTGTGCTGCTGAATGTCCTGTTGGGGCAATTACAGAGGGTGACGGTAAATACGTTATCGACGCTGACACTTGTATTGATTGCGGTGCTTGTGCAGGTACTTGTCCTGTTGACGCTCCGGTAGCTGAGTAATAGCAATAAAAATATTACATAAGTCACACACTGTTTTTGCGGTGTGTGATTTTTTTGTCTGTATTTTATCAATAAGGCATAAAAACAGCTCCTGCAATTACTGCAAGAGCTTTGGTTTTAATAGTACATTATTACAACAGTACCCAAAGGAATATTATCATAAATATATTTTGAATCGCTCAAAGAAATTCCCACACAGCCGTGAGAGCCGTAGTATTTGTATCTGTCTCCGCCGAAAGAGGTCTGCCATGTGGCGTCGTGGATACCAATACTGTTTTGGCTGATATAGTTCCAGTAAGAACATTTAGATTCGTATGAACCTTCTGATGTTCTGCCTTTCATAGTTTTGTTTGTTTCCTTCATCCAAAGCTGGTAGATACCGGGGTAGGTCATTCTTTCTTTGGTGGGCATACCAGAAACCACTCCGCATTTATGTTTTACCTTGCCGTTTTTATAATACCAGAGCATCTGATTTGTAAGATCTACCTCTATATATGTGTCAAGCTGTGCAATGTCGCTTATAACCTTTTTTTCATCACTTTTTGAACGCTTAACTTTTCCCTGTGTATCATATGTATATCCGCCGTTTGTCCAGTAAATCGGCTTGATTGTTATGTTTTCACCTTTTTTAAGAGCCTTGCATATTGCCTCGGCAGTTTTGTCTGCGTCGAGGAAATATCCGAATATACCGTCAAACTTACCGTCTGCACCTCTCTGTGCCTTTATTGTCACAGTACCCTGAAGAGTTGACTTAAACTTTCTTGTTTTGTTAAGGGTATCATATTTATCCCTTATTGAGTTTACCCACTCCCAAACAGATTCCTGATCGATCGTATAACTTCCGTCCTTTTTGATATTAACCCAGTCTTTGAATACGTCATAGGTCAAGTTTTCTGTGGTATAATCAAAGTCTAACTTGACCTCTAAATTAAAAACCTTGTTCAGTTCATCTAGCTTTTCCTTTAAATCATCCGCAACGACAGTAGGTTTTTTATAGCAATTCTCATTCATAAGATTTATTTTTTCAACGCCGTTGTTTATAGCAGTCCTGGACGCTTCAAAAACCTTTTCTGTATCAACAATATCTCCCTGGACTTCAGGTTCAATCACAAACTCGTCCTTGCTCTTTACTATTTTAGCGTTTTTGGACGGCGTAACACCAAAGCTTGCGTTATCAATGACCTCTTTTAGCTTATCCTCTGAATAAGAACCGTTGACAGATATACTGTATTTGGATTTTTTGATAAGATTTACAAACCAAAGAGCTTTGTTTTCATTATTGATTATCTTATTAAGTTCATCAGCGGTCGAGTATGTATAATCAATTTTAGAATAATCAATGGTAACGGTTTCTCCGTTAAGCTTTTCCAATACAAGCTTGTTTAAAGAAGTATCAGCCTGAAGCGATTCAGTCGCTTCATTTACATTCATTCCTCCGATAGAAATACCGTTTACATATGTATTTGGGAGAAAACAGTCCTTTGTCATAATATATCCGACGATGTAAGCGCCGATAAGAAGTATTATAACAAGCCCCAAAACAAATAAAACAGCGTTCCTGCCTTTATGGCTGTCTACTTTTATGCTTTTGAGTTCGTTGTATCTGGTATCCCATTCAATTTCTTTTTGCATATCTTTAAGTTCACTGTTTGATACTTTGTTTTTTTTGTTTTTGAGAGAGTTTTGATTTTTATCAGATTTATCGGAAGTTTCATTATATTCATTTGATTCGCTGATTTTCAGACTTTGATTGATTTTATTTATAATATCATTCTTTGATTCACCGGAAAGAGAGTTTGAAGATTGGTTTTGACCGGACATATCGTCCTTATTAACAGAATTCAAATACGCTTCTTTGTTTTCTTTGGCTGATCTGTTTACTTCAGCAATGATTTTTTCAACGTCATAATCGGAATCGATTTTCTGACCGTTGTTATCAAAATCTTTTTTCATCTGTAATTTTCCTTTCTTAAATCTTTATCTGCTATTAAATAAAATTTTGTTGTTCTACATATTTTAAATATATTATACATCAGTTTTAAAATGATTACAATACTAAAAATTAAAATTATCTGTGCATTTTTTATATTTATGACTGTTAGGTCAACATATTTTTAATAGATTATTTAAGTCTAAAACAGGGTAGTGCGTTAAACGCATTACCCTCTATTAGTAACTTGACTTTATACGTTTTGATATGCCTTTACTATTTCTCCGACATACGCTGTGTGAAAGTCCTTTTCAGGATACCATCTGTCTATCAGTGTCTTGTCTAAAAAGCTGTCGGGGGTTATATCCTGTGCAAATACTTTTTTGCAGATAAGAATAAGCTCTGCCTGTTCAAAGGCTGTGGTGTTGTCAATAAATAGAGGAACAAGTCCTGTTTCCTTTGCCTTGTCAAAATCCCTTCCGCTTTTTGTACCGCAAAAGCTAAGCTTATCTTTATTTCCGTCTTTCAAGAATGATATGGTAAAGTATTCGCTTTTATCTACAAATTCCTTTGTATATCGTTGAGGACGTATAACCGTAACGGCAACACTTTTTCCCCACATAGTTCCAACGCTTCCCCATGACGCAGTCATAGTGTTGTATCCGCTTTCATCACCTGCGGTTACCAAGAACCAATCGTCTGCAATCTTTGAGAAAGGATTGAATTCCTTTAATGATTTTATGTCGATTTCTTTAAGAGCCATAATATTTCCCCCTACTAGATTTTAAGATGCAAGATGCAAGATTTTTCTTATCTGACTTCTAATATTATATATCATTAAGATATGATTTTCAAGGTATAAATATCACCTTGAATTATTTTTATAATATCATTATATATGGACAAAGTGATGAAAATATGATAAAATAAGCCGTTGAAATGAAAAATATAAAATTTTTTAATACCGTTAAAATGGAAAGTAAAGTAAATATGTATTGTATCGATTAATATTATTGAAAGAATAATGAAAATGGCAATTAAAAAAAGCAAAGATGAATAATTATGCATAATATTCGTGTATATATGCATAAAATATTCATAAAATAGATAATTATACAAAAAATTATTGAAATTATTGCATAAAACTCTTGACTTAAACAGGTTTTTATGTATAATTAACACTAACATAAATTTTAAACGGAGGATATTGAAATGGCAAAAGAAATCAAAAAGGTAGTTTTAGCTTATTCAGGCGGGCTTGACACGTCAATAATTATTGCGTGGCTCAAGGAGAATTACAACAACTGCGAGGTTATCGCTGTATCGGGCGATGTAGGACAGGGAACGGAGCTTGACGGATTAGAGGAAAAGGCAATCAAGACCGGTGCGTCAAAGCTTTATATTGAAGATTTGAACGATGAGTTTATAGAGGACTATGTGTTCCCGACTGTTCAGGCGGGTGCTGTATATGAAAACAGATACTTGCTTGGAACTTCCTTTGCAAGACCTATTATTGCAAAGAGAATTGCAGAAATCGCAATCAAAGAGGGTGCTGACGCTATCTGCCACGGCTGTACAGGCAAGGGCAACGATCAGGTAAGGTTTGAGCTTGCTATAAAGGCTTTTGCACCTGATATGGAGATTATCGCTCCGTGGAGAATTTGGGATCTGAAATCACGTGAGCAGGAGATAGAATATGCAGAGGCGCACAATATTCCTCTAAAAATAAACAGAGAGACAAACTATTCAAAGGATAAAAACCTGTGGCATCTTTCACACGAGGGTCTTGACCTGGAGGACCCTGCAAACGAGCCGCAGTATGAAAAGGAAGGCTTCTTAGAGATGGGAGTTTCCCCGCTTCAGGCACCTGACAAGCCTACTTATGTTACAATTCATTTTGAGAAGGGTATTCCTACTGCTATTGACGGCAAAGAAATGAAGGGTGTTGACATCGTAAAGACATTAAACAAGCTGGGCGGAGAAAACGGTATCGGTCTTGCCGACTTGGTTGAAAACCGTTTGGTCGGAATGAAATCGAGGGGAGTATATGAAACTCCGGGCGGAACTATTCTTTACCATGCTCATGATGTTCTGGAGACTATTACTATCGACAAAGAAACTGCTAGAATGAAACAGTATATAGGTATAAAATTCGCTGACATTGTTTATAATGGACAATGGTACACACCGCTAAGGGAAGCTCTTTCAGCATTTGTTACCGAAACTCAAAAGACAGTAACAGGCGATGTTAAGTTAAAGCTTTACAAGGGCAATATCATCAACGCCGGCGTTACGTCACCGTATACATTATATGACGAAGAGGTTGCAACCTTCGACGAGGACAATGTTTACAATCAGGCTGACAGTGCAGGATTCATTAATCTGTTCGGACTTCCTATTAAGGTTAAGGCAAAGCTGGACCAAAAGAGAAAGTAATGGACAATGAGAAATGGATAATGGATAATGGACAATGGATAATGTAATTGAAAATAAAAGTTTCTATTTTGCAGTTAAAATAGTTAAACTATGTAACTATTTGCATAACGAAAAGAAAGAATATGTTCTTTCTAATCAAATTCTTAAAAGTGGAACTAGTATAGGTGCTAATGTTGTTGAGGCTCAGCAGGCACAAAGTAAAAAAGACTTTTTGTCAAAGGTAAACATTGCTCTTAAAGAAGCATATGAAACAGATTATTGGTTAAGGTTGCTAAAAGAAACTAAATATATTACATTTTCTCAATTTGAAAATATATACAAGGATTGCACAGAAATTATTAAAATTCTTATTTCTATTACAAGGACTACAAAGTCAAATTTAAAATAATTATCAATTATCAATTGTCAATTTAATAATTAAAAGGGGTGGCATATTGCTGCCCTTATAGGTTTTTATAGGGTGTTTTAATTTTTGGGTATTTTCTAAAGGAGAGATTTACTATGCCGATGTGGGCAGGACGTTTTTCTAAAGATATTGACGAGCGTGTGAATGATTTCAATTCGTCTATAAAGTTTGACGCAAGAATGTACCGTCACGATATAAAGGGTTCTATTGCCCACGCAACGATGCTGGGTGAGTGCGGAATAATAGACAAAAGCGAGAGCGAGGTCATCATTGACGGACTGAAAGGCATTTTAGCCGATATAGATAACGGCGTTTTGGAATTTGACCCGAACGCTGAAGATATTCATATGTTTATCGAAGCAGAGCTGACTAAGCGCGTCGGCGATGCAGGAAAAAGGCTTCACACTGCGCGTTCAAGAAACGATCAGGTAGCACTTGATATAAGAATGTATCTTTTAGACGAGATAAAGGAAATAAGGGAAATAACAGTCAAGCTGATAAGAACCATAACCGATATGGCAAAAGAGCATCTTGAAACTGTTATGCCGGGATATACTCATCTTCAGAGAGCGCAGCCGATAACCTTTGCTCATCATCTTATGGCATATGCAAATATGCTTTTGCGTGATATAGGCAGGCTTGACGATACCTATAAGAGAATGAACCAAATGCCTTTGGGAAGCGGTGCTTTAGCGGGAACTACCTACAAGATTGACAGGCAGAGAGTTTGCGAGCTTTTAGGCTTTGACGGGATCACTCAAAATTCACTTGACGGAGTTTCTGACAGGGATTTCTGCATAGAGCTTGCGAGCGCAATATCAATACTTATGATGCATTTGTCACGCTTTTCTGAAGAGATTATTTTATGGTGTTCTTGGGAGTTTAAATTTGTAGAGCTTGACGACGCTTACGCAACAGGCTCTTCAATAATGCCGCAGAAGAAAAACCCCGACGTTACCGAGCTTATCAGGGGAAAAACCGCCCGTGTTTACGGAGATTTGAACACTTTGCTTTCTATGATGAAGAACCTGTCGCTTGCTTATGACAAGGATATGCAGGAGGATAAGGAGGCAATATTCGACGCTGTCGATACGGTGAAGCTTTGTATAAACACATTTATACCAATGCTGTCAACAATGACGGTTATAAAAGAGAATATGAGAAATGCGGCGGCTAAGGGATTCATAAACGCAACCGACTGCGCGGACTATCTTGTTAAAAAGGGTATTCCTTTCAGAGACGCTTATAAAATCACAGGTACTTTAGTTGCAAGATGTATAGAATTAGGGGTTACTTTGGAAACTCTGCCGATAAGCGAGTATAAAAATCTGAGTGATAGCTTTGATGAAGATGTCTATAAAGCTATTTCTTTGGATACCTGTGTGATGCAGAGAAAGTCGGCAGGAGGACCTGCGCCTGAAAGCGTTAAAGCGCAGATAGAGTATGTTTTGAGAGAACTTGATAAGTAAAATCGAAAGGCAAAAGATATTTATGAAAACAAAAATCTTTATTGACGGAAAAGAAGGAACGACAGGTCTTAAAATCTTTGATAGGTTCAAAAACCGTAACGACCTTGAAATTATGCTCATAGATGAAGACAAGCGCAAGGACAAAGATGAGCGTGCTAAATTTATAAATGAGTCGGATATAACTTTTCTGTGTCTGCCTGATAAAGCGGCGATTGAATCCGTATCGCTGATTGATAAAAATAACGACCACACAAAGATAATAGACGCATCTACTGCTCACAGGACTAATCCCGACTGGGCATATGGCTTTCCTGAGTTATCGCCGGAGCATAGGGAGAAGATAAAAAATTCAAACAGAATTGCTGTTCCCGGCTGTTATGCAAGCGGATTTATAAGTCTGGTTTATCCTCTTATAAAAGCGGGTATTCTGCCTAAGGACTATCCTGTGACCTGCCATGCAGTATCGGGATATTCGGGTGCAGGCAAGAAAATGATAGCAGTCTACGAGGGTGATGAAATCCCTTATGAATACAATTCGCCGAGGCAGTATGCTCTTACGCAAAATCACAAGCACCTGCCCGAAATGCAGAAAATCTGCGGTCTTGACTATCCGCCTGTTTTTAATCCGATAGTTGACGATTACTATGCAGGAATGGTGGTTACAGTACCGATAATAACTAGGCTTTTGAACGGCAGTTACACAGCGTCTGACATACACAATGCTTTAAGCGAGCATTATAAAAATGAGCATTTTGTTAAGGTAATGGAACTAGGCGGAACAGAAACTCTGCCCGATGGTTTCCTTGCCGCAAATACACTAGAGGGAACAAACAATATGCAGATTTTTGTCTGCGGAAACGACGAGCGAGTTTTGCTATGCTCACGGCTTGACAATCTGGGAAAAGGGGCAAGCGGTGCGGCTGTTCAGTGTATGAATATAGTGCTTGGAATTGATGAGAGAACAGGGCTTGAATAGAGTTTTAAGTGTGTAAATAACGAAACGAGGACAAAAATGACAAAAGTTTATTTTGTACGCCATGCAGAGCCTGACAGGAACATTCATAATGACAGAACAAGACCGCTTACTGACGAGGGGCTTCGGGATTCTTTAGAGGTTACGAATGTTTTAAAGAACAAGGGTATTGATTTTATGATGTCAAGCCCTTATAAGAGAAGTATTGATACTATTCGCGACCTTGCAAAAACGCTTGATATGGAAATTCATACAGATGAGAATTTTAGAGAGCGTAATGCCGGAGGCTGGCACGGTGAAAGATTCTTTGATTACATACAAAAGCAATGGGCTGATTTTAATTATCATATAAAAGACGGTGAGTGTTTAAATGAAGTTCAAGAACGTAATGTCAACGCATTGAAAAAAGTTCTTTTGGAACATAGAAATGAAAATATAGTTATTGCAACTCACGGAACAGCGTTGAGCACTATATTAAATTACTTTTATCCG
>CANPWL010000012.1 GCA_947584375.1 uncultured Clostridia bacterium | reverse complement strand
ATGCCAAATGCAACCCTATCTGATACGAATGCAGTAGCACAAGCTCGGTTGCTGACATCTGCTAACCTATCTCCTGTTGCTGTTTCAAGTGCTAACAGTCTTAGCAGTCCTGCTACTGCTGATAGTGCTGTACTAGGTATGGCAAAGGTTATAGTTGATTCAAGGTATCAAGTTAAAATTAATACATCCAGTTTGTCTAATCAAATGTGGACAGGCAGTTTTACTGTTACTAATTATTCTGACGAGGAAGATACTGCTACAAGTTCGATTATCTCTATAGCTATTAATGATAATTATGAGAATTTTGTTAGGCAGAAAATTAAAAAGACTTTAAATAAGGAAATCTATGATAGTAGTATCTTAGGCTTATTTGAGAAAGATATTTCTAGTTTTAAAGATGAACTTAAAAAGTATTGCTTGAACAGATTAACAAGTTTTTATGATGCTTGCGAAGCGTGTATCGGAATATTAATCGATCAAGGTATTGCTGATAAAGATACTTGGTCTGCCAGAAATCCTAACTTATATGATAATTTATATCTCCCCTATCTGGAAAAGTCAAAAGCCATTGCTGATGAAAAAGCTGTCAGACAAGGAGAAATTAACGTTATTTTGGGTGTGCATAATGTTAATGGTGAATTGACATCTAACGGTGTACAAACGTATATTGAGAAATATAAAAATGATATTCAGAATAAACTGAATTTTGAAAAGTATTTAGGCAATCAATTATGGTTAGAATTTTGTTCTTTTCGCAGAGAAGATGAGTATTCAAACAGCAACTATATTTCTGATGGACTAAATAATGCAGAGCTTTTTAACAGAGCATTAGAATTTATACAAGTGGCTACCAAAGAAATTTATAAATCTGCTGAATTGCAGCACTCTATTTCTACTACGTTAAAGAATTTACTTGTGATTAAAAAGTTTAGCCCGCTCGTTGATTATTTTGAAGTCGGCAACTGGATCAGAATAAGAGTAGATGATACGATATATCGCCTAAGACTTATTGAATATGAAATTGAATTTGAAAACCTACAAAATATTAGTGTGGAATTTTCTGACGCAACTAAGGTTAAAAGCAGTGTAAGTGAAATTAGAGGCATTTTGACACAAGCTCAGACTATGGCTACTTCCTACGACTCTGTTAAGAGGCAAGCTAGTCAAGGTGCTGAGAGTAATAACGTAGTAAACGATTGGTTTACTAACGGACTTGATACTACTAATACAAAAATTATCGGCGGTGCTGATAATCAAACTCAGACTTGGGATTCTCACGGTATGCTGTTTAGACAATATGAGGATATTACTGATTCGTACAGCGATACTCAATTAAAGATTATTAACTCAACTTTAGCTATCACAAAGGATAATTGGGAAACCGTTTCAACTGCTGTCGGAGGTATCTATTATCAAGACCCTAAGACGGGCGAGTTAAAATATAACTATGGTATAAATGCAAATGTATTAGTCGGCAACTTGATACTTGGTAATGAGTTAGGAATATATAATAAGGATTCTTCTTTGACGTTTGATAATGAGGGACTATTTATATCAAAATATGATGATAAGAGTCAAACATATATAAATTCAGTTAGAATAAGTCCTAAGTATGGTACTTGTGATTTCTATTATGGCGGCAGAGATACAACTAATATGGTCGGAAGAATAGGTACTTCGTGTTGGGCAGATGATAAAACAAAAAAGGGTATGTTTTTAACCTTAGACTCAAAGAGCAGTTATATCGGAATCGGATATGATGATGATAATGATATTTCGACATCTTATCTAGGTAAGTTTATGTATTTTGCAAATAGCAATCTATCCGCTACTGATAATCATGGTAACAATATTGTTTTAAATCAAGGTCTTTGGACATTTGACAACTTATATTTAGGTGGTTCAATATATACCAATGGTTACCCTATTTATCTTAATGAAAATGGAAGTAGCTATTTATATGAGTCCCAAAACGGGTATTGTATATTAAATTCGGGATCAAAGCTACAATTGCAAGCAACCAATGGTATTAATGTAAATAGCAATATTGATATGAATGGTTATACAATCCTTAATCAATCAGATGTCAGATTGAAAACTAATATTGAAGATACAAATGTTAATGCTCTTGATAAAATAAATCAAATTGAATTAAAGAAATTTGATTGGATAGAATCCAATGAACACGAGAGTATCGGTATGATTGCTCAACAATTAGAAACTATTTTACCTGATTTGGTTCATAGAGATATAGATACAGATAAGTTATCAATTAAAACTGATAAGTTTATTCCCTATTTAATTAAAGCTGTTCAAGAGTTATATAACTTAATATCAAAGGCTGGCAATATGTCTTTGAAAACAAATAAAATAACTAATAAAACTTGTTGGACTGATAATTACTCAGAAAGTGAAAAACAAGAATTTGTTAAGAAATCTTCAAAATTATCATTACCCGAACAATTTACTCCTCTAACCTTGAAAATACCAAAATAAAAAATATATTGACAAAATTTATTTAATCTATTATACTAAAATAGTAAATATTAACTTAATGAGGGTTTATTTATGAAAAAGAAAATTATAAGTTTGTTATTTATATTAAGCTTAACAGCAATTATATCTGTAATAATTGTCGAAGGTGTTACCACAAATAATACAACAGCCACGACCACTTGGATGTTTCAGTTAATGCCCAAACCTACTATATATAATCCTACAAATCCAACAACCACACCAACTGCATCAACAAAATCCGACCTAGAAGTAAAAGTAGCTAAACTGGAAGCAAAGGTGTCAATAAATCAAGCTAAAGTAACACAGGTAACAGTCAAGAGTAAATCTAAAAAGAAAATCAACGTAACTTGGAAGAAAATAAACAAGGCAAAGGGTTACGAAGTTCAGGTATCAAGGAAAAAGAATTTCAAAAAGCCTGTTTATGACAAGTTTACTAAAAAGACAAAGTTGACTATAAAAAAGCTCAAAAGCAAAAAGACATACTTTGTCCGTGTCAGGGCGTATGCAACATATCAAGATGTAAATAACAATGTGCAAAATGTATATGGTTCTTGGAGCAAAAAGACAGGCAAGAAAATAAAAGTGAAATAGTCTAAAGTTTTCATAACACTATATTGTAAAAAGGGTTCTCTGGTTAGTGCCGGAGGCTCTTTTTATTTGTAATGTTAAAATCAAAAAAAGAGAGTGCGTTAACACCCTCTTTTACACATCAACGATGGCGTTTGTAAACTCGAACTCTCGTTTGAGTTGTAACTCTAATTCTGACTTTTGCCCTAATTTTAGCCACGCCAATCGCCTCTTATCATCAGCAGATATAGATATGTATTCCTTGATTATTTGAGAATCTAAGGTTGTGTCTTGAGTTAATAAACGAGCGAGTTTACATTGTCTGGAACTTAGCATAATTAACAACTCCAAAGAAAAGAGGTTTAAAAATGAAATACTTATCCAAATTACTGAAAACGGATATAGAAAGCATAAAAAGAATGAAATTAAATACAGTACTTCAAATGCTAGCAAAAATTTGGAATAGTTTATAGTTCATTATAACTATTTCAAATAGTTTTGTCAATACAAAACAAATAATAGATGTTATGGATTTAATGTAGATGCAGAAATTATTACTTTAAATAAAGAAGATGTAATTTTTCTTGACGAAAACGATTGAAATGAAAGCACAACCAATGTATTGCCATAATCGCAACAAATCTACACCGTATCACATTTTTATTAGTGATTAGTGAGAAATTATACTATCAAAAACAAAACGCCTTAGAGTGTATTCTAGTGTGTTTTATAAGTATCTAGGAGGTATCCAATTATATGAGCAGTGAAATAAAAGAAAATAAAGAAGCAACAAAGCCAATCACTTTACTAAGAGAGGACTTAATCTCTGCTATAGCAAAGGCGATAAATGAGTCCAAACTTCCTGCATTTGTAATTGAGGGTGTGCTAAAGGATTTCATTTACGAAGTACATATTGCTAGTCAAAGGCAATTGGAAGCAGATAGACAGAAGTGGCAGGATGTATTGACAGAAGAAAGAAAGGATAAAGTAATAAATCAGCAATAAAAATAATATTTAAAGGTATCTAAGATTTACTTTTAAACTGGTTATTTAGCTTGGCGAGGGTTTGAATTTATTCATGCTCTCTTTTTTATTGGTTTTAAGATATGTGATTATTAATTTTATCGAATTAATTTAAAACTACACGAAAACAAAGTGAATTTATAGAAAAGGTTAAACTATTGACTAACTATTGTATCTAAAACCTTAATTTTTATGTGTTTCAATGAATAATATTTAATACTATAAAGAAAACTAAGATATAGGAGTGTGTCAAATGTTATTTGATAGATTTTACTTAATTTCTGCTATCCTACAAGCAAAATTTCTAAATAAAATTGACGAATATTCAGAACTACTCTCAATATTTTATCGCTTGTTAGGACAAGAAGAGATTAGTCATAAATTTATAAAAGAATTTTACTTTTATGAAACATTATCAGACAATGCAATCAATTTTTATTTTAATTGCAAAAAAGCATAATTTTTTATATTATTTAACTGATAATAGTTGCTGAGCACTATCTGAAATATTTTCATATGTAGTAAACTCACTAATGAAAACTTCGTTTATATCTTCTTGTGTTAGCAGTTTGTAATAAATATTTAATAATTCCTTATATGTATCATAATCTAACTTTTTGTATGCTGAATTAATTGCTGTAACTAAACTATTTCGCTCTATAGGCATTTTCATTGTCCTCCGTATTCTAAAACTTTTTTAATATTATAATTTAAATTTGATTGCTTACATGCTTCAAGATATTGAATTAACATTTTTTCAATAACTTTATCAAATCTAAATATTGCCATGGGATAGAACATATTCTTGTATATGTTTTTTTCTTTTTCTAAAACAGAAATACACATTGAAAGGTCAACATTATATAACATTGAAATTTCATTAAAAGTAAAAGTTATATAATCTCGTTTAATTTTTTCATTTGGATGAGCCATTCTATGTAATTCTAAGTTTAAGCTTTTAATAATCGGCATTTGTAAACTCTTAGAGCATCCAATCATACTTGCAACTTCAGATATTGGCTCTGTTGATAAACCTATTATAGGATAACCAACCTCAAGAAAAGTTTTATATTTTCCACTATAATTTACACGAAAATGAACAAATGTATTATCAACACCTATAAATCTTTGCTGAATATAAGTAAATAATTGCAACAAATAATTTTCAATATTATTTCTTCTTTGCCTCAAAATAGCCGCATCGCTTACTTTATCTGACTTGTGTCTAGTAAGATAAGTTAACTGTTCATTTGCTAATGCATCTATATCTGTTGAAAATTGAGGTAAGTATTGTATATATAATTTGATAGAGTCAAAAACTGATTGTGTTAATTTTTTGCTTACACATTTTCCATCTTTAACAATTGAATAATTAATACTATTTTTAGCTTTGTTATTAGATTTCCTTTTGGATTTATTTGAAGATTGACTACTTTTTGTGAGTTTATTATTGTTTTTGACTTCTTTTTTACTATTGTTTTCACTTTCTAAAAATAATTTCACTAGATTTCTTATCCCGCTAAAAGCATCTATGAAACCCCTATCATGCGGTCTAAAGCTTTCAACAGGTCTGCCATCGGTAGGAACAAATTTTAGATTACTAAACAGATAATCTCCAGAAACAAACTTACGGATAATAACTGGAACAACTATACACTCTTTGTTATTATGTCTTTTAATTGCAATTTCTAATTCTTTTTCGTAACAATAATAAGAATTAATATAATCTGGTGAAACTAACAAGAAGACTATATCAGAATTTTTAAGATTCTCCAACACTTCTTTGTCAATATTACCACCTGCAGGAATCATACCATCGTGCCAATCAGTTATATTATATGTACGAGCTAAATTATCAAGGTGGGTTTTAAATTTCTCTTTCATTCTCTTATCTTTATGTGAATAAGAAATGAAACATTTTAAACTTTTTTCATTCATTTTTTACCTCCATATTATTTAGCATTATTTATATTATAATTACAAGATATGGGTTTGTCAAGCGTTTAAGAATATTTTACAGAAACAATTTAATAACAACTTTCTATGGGCAGTATTCATATACTACCCACTTTTATTATGCAACAACTAGAAATAAGAAAAGGATAATTATGATTAGCTAATAAAACAAATAAAAATGAGAATAAAATCATTGTTTTATTGTGGGTTGTAGTTTTACTACTGCCCACTTTTATTATTTTATAAGGAGGGGCATATGGAATTTACGACATTCTATCAAATTCTTTGTCTTTTGGGTATTCCTTCTTTATTTACTATTATAGGATGGATTTATAAAAAGATAAAAAAGAACGACAATGAAACTAATGCTGTAAAATTAGGTGTTCAAGCTTTATTGCGCAGCCAAATGATTAATGACTATAATAAATGGCTCGATAAAGCTTATGCTCCTATTTATGCTAGAGAAAACTTTGAAAATTGTTGGAGACAATACCACAATCTAGGCGCAAATGGAGTAATGGATGATATTCATGAAAAATTTATGGCTTTACCAACACAAAAACCAAATAATTTAGATTAATATACTTACCAAATAAAATAAATAAGGAGGGGTGAATTTGTTTGAAGTAACTTGCTGGGATTCATATGATAGAGTTATTGAAGGCTTTACACAATGGGATATAAACCAAACTCTTTATCTTAAAAATGTATATGATGATTTTGGATTAACAGAAGCTCCTATGTTTCATTTTTGCAATAAAAATAGTAATGAAGCTTTAGTTGTACAATCAACCGTTGAAGATAATAATGTCATTGCTGTAAAAGTGCCTAATATATTACTGCAAGAAAGTTATCCTCTTATTGCGTATATGTATGTATATTCTTTACCATCAAAACAAAAAATGGGTGATTTGACTGATGTTGTTTCTTCTGCATCTGCAAAGGCTTTGGTTGCAATTAAACTAGCTGTTAGACCAAGAGTTAAACCATCACAATATAAGTATGTTGAAAATATTGACTCTTTAACTGTAGCTCAAATAGAAAAGGAAATAAAGGATAGGCTTGATAAATTAGAATCTGAATTAAAAGAAAGTGTAAATTCTAAAATATCTGAGTTAGAAGAATTGGTATTAGAATTTGAAACATGGTTGTCTAAATCAGAGATATCTACTACAGGTTCATATATTATATCGCAAACCTACGAAGTAACAACAGACAGCAGCGGATTAGCTGCCTTACCTTTTAACTCTGAAGATACTCAAGCAAATTATGTATTCATTAACGGTTTATTAGCTGTTGAAGAAAAAGATTATCAAATTACAGATAATAATATTCAACTTGTACAGTCTGAATTTGTTTCAGGTGAAGATGTAGTTACGTTTGTTGTACTTGAATCCGTAATCGATGGAAAAACAGGAGAAAGTAAGTCGATTGATGTATCGTCAGAAATATATGAAATTAAAACAGATACAGATGGTTATGCACAACTACCATTTACTTATGATGATAAAGTTTGTCAGATATTTATCAACGGAGTACTTGCAATAAAAGGAAAAGATTATTCTATTGATATTGATAGTAACAGTATTCAAATAGAAAAATCAGAGTTTATAACCGGTGAAGATGTGATTACGTTTGTTGTTTTACAAGCATTGAATGAAGATGTTGCAGACAGCAAATCAATTGATATTACATTAGATGTATATGAAGCGGAGACAAATAAAAGCGGATATGCAGCTATGCCGCTTGTACCTAAAATAATGATTAACCATTACGGTGATGAAGCTGTTCAGATTTATATAAACGGAATGTATGCTATTGCAAATAAAGATTATTATATCGAGGATAGTAACATTCAATTAATAAATAGCGAACTTGGCGCTAATGATGTAATTACATTTGTAGTTTTCAAATCGGAGATGAAAAACAATTCAGATGAAAGTTATACTAACTTAATTCCGATTACGGAAGAAGAGTTAAATAATATTTGTAAATAGGAGGTACAACAATGGCAAGTCAACAAAAGGATAAATATTTAAGTTTAGAAAGGTTAATAGATTTATGGGCAAAAATCAAAGATACTTTTGCAACAAAAGATCATACACACGCACATCCGAGTGTAACTACAAAATCTCCGACAAGTGACACTTTATCAACAGACTGGGGAGGTAAGTTAACGGCATATTCAGAAATAACCAAAGATACAAACGGTCATATTACCGGAGGAAAGATCGTCACATATATTCTTCCTTCATCAGAGGCAACAATTACAGCTAAAGGCTTGATGAGTGCCGATGACAAAAAAACAATTGATAATATGCCTGATACATATGTAAAAAAGTCTGATATGGTAAATGTGTATTCATATCAGGGAAGTGTGAGCACTTATTCGGATTTAGAATCTAAAAGAATAGATGCAAAATCAGGACATGTCTATAATGTTGAAGATACTGGTAAGAATTATGCTTGGACAGGCACTGATTGGGATGATCTGGGAGGCAGCTTTGATGTTGATATAAGCCCAATTACACAAGAAGAACTTGATGAGATTTGTGTGTTATAAAAAGGAGGAATTAAGATGTCTGTAAGTAAAATTAATAAAGCCCTTGATAAATCGGGAGTGCAAGGCTTTTGGGAAAAAATTAAAATGTTTTTTATATCAAAAGAAGATGCTAAAAACTATTTAACAAAAAGCGAATGGAAAAAAACGCAATATAAAATTGGAACGATCGATCTTAGCACTCCCGGTCAAAAAACAATTACATGTGGACTTAGACCTACAACATTTAGCATGAAGCAGCAAGACGGTTTGACAGTATATGCGTATCAAGATGGAGTTTCGTTTATTACAACAGCTATGTCAGATTTCATAGTTAATGATACCGAGGTAACATTTAGATTAAATACTGCATTGACTAGTAACGTTATTTGGGAAGCTTATGGTGAAGACCTGTCATGAGATAAAAAGGAGAATTTAAAATGTCAATAAATTATGAAAAATCACTCGGTAAGCGGTTAGCTAACTTTAATAGCAAATATTATAAACCGCCTGTTAATACCGCCTCAAGAGGTCAGTGCGTTTGGTATACGCAAGGACGAGCCTATGAAAAGAAAGGCATTAAAATCGGTGCTAGAGGTAACGCAAAAGACGTTTATCAAAGCTGTAAAAAATCAGGCTTTCAGGTTTCAAAATATCCTAAGCCTAATTCAATAGCTTGTTTTAACGGCGGTACATACGGTCACGTTAAATACGTTGAACACGTTATAGCAAACACAGTATATTTCACAGAGGCTAACCTGAATGCTGATAATAAAATCTCGGCTGATGACGGCGTACTGAAAAAGATGTCACTTGAAAGTTGGATGAAACAGTCTAATCTGCAAGGTCACGTTGTTGTAAAGAAAGAGCAGTTGATAACCTTTGAAGTCGTAAAAAAGAACGGCAAGCTCGGTCTTTACAAATCAAGCAGTATCGAAAGGAAAAACAAAGTCAAGACCATCAAAGCAAAAACGGTAAAGGTCGTTGCCGGAAGCGGAAAAGTTAAAGACGACAGAGAGCTTGTCAAGGTTCTGTATGCCAACTGCTATTACTGGGCAATAAGAAAGACCATATCTAAAAAACAGCAGTTGAGGAGGGAAGGATAATGACAAGTGAAATAATAGTTGCCATTCTATCGTTGCTCGGAACTGCTTTAGGAAGTTTCGGAGGACTTCGGCTAACAACTTACCGAATACAACAGCTTGAAAAGAAAGTAGACAAGCATAATAATTTTGCCGAGCAAATTCCGGTAATGAAAAGAGACATACAAGTTGCAAATCACAGAATATCAGATATAGAGAGGATAATAAATAAATGAAAAGAATTAATATAACAAAAGGAACGCTTATAAGGACAATATTGCTTGTTCTTGCACTTGTTAATCAGGTGCTTTCAGTGTTTGGTGTTTCACCAATACCGATAGATGATGACACTGTAACAAATCTTATATCAACGATATGGACGGTTATAGCATCGCTTATCGCTTGGTGGAAAAACAACAGCTTTACCGATAAGGCTATTAAAGCGGATGAGATGTTAAAGGAATAAATTACATAAGAAAAGACTAAGGATGTGTAGTTTTGGCAAAACTTATGAGCCAGTAGAAGATTGATAGGTAGGTTTTAATAGAATGGAACTTAAAGATATAATGTGAAGGAGGTATTACCAATGAAAATTGGAGTTGGAGATAAGCAAATAAAAGAAATAATAGTTACCACACAAAAAGATGAGCTAGTGGCAACTATTACAGATGATAATATTATTTACGAAGATGATTATAAAGTGACATTAGTTGAGCGATAAAAAATATTTTAACAATAATTTACCACTCCCATTGTAATACATCTACTCAAAATTATAGAGATGGTAAAAAAACTGCTTTTTCAAAAGCTTTAAGGGGTTCAAAAATTTACTTGAAAGCTCAAAACTTATATTAGCAACACGGAGGAAGTAAATTGATACCAGAACAAATTAAAAAAGAAGATTTTATTTATAATAATGGAATATTAAAAATCAATTATCAAATACTGACTAATTAAGCAACTTTAAAAGGGACAGTGCGATATGCACTGTCCCCTTTTTTACGCTTGATGTTATAAAACTAATTGCCTACATCTAAAAATTTGGTAGGCAATAGGTAGTCAAAATCAAAAAAATAGTCCTCATCTTGTTTTTTAATTGAGGACTATTTTCTATTAGATGCCTATTTTTAGCCTTTCATCGCCTCTTCAACCGCAACTGCGCAGGCAACGGTAGCGCCTACCATCGGGTTGTTACCCATACCGATAAGTCCCATCATTTCAACGTGTGCAGGAACAGATGAAGAACCTGCAAACTGTGCGTCAGAATGCATTCTTCCCATAGTGTCAGTCATACCGTATGAAGCAGGACCTGCAGCCATATTGTCCGGGTGAAGGGTACGTCCTGTTCCTCCGCCTGATGCAACTGAGAAATACTTCTTGCCCTGATCGATACACTCTTTCTTGTATGTACCTGCAACAGGATGCTGGAAACGAGTCGGGTTAGTTGAGTTACCTGTAATAGAAACGTCAACGCCCTCCTTGTGCATAATAGCAACGCCCTCTGTAACATCATTTGCACCGTAGCAATTTACCTTAGCACGAAGTCCGTCAGAATATGCCTTGCGGAATACTTCCTTAACCTCGCCTGTGTAATAATCCATTTCAGTTTCAACATATGTAAAGCCGTTGATTCTCGCAATGATTTGTGCTGCGTCTTTTCCAAGTCCGTTTAGAATTACTCTCAAAGGTTCTTTTCTTACCTTGTTTGCCTTTTCTGCAATACCGATAGCTCCCTCAGCAGCAGCAAAAGATTCGTGTCCTGCAAGAAATGCAAAGCACTTTGTATCTTCCTCTAAAAGCATTTTACCCAAGTTTCCGTGACCTAAACCAACCTTTCTCTGATCGGCAACAGAGCCCGGAATACAGAAAGCCTGAAGTCCCTCTCCGATTGCTGCGGCAGCGTCGGCAGCTCTTTTACAACCCTTTTTGATAGCAATAGCACAGCCTACCGTATATGCCCACTTAGCGTTTTCAAAGCAAATCGGCTGAATACTCTCAACCTGCTTGTAAATATCCAAGCCCTTTGCCTTAGTGATTTCAGCACATTCCTCTATTGACTTGATTCCATACTGCTCTAAAACAGCAAGGATTTGTTTTTCTCTTCTATCATATGATTCAAATAAAGCCATTGTATAAATCCTCCCTATTCTTTTCTCGGATCAACGATTTTTACAGCGTCGTCCACTCTTCCGTATTGACCCTGTGCCTTTTCAAACGCTGTGTTTGCATCGTCTCCGCCTTTTATGTAATCCATCATCTTACCGAAATTTACATATTTATAACCGATGATTTCATTGTCCTCATTTAAAGCAATGCCTGTTACATAACCGTCAGTCATTTCGAGATAACGAGGTCCTTTTTTCAATGTTCCATACATTGTACCAACCTGTGAACGAAGTCCTTTACCTAAATCCTCAAGTCCTGCTCCAATCGTCAGTCCGTCTTCTGAGAATGCACTTTGTGTTCTTCCGTAAACTATTTGTAAAAACAACTCTCTCATAGCTGTGTTGATAGCATCACAAACAAGGTCTGTGTTCAACGCCTCTAATATAGTTCTTCCCGGGAGAATTTCTGAAGCCATAGCGGCAGAATGAGTCATTCCCGAACAACCAATAGTTTCTACAAGGGCCTCCTGAATAACTCCCTCTTTAACATTTAATGTAAGCTTACAAGTGCCCTGCTGCGGAGCGCACCAGCCTATACCATGAGTAAAGCCGGAAATATCCTTGATTTCCTTAGCTTTAATCCATTTAGCTTCCTCCGGAATAGGAGCAGCACCGTGTGCAACGCCCTGTGCAACCGGACACATTGTTTCAACCTCTTTTGAATAAATCATTAGTTTGATTACTCCTCTCAATTTTTAGTATTAAAAATACAATAATATTATACAACATTAATTCGACTTTGGCAAGGGCTGACTAATTCTTTTTCCGTAATACAAGTAAAAAGTTTGTATAAATTCTGTTACTATCAAGTCAAACATACTAAAAAGCAGGCACATTTCTGTACCTGCTTTAACGCTACCCATTTATATTCTGATAAACTACCTTTTTACCTATCAAAATTTTTGCATTTTTAACTCCGCTGCCTTTTAGCTGTTTTTTAAGGCTCTTTGCAACTTTTTTGTTTTTGACATAAAATTTTATGCCGTTTTTGGTGTTTTCAAAAGTGATTTCACCGATTTTAGGAGCATTATTTTTATTATTTATTGTTACTTTTGATAGACTTTTGCACCCATAAAATGCACATGATTCGATCTTTTTTAGACTTTTAGATAACTTAATTTTTTTCAAAGAAGTACAATCAGAAAATGCCTTATAATTAACTTTTTTTGCAGATGACGGTATATTTATCTTTTTTAATGCAGTGCATTTATAAAATGCTATGTCGTTAATACCTTTTAGCACTTTAGATTTTATTTTAACTGTCGTTAACTTTTTATTTCCTCTAAACGCTCCTCTATCTATTACCGTAGTATTTTTTCCGATGTACGCATACTCAAGGTTTTTACATTGTGACGCAGAAGGTACTCTTTTTAAACTATCTGAAAAATAAATTTTTTTCAGCCTATTTCTTTTATATAAAGAATCATAACAATATTCTAAGGTATTTGGCATTTTGTAAACTGTCATTTTGTTCCTGTCAGGATACAAATGCAATATTTTCATATCCTTAGAATAAAGAACACCGTCTTTTGAGCATAGATAAGGATTATCCTTATCTACTTCTATTTTTCTAAGACTTATTAATCTATAAGGGCTTTCATAAAATATTGGATTAGAAACACACTGTATTGATAGTCTATCAATAGTTTTAGGTATAAAAATAGTATTTACTTTTAAATTTTTAACTTTTGAGTCATAGTCAAAACCTAAAAATCCTATATAGTTTACTTGCTTTCCATTGTGTTCTGCAGGAAACTCTATACGTTTTATTTCTTGCTTTGAACTTCTCTTTTTATATAAGACTTCTAAACTTTTTCCTTCATATCTATATATATATTTGAAATCTCCTATATCTTCATATTTGAATTCATCTCTGTAACTACCATAATCTATATAACCGTCTTTAAGTTCAGCTGAGGCAGGATTTATCATTATTGACATTAAAATAGTTATGCTTATTATGGTTGTTAGTAGCTTTTTCATTATTACTCCTCCTGAATATTATTTTTCAATTAATTTGCCTAAATAACTCTTTCTGTTTATACTAGCGTTTCAAAATGCAAAAAGTCTCACTTGTTTTATGATTTTTATATCTGAAAAATATTTCTTGACACTTTTTTATAATAATGATACCATATTCCATAGAAGTTAAAAAGTACTTGGAGGGAAATATGAAACCTGCTGCAATCTTTACTGACAACATGGTTCTGCAAAGACGCAAACCAATCTGTATTTTCGGAGAATGTGAACCAATTGAACAGGATAAAACCATAACAGTTTCATTGGGAAAATTTAAGTCAACTGCTCAAATAAGTGACAGCAAATGGTCTGCCTATTTACCTGAAATGGAAGCCCAAGACAACTTAATTCTTACAATTTTAAACTCAAACGGTGAGAAAATTACTTTTAAAAACATAGCAATAGGCGAAGTATGGCTTGCCGGCGGACAGTCTAATATGGAATACTTCCTTATGAACTCTAAAGATTCGGAAAAACATATGGCTGATATTAGAAAATCAAATATCAGATACTACAATGTCCCAAGATGTGCAATGATAAACGAAGAACTATTTGAAGCAGAGAGAAACTCACATTGGGAGCTTTCGGATTCTGATAATTTGGGAGTATGGTCTGCGGTTGGGTGTCATTTTGCAAAAAATCTTTCTGAAAAGCTTGATTGTACAATTGGTATCGTAGGCTGTAATCTCGGAGGTACTTCAGCTTCAGTCTGGGTTGATGAGAAAACTTTAAGCAGTGATACGGACACAAATACTTATTTAGAAGATTACCAAAAGGCATGCGGAGGTTTAAATGAAGAAGAGCAAATAAAAATATATGATGAATATCTTGAATATGAAAAAATTTGGAATGAAAAGCTTGCTGTTGTTCAAAAAGAACATCCTGAACTTTCATGGGAAGACGTATTAAAAGAAATCGGAGAATGTAAGTGGCCCGGACCAATGGGAATTAAAAACCCTTATCGTCCCTGTGGATTGTATCATACTATGATACAGAGAATTGCTCCTTTTACGTTTAAAGGGATAATTTATTATCAGGGAGAAGAGGACGCTTCACGATGCGAAATATACTACAAGCTGTTCACAAAACTTATCTGCAAGTGGCGTGAGGATTTTAAGGACAGCAATATGCCGTTTTTGTGCGTACAGCTTCCTATGTTCGGATATGAAGACGCTCCTGATGATAAAACATGGCCTGTTATAAGAGAGGCACAAATGAAAGCAAGCGAAACTCTTAATAACGTATATACTGCGGTTATACTTGACTGCGGAGAGTTAAACAATATTCATCCTATGGATAAAAAACCTGTCGGAGACAGACTTAGCCTTTTAGCTTTAAAAAATGTATATGGCTTTGATAACTGCGAGGCATATGGTCCTGTTCTTAAAGATATTCAAAGAACTTCAAACGGATATGAGCTGACATTTTATAATGCCGAAAACGGTTTTGTAATTAATGACAAAATCGTAGGCTTTGAAATATCGTATGACGGAGAAGTTTTTGAAGAAGTAATACCTGAAATCTCAAAGGGTAAGATGTTCATAAAATGCAATTTAAACGCTAAAGAAATACGATATCAATGGTTTAACTACAACAAGATTACCATATTTGGCAAAAAAGGAATACCGCTTGCACCGTTTAGAAAAAAACTATAATACTTAAAAACGGAGATGTTTTAAAACATCTCCGTTAATTTTTATAAATATGTATATTAACAACACTCAACAATCTCGCCCAATTGCTCACGTGATGCACCTACGGCATTTGATTCATCCGTATCAATATGCATTGCCCTTGCATAAGACTCTGATACCCTGCATACTGTATCACATAAGATTGCGGTTCTGTCCTCTGATTCAATTTTAACGCATACGATCTGCTTATCCTTAACTCCCAACTCTTCAGCATCGGCAGGAGTAAGATGAATATGCCTTTTTGCTATTATAACTCCCTCAGCTATTTCAAGTTCTCCGCATGGTCCTACTATTTTGCATGAACCACTTCCTTCAATATCTCCGGACTCTCTGACAGGAGCTGCTATTCCGATTGAACGTGCGTCTGTTGCCGATAACTCGACCTGCGTTTCAGGTCTTGTAGGTCCGAGAATAGATACATTAGGCAGTTCTCTTTTAGGTCCTACAATAGTTACCCTTTCTTCACAAGCATACTGTCCGGGCTGAGAAAGATCCTTCTTCTTAGTAAGCTTTGCACCTTTTCCAAAGAGTATCTCAAGAGCTTCATCTGTCACGTGAACGTGTCTGGCAGATGTTTCAACAATAAATTTTGACATTTTTATTTCCTCCGAATAAGTTGATTTATCCAATATTCTATTATTAAATAACAAAATATTAACTACATTTATATAAATAAAACTAGCAGATCTGATTTTTTATCAATATCCCTGATATTAATATATGCGCAAATAATTCCCTGCAAACAATAAAATATAAAATATAATAAAATAAATAAAAAGTGCAATATATGCGCCGCTTAATGCGATCCCTGCAATTGCAAGACCTTTTCCACGTCTTTTGATCTTATTTATACCGGTAAGACCGATTATTGAAAATATAAGTGCCAGAACAGCACAAATAATACCAATTTCATCAGTCAGAAAAGAACAGCATGATAAAACAAATCCCGCAATAGACATTCTGCTGAATTTATTTTCATCATTTATTGCAAACTGAGGATTATATTGTGGCTGATTATAATTCCTATAAGAATTTAAACCTTGAACTTGATTTTCATAAAAGGCTTTATTTTCCGTAGCATAAACAATATTATTTGCATCCTCCGCCGAAGTTAAGCTGCTGTCAGAAATATCTGTTTCTTTTTTAAGCTTAGCACCGCAGTTTGTGCAATAGTCAAATTCATCAGAACTTTTTGCCCCACATTTAACACAGAACATAATAATCACCACTCAATGTAAAACATTTTACTAATATACTATAATTTTTATTTGACAATCAAGGTCGATAATAGATCCTTTACAGCAGAAGTTCCATAATCAAATTCATAATAATAATCATTAAAAAAACGTCTCAGCTCATATGGACTAGCATTGCACATATAAATAATAAGTAATATTGTTACACACACAAACAGGCATCCTATTATAATGCCTGCAACGGCAAAGCCCTTGCCTTTTTCATTTCTTACATTTGTCTGATGAAATCCAATAAGAGAAAGAATAATACCTACAAGACCTGCCAATCCGCCAAATGCAATACCGCCGCAAGAAACTATGAACCCTGCCAATGCAAATGAATTATTTCGTTTAATGGGCTCATTGTAATTTTGATTGTAATACCCGTTTTGCTGATTATTATAATAAGGATTTGTATTTTGATTTTGCTGACTGTTTACATCAGGCTCGACATAAGGTGTTCCATTTTGGTTGGCACTTTTGAGAGCTGCACCGCAATATCCGCAAAAGTTATTGTAGTCCTCATTTTTATTTCCGCATTTTGTACAATACATAAAATCACCATTCCTTAATTTAGTGACAATAATAAATTATATTTATTACATTATACAATATTATTTTATTTAAGTCAACGAATTTAATATGAAAAATACGTTTGACGTATTTTTTATCATTTAACTGTATATAACACGTCTTCAATTTATTGTATAGCTAAAATAAAGTAAATTCTTCAAGCCATTTAGCACAATCAACAGATTAATAAAAGATATTGTTTGTATTGACTTAGACCAAATTTATGATATACTTTAAATAAACTTTTTACGGATTATAATACGATTAAAGAGGATGTTTTATGATAAATCTTGAAGAACTTTTGTCTTTTAAATCCTGTTGGGAAAGACTTGAACAAACCGAAAAACCCATATTCATTTACGGAATGGGCGACGGCTGTCTAAAACTTATGAAAGAGCTTGACAAACGAAAAATACCTGTTTCGGGTATCTTTGCAAGCGATGAATTTGTAAGAGGTCATTACTTTGAAGGGCATTTGGTTCACAAGCTTTCCGACATAGAGAAAAGTTCTGAAGAAAACGAATATGATTTTATAATCCTTCTTGCCTTTGCTGCGGGCTATCGGGAACTCATAAATAAAATTGACAAGATTGAAAAAAAGCATTGCCTTTTAATGCCTGATACAGCTGTAATCGGCGGTGAACCTTTTCTTAAAAAACATATTATAGAACGCTTTGACAACATACAGAAAATATATTCAATGCTTGAAGACGATATCTCCCGTAATACATTTGAAAGCGTATTAAAATACAAAATCACAGGAGAACTTAAATACCTTAGGGATTGTACCACCGATACAGACGAAGCCTTTGAAAATTTAATCAAACTTGGAAGTAATGAAACATATATTGATTTGGGTGCATTTAACGGCGATACCGTTTTGGATTTCGCCGAGCGTACAAATTACAGATATAAAGAAATATACGCATTAGAACCCAACAAAAGAAATTATAAAAAGCTTTTACGATGTACGGAAAATATGAAAAACGTGTATACATTCAATTGTGCTGCTTGGAGCGAAAATACAACTCTTATATTTAACACAGGCGGAGGAAGACAGTCGCAGATATCAACTAAAGGAATAGAAACACAAGCAAAAAGTGTTGACAGTATTCTGAACGGCAAAGAAGCAACCTATATTAAATTTGATGTCGAAGGTGCAGAAAAGGAAGCTATAAAAGGCTCAGAGCAAACTATAAAAGAACATTCTCCTAAGCTTTGCATAGCAGTATATCACAGACTTTTTGATATGATAGATATTCCCTTGCAAATTAAAAAAATAAATCCAAATTACAAATTCTATTTACGGCATTACCCTTATTATCCTGCATGGGAAACTAATCTTTTTTGTGTAAATTTCTAAATCAAAAATGTGTATTAAACGGTTATATTTTGTGAATTATGCCTATTGAATATCCGGCTTTAATATGTTAAAATATTTATATAAAATTAAATAAGTAAACAGACAACGAGTAATGTTAATCATGTAAATCCAGTTGATTAACTTTACTCTTTATTTTTTTACAAAATAAAGAGGGAGACACGTTTATGGATAATTCTGAATCAAAAAAAATAATGGGTAATGTTCCTGTCCCCAAACTTATGCTAAAAATGGGAATACCTATGATTTTATCAATGATTCTACAAGCAGTATATAACATTGTTGACAGTGCGTTTGTTTCCAATATGCCGTCAAACGGAGAATCGGCGCTAAATGCTCTGACGCTTGCCTTTCCTTTACAAATGCTTATGGTAGCCATAAGTATAGGAACAGGCGTTGGTGCAAACGCTCTGCTTTCAAAAAGTCTGGGTGAAGGAAATAAAGAAAAAGCAAGCAAAACTGCGGGCAATGCAATATTCTGTGCTATAATAATCTATATTTTCTTTCTTGCGTTCGGCGTCTTTGGAGTTCCCGTGTATATATCAACCCAAACAGCAAACACATTGATTTTTAATATGTCCGCTGACTATTTACAAATTTGCTGTATAATGTCAATAGGTATAGTCTTCTTTTCAATTTACGAAAAACTCCTTCAGGCAACCGGACATTCTATTTATTCAACAATCTCACAAATCGCAGGAGCAATTACAAATATAATCTTAGATCCCATTTTGATTTATGGACTTATAGGTCTTCCTGAAATGGGGGTAAAAGGTGCTGCCTATGCTACTGTTATCGGACAGTGCGTTTCATTCTTACTGGCACTTTTATTTCATTTAAAAGTGAACAAAGATATTTCAAACAACTTAAAATACATAATTCCGTCTGCTAAAACTATCGGACAGATATATTCCATAGGTCTTCCTGCAATTATCGCACAAGCTCTAATGTCGGTTATGACATACGCACTAAATATCATTTTAGGAACAATCAGTGAGGCTATGGTTACGGCTTACGGACTATACTATAAAATACAGCAGTTCATTCTGTTTGCCGCTTTTGGTTTGCGTGATGCAATTACTCCTATAATTTCATTCAGCCACGGTATGAAAAATAGATCTCGTATATATGACGGAATCAAATTCGGATTACTTTATACTCTCATTATTATGCTTGCAGGAACTGCTGTTGTTGAATTTTTTGCGGTTCCATTTTCAAATATATTCGGTCTGTCAGGCAACACTCAGTCGCTTTGCATAAGTGCGATGAGGGTAATTTCTATAAGCTTTATCTTTGCAGGTGCAAATATTGCATTTCAAGGAATTTTTCAGGCGCTTAACGGTGAAATTGAATCGCTTATAGTATCTGTTTGCAGACAGATAATTTTTGTGATTCCAGTTGCTTGGATTTTTGCACAGATTGCAAAAACTTCTCCTGATTTGTCTTGGATCGTATGGACTGCTTTTTTGATAGCAGAAGTACTATCTTCAGTTATTTCAATTTATCTGCTTACAAGAATAAATAAGAAATTAAAAAACTTATGTTAGTCGGTAGTATTCTTACTGCGTCTGTTATAATAGAGAACCTTGCACAACAATAAGTCTTATGCAATTTTTCATAAACGCAGCCATTGCAAATTTTATTATACACATCTTAAAATCCAATTAACCCCCCGTTACAACCGGGGGTTTTCTTTATACAATAAAAAAGCAGGCAAAATGCCTGCTTAAATTACCAATTAATTAACTCACTGAAACCTTATAAAGAAATTAATATCAGTTAAAGTCACCGTTGCTTCTTTCCATTTCATGCACGGCACTAACCTGCCGTTGTACAATGTTTAAACATTTATCAAACTACCCAAAGGCAACAGAGTCAGTGCGGGCTCCGCACTAATATTTTCTTTTACGAGCAGCTTCTGATTTTTTCTTTCTCTTTACAGAAGGCTTTTCATAGTGTTCTCTTTTACGAACTTCAGCAATAACGCCGTCTTTCGCACAGCTTCTCTTAAAACGCTTAAGAGCAGTGTCTAAAGATTCGTTTTTTCCAACACGGATTTCTGCCATGGTTAATTCCCTCCCTTTGTCACCTGTAACAGAGGCATTGAAGTCAATGCAAAGAATTTAACAGATAGTGATAATGAAGGATTTCTACCCTTAAGAGCTTTATAATAAGCCCATACCTCTGTTTTATCTGCCAAATTCACCAATTCATTAACTTGATTAAATAAATTATACTATAACTTTTTATAAAAGTCAAGTGTTTAATCCTATTTAACAACTATATTTACTAATTTACCCGGAACATATATTTCCTTTATGATGTTTTTGCCATTAACAGCCTCTTGGATCTTAGGTTCAGCTTTAACTTTTGCTATAACATCGTCTTTGCTCTCGTCAACGCTAATAACCAGCTTGGTTTTAACCTTACCATTTATCTGAGCAACAATTTCAATTGTATCATCAACACAAAGAGCTTCGTCATAATCAGGCCATTTCTGCTCATTCAACATCCCGCCGAAACCGATATTTTGATATATTTCCTCAGTGATATGAGGTGCAAACGGATTAAGAAGAATAATAAATGTCCTTAGTTCCGCCTTGTTTATCTGTTTTGATGCATATATCTCATTGATAAGCGTCATAAGAGCGGCAATTGCCGTATTGAATTTCAAATTTTCAATATCCTCTGAAACCTTTTTTACAGTTTTGTGGAATGAAGTCTTAAGTTCCTCACGGTAATCATCACCGTCAATCAGCATATCCTGAAGTGCCCAGACTCTGTCCAAAAACCTCTTACAGCCCTTAATTGACTTAGTACTCCACGGAGCGGTCTTTTCAAAATCTCCCACAAACATTTCATACAGACGCAAAGAATCTGCACCGTACTCATTAACAACGTCATCAGGGTTGATAACATTTCCTCTGGACTTGGACATTTTTTGCCCGTCCTCACCTAAAATCATACCGTGAGAGGTTCTTCTCATATAAGGCTCTTTGGTCGGAACACAATCTAAATCATACAAAAACTTATGCCAGAAACGAGAATAAAGCAGATGAAGCGTAGTATGCTCCATTCCGCCGTTATACCAGTCTACGGGCATCCAGTAATCGAGTGCTTCCTTTGACGCAAGCTCTTTGTCGTTATGAGGATCGCAGTATCTTAAAAAATACCATGATGAGCCTGCCCACTGAGGCATAGTATCTGTTTCTCTTTTAGCGGGTCCTCCGCAGTGAGGACAAGTCGTATTAATAAAACTGTCAAGCGTTGAAAGCGGTGATTCGCCGTTGTCAGTAGGCATATAGCTTTCAACCTCAGGAAGAGTCAAAGGCAGTTCGCTTTCAGGGATAGGAACATAGCCGCACTTATCACAATAGACTATCGGAATAGGCTCTCCCCAATATCTCTGACGTGAAAACACCCAGTCACGCAGCTTGTAATTTACTTTTTTCTTTCCCTTACCTGTTTCCTCAAGCCAATCCTTGATTTTCACCTTTGCGTCTTCAACAGAAAGTCCATCCAAAAATCCTGAGTTCGTCATTATTCCGGTCGCACAATCGGTAAAGGCTTCCTTCGTTACATCTCCGCCTTTTACAACCTCAATAATAGGAAGGTCAAAAACCTTCGCAAAATCATAGTCACGTGTGTCGTGAGCCGGAACAGCCATAATAGCACCTGTTCCGTAACCCATCAAAACATAGTCGGAAATAAATATAGGAATTTCTCTGTTGTTTACAGGATTTATAGCATAAACACCGTCAAGCTTAACTCCTGTCTTGTCCTTAGCCATTTCAGTTCTTTCAAAGTCAGACTTTCTTGCCGACTTTTCTTGATACTCGTGAATGTCATCGTTGTTGCTAAGCTTAGACTCCCATTTTTTCAAAATTGGATGTTCAGGTGAAATAACCATATATGTCGCACCGAAAAGTGTATCGGGTCTGGTTGTATAAACAGTAAGCGTATCTCCCTCAGAAGTAGTAAAGTCAACCTCCGCACCCTCTGAACGTCCTATCCAGTTTTTCTGAGTAGTCTTTATTTTATCAAGGTAGTTTACTTCGGACAAATCGTCAATGAGCCTTTGAGCATACTCGGTAATTTTCAGCATCCACTGGCTCTTGACCTTACGGACAACTTCTCCGCCGCATCGTTCGCAGACTCCCCCTACAACCTCTTCATTTGCCAAAACGACTTTACAGGAAGTGCACCAGTTTACCGCCATTTCGCTCTTATATGCAAGACCCTTTTTAAACATCTGAATAAAAATCCATTGAGTCCATTTAAAATAATCAGGATCAGTTGTATTTACTTCTCTGTCCCAGTCAAATGAAAGACCCAGCATCTTTAGCTGACCCTTAAACCTCTCAATGTTTTTCTCTGTTACAACTGCCGGATGTATCTTATTCTTTATAGCGAAATTCTCAGTGGGGAGTCCAAAAGCGTCCCAACCCATAGGAAACAGAACGTTATACCCTTGTAATCTTTTCTTTCTTGAAACTATATCCATTGCCGTATACGGACGGGGATGCCCTATATGTAACCCCTGTCCTGACGGATAAGGAAACTCAACAAGCGCATAATACTTAGGCTTAGAATAATCATCTGAGGCAGCAAATGTCTTATTTTCGTCCCAGATATCCTGCCACTTCTTTTCAATGTTTTTAAAATTGTAATCCATTTTTACTTCAATCCTTTATATAGTTTTATCTAATAATTTTTTTAATTATCTCTATTATGGTGTTAAAAACCCGGAGACATCAATGTGTTCACCGTCTGCCCAAAGGCGTTCAAGGTTATAGTGTTCTCTTGTTTCCTTATAAAACACATGAACAACCACATCTCCGTAATCTATAATTATCCAACTTGCACCTCGTTCTCCCTCAATTCTCAAAGGCTCAGCGCCATGCTGTTTCATTTTGAATTCAACCTCGTCAGCCAATGCCCTTGTCTGGGTCGTTGACATACCGTTTGCTATAATAAAATAATCTGCAATTATAGTTAAATCGCTGATTTTTATTACCTGTATACCTTCAGCCTTCTTTGAATCTAATATTTTTACAATAAGACCTAGCTTTTCATCAAGAGTCATTTACACTTCTCCTTTTTTACTTCTTAATTTATTTATATATTCATTATACGCTAAAAACGTAGATTTTACTATTTTACATTCTTTATTTACATGGTTTTTAATAGAATACTTAAGAGCTTCTAACATACCTGAGTTTAAATCTTTATGAGCAAGCTTTCTGTATTTTTTTACATCATCATAAGTTCTGTCGGCTGATACTAAATCCGCAAGGTAGACTATTTTTTCAAGAGTGGACATACCCTCTCTTCCAACCGTATGGTATCTTACGGCGTTTAGTATATCCTCGTTGAATATTTGAAATTCCTCTTCGATAAACACAGAGCCTGCAACAGCGTGATGCAATGCTTTTGTTGTCATTTCGACATCATCAATAAAAGTTTTGCTTTTCTTCATTAGCTCAAGCTGCTTTTGGGTGCTTTCTTCTTTACACACATCATGAAGAAGTCCTGCGATATATGCAGTTTCTTCATTATAATTATTCTCTTTTGCAAGAGCCTTTGCCTCGTTTGCTACACAAATCGAATGATGATAACGTCCCTTGCTAAGCCTTTCTTTTAAAAAAGTTTTATAATATTTTATTCTTTCCTCATAGGTTAAACTATCAAAATCCGTCAATATATAATTTCCTTTCCAAAATGTATTTTACTACCTTTTCATCCAAATAGCAAGACAGTTTTTCAAAATCCTTATTATTAACAGCCTTTCTTATATCGGTCGAGGATATTTCAAGCGGATCTGAAGGCACAATTATAACTTCTCCGCCATATCCCAAAAGCTCATTTGCATACATATCGATCTCATTTGTATCCTCATCACAGCGGCTTAAACAAACCAAAGTACAAATATTTAGAATTTCTTTATACTTATACCACTTTTTAAAATACATAAGCATGTCGCTTCCCATTATAAAGTGAAGCTTATAATCTTTATTTGGATATGCTTTTCTAAGTTCTCTGAGCGTTTCAACAGAATAGCTTTTACCTTTTCGTTTTAACTCAATATCACTTATATAAATTTCATTGCAATTTATACCGGTATCTTCAATTGAAAGCCTTATCATTCTTATTCTGTCTTGCTCATCTGCCAGACATTCAGCTTTTTTATGAGGAGGTATTTTTGATGGGATTATTATTATCTTATCAAAATCAATAGCTTTAGAAACATCAGTAATTAGCTTTTTATGACCCTTATGAAACGGATTGAATGTTCCGCCGAAAACAGCAATGTTTTTCATATCAATTACCATTCCTTATTGGAATTCAAACTTTACTAAATATTATACACGAACCGCAATATATTACGGAAGTTTAATAACAGGCTCCTTTTGATTTTTCTTATACAAAATACCAATTGAGCCTATAACCTGAACAACATCTGCTTCAATTGTTTCCGCAATTTCTGAAGAGGCTTCCTTCGCTGAATAAAGCGAATTATCCAACACTCGTATTTTCATAATTTCGTGAACCCTGAGATAGTCGTCTATCTGACTTATCTGTGACGCTGAAACTCCGCTTTTACCAATCTGAAAAACAGGATTCAGCTTATTAGAAATACTTTTTAAATATGCTCTTTGCTTTGATGTAAGCATTTATATAACATCGCCTTTCTGACTTAAAACATTTATATTATCCTCAACAGTTCTTTTATTGCATTTCCCCTATGAGAGATACTGTTCTTTTCATCATCACTCATCTGTGCCAAAGTTTTATCTTTATAAACAAATATAGGATCATATCCAAATCCGTTTTTTCCATTTTCCTCAAAACCTATTCTGCCCTCGCAGGTTCCTTTTACAGTGTTTATCTCTCCGTTATCACGGATAAGGCAAATTGTACAGACAAACCTTGCCGTACGCTTTTCGTCATCAACTCCGCTTATCTGCTCTAATATTCTCATATTTCTTTCGTGCGAAGTTGCAAGCCCCTCATAACGAGCCGAATATATTCCGGGTTTCCCGTTAAGTGCGTCAACCTCCAGTCCGCTGTCATCTGCAATCACATAGGTTTTAGCAATATCGTAAACAGCCTTTGCCTTTAAAACAGCATTTTCCTCAAAGCTTGTTCCTGTTTCTTCAACCTCTATATTTATTCCCGCTTCTGACTGAGAAACTACCTCAAAACCAAGCGGCTTCAAAATCTCTTTAAATTCTTTAACTTTTTCCTTGTTATTTGTCGCTAAAATCAATTTCATCTCAAAATTATACTCCAAACGGAGTATTCCTCCTGATATTAATAATTTTTAACAGCTTGATGTTTTAAACTTTTTCCTCCCACTGACTTTCATTAAATCCTACAAGTACAAAATCATCACCGACTAATATCGGTCTTTTAACAAGCATACCATCGGTAGATAAGAGCTTTAGCTTTTCATCATATGACATACTGTCAAGCTTATCCTTTAATCCCTTTTCACGATAAAGAATTCCGCTTGTATTAAAAAATCTTTTTATATCAAGACCTGATTTATTGCACCATTTATTAAGCTCGTCAAAGCCCGGATTTTCCTCTTTTATGTGACGGTCTGTGTAATTAACACCCTTAGCGTCTAAAAAGGCTTTTGCCTTTTTACATGTTGTGCATTTAGGATATTCTAAAAATAATAAATCCATATTTTCTCTCCGTTTCTTTATGAAAATGTCTTACATAAATTAATACTTTTATTCGAATAAAGCGTCTACAAAATCACGGGAATTAAACTCTTCTATATCATCTATTCCTTCTCCGACAGTTACAAGTTTTACCGGGATTTTCAAATCCTCAGTAATTGAAATAATAATTCCACCCTTTGCTGTACCGTCAAGTTTTGTTAAAATTATTCCCGTAATATCAGCCACCTCATTAAACTGCTTTGCCTGATTAACTGCATTCTGCCCGGTAGTAGCGTCAAGAGCCAACAGAACTTCAAGAGAACATCCCTCTGCTTGCTCGTGAACTATTCTTGAAATCTTTTTAAGCTCATCCATAAGATTTTTCTTGTTATGAAGTCTTCCGGCTGTATCACATATAACAACGTCGACTGAACGTGCCTTTGCCGCAGTCAGTGCGTCAAAAACAACGGCGGCAGGATCAGAGCCTTCCCTCTGCTTGATAATAGGAACTCCTGCTCTTTGCGTCCAAACTTCAAGCTGTTCAATAGCAGCGGCACGGAACGTGTCAGCAGCAGCAACAAGTACCTTTTTACCGTCATTTTTAAGCTGATTTGCAAGTTTGCCAATTGTAGTTGTTTTGCCTACACCGTTTACTCCTATAACTAAAATAACTGACGGTTTTGTGGATAGATCGACCCGTTGTTCTTCACCCAGCATATCAGAAATTACTTCTTTAAGCAAATCTTTTATTACAGCGGGATCAGTAATACCCTCTGTTTTAACACGCTCCCTAAGCTCGTTACATATCTTCATTGAGGTGTTTACTCCAATATCGCACATAATAAGAGTTTCTTCAAGTTCTTCAAAAAGCTCCTCGTCAATTTTAGTAAACACTCCAAGCATTGCATTTATTCTTCCCAAAAATGCATTATTTGTTTTTGATAATCCGGATTTCAGTTTTTTAAATAACCCCATAGTATATTCACCTGTATATAATATTATTCAATTTCTATTTGCTGTCCTACTTCCATTTTAAGGATCTTTGATACGCCCTTTTCCTGCATTGTAACACCGTAAAGAATATCACACTCTTCCATTGTACCCCGTCTGTGAGTTATAAGTATAAATTGAGTTTTATCCGTAAATTTTCTAAGATACTGTGCATATTTCGTCACGTTCACATCATCAAGGGCTGCTTCAATTTCATCAAGTATACAAAACGGCGACGGCTTTATTTTCAAAATTGAGAAATAGATCGCAATTGCTACAAAAGCTTGCTCTCCGCCTGATAGGCTCATAAGATTTTTTATGACCTTTCCTGGAGGAGCAACCTTTATCTCAATTCCCGAATCAAGAACATCTTCAGGATCCGAAAGCACAAGCTCTGCTGAACCTCCCCCGAAAAGTTCAACGAATATCTTTTTAAAATTATCATTGATTTTATTAAAACTGTCAGAGAAAATAACCTTCATATTTTCAGTAAGCTCATCAATTAGCTTTTCAAGCTCATTTTTGGATTTGACAACATCTCCAAGCTGAGTTTTCATAAACTCATACCGCTTTGAAACCTCTGCATATTCATCTATTGCCTCAAGATTTACCGAACCCAAAGCTTTCATCTTATTTTTTAAAGAATTAAGCTCTTTATTTGCTTCTGTTTTATTTTCAATAGTCTTAGCCTCTAAAACAGCCTCGCTTCTTGTCAGCTCATACACTTCATAAAGTTCTGAAATAATCTTATCAAATTCGCCCTGAACAGCAATCTTCTTTTCAGAGTCTCTTTCAAGTTCTCTGGATACATTCTCACGCTCATCAATTTTGATTTTCTGATAAGCTCTCTGCTTAGCACTCTTAGCTTCAAAATCCTGATAAGCCAACTGCTCCTTTCGTATCTCATCGTTATACTTTTCTATTATATCCTTAGAATCTGTAATTCCGTTTCTTATATTGTCGATTGTTTTATGCTTCTCTTCAATCTGAGTTTTGTTCTCAAGTATCTGTAAATCAAGTCTCGTCTTAACATCGCCTGCATTTCTTGCAGCCTCTTTTAACTGCTCAATAGAAAGCATAACCGCCTGCTCGTCACGCTCAAGCTCAATAACCCTGATTTTTTTCTCAGAAAGCTTTTCCGACAAAGCCTGTCTGCCCTCTTTGAAACTCTGTACCATATACTGTGTTTCGTCTAAGCTTTGTTCCTCCTCTGCGATTTTGGTATTAACTTCCTCAAGAACCTTTTGTAATTTCTCACAGTTCTCCTTAGCATATAATATTTTAGAATTAAGTGCTTCAATCTGACTCTCGGCGTCTTTAAGCTTATCTTCATAGCCTGTACCCAAATCCTTAAGACGGTTAAGCTCACCCTCAAACCGTACCTTATCAGTCATATGCTCAGATAAAAGTTCCCTCTCACCCTCCATATCAAAGCTAAGCTTGTTAACTTCCTGCTTAAGACTTTCAATTTTCTCAGAAAGCTCCGCCGTTTCAAATTCCAAATCGGATATTTCAAGCTTGGTTTTTTCAATTTCATTTTTCCTTGTAAGTATACCTGTTGAACGTGATACGCTTCCTCCGGTATAAGAACCTCCTGCATTGATAACCTGTCCGTCAAGAGTACATATTTTAAATCTGTAACCGTACTTCCTGGCTATCAACGAAGCAAGGTCAATATCCTCAGCAATTACGATTCTTCCTAGTAATGATTTTATAATACCAGCAAATCTTTCATCAGCAGAAACAAGGTCGCTTGCAATAGCTATAAATCCCTCGCAGCTTTCAAATCCACTTTCCTTAAACTCTCTCGGCTTAACTGACGTAATCGGCAAAAATGTCGCCCTGCCCGAATTGGTTTCCTTCAAATGCCTTATAGAACGCTTTGCAGTATCTTCATTATCTACAATTATATACTGCATTGCTCCTCCTAGAGCTGTTTCAATAGCAGTTGAGTACTTTCCCTCAACTGTTATCAGCTGTGCAACAGAGCCAAAAACACCTTTTATCTGTCCGTGATTTTTCGCTTTCATTATCTGCTTTACAGAGTTTGCAAAACCCTCCATAGAGTTTTCAAGATCATTCAGCAGATTGACCTTGCCCCTAAGCTCTCTTAGTTTGATTTCCTTTTTTGTATAGCTCTCCCTAATCTCATTTAAAGCCTTTGTTTTTGACTCGTTAAGCTTAGAAATACCTGCTATCCTGTTGTTGAATTCCGATATCCTTTCTTCAGCCTCTGCGATAGCCCTACGAATCTCTTTCTTTTCTTCGTTATTTTCAAAAATAAGCTTTTTTGCGTCTTGAATATAGGTGTTTCCCTCATCAATAAGTTTTTTATTCTCATCAATTGAGGATAATCCGCTTTCAATAGAAAAAGTAAGCTCAGATTTTTTTATATACAAATTATTGATTTCATTTCCCTTGTCACTAATACTTTTATCAAATTCATCTGATTTCACAGACAATCCTGAAAGCTCCGCTTCTGTTTCATCAATATCCTTGTGAGCAGACAGCTTCATCTTAGAAATCTTAACAAGTTCTGTTTCCTTTTGGCTTATTTGTTCCTTAAACTCACTGTCATTGTTCTGCACTTCTAATATTTGCTCCTGAAAGCCCTTTATTGCTTCATTAATATGCTCAATATCGTTTTCCAGCACAGCAATTTTAGAATTGGCTTCGCTGCTCTCAAGTTCAGTATTATGAATAAGCTCTCTAAGTTTTTCTATACGCTCAGTACATTTAGCCCGTTTTAAATTACTATCATCAATTGTTTCATCTATCTCATCAAGCTCTCTTGTAAGAGCCTCATACTCAGCAGTATTTGACAATATTTTTTCCTCAAGACCTGTTAATGAAGCTTTAAGTGCATCCAATTCTGCAACCCAAAGAGAAACCTCCAGCACCTTTCTTTCATCTCTGAGAACAAGATACTTCTTAGCCTTTTCCGACTGAATTTTCAAAGGTTCTACACGTCCTTCAAGTTCTCCTAAAATATCTGTAAGCCTGAGTATATTATCTTCTGCCGCCAAAAGTTTTCTCTCTGCCTCAGCTTTTTTATATCTGAATTTCGATATTCCTGCCGCTTCTTCAAAAATCTCTCGGCGTTCACTGGATTTTCCGGATACTATATCGGCTATTCTTCCCTGACCGATAATCGAATATCCGTCTCTGCCAATACCTGTATCCATAAAAAGCTCAACAATGTCTTTCAGCCTTACTTGATCGCCGTTTATTATGTATTCGCTGTCACCGTTACGATAAAGTTTTCTTGTAACTGAAACAAGATCGTTTTCTATGCCTAAAGCTCTGTCTGTATTATCAATATTCAGAGTAACTGACGCAAATCCAACCGACTTTCTGATCTGAGTTCCGGCAAATATAACATCCTCCATCTTACCGCCTCTAAGGCTTTTTGATGATTGCTCTCCCAATACCCAGCGAACAGCGTCACCTATGTTTGATTTTCCGCTTCCGTTAGGTCCGACTACTCCGGTTAAACCCTTATTGAAGTCCAACACAATTTTATCCGGAAACGACTTAAATCCGTGCATTTCTAGTGATTTTAAATACATATAAATACGCCTTTCTGATCCTTATATATCCCTACTCAATTTTTATTAACCTTAAATTTTCCTTTTGCTCATAATTTTGAACAATATTTATCTCTATTCCCATATTCTTAAAATACTCTATATTCGATCTTTTTTGCCCCGTTACCTTGCTGACAAGCTTAGGTTTAACGCTTATAACTGCTTTTCTGACATTATTAAAACCATTTAACATCTTTATTATATCGTTTTTATAAATCTCACTTTCACACAATTCCCTAAACGCAGGATGATAAAAACCTCCTATACAATCCTTTTTTACAACCTCGCTTGCGTGAAGTCCAAGCTTTATAACAGTTATTCCGTTATTCTCAAACAAAGATAAAATATGAGCTGACAGTTTTACTGCACAATCAAAGCTAAAAGGTATATACTCACCGCTTTTGTATAAATATCCTAGTCGGGTATTCTCCATAATAACCACAGGATATATTCTTGCTTCATCGGGGGACAGCTTTACAATCTCCTCTGCTGTATACATATCCGTTTCAGGTGTGGACTTATATAATCCAATCATCATCTGCAAACCAAGCCTGAAACCAAACTTCTTAATCAGTTCTGATGCATTTATAATATCCTGACTTGTATGTCCTCTCTCATTGGCTGCCAATACCTCATCATTCATAGACTGACAGCCAAGCTCTATGGAAGTGACGTTATACTCTTTTAAAAGGCAAAGTATCTCATTGTCTATACAATCCGGTCTTGTGGATATTCTTATTCCTCCGAACTTTCCCCTGCCTATAAACGGCTGAGCTGATGAAAGAAGCTCAATCATATATTCACGATTTATTGCAGTAAAGCTTCCTCCGAAAAATGCAATTTCAGCGTCTGCCCTGTCTGCCGTATTAATCTCTTGTATCGCCTTGTTTAGCGTATTAACAATATCATTACCATGTGGAATATCTGATTGTCCGGTTATTGAATTTTGATTGCAAAAACTGCATTTGTGCGGACATCCAACATGGGGAATGAAAAAAGATATATTACATTTTGCCATATCCCATAAGCTCCAAAGCTTCTTTTGCAGCAGTCTGCTCTGCATTTTTCTTACTTTTTCCTGTTCCCTCACCTATTACATTTGAGTTAAGCATCACCCTCACCGTAAAATTCTTATCGTGATCCGGACCGCTTTCACCAACTAATCGGTACTCGACGTTTTCCTCAGGATTGCGTTGGATAATTTCCTGAAGGATTGATTTATAATCATCATTACTGTCTTTTTTCTCTGAAATAATATTATCGGGCATAAATTTCATAATATGAGTTCTTGCCGCCTCTATTCCTCCGTCTAAATAAATAGCCGCAATTAATGCTTCAAAAGCGTCAGAAAGAATAGAAGGACGTTTATTCCCCTGACTTCTGCTCTCTCCTTTTCCAAGCAAAATAAAATCGCTAAGCCTTATCTGATTTGAAAACTCATATAGTGCCTTTTCACAAACAAGTGAAGCGCGAACCCTTGTTAACTCGCCTTCGGGAAGATGTTTAAAATGTCTGTATAAATAATCAGAAACAACTATCGATAAAACAGAATCTCCCAAAAACTCTAACCGTTCATTACTGTGACAATGATTCTCATTAGCATATGAAGAATGCGAAAGAGCCTCATAAAGAAGCCTTTTATTATTGAAATTATAACCAATTACTTTTTCAAATTCATTAAGTCTGCCGTCTAAATTTTTCATATGGCTATTCATATATTTCTCCTCTTTTATATATCTTGTATTATTCTTAATATTACCTCTAATCTTTACTTTCCTTAATTTTTATAAGGTTCTTGCTCACTTCTCCTATTACATCAGTTTCAGTAAATTTATATGCTTGTCTTATCGCGTTGTAAAACGCCTTAGCATTTGAACTTCCGTGTGCCTTTATTACCGGCTTTGACGTTCCAAGCAAAGGAGCGCCTCCGTACTCTGTATAATCCATTTTTTTTCTGAAATTCTTAACCTTTTTAAGAAGAAGAAGTGCTGCAAGCTTTGATTTTAAATTATCTAAAAGCATTTCTTTCAGCTCTGCTGAAAAGAACTTGCCTAAACCCTCATAAAGCTTTAAAATTATATTTCCGGTATATCCGTCGGTAACAACTACATCGCTAACGCAGTTCGGAATTTCTCTGGCTTCAATATTTCCGCAGAAGTTCAATGGTGCTGTTTCTAGAAGCTTATACGTTTCGATTTCAAGTTCTCTGCCCTTTGACGGCTCTTCACCTATATTTGCAAGCATAACCTTCGGCTTATCAACAGACATTATCTTATTCATATAAATGCTTCCCATAACCGCAAACTGAACAAGCATATCAGGACGGCAATCCGAATTTGCTCCTGCGTCCAAAAGCATTATCGGATTTGTCTTTGTAGGTAAAATCGTAGCAAGCGCTGCTCTTTTTATCCCCTTTATTCTCTTCACAATAAATGTTGCTCCTACAACAAGTGCTCCCGTAGAGCCGGCAGAAACAAATGCGTCGCCCTCTCCGTTTGCAAGCATTTTCATACCCACTGCCATTGAGCACTCAGATTTTGACTTGATAATTTCAGTCGGTTCTTCACATATATCAATAACATCCGAAGTATGTTTAATTTCCAGAGATGAAATATCAAGTGAATTTTCATCAGCGCATTTTCTTATTCTGCCTTCATCTCCTACTAAGCATATATCGACGTCAAAATCACATTTTGCCTCAATACTTCCCTTTATTACTTCAAGCGGAGCATTGTCGCCTCCAAAAGCATCAATGATTATTTTCATAATTAAATTATGCCCCTTAAAGAGCAATTCCTCCTCCCAATGTTGTGTAATTTTTTCATCTTGTCATTAACTGATTCGCTAAAAATACCGAATTTTGAAAGTTTCGGCAAAGCCTTAGACGTAATAATTTATAAAATAAATTTTTTCAATAGTTATATTAAATCTCATTTATTGACATACGAAGTTTTTCCAATCCTCTTAATGCGATTTGTTTATATCTTTCCTTTTTGTCTTTAATTCTCACTTCAAGCGGAGGCAAAATACCCATATTTGCTCCCATCGGCTGAAAATTAACAACCGATTTATCACTTATGTACTTTGACAAAGCTCCTAGCATAGACTCTTTCGGTAAAGACAGCATATCTTTTCCCTGAAGACGTCTTAGCATATTTTTCCCTGCCAGTATCCCGCTTGCCGCCGATTCAATATATCCTTCCACGCCTGTTATTTGCCCTGCAAAGAAAATGTTGCTGTATTCACGCATATTAAAGTGCTCGGTCAGCAGCTTAGGGGAATTTATAAAAGTATTTCTGTGCATAACGCCGTATCTTATAAATTCAGCTTTTTCAAGTCCGGGAATAAGCGAAAAAACCCTTTTCTGCTCTTTGAACTTAAGATTAGTCTGAAAACCCACCATATTGTACAGAGTACCGTCACGGTTTTCCGCTCTAAGCTGAACAGCAGCATACGGTCGCTTCCCGGAATGAGGATCAGTAAGACCAACGGGTTTTAAAGGTCCAAAACGCATTGTATCCTCTCCTCTTCCTGCTAAAACCTCCACAGGCATACAGCCCTCATAGACCTTGAACTTATCTCTTGATTTTAATTTTATTTTCATGTCAGAAAGGCTCTCTTTTTCAAAGTCCTTAAGTTCTACCGCCTCTGCGTTTACAAGTTCATTATAAAATTTTAAATACTCGTCACGGTCCATAGGACAATTTATATAATCAGCATCGCCCTTTCCGTAACGTGATGCAAAAAAAACTTTGTCCTTATCCAAACTTTCATAAGTAACAATAGGTGCCGCTGCATCATGAAAATATAAACAGTCGCCGCATAGTTTTCTTATCTTTTCTGCAAGACTGTCAGAAGTAAGCGGTCCTGTTGCTATGATCACATTTTTGTCCAGTGGTATTTCATTAACCTCTTCATTTATGACCTCTATATTTGAATACGAGTTAATCCTATCCGTTATATAATCTGAAAAGCCCTCTCTGTCAACTGCCAATGCTCCGCCGGCAGAAACCCTGTTCTCCTTTGCAGACTCCATAGTAATCGAACCGAGAATTCTCATTTCCTCTTTCAACATTCCTGCGGCTGACTCTATTCTATCCGCTTTTAAAGAATTTGAGCATACAAGCTCGGCAAAGCCGCTGTATTTATGTGCAGGTGAGAATTTTTTAGGCTTCATCTCATATAATCTGACAGACACACCGCCCTCTGCAAGAGTATAAGCTGCCTCAACACCTGCAAGTCCTGCTCCGATAACGATTACCTCTTTACTCATTTGATAAATCCTTTTCATATTCGCATCCGGGCTTATGACAAATGAGCTTTCCTTTCTTTCCGCCCTTTTGAAACAGAGTAGATCCGCAGTCAGGACATTTTTCAGCCGTAGGTATGTCCCATGTCATAAACTCACATTTTGGGTTATCCTCACAGCCAAAATACTTTTTGCCCCGCTTAGATTTTTTTTCAAGAACTTTCTTCCCGCAGAACGGACATATTCCATCTGTTTCGATAATAATCTTCTTGGTATTTGTGCATTCAGGAAAACCTGAACAAGCTAAAAACTTTCCGAATTTACCGATTTTTATAACCATAGGTTTTCCGCACTTTTCACATATATGATCAGTTTGCTCATCCGGAATCTTTATTCTTTTGCCCTCCATCAAATCTTCCGCCGTTGAGAGAGATTTATCAAAATCTTTATAAAACGAGCTAAGAGTTTTAGTCCACTCTTTTTTTCCCTCCTCAACATCATCAAGATCGTTTTCCATTCTCGCTGTAAATTTTAAATCTACTATTCTGTTGAAATACTCAAGCATAAGATTTGTTATTACCTCACCCAAAATAGTCGGCTTGATTTGCTTGCCCTCACGCTCAACATAGTTTCTGTCAAGAATGGTCTTTATAGTTGATGCATATGTCGACGGACGTCCTATTCCGTTTTCTTCAAAGGCTTTTACAAGTGTTCCCTCCGTGTATCTTGCGGGAGGTTGTGTAAAATGCTGATTTCCGGTTAATGATCTTAAATTCAGTTTTTCCCCTTTTGTCATTTCAGGAAGTATTTTTTTTGCGTCATCTTTAGAAGAATCATCATATATTACCGTAAATCCGTCGAATTTAACTGTATGTCCCGAAGCTTTAAAAATACATCCGTCAGCTTCAATTTCAACATTAACCGTATTTAAAAGGCAGTTTTCCATCTGACTGGCAATAAAGCGTTCCCATATAAGCTTGTATAGTTTATACTGATCGTTTGTTACACCGCTTTGTTTGACCTCATCAGGCGTAAGGGATGGAATTGTCGGTCTTATTGCCTCATGAGCATCCTGTGCATTACCCCTTGTTTTAAACATCTTAGGCTGCATAGGAATATAATCTTTACCAAATCTTTCTTCAATAAACTTATGTGCTGCGTCTCTTGCCTCATCAGAAATTCTCAGGCTGTCGGTTCTCATATAAGTTATAAGACCTACAAGTCCCAATCCCTTTATATCTACGCCTTCGTAAAGCTCCTGAGCTGTTCTCATTGTTCTAGTTGTCTGAAAACCCAGTCTTTTTGATGCGTCCTGCTGAAGCGTTGATGTAGTAAACGGCGCCTGCGGAGTTTTCTTTCTGACGCTCTTTTTAATGTTTGCAACATAAAATTCAGCTGATTTAAGTCTTTCTACAAGCTCATCAACTGAAATATAATTATCAGCTTCAAATTTTTTACCGTCAACAGTTGCCAGTGATGCGTCAAACGATTTTCTCGAACCCTCAGGGCAAAACTTTGCGTCAATCGACCAATATTCTTTAGATACAAAGTTTTTAATTTCATTCTCACGATCGACTATCATTCTCACTGCCGCCGACTGAACACGTCCTGCAGACAGACCCCTTCTTACTTTTTTCCACAAAAACGGAGACAATTTATATCCAACTATTCTGTCCAGTATTCTTCTTGCCTGTTGAGCATTGACCTTGTTTATATCAATAGTGCGCGGAGTTTTTATTCCTGCTTCAATACCCGATTTTGTAATTTCGTTAAATGTTATTCTGTTATTATCGTTCAAATCAAGATCAAGAATATTGGCAAGATGCCATGAAATAGCTTCCCCCTCGCGGTCTGGGTCGGCTGCTAAATAAATATTGTCTGCTTTTTTGGCTTTTTTCTTTATTTCTGAAATAGTTTTTTCTTTTCCTTTAATATCGCAGTATTCAGGCTTAAAATCGTGTTCAATGTCAACCCCGATTTTAGATTTAGGCAAATCTCTTAAATGCCCCATTGAAGCGATTACTTCATAGTCGCCTTTTAAGTACCTTTTTATTGTTTCGACCTTTTTAGGCGACTCAACTATAATAAGATTAGACATATCTATTCACCATACCTTTCTTCGGTTTGCAAGCCGGTTTTCTCTATCATAAATGCTGTATTTTTATACAGAAAAGCTATAATCATAATCTAAATTTCTTTACTTAGTCTTATTGCCTTATTATATTATTATCTTTATTCTCAGATATTTTATGAAAGCATATATCTCTTTCCTGACAGAGATTTTACTATACCCAAAAGTTCAAGTTCAGTAAGCTCAGTAAGGATAATTGATATATCCAAAGACAGATTTTCACAAAGCTGATCAACGTGCATTTCGCCGTTTAACAGTTCATTATAGATCTTCTTTTGTATTTCACTCAAATCAGATGTATCAACATATGTGGCGGTTATACTCAAAGTTTTTCCGTCATCGGCTCCATCATTAAACTTATTAAGTTCGCTGTCCGTTTTTCTGCCGTTATTTAACGCCTTATTGTTATGATTTGACATTATTGCCGTACTTTTATTGCCTGAACTTGTACTGAATTTACGTTCAATTGAAACAAGTTCAGAATTATTAGGAATAAAGTTTAATCTGTGCGAAAAATTGCCGATATATTCATTTGCGATGTCATCGCTTGAAAATACGGGAATTGCCCCGTCCTTTATTAAATTTCTCTGACCGAAATACCTCTTGTCAAAAATATTATGAGGAACTATTGTGAATATATCCTTACCCTGATTAAGAGCCATTGACGCAGAGCTTAAAGCTCCGCTTCTCTCGCTTGCCTCAACAACAAATACTCCCATACTCAAACCTGCAAGCAATCTGTTTCTTGCAACAAAATCTTTAGATCTCGGCTTATGGTTCGGAAAATATTCAGATATAACAGTGCCGCACTTTCCTACTGCTGTTTTAAGCGATGAAGTTCCCTCAGGATAATCATATTCCAGACCGCAGGCTAATAACGCAGCCGATTTTTCATTTGCCTCAAGTGAAATCTCATTTGCCAGCGAGTCAACCCCAATTGCAAATCCGCTGGCGAAACGTATTCCCTTTTTAAGCATTGATGAAAGCAAAACCTTTTCAGCATTAAGGCTATATGCTGAAGCGTCCCTCGCTCCGACAACTGCTATTATAACCCTTTCATTTATAAAACTCAAATCACCAAAACTGAACAATATAGAAGGCGGATTTGAAATTTCCCTGAGCATTTGCGGAAAATCCTCATCCTCATAGCAATATATATTTATGCCCTTTTGTTTACAATATGCTATTGTCTGCTCTGCTGTAATCATTGACGCGGACTTTATTGAGTTTATTTCCTTAAATAAAAGTCCCTTCGGGAACCTATTAACTGAAACGTCATTATAAAAATCAACAATACTGTTGTATCCCTCTAAAACCTCCCATTTGCGGGGGTTAGCAGGACCAAAAGCAATTGTAAGCCATATCCAGTATTTTAAATTTTCACTTCTGTTTTCTGTCACAGTCATCGCCTCTAAAAATCAGTCTTAAACTTTCTATATCTTTGTCATTTCCCACATTAAAATCGCCGCTGCTATACCGGCATTAAGAGATTCTATATTACCATTCATTTTTATGGTAACACGCTCATCGCAAACAGAAACATGTTCGTCTTTTAAGCCGTTTCCCTCATTTCCGATAACAATTGCCGAGTTTTCTGCAAACTCAGACGAAAGTATGTCAACAGAATTTTTTGTAACAACAGCTGCATAGATTTTTACACCTTCCGATTTTAATTTTCTGCAAACATCATAAAAATCATTCTCACAAAATATATTCAGTCTGAACAGACTGCCCATAGTCGAACGCACGACCTTAGGATTATACAAGTCACAGCAGTTTTCAGTTAGAATAACGCCTGATATTTCCACAGCGTCAGCAGTTCTTAATATTGTACCCAGATTCCCCGGATCTTGAATGTTGTTCAAAACAACAAATTTTCCGTTAAGCGTCTGGCTTCTTAAAGGTTTATTCTCAGGCTTGTTGATAATTGCAAACACACCCTGATCAGACTTGGTATTGCTTAGCCTTTTAGCAATTCCTTCACTGATGGTAATAATTCTATCATGATATTTCTGCAAAAAATCCTTGTTTTTTTCAAAAGCTGAAATTGTTGCAAAAATCATTTGAATATCCGCATTTTCCAAAACCGATTCCCTTAAAAGCCTGCTTCCCTCAATGGTAAATTGATTATGCTCATCACGAGCTTTTTTATTTGAAGAAAGCTTTATATATAGCTTTACATTTGAATTTTCATTACTTGTGATAAGCATATAATCTCCTTGCCATATACAACTTTTAACATTTCATATAAACAACAAAACACGCCAGAGTATTACCACTCAGCGTGTTAATTTGTTTAGTTAAGAGCAGCCTTTGCTTGCTCAACTATTGACTTGAAACCCTCAGGATCGCTTATTGCAATTTCTGAAAGCATCTTTCTGTTTAATGTTATTCCAGACTTTTTAACTCCGTTCATAAACTGCGAGTAGTTAATACCGTTCATCTTGCAGGCAGCAGAAATTCTCGTGATCCACAGCTTTCTAAACTCTCTCTTTTTCTGCTTTCTTCCGATATATGCATATTGTCCTGACTTCATTACAGCTTCCTTAGCCATTTTGAAGTGCTTGCTCTTTGCTCCCCAGTAACCTTTTGCAAGTTTCAGGGTCTTATTTCTTCTCTTACGAGTCATCATTGCTCCCTTAACACGAGCCATAGTAAATTCCTCCTAATTTTATAAGTTTCTTGGGTTTCCCTATACTCGTTTATTTGTATGGGATAAGCTCTCTTAAGTTTTTCTGATCTGCTGCTGAAGCATATGCAGAATTACGTGTTTGTCTAGCTTTCTTGTGACCTTTTTGAATCAGTCTGTGGCTCTTGTTTGTACGCATATGCTTAACTCTTCCTGAGCCTGTTACCTTAAAACGCTTTTTAGCGCCTGAGTGTGTTTTCATTTTAGGCATAATTTTTCCTCCTTAATAAAGAATTACTCCAGTAAATCTGTTACTTATTTGTTTTTGGATTGACAAACATCACAAGACTTCGCCCTTCCATCTTTGGCTTTTTATCAACTGTACCAAGGTCCGATACAGATTCCTTGAATCTTTCTAGCAACTCTTCGCCAAGCTGCGGATGAGCAACTGCACGTTTTCTGAAACGAACTGACACCTTAAGCTTATCTCCTGATTTCAAAAACTTACTGGCCTGATTAACTTTCGTTTCAAAATCATGCGTGTCGATAGTTGAGGACATTCTTACTTCCTTTACCTCGACAACCTTTTGGTTCTTCCTTGCTTCCTTTTCCTTTTTTGCCTGTTCAAAGCAATACTTTCCATAATCCATAATCTTACAAACAGGCGGCTTTGCAGTAGGCGCAATTTTAACAAGATCCAAATCCTTTTCATACGCGATGCTCTGAGCCTCTCTGCCAGACACTATACCCAACTGACTTCCGTCCTCGCCGATAAGTCTGACTTCTTTGTCATTAATCGCTTCATTGATTTGGGTATCATTTTTGTTGCTAATAACCAAACACCTCCATAAATTTACTAAAGCTATTCTGAATAAAATAATGAGTGCAGAAATAATTTCCGCACTCATACAATAAACATCATAGATGTTACTTAACTGTATTGACCTTTTCACTGAACGCTTAAGGTGAGAACGGAGTTCTGCTTTATTACCAAGTTATTATACATTATGATTTTATCTTTGTCAATACTTTTTTTAAATTTTTTATCTTTCTAAATTTCTTTTATATCTTGAAGGCGTCGTTTTATATACGCTCTTAAAAGCCTCAATAAATGATTTTACATTTGCAAATCCATTATTGAATGCTATTTCAGTAATTGTGAGATCACTGTTCAAAAGCTCTCTGTACGCATTGTATAGCCTGATTTTATTCAGATAAGAATAAAAAGTTTCTCCTGTGTTCTTTTTGAAAAACCTTGAAAAATACGTTGGGGACATACCTACTTCAGACGCAATATCATAAAGAGAAAAGCTGTTTGCATAATTCTTCTCCATAAAGCTTATTGCCTTTTTAATATTTATCATACTCTTCTGATCGTATCTGTCATAACTTTTTGCCTGTTTTTCTTTCTTACATTCTTTTAAAAGTATACTGCATATTTTTCTTAAAACAATAGATATTTCAAGTTCATAAAATTCTTCCTTTTGCTCATATAAATATGCACATTCTATAATTAATCTTTTAACCTTTTGCTTTGCCTTTTCATTTCCCGTAAAATCAAAGTAGTATGAATCAATATCCTCGCAATACTCCCTAAGCAGATTATAGGATAACAAAATCGTAACGGTATTGAGCGTTCCAATATCATCCGAACGTGTTTCATGAAGTTCACCGCTGTTTACAAAAAAGAAATCACCAGGATAGGTTTTTACAGTTTTCCCGTTTATTATTCCGTTTATCATTCCACAAATAACCAAATCAAATTCAAGATGACTGTGCCAATGAAGTGGATAGTAGGATGTATCATCGCTTCCGTATCCGAAATATATCTTAGCCGGTATTAAAGAGTTTGTTTCAATTTTTTCCTGATAATAATTCATATTTATCGCCGCCTTATAAGTGTCTGATCAAGCTAAAATTTTACCTCTATACCCTCACTTAAACTAAATGAATATATATAACCGCATTTAACCGGCTTATCTAAAAGCAAGTCAAAAGCTGCCTTATAAAGCTTAAGCTGAATGGTATAGTTTTCTCTGAGCTGTTCTGCCGTTGTATTTCTGTCTGTTTTGTAATCCAAAAGCACATATCCGTCATCCTCTTCAAAAATGCAGTCGGCAATACCCTGTAACATTCCGTCTTGACTCACATATTTCTCCATTTCGTCGCCTAAATTCAAATCAGAAAACTTAACCAAAAATTGTTTTTCCCGTATCACAGACCTGCTTATTTGAATTCTCTTATAAATATCGCTTTCAAAAAATGCCTTGACCGTTTTTCTGTCAATTCCCTCTGCCTGACGAGAAGTAAGCTTTCCCTGCGACACAAGTCTTGAGATTTCTTCATCTAAATTTTTCTTTGCATTTTCAAATGTACAAAGCTCCATAAACCTATGGGTGATCGTACCCTTTTCAGATGCAGTAAGCTTTCCTATCTCCTCTGAAAATTTAGGAATTTGCGGATAATAATATGCTTTTTTATCGTCCTTGGCAATGTCGGAAACAGATAGCTTTGAAGGAGTTTGGGAATCACTGATATCATACTCAAAATCAAATCTCTCTAAAAGTTCCCTAACAAGTTCGGGATCGGATACAGAATGTTTTTTCTTTATCGCCCGTTCTTCGCTTTCCTCTGTTTCGGCACATTGTGAAACAACAAGTGTCGAATCAGTTTTTGCCAAAAGTAAGTTCCCGTCAATTTCTAAATCAAGAAATTCAAATATATGTCGTCTTAATTTCTCAGCTTCAGGGTGTAAAAGAAAACATTCTGTGAGCCACTCTCCAAAGGAGTTAACTTCTGTTATCATATCTGCGGAAACCCGTCCTAAAACAGAAAGTTTATTATAAATATCTTTCATAATCGACGCTGTATTTTTATTGAAAACAAAAGGAATAAAAAGCTTATCTTTTGCGCGGGTAAGGGCAACATAAAGCAATCTCAGTTCTTCACTTTTCATTTCGCTGTCGGCAATGCTTTTTAATACACCATAAGAAAACGGAACAACAGACATATTTTTTTCCTTATCAACAAATTTCATTGACACGCCAAGCTCTTGATTTATTATCATTCTCTTTTTATTATCACGGTCATTAAACTTTTTAAAAATGTTGCATACAAATACAAACGGAAACTCTAACCCTTTTGATCCGTGCATTGTTTTAATGTTTACAGCCTCACCGTCTTCAGAACTTATAACCGCCTGAGAAAAATCTTTTTTGTTTTCAATAATATTATCAATATACCGAATAAATCCCGTCAAACCTCCTCCTATTGACTTATCATATTCATCTGCATATTCCAAAAGCAGACTCAAATTTGCCCTCTTTTGATGCCCGTCCTCATATGCTGAAGCTATTCCGTAATAATCAAAATAATCATAAATCTTTCTGATCAAAGCTACAAGGTTAAGACTAGCCGCATAGAATCGAAGTTCTTTTATTTTGTCAACTGCTGATTTGCATTTTTCTGAAAGTACAGGATATTTATTAAAAGCATTATCATTAAAATGCAAAAGCTGCTGATAAAGCTTAGGCTTTCCACTTACTGTATCAATGACTCTGATAAGCGCAATATCATCAGGTGAAAACATAAACACAGGCGACATAAGAACCGATAGCAGCGGAATATCCTGCATAGGATTATCAAGTATTCTCAAAAGGTTTATAATAACAGAAATCTCCCTCGATCTAATATAACCGCTTGTCATTTCAGCATTAGTCTTTATTCCAAATCTCTCAAGCGCTTTGGATACACAACGCCCGTCCTCATTGTTACGTGATATTACACATATATCAGACGGTCTGCACTTACGAAAACCACCGTTTGTACTAACATCACTGTCAAACACCTCGACCCCGCTTTTTAAAATCTTGCTTATTTTTTTCGCAATTTCATAATGCTCAATAGAGTAAGGAAGATACTTTGAAAAATCACCTCTGTCATCTATCAGCATAAGCTCTGTTGAATAATCGTAATTATCAGGAACATCAAGTCCAAGAACAAGCTTTTCCTCATCGGTATAATCTATCTCACCGATTTCCTTGCTCATAAGCTGAGAAAAGATAAAGTTTACTGTATCTACAACTTGCTTTCGACTTCTGAAATTCTTCTTTAAAGTTATTTCTTTTATTTTTTCATATGTATTACTACTTGCTTTTTTTCTTGCGTCTATAAACAGCTTAGGATTTGCCTGGCGGAATCTGTATATCGACTGCTTGACATCGCCCACAACAAAAACATTTCTTCCTATTACGTTTATATCATCCGTATCCGACAGGCATTTGAAGATCAAATCCTGAAGATTGTTTACATCCTGAAACTCGTCGAGCAGAATTATTTTATATTCTTGATTTTTTACAATTTCCTCACACAGAGGGGTCCTTGAAACTACTCCGTTTTCACATACTGCTAAAAGTTCTGTTGTCATATGTTCAACGCTTGAAAAGTCCACTGCATTTTTAGCAATCATCAAATCATGAAGCACATCCTCAGCATAAACGGTCATTTCACATACTATTTCAAACAGATCTTTAACAACTGATAAATCGCTTTGTATTTCTTCAATCGGTGAAGAGATCATATACATAATCTCTTTCAGTTCTGACTTTAGTATATTTCTATCATTTTTGATTTCGTCTATAAGCTTTGACTCATTTTCAATTTCTTCCTCGGTGAAACCCGACCGTGCTTTCTTTGTAATCACAGAATAAAAAGTAGCAAACTTAAATCCTTGACACTCTTCAAAAATACTGTCCCAATTGTCATAATTTATTTCTTTAAGACTTAAAGCCATACTGTAATCTTTTTCTAATAACTTAGTAATTGAAGTGAGTATTCTAAGACCTTTACTTTTCTCAATAACCTCTTTATACAAGAAAACGGCAGACGCTGCCTTTTTACGTATTCTATTACAATTTAACTGCAAAAGACTTTTTATGTAATCATCGCTGTCAAAGAGCTTTGACGTGCTTTTGATCCAATAATCTCTGAACGGGATGCTGTCAAAAAACATATGCATATCCGTGATGATTTTTACAAGTCCCCCGTCATTTTCTTCGCCAAGCTTATCAAGAAGAAATGAGATTCTTTCAGGCTTTTTATTATAATAATGCTCCAGAGTATCGTCAATTGCCTGATTGAGCAGTACGATCTTTTCATTTTCTTCTAATATTCTTATATTGCTCTCAAAATCAAAGCTTTGTATATGCTCTCTCACAAAATCAAGGCAAAACGCATTTATGGTGGTTATTTTTGCCATTTGAAGCTTTTTTTGCTGACTAATGAGCCAAGCACTGCCCGGATTTTTATCAAGTTCCTTGATTATCGCCTGTGAAAGCTTATCACGGATCTGCTCGGCAGCAGCCCTTGTGAATGTAACTGCTAAAAGCCTGTCTGCTTCTATTTTATTTTCCTCATCGGAAAGAAGTCTTATTGTGCGTTCAATTAAAACGGCAGTTTTTCCGCTTCCGGCAGCGGCAGACACAACAACACCCTTTTCAGTCTCGTTTATTGCACTCAACTGATCGTCTGTCCAAACAGGCATTATTACTACCTCCCTTCTTGATTTTCTTTAATTTCTTCAAACAATTTTTCTTTATCTTCATCAAATATCTGTTCAGCGTCACGGCGGTTATATCTTCCGCAAACCGACCAATAATTGCAATATTTACAGCTTATTGTATCAATGTTACCAGACTTCATTACAGGCATTGCGGCTATTTCGCCCTCTGCAAGCAACTTGCCCATCTGTATAATCTTGTCCTTTGAAAATCTTTCAATAGCCTCAAAGACATCAAAATCTACAACTTGCTTTTCATCTACACTTTCTCCCTTTGCGGTTTTCTTGACGGGAGCAAACAACCCCGACACACGTTTATCCATTGCATGTAATGTGATTTCATTATATACCAAAAGTCCTTTGCGTTTGAATGACTTATTCCGCTCATTTGTCAGCATATCCTCACGTTCTTCAACAGATTTGTTTTTTAATTTCTCTCTTGGCAAATAATTGTCAACATGCTTTGCAGGCATATACATAACGCCGGCAGGTAAAAGCTCTCCGTCACGATTAAACTCATTGTCTGTATCAACAAGTGCTAAAAGATAAATAAGCATCTGCATATTAAGCCCGTGATAAAGAGACGCCAGGTCAAAATCCTTACCTCCGGTTTTGTAATCCACTATTCGGACAAAACGCTTTCCGTTTTCGTCTTTATACATATCTACCCTATCTATACTTCCACGCATACAGATATTTATATCATTATCTACTTTTATTTTTAAAATACTCTCGCCGTTTTCATCAGACAAATCATATTCAAACGCAACAGGCTTGAAAAAACAGCTTTCAAGTTCCTGAATAAGATTTTTCACCACATAAAATGTTGTTTTCTCCAAATTTTTTAAGTTATATTCAAACCTACTCGTCTTACCGAAACTTCCGCCCCACTCATTATTTACGTATTCTTCGCAGTATTTACTTATCAGTTTTTTGATTTCATCATCGCTTAAGCTTTCATAAGATTCATTGAAACACACATTCCCTTTTTCATCAACCGTACTTAGAATATTCTGCAAAATAAAATGTATGAGACTTCCCTTAGTCATTGGAGAAATATCAACCTTTTCCAAAGGGTAAATCTTTAATCCGTTTTTGCAAAAATAATTAAAAGGACATTTGTAAAAGTCATCAGCTCTTGTTGCGGACATATTTATATCATGAGGAAAAAATACTGCCTTTGCAATATCCTTAGAAAGCTTATATTCTGAATGCTTTTCACTGTCAGAAATATTATCCAAAAACTCTATTTTGTACTTGTAATCTTTGTCAAAGCACAACGCTTCTCTAAAACTTTCCTGCTCTTTGGAATCAGTATGATAATTTAACGCATACCTGTAATAAGTGCTCTTTTCATTTTCACAGAAATAATCTGAAGAAAGCTCAGATGCATTGATCTTTACATTTTTTCCAAATATTCTTTCAATATCGCGTACCAATACGGACGGTCTTAAGACTTCATTTTTTACAGATGATTCAGGATAAGACGCCGTCAGCCTCTCACCGGCAGAAGTAAGCGCTATATATGAAATAAGTCTTTCCTTATCTAAAGAAGTCTGAATATTACTGTTGATATTTATTCCCAATCCGCTTAATTTAGATTTTTCACGCTCTGTCAGCAGTCCTGAGTTCTGAATATTTCTCGGAAAGATCCCGTCGTTTAAACCTATGACAAAAACAGCTTTAATGCTTCCCAGCCTTGAATGTTCAGCCTTTGCAACTGTCACGGCGTCCAGTTTTTGCGGAGGAGATGAAATCGTCATCTCAGAAAGCATAAGCTTTAACAGATTATAAAACTGACGCAGAGAAATCTTCTCGTCTCCCAAATTCTTATATATAGAGTTTATTGCACCCAGAAAAAGAGACCATAGCTGTTTGAAATCCCTTGCAATCTCAACTACTGACGCATCATCTGACTCAATTGACCTGCTAATAAGCGAAAAAGTCTTCTCAGAAAGTTCAATTTTTCCCATTAGCTCGTTTAAAGCTAGACAAATCTCTCCGGCTGATGTATCCTTCGTCTTTTCCTTAAATTCTTCAAGAGGATCAATAATACTCTTCCTTATATCATTAATAAGCAGCAAAAAGCTTTGAGAATTGCCACCTGTCTTATTGTCTGACGGAGTGAAATCGGATAGCCACATATCTCCGTCAACGCCCCATTTATAGCAGTATTCCTCAATAGCAGATGCTTTGAAATCCTCAATACTCGAAAGAGGAGATTTGATATACCTCAAAATGTTTTCGGTTCTATACTTTTTAGTCAGAACACAGTCAAACAGAGACAAAACATATATCACCAACGACGAACGCAAAACACTCTTTCTTCTGTCCATAAAAAACGGAATTTCATATCTGCCAAACGTGCCGTCTATCAGGCTTGAATAATCGTCAAGAGAACGTGAAATCACAGCAATATCTTTATAAGAATATCCCTGCTCCCTTATAAGTTTTTTTATACTGGCAGCTATGTAATCAATTTCGTAATAAGGATCTCTTGCACATACCAGCTTTATTCCATCAAAATCATTACACGGATTATTCACCAAACATAATATATTGGATTCCAAATGCTTAAGCGCTTTTGACTTGTAAGATGTATGCTCATCAGCACTTATGTTTTCAACTTTTTTAGAACCGCCTGCCATATTAATAAGCGTTGACCGGGTTTTAATGCACATTGAAAACGGCGACATATTTGAGGTCAGATTATTTCCTCCGCCTATTATAAGAGAAACCGTAAGACTTTTTGCATCTCTTAGTATTACTTTTATAACCTCATATTCGTCCGCCGTAAAGCTTGAAAACTCATGTATAAACACAACTGCATTAGTGAAAAATCCGTTATCATGTGCAACCTTGGCGGCTTCTGATATAGCAGTTGTTTCATCTGTTAGTCCTGATTTTGAAAGCTCTTCCTCATAAAGCTTATACAGCTTTGAAATTGAATCAAGCTTTTCAAAAAGACTTCCGTCTGTTTCGGCTGAAACACTTTCCAAAGTATTAATATCAATAGCAGACTTCTTTAAATCATCAATTAGAGAAATTATGTCAGAAATGAACCGGGGCTTATCAAGAGAATGTGAATAACAGCTTTTTCTTCCAAAACCCGAAGTTTTAAAAGCGCTTACTGCCTTAAACATACAAATCAGCTTTGCGTTTTTATCAGCTAAAACACCCGACTTAGTACCAAACTCTTTTAAAATTATCTCCGAAAATCGGTTAAATCCCATGGTTTTTAGCTTGTTAAAGCTTTTTGCACCAAGCTCATTGTAAAGCTGTTTATCATATTCAAACGAATACTGATCAGGAATAATAACAATAACATTTTCATCAGCAAGAACAGACTTTTTTATCTCGCTTGTCATAATATCTGCTTTGTCGCTTCCCATTCCTCCGGTAATTATTTTTAACATAAATCTCACCCAATTTGCAATTTTGCTTAGTGTTACTATATAGAATTATTGTATCACAAATAAGCTGTAAGGTCAATTTTCAACGACCTGATACCATTAAGGAGTGACCCTATATAAAATCCAACTTTAATGTGTACTAATCTTATTCAACGACAGACAAGTACATTGAAGCAAAAAGAAAACATTTAATAAAAAGCGCAAACCGCCCGGGTATCCCAAGCCCTAGCGGTTTACAATTTATATTAGGAAATTTTAGGGAAAGCTTTTTTTACCTCCGCCTTTGATAGGTTTTATCAACACCTAAGTTTGATTAACGGCGGACTATAACTTTGATTTATTTTACTCTTAATCCCGTTGTTTAGCAAACTATAACATTAAATAAACTTCCCAAAAGCGGCAGAGCCTACGGCGGCTCACCGGCAACGGTGACGTTGCATCCACTCTGCCTTTGGATAATTTGATTAATGTTTAACTTTGATAAACGGCAGGTTGAATTGTCTAAGAATTAATAACTTTAATCATAGTTAAATCCGCCGTTGCACTATTTTTAACTTTTATCTAGTTTTCCAAAGGCAGCAGAGCCTACGGCGGCTCGCCGTTGCTATTTTGCTTTTACTTTCCTTATTTTCTTGACCCACTTGCTGTATATCTTCTTTGTGGCATTGTTTGCGTCTTTGTATGTAGCATATGCTCTTACTCTTACATAGTAGGTCTTTTTGCTCTTTATCTTTGAACTCTTTATTGTCAGCTTATTCTTTGTAAGGCTCTTATTGTAGATTACCTTCTTAAAGTTCTTCTTTGCCGATACCTGTACCTGATAGCCCTTTGCATTCTTGACCTTCTTCCAAGATACCGTTATCTTCTTCTTTGCCTTGCTCTTAGCCGTAAGCTTTGTTATCTTTGCCTGCTTCATTGCCTTCTTAGCCGCTGACTTATCTTTCTTCACCTGAGCCGCACTTCTTGTTGACTTAGTCGGTTTTGCTGTTGTAGGCGTCTGTTGTGTGGTCTTATTAGGTGTTTGCTGTTGCGAGTTTGATGGTGTATTTACAGGTGTGTCTACAGGCTTTTTCTCTAAGCCCTTTATTGCTGCTCTTAAATCTGCATCTGTCCATTGCATATCCAATACACTCGAGTTCTCATCAAATTTCTCTGCCTTTTCTATCAGTGCTTTCAAAACTGCGTAGCTTTCAGGTGTGTATTTCTCTTCATCATATTTTTTTGCTGTTTCAAGTCTTGTTTTTACTATATCTAAATAAGTTGATATATCATCACTTATATTTGCTATTCTGTCTTCTGCATAATTGCTTAGTGCCGTTTTATATGTCTGTGTGTCAGGAAAACAATGAATTTTTGATGTGTCATTACCTGCAGGGAAATAACTATAATCCCTACCATGTATATATAAATCTGTTAATTTGTTGCAACCATAACACCATCGTGCATTAGTATAGTCTATCGCTACACCCTCTGGTATCTCTATCTTTTTAAGGTTTGTGCAATATTCAAAAGCTTTGTCAAAATATTTATTGTTACTTATCTGGACACCATCTCCTATATATACCTCTTCAAGCGATGTACAGTATTGAAAAGAATAGTCCATTTCTGCAACTGATTTGGGTATAGCTATCCTTGTTAATTTAGGACAACCCCAAAATGCTAGTTCTCCGACTACTTTTACACCATCTGAAAATGTTACTGATGATAGATTTTTACAATTTGCAAATGCACTACTATGTATTTCACTATGGCTGGTAACTCCATTAAGAGCTTCCGGTGGTATAGGTATATTATTTGTATCTGTCCTAACCCATGTTTCAATAGTTGACGGAATAACAACATTTTCTACTGCAGTATTCTCAAAAGCACAACCACCGATGTTATTTAACCCCTCAGGAAGTGTAATATCTTTTAATGATGTACAACCAGTAAATGAATATGGACCCCAACCAAAATTAGCTTTTAAAGTACTACCACCTTCATAATAATCACCTTCATAATAATCAGCATACTTATTATCATCATCTTCAGGTAAGATTGTTGACGGAATTCTTACGCTTTCTAAAGCTGTACAGCCATAAAATGCAATAGAGCCTATAGCTGTCATTCCCTCAGTTAATGTAAGATTTTTAAGCTTTGTACACTCTGCAAATGCCATACTTGCATATGCATCTAAAGGACTATGACCATGTGAATCAGTAGAATTAACTTGACATGAATATCCTATACCTTTAAACTCCGAAATAGTAGAAGGTAATACCACCGTTTCAAGATTAGGCATTTTATAAAATGCAGCAAACCCTATTGATGTTACTCCTTCTCCTATTACTACCTCTTTAATTTCCTCCATATGTTCTTTATATGTATAAATTTCCGTATAATCCTTCAGTTGTGTTTCTAATGCCTTTTCTAGACCAGCCTTACCTGTAGAACTAAAACCATTAACCTGTGTCACATCTATAACCTCAGGCGAAGCCATTTCTCCCTCGCCCGATATTGTAAGCTTGCCGTCTGAATCAAGCGTCCAAGTTAAATTGTCACCTATTTTTCCATCCGCCTCAACAGCCGATACACTCATTGCGCCCGTAAACGCTGTTACTGCCACTGTGACTGCCGCTAACAGTGACAAAAGTTTTTTAATCTTCATTTTTTCTTTCCTCCTAAATATTTTCCTGATTTTAAGTTTTTCATTTGCAGACTTGGGATGTAAATCTAAGCAAAGCGTCTGCTATGCTCTGCCAAAAGAATAATTTGCTTACCACCTC